>DASTTQ010000001.1:0-2553 GCA_035760065.1 Solirubrobacterales bacterium
ACCTCGCTCCGAGTTACTCGGTGAGAAATGCCGGCTAGTCACTTAACCGTAGCGTCACAGAACTTTTGTCAGAATGTGTGAACGGCGGGGGAAAAGTGCAGCGCCGGGCGGGGTAGTCGACGGGCGGCCGAAAAGTGCAGCGCCCTTGGTCTGACTCACCGCCCCGTGACCACGATGGGGGCCGATAGGCCGACCATCGAGGGCACGGGCTGTGAGGCACAGGGGTGTACACGAACATGGAGAACTGGGCCGAGATCCGCCGTCGCGTCCTGGTCGACGGCCTGAGCCGACGCGCCGCCTGCCGCGAGTACGGCATCCACTGGAAGACCCTCCGCAAGATCCTCACCCACACCGAGCCGCCCGGGTATCGCCGCGCCCTCCTCAAGCGGCCCTCGATCCTCGAGCCGCTTCTGCCGGTCGTCCACCAGATCCTCAAGGACGACCGCAAGGCCCCGAGGAAGCAGCGGCACACCGCCGTGCGGATCTACCAGCGGCTCCGCGACGAGCACGGCTACCAGGGCGGCCTGACCGTCGTCAAGGACGCCGTCCGAGCCTGGCGGCGGAGCCACGCCGAGGTCTTCGTCCCGCTGGCCCACCCGCCCGGCGAGGCCCAGGTCGACTTCGGCGAGGCCGAGGTCACCCTCGACGGGCAAGCCACCAAGGTGGCGTTGTTCGTCATGACGCTGCCGTACTCCGACGCGATCTTCGTCTGCGCCTTCCCGCGCGAGTGCACCGAGGCGTTCCTCGAAGGCCACGTCCGCGCCTTCGACTTCTTCGGGGCCGTCCCCCGGCGGGTCAGCTACGACATCTCCAGGATCGCCGTCGCCAGGATCACGGGCAGCCGGGATCGCCGGGTCACCGACGCCTTCCTGGCGCTCAAGAGTCATCATTTGTTCGAGTCGCACTTCTGCCTGGTGAGGAGGCCGAACGAGAAGGGGCACGTCGAGACCCCGATCGGCTACGCCCGCCGCAACTTCCTCGTGCCGGTCCCGGCCCTGCACGGCGGCCTGGGGGGGCTCAACGCCCGGCTCGAGGCCGACTGCCGCGCCGACCTGGCGCGGCGGCTGCGGGGCAAGCCGGCGACCAAGGCGGAGCTGCTGGCCGAGGAGCGGGAGGCGATGCTGCCGCTGCCGGCCGAGGCGTTCACCGCGGCGCGGGTCGAGCAGCCGTACGCCGACTCGCTGTCGCTGGTCCGGTTCGACGCCAACGACTACTCGGTGCCGACGGAGTTCGCCCACCGCCGGGTCACCGCCGTCGGGACGATCGACACGGTCCGCATCGCCGTGGGCGACCGCGTCGTGGCGGCCCACCGCCGGTCCTGGGGCCGCGAGGGGGTGTTCTACGACCCGGTCCACTACCTCGCCCTGCTGGAGCGCAAGCCCGGCGCGCTGGACTTCGCCGCCCCGCTCGCGGGGTGGGAGCTGCCGGTCTGCTTCGGCGTCTTGCGGCGGCGGCTGGAGGCCGAGTTGGGCGGGCCGGGGACGCGGCAATACATCAAGGTCCTGCGGCTGCTGGAGCGGGCCGACCCCGGCGAACTGACCCGCGCCGTCACGCGGGCGTTGGAGCTGGGCACGGCCGACGCCGACGCGGTGCGGCTGATCCTGGAGCATGGCCGGGAGCGGCCGGCGGGCCTGTTCAGCCTGGACGGCCGGCCGCACCTGAAGCTGGTGGGCGTCCCGGCCCCCGACCTCACGGCCTACGCGCGCCTGACGGCGGGGGTGGCGCCATGAAGAAGACCGAGACCAAGAGCACCGTGCTCCTGAAGCACCACCTCAAGGCGCTGCGGCTGCCGACGATGACCGCCGAGTGCGAGAAGGTCGCCCGCCGCTGCGCCGCCGAGGACGTGGACCACCTCGGGTTCCTGCTGCAGCTGTGCGAGCTGGAGCTGATCGAGCGGCAACGGCGGGCGGCGCAGCGGCGGCTCAAGGCGGCGCGGTTCCCGACGGTCAAGACGCTCGAAGCGTTCGACTTCGCGGCGGCCCCCGCGCTCAACAAGCCGCTGGTCCTGGAGCTGGCCCGGTGCGACTTCGTCGAGCGGCGGGAGAACCTCCTGCTGGTCGGCGGGCCGGGCACAGGTAAGACCCACCTGGCGACGGCCCTCGGCGTGGAGGCGTGCGGCCGCGGCAAGCGGGTGCGGTTCTACCGGGTCACCGAACTGGTGACCCAGCTGATGGAGGCCCGCGAGGAGCGACAACTGGGCCAGCTGCGGTCGCGGCTGGCGAAGCTGGACCTGTTGATCCTCGACGAGCTGGGGTACGTGCCGGCGAGCAAGGCCGGGGCGGAGCTACTGTTCGACGTCATCGGGACGGCCTATGAGCGAACGAGCGTGGTCGTGACGACGAACCTGCCGTTCGAGCAGTGGCCGGAGGTGCTGGGCAGCGAGCGGCTGACGGGGGCGGCGCTGGACCGCCTGACGCACCGGTGCACGATCCTCGAGTCGGGCGGTGAGAGCTACCGTCTGCGGGACGCCCGGCGCCGCCGTAGCCCGGCGGCGGAGGCGCCGGCGGGGGATCGACGTTGATCCGGTTGGCGGATAGCTTGTGAGTCAGGCGC
>DASTTQ010000002.1:0-51846 GCA_035760065.1 Solirubrobacterales bacterium
CATCGGCCCGGCATGGAGGAGGTCGCCGCGCGGGACCTCGCCGATCTCGCGGCGGGCCGCCAGCTTCACCTCGTAGCGGTCGACGTGCACGCAGGCGCGGAGCGCGTGCCAGGGGGCATCGAAAGGCTCGCTCGTGATCGCCTTCCCGTCGATCCAGAGGTCGCCCAGCGCCGGTCCCCCTGGGCGCAGGTAGAAGCCGCCGACGATCGCGTCGGCGACGCCGCTGCGCTCGCACCAGGCGCGCACCGTCGAAGGCGGGTCGAGGAGGGCGACCCGGGGGCAGAACGCCTCGCGGCCGAAGCGGGCGACGTGGAGCGTCGTCTCGGCCCCGTCGCGGAGCCGCAAGCGCCGCCGCTCGAGCAGCGGTCTCCGCGCATCGCTCGCGCGGAAACGGGAACGGGATGGGCTTGAGATCGGCACCATGGGACCTGACCCTCTTCCCGGTGAATGGAACAGCGCTGGGAGGACGGAGTTGTTGCGGCACCGATAACGGAGGCAGGGTGTGCTTACGGCTCCCGCGCGCGGACGGGAGCACATGCAACCGCTGCTTTACAAAACTTGCGTTACTCAGAACAGTATGGGAGAGTGGCGCGCATGGCCAAGGCGTCCTCGTTTGCCGCGTGGGAGTCGCCGCTGCAGCTCGGCAAGAAGCGCGACGAGCTGGGCGGGGTCTCGCTGTCCGAGCTGGCTGCGATCCGCTTCGAGGAGCTGGGCCGCTTCAAGCAGGCGCAGTCGTTTCCACACGGGTACAACCGCGAATACCTGACCTTCTACGCGCCGCGCGACACCGGCGTCCATCAGGTCCTGCTCTGGACCCTGCTGCAGGCGAAGAGCTCGGTGGCGATCAACATGTACGGGTTCGACGACCCCCATATGGTCGCGCTGCTTCGCCATCACGCAAAAAACCCGTCGATGGTCGTCACCCTCTCGCTCGACTCGAGCGAGGCGGGCGGAAAACTCGAGTCCGAACTGCTGAAGCTGCTGAAAAACGACCTGCCCGGCAACAGCATCGCGATCGGGCGCTCGGAAAAGCACGCGATCAGCCACGACAAGCTGATGGTGATCGACGGCCTCTACCTGGTCACCGGCTCGACCAACTGGTCGTTCGGCGGCGAGGCCGAGCAGGACAACCAGCTGACGCTCACCCGGGACCCGATCGCCTGCGCGGAGGCGCGCGCGGTGATCGACCTCGACCACGACGTGATGCTGAAGCAGATGGCCGCCGCGGCGGAATCGAAATAGGCATGAGCGGCGGCGGGCCCGCCCCGCACACGGGCTGCGGCTTTCCCCGGATGGCGAACGCGCCGCCGGGTCCCATCCTCGACGTGTGAAGCGGGTCGTGATCATCGGCGGCGGCACCGGCGGCACCCTCGTCGCCAACCGGCTGCGCCGGCGCCATCCGCCGGAGGAGCTCGAGATCGTCGTCGTCGACCGCGACGACCGCCACGTCTACCAGCCCGGCCTCCTCTTCGTGCCGTTCGGGCTCGAGGACCCCGAGCGGATCGTCCGCTCCCGCCGCGAGCAGCTCCACCGCGGGATCGGGTTCCGCCTCGCCGAGGTCGACCGGGTCGACGTCGCCGCGAGCACGGTCCACCTCGCCGACGGCGAGAGCCTCGACTACGACGCGCTCGTCGTCGCCAGCGGCGCTTCCCTCCTCTACGAGGAGACCGAGGGCCTGCGCGGCCCCGGCTGGGGCGAGAGCGTCTTCTCCTTCTACTCGGTGAAGGACGCCATCGCGCTGCGCGAAGCCCTCGCAGGCTTCGAGCGCGGCCGCCTCGTCGTCAACCTCGTCGACCTGCCGATCAAATGCCCGGTCGCCCCGCTCGAGTTCTCCTTCCTCGCCGACTGGTACCTGCGCCAGCGCGGGATCCGCGACCAAATCGAGATCACCTACGTCACGCCGCTGGACTCCGCCTTCACCAAGCCCGTCGCCGCCGAGCGGTTGGACGGGATGCTCGAGGAGCGCGGCATCGAGCTGGAGACCGAGTTCGCGACCGGCCGGGTCGACGGCGCCGCGCGCAAGCTGGTCAGCTGGGACGAGCGCGAGGTGCCCTTCGACCTCGCCGTCGTCGTCCCGCTGCACGGCGGCGCGCCCTTCGTCGCCCGCTCCCCGGGCCTCGGCGACGAGCTGGGCTTCGTCGCCGTCGACGTCCACACCCTGCAGAGCAGCGCCGCGCCGAACGTCTTCGCGATCGGCGACGCCGCCAGCCTGCCGACCTCGAAGGCCGGCTCGGCGACCCACTTCGAGGCCGAGACGCTGTGCGCGAACGTCGAGCGCGCCCTCGCCGGCGAAGAGGCGCAGGGCAGCTACGACGGGCACGTCAACTGCTTCGTCGAGAGCGGCTTCCACCGAGCCCTGCTGATCGACTTCAACTACGAGGTCGAGCCGCTCCCCGGTCGCTATCCCGAGCCGCACCTCGGGCCGCTGCCGCTGCTGCGCGAGTCGCGGCTCAACCACCTCGGCAAGCTCGCCTTCGAGCCCCTCTACTGGCACGTGCTCCTGCCCGGCCGGGAGATCCCGGGCGTCGCGGCCCAGATGTCGATGGCGGGCAAGCACCCACCCCACGAAGGAGGAGAACCATGAGCACGGTGACCTACGCGGGCGCCGACGTGGACGTCGACGCCGAGGGCTTCATGACCGACCCGTCGCAGTGGAACGAGCGGGTCGCCGCGGCGATCGCCGTCGAGGCCGGGGTCGGCGAGCTGACCGACCGCCACTGGCTGGTCGTCGACTTCATGCGCAAGACCTATCTCGACTCCGGCTCGGCCCCCTCGATCCGCACCCTCGGCAAAGCCTCCGGCGTCCCGGTCAAAGAGCTCTACCAGCTGTTCCCGAAAGGGCCGGCGAAACTCGCCGCCAAGGTCGCCGGCATCCCCAAGCCGCGCGGCTGCATCTAGAGAGGAAGCCATGAATGCGCAAATCGAGAAGGTTTCGATCATCGTTTCCAAGGGCTCGCTGGAGGGCGTCTACCCGGGGTTGATCATGGCCAACGGCGCCCGCATGGAGGGCATCGCGGCGAACCTCTTCTTCACCTTCTTCGGCCTCGACGCGATCAACCGCGCCAAGCACGAGCACGTCAAGGTCGCAACCGTCGGCAACCCCGGCCTGCACCTGGCGACCTGGGCCGGCGGCATCCCCGGCGTCTCCGCCCTCGTCACCCACAAGCTGGCCCAGGAGATGGAGAAGCTCGACATCCCCCCGATCCCCGAGTTCGTCGAGATGATCGCCGAATCCGGCGCCGGCCTCTACGCCTGCAAGGCCTCCGTCGACCTCTTCGGGCTCAGCCGCGAGGACTTCATCGGAGAGGTCGAGGACGTGATCACGGTCGGGGAGTTCTACGGCCTCGCGGCCGGCGGCCAGATCGTCTTCACCTAGGCGCCTGAGCGAGTCCGGGCCTCGATGATGCTGAGCATCCCGGCGCCCGCGTCGTCGCCGGCCTCGGCGGCCGCCGGGTGCTCGTCGGCGCGATGCAGCCGGACCTCTTCGAAGCCCGCCGCGCGGAGGTCGAGCTCGGCGGCCGCCTCGTCGCCGCCGTAGGGGTGGATCTTGCCGCGGACGAAGGTCCCGAGGAGCAGCTCGAAGGCCCGCTCGGCGACTCCCCGGCGGGGGCGGGCGATGCGCAGGTCGGCGAGGTAGACGCCCGTCGAGAAGGGTTGGAGCACCCTCGCCAGCCGCGCCCACAGCGCCTCCACGGTGGTGTCGCCGAAGTAGACGAGCAGGCCCTCGGTGACGATCGCCAACCCCGCGTCCGGATCCATGGTCTCGGCCAGGGACCGGAGGCTTTCCGGGCCGCCGTCGCGGAGGACGTCGAGGTCGGCGACGCGGTGGTGCTCGCCAAGGGACCCCATCTGCTCGAGCGCCTCGCGCTTGCGCCGGGCCATCGCCGGCAGGTCCGCCTCGACGTAGGTCAGCCGCTCCCCGTAGCGCTCGCTGAACCGCCAGCCGCGCGGGGACATCCCGCAGGCGGCCTCGATCACCTGGCTGACGCCGCCCTGGATCAGCTCCTCGAGGAGGGCGTCGATGATCCGGTGCCGAGCCAGCAGCAAGCCCTCGAGGGTGGGCCCGCCGAGCATCTTGCTCGCCGCGTTCGGCAGGGCGAGGGTGCCGTGGAAGACGCGGCCCTGCCAGGTCGCGAGCTGGGGATGCGAGAGCCCGTTGCGGACCCAGGTCTCCCCGGTGTAGTGGGCGGTCGGCGAGATCGCCGCCGAGCTGTCGCTTCGGCTCAAGCTAAGCCCCCAGCATCCGCTGCACGGCGTTCAGCGCCACGGTCGAAGGAGCCTCGTCGAGCTGGGCGGCCATCAGGACGCGTTCAGGGCGACGGCGGCGCGAATCAGGTCCTTCAAGGCCTCCGCATCGATTTCGTCGCCCTCGTGGATGTCGATCGCCCGCCTGACGTTGCCCTCGAGGCTGGAGTTGAAGAGGCCAGTGGGATCGTCGAGGGAGGCGCCCTTGGCGAAGGTCATCTTCACGACCTGCTTGTAGGTCTCGCCGGTGCAGATGATCCCGTCGTGGTACCAGGTCGGGACGCCTCGCCATTTCCACTCCTCGACCACTTCCGGGTCGGCCTCCTTGACGAGCGCACGGACCCGGGCGAGCGTCTCGCCGCGCCAGTCGTCCAGCTCCTCGATCCTCGCGTCGATCAGCTGCGAGGGAGACTCCCCACCGGCTTCGCTCATCGAGATCTCCTCCTCGTCGCCACTGCGCGGAGGTTACCCAGCCCGCGGCGAGCGCCGATGCGCCCGTCCGCATTGTCATCGAACCCGCCCCACTCCTTCCACTCCCGCCGCAGCAGCGACCCAGCCAGGGGTGCCATAGGCTTGAGCTGTGCCGTTCACTCTCAGGAACCTCAAGGAGGACCTGGAGGACCTCGGGTCCAAGTTCGACGGCGCGCCGGACCTGGAGTTCCGCATGGCGACCGGGCCGCTCGAACTCGAGAACTCCGGCCTGAGCTATCAGCGCATCCCGCCCGGCTACCGCTTTCCGTACGGCCACACGCACAAGAAGCAGGAGGAGGTGTACGTGGTCGTGCGCGGGAGCGGGAGGATGAAGCTCGACGAGAAGATCGTCGAGCTCGAGGAATGGGACGCGGTGCGCGTCCCGCCCAGTACGTGGCGAGGCTACGAGGCTGGGTCGGAGGGCCTCGAGATCCTCGTCATCGGCGCGCCCAATCTCGGCAAGGCTCCGCGCGAAGACGTCGAGGGCCAGCGCGACTGGTGGACTGACCGGCGATAGATGGGTGACCATGAAGCGGAGCGTCGTGAGGAACTGCAGCTGGGGCTCGTGTGACACGGTCCTGAACCGTCTGTTTCGGTCACCGGCCTCTATCCGGACTTCAACCTCCGAAGGTCGCTACGTTTCGCGGTGCGGCCGCGACGGCCACCCGATCCGAGTCGTCGCCGGAAACGGAACGGAGGTCGCGGTCGGCTCCGCGGCACCCGCAGCGGGCACGTTCACGATCGACCGCCCTGTCCCGTCGCTGCGCTCAACCGTGGCCTGGAGACAATGGAGCAAGGCCGCTGAGCGTTCGGCGGCTGTTCTCGAGGCTGGCCTTGTCCGCCAGGCTTCATAGATTTTCCGGGTGCCTTCTCAACTCGCCACCAGGCGTCAACCTGGCCAGGTGTCCCTGCAACGCATCGCGGCGGATCTCCACAAAGCCGCAGCGGTCGATCTCGCCGCCCGCCCCGAGAAGTGGGGCGAAGTCCCGACGAACGGACTCGTCCGCGATCTGATCGCGGCGCGCACGGGCGGTCCGGTTCCCTTTGTCCACCTATCGAGCGCCGGTGGTCGCCTCGCTGTTCTCGCCGTCGTCGCAGAGATGGGGGAACGTGCTGAATCGGGACGGGCAAGGTGGCAGGCCGACGACCTTTCGGGGGCCGCAGACGCTCTCAACGCTTGGGTTCCCAACCTCTGCGAGTCCCACCTCGGCGCACTGGCGAGCGATCTGCCAGCGCTTCGCGAGGCGAGCGGCGTCTTGCGGTTGCTAGATGACGCGGAACTCGCGCACCTCGTGGGCCGGACCATGGAGTCCGCAACGAGTTGCTACTGGGTCTTCGGCGACCACAGCCCGCCTCGCCGCGCCTGGCACCCATGGGTGGCGAAGCAACAGGGCTGCTTCTTCACGCCCCGATTCGTGGCTGCCCACATCGCATCTGCCGCCGTTGGTGGCAAGGAAGCGCCGCTGACGCTCGACCCCGCTGTGGGCGCGGGAGCATTGCTTGTCGAGTGCTTTCTGAAGCTGCGCTCCAAATCCGGCTCGCAGCGAGCGCTGGAATCGTTGTTCGGCGTAGACCGAGATCCCGCCTTCGTCGAGCTCACCGCCCTCACGCTCGCCTTCATAGCGGGCCAGTGGAGGGACGAGCGACCCGCGCTTCTCGGCACCCAGCTCGTCGTCGGCGACTCACTCTTGGCGCCTCTCGACGGGCCGACCTCATGGAAGTCATGGTTCCCCGAGATTGTCGGGACGACGGGCTTCGACGCAGTCGTCATGAATCCGCCATACGGCCAGCTCAAGGTCAACCAATCAAGCCTGCCTGCACGGCGGGGCGACGATCAAGCCACAGCCGCGATTCGCGAGCGAGCCTTGAACCAAGCCCGACACCGCGTTACCGAGACCGCTGCGGCACTCCGTCGGAACCCCGACTACTCGTTCGCCCACGGCGGGATCCCCGACCTGCCTCGCTTCTTCGTCGAGCGAGCGCTGTCACTCCTGCGCGCCGGCGGCAACCTCGCATGCATCGTCCCCAGCACGTTTATGGCAGACCACCGCTCCCGCAGGTTTCGCCGGTTCCTGCTCGACAGCCATTCCTTGCGCGAACTCGCCCTTATCCCCGAGGACGCCCACCTCTTTGCCGGCGTCAACCAGCCGACCTGCGTCTTGGTCGCCCAAGCGCATCGATCCTCCTCGCGGATACGGATTCGTCGCCAAGTCCGCACGCCATCGGACCTCAAATCCAAGGCGGACGCGACAGTCACTCGCCAACTGATCATGGCTGTCGACCCGGTGGATCGTCGAATGCCCAATTGCTCCGCCGACGACATCGAGCTGCTCCAGGCAATGCACGAGCATCCACGGCTCGACGAGCATCCCTGGATCGCCAATCTCCGCGGCGAGCTCGACCTGACCTCCCACGCTGGCTACGTACGGTCCGAACCAACCGGAGTGCCGCTGATCCGAGGAGATCAGATCGAGCGGTTCCGGGCCGACCTTCCCTCCGACAAGCATCGCTGGGTCGATCAGAGGTTTCTCGTCGACGGAATCTCCCCCCCAAAGGCGCCCTTCGTTTCCCAACCCCGAATCGTCCTCCGCCAGTGTTCCTACCTCCGCAAGCCAAACCGGATCTCCGGATCTCTCGTGCAAGCCGGTCACGTTGTTGCGAACTCGTGCAACTTCCTCGCCATCGACCACCTGGAGGCGACGGTGCTCGATCGCGAATCCAGCCTCCTGTACCTGCTCGGGATCATCAACTCGCGGCTGATCGATTGGCGCTTCCGGATGACCAGCTCAACCAATCACGTGGGGAACTACGAGCTTGCGGCGCTGCCGATCCCGAGCCCTGCCCGCGAGTCAGCCGGCGAGATCGCCGAGCTGACGGCAGCGTTGCTGAAGGGCCCAGACCGGTCCTCCGTCGACGAACAACTTGAGCTCGCGGTCCGATCTCTTTACGGACTCAAGGAACCCGACGCATGAAACGGGTCTTCAACCATCTTTCCCCTCGGGTTAGCCAGCTTGAGGAACGGATGATCGAGGCGATTCCGGAGGGCGGCAACTGGCAGAGCGTTCCAGCCGGCCTCTCGGCGCGCGTTGACCAGATCCGCCGGCGCAGCGAAGAGCGAGGGCTAGTCCATACGACGTACTACGGCCGCCTGCGACGTGACATGCCCTCCTACACGATCAACACCTACTTTTCGCGAATTGGCAACGGCTGTTTCATCCACCCCACTCAGCCTCGGTTGATCTCGTTGCGCGAGGGTGCCCGACTGCAGTCGTTCCCAGACCACGTCAAGTTCCACGGTCCTCGCCGAGCTCAGTACGAACAGATAGGGAACGCCGTGCCACCGCTGCTCGCACAGAGCGTGGCATCGACCCTGCGGCACGGACTCATAGCCGATCTGTTCAGCGGTGCCGGTGGGCTCTCACTCGGCTTCGAGATGGCGGGGTCGTCGGTCGTCTACGCCACTGACGCCAGCCAACATGCCTGCCAAACCTATAACGACGCGCACCAAGAGGAGCTCGCCGAGGCCACCGACCTTTCGGACCCCGCCACCCAGCGCAGCGTCGTCCGGCGCATTCGAGAGCGCGCGGGCGGGCGGCCTGACATCCTCCTCGCGGGCCCGCCATGCCAGGGCTTTTCGACGGCTGGGAACCGCCGCCGCGACGACGTTCGCAGCCAGCTCTTCTGGGTCCCCTTCCGGATCGCCGAGGAGGTCAAGCCGGCCATTCTTGTGGTCGAGAACGTCCAGGGGATCCTTTCCATAGCCGGTCGCACGATCCCTTCCCGAATCGCTGCCGAGATGTCGCGGCTGGGACTGACGACTCATATGTGCGTTCTCCGAGCAGAGAGGTATGGCGTTCCGCAGCGCCGCACGAGGGTCTTCTTCGTTGGCGTCGAGCGGGGACACTGGAACCCTCCCGAGCCGCGTCACTCGCTGAACGACGCCGACGCAGGACTGCCGGAGCCGCTATCGGTGGATGAAGCCATCAGCGACCTGCCGCCGATCCCCGCAAATGGCGGCCGCGACGAGATGCCTCTGCGCCGCCGTGCCCGCACGGCCTACCAGGGCTGGGCGCGGGGCGAGATCGACCTCGGCTCGCTGCTCGGCACAAGCCCGCGAGAGGCCTCGGCAGACAGGGTGCGGCTCGCCGCTTGACCTTTGACTTGACGGTCTAAGCTCCCCGTGTGGAGGCGTCCCTAGACCTCGAAGATAGGGAGCTGTTCCAGCGGGGGGTCACCCTGCTGCGCGGGTTCGCGTCACCGCCGAACAAGATCTTGGGGCCCAACTTTGGCGTTGCGATCGCGGTGCTGATCCATCGTGGCCTCGGCGGCGCCAGGGGAGAATCAGCCCCGCCGGAGCTGATCTTCCGCCCCGACTCGGGTGGCCCGATTGGAACCAAGGACCTGCAGGCAGCCGTTTGCGATGCGACGTTCGAAAAGGATGTCGCCCACCTGCCGGTCCACGCCGAGGGCCCTATCTACAAACCCTTCACGGACCACTTCAAGCCAACCTCGGCGAACAACTGGCGCAACTCCTTCGACCTTCAAGGCGGGCTTGGCTGCGACGCGCCGTACACGGCAGACTTCCTCCGCTCCCCGGAATATCTCGGCGAACGCCGGGTTTACTGCCCGTACAGAGATCCGGCCTCAGGCCACTGCCACTCTCCGGGCGGCCCTGGTGGCAAACCGACCTGCTTCAACCCGAACAAGCGGGATGTCCCCCCCGGACCCGGTACGTCCGCACTCGACCGGCCGAAGCTGCTCTCCCGGGGCCCCAGGGCAAATCGGGGATTCTGGTACGTCGAGCCCACCGCCGACGTCCTCGCCGGCCTGCTCGCCGCTCCCGACAATCGGGTGCCACTGTACCCGTGGATGGCCGCCATGTATGGCGGGTCGGCCTACTTCAAACAATGGGGCGTCGAGATCTCCCGTTCCCGCTTCGAAGCCGACCTTCAGCTCGACTCCGCGCGGTTCCTCACCCTCTTCGATCCCGATCCGGAGTCGCCGTGGAATTCACTTCTGCTCTCAGGTGAGGGGACGATCGTGGGTGACGATCCGGGTACCGACGCTGCCGGCGATCGGCCGCATGGCGGGGTTGACGAGAACGACGAACCGCTGGAGGACGGCCAGCCGCTGTCCACTCCTGTGCCCTTCCAGAGCCGAGACATAGGGCGCTTGGTCTCCCAGGCGGACTCCAGTCCCGATCCGGCGAGGCGCGCCCGTCTGCTTGAACGTGCTCGCCGAGGCCACCAGCGAGCACTGGAAGAACTTGCCAGCGCGATCACGAGAAGAGGAGACTTCGAGCTCACCGAGCAGCTCGACGGCTACGACCTGCTTGCAGTTCACGGCGACACCGGCCACCTCTTCGAGGTCAAGAGCTGGAGCCCGGGCAATCTGGCAGGCCAGATCCGCCGTGGATGGGCACAGCTTCGCGAATATCGATACCGCAATAGACGGCGTCTTCCCAGCGATGTTCGGCTGTACCTGGTTCTGGACCGACCACCGCCCAGAGGTCTCTGGATCTGGCCGTTCCTGGTGGGGGACTGCGATGTCATACCGGCCTGGATGGAGGAGGGAGAGATTGCAACTCTCCCTGATTTGGTCGGCTTGCTCCCGTGAGGCATCGGCAGGACCGGATCCCGAACCACCCTGAATTTCTTGCCCCAGCAGAGCAATGAACGGCCTCATGGCGCCCAAGTTCGCTGGGCTGCCTCGCGAAGTGCTTTCCGGAGCTACATGCCGGGCCCCATGCCAACCGCCTCCAGCGTCATCCCCCCGAGCACGAAGGGCACATATGCGAGCCCGAGCGGGTTTCCTCGCTTGAGAGCGGCGAGGCGAGCATGACGGATGGCCTCACCGACGGTGGCTCGCTCGCCGACGAACGCTTGGAAGAAATCAAGCGCGAACGGAGCGGCCATCGGCTCGAAAACGGTGATTTCGGTGCCGATCACGCCCACCGCTCCCCCGTACTGAATGAAGGCGTCAACCAGATCGAACTGGCTCTCGGGCGAGACGGCGGTGGTCGTGCAGCCGTTGAGGAAGATGAGCGAGCTCCGCCCTTCGAGGTCGAGGTCGAAGATCTCGCCGCGGGTGAGCCGGGGGCCGCGCGGGTCGCCGATGCGAACATAGGGAACCCTTCCTGGCGTTTCGCCGCCGTGACAGTAGAGATAGACAAGCTGCTCGCTGTGCGCGGCGAGCAGCTTGAGGAGCTCCGCCAGGTCGGGGGCGTCGTCGAGGTCGTGGAGCAGCCCGCCGACGTCTTTACGGTGCTGGGCGACTCCGGCGAGATCATCGGCGCTGGCCATCGCCGCCCGCAGCGACGACTCGTAGGCCAGGACGCCCAGCGCATCGCCATCGTCAAGGGAAACCGGCCAGCCCATCGCATGGCGGAACCCCCAAAAGCCACCGGGGCAGACAATGGTCTTCTCCTCCCAGCCCGGACAGCTTCCGTTCAGACATGCGCAATCCTCGAGCGCCACATCTGGGTCTTCGCGTGCCGCGACGAACTGACTGCAGAGAGTCAGTTCCGAGAGATTGGCGCCGGGGGCGAGGGGCGCGTCGTAGAACAGCGCTGCCGGGACGAACCGCTCAGGTGCCGCCGCGAGCTCGATCCTTGCGTGGTACCGGATGCCCTGGAGCTCGCGGCGGACCTCGCGATCCTCGACCAGCCGATCGATGATCGCGGTGTAAGCGAGGCGACCGCGGATCGCCAAGTCCAGCAGGTCGGATTCAAGCTGCTCGGGGCTGCCGGCGGCACTGTACTTCGGCGGGACTCCTTTCTGCCATTCATCCTCATCGCCCCAGGACGCCTTTCGCAGTCCCGCGCGGCAGTATTCGATCGGCTTCGTGAGCTCGCTCGCCTCCACCGTCGCGCTGGACGTGATGACGGGGTTCTCGTCGTCCCCGGGCGCGTAGAGACGGAACTGATGGCGGTCTTGATCGCCGTTCACCATCAGGCTGAGGTCGGCGGGGGGCAGCTTCGCGAGTTGGGCCGAATGCAGGGAGCGGGAGAGCGAGTACTCCAACTCCGAGGCAAGCACCCCTCCAGCCTGCAGCGGACCGGCCCACTCACGGGCGACCAACGCGCTGACCAGGCGGGACTGGACCAACACGCCTTCGCAGTAGACGTTGCACCGCAGGCGGGCAGCGCCCTCGCGCTTCGGCGTCCTCAGGGGGAAGAACAAGGACCCGCTCAGCTTCGGGTCGGGGGAGTGCGGCCCTGCCACCGCGATGCGCACGTGCAAGCAACCGTCTTCGTCGATGCGGAGGCGCCCGACGTCGGCTTCGGGGTCGAGCTGCAACTCCCCCTCGAAGCCGAAGAGGGCGACGTCCAACTCGGCCTCGGCGGGAAGCAGCTCTATCGGCACCTCGGTCGCGGTCTGCTCGATCGAATAGGGGACCGGGTCGCCAACCTTGAACCAGAAGAGGTAGGGCGCGTCGGGGAGCAGCGGCCCCGCGGACACTGGGGCGCCCTCGGGGGTGGCGAAGCCCGTCCCGACCTCACGCGCCGGGCGCCACTCGGGGGTCTTCGAGGCCGGCGGCGACGCAGAGCTAGGCGGCGGCATAGACCCAGACGGGGGCGAGGGCGGGGGCGGCGGCACGCGCCCAGCCCCTGGAGGCGACGGTGCCTCCGGTGCTTGGCCGGCCTCGATCGTCCCCAGGGCCGAGAGGTTCGCCCTCGGGGTACACGGCGGCCTCGTGCCCAGTGCGTGGAAGGCCGCCCGTCGGATTCTCGGCACCGCCTCGGACCCGATCTCCTCCAGCTCCCGCCTCAACTCGCGGAGGTCCGGAACAGCCTCGAGGTACTCCCGAACGCGGTCGGGGCGAATGGCGGTGACGATCTCGGCACGATGCCCTGAAGCAGCCGGGGGGCGCACATCGACGCCGACACCGTAGTCGCGCGCTTCTGCCAATTTGCCGGTGGGAACCCGGAGGGCAGCGCGCGCGCTTTCGGTGCCCCGGCGTACCTCGGGCTGCCAGGCGACGAAGGCATCGAACCCGGACTCGTAACCGAGGACCAAGTCGAGACCGGGAGCGGGAGACGTGGCAGGGGAGGGCTCAGGGGAAGCGACGTCGGCGCGCCGGCTCCGCGGGTGAAGCAGCTCGCGCCCGAGCGGGGCAATCTGGAGTCGGACTGGGATCACGACCCCACGCTCGAGGTCGTGAAGGCGGAAGCCCACCCGCCTGCCGGGCACCAGATCGGTGACGTCGTACCCCGCTCGCCGAAGCGCCCCGATCAGGCGCCCGAGGCGCTCCTCGCGAGGCCACGTCATCGCCGACGTCAACCTCCGACGTTCTTGTCTGGTCCCCCGAGCATCGGGTGAACGGTTTCCGCCGTCCCCTTCGGAATCACTTCGCCTTGGTCGGGCTCCTTGCGCCGGCCGTCGAGAAACCAGTTGCCGTCGAACTTGTCCGACTTGCTGACCAGGTACACCAGCACGGCGTAATAGGTGAAGAATCCGATCGCCAGCCCAATCCCGTAGCCGGCGAAGAGGTCGGTCCCGGCCGGGAACAGGTCGAGGATTGCAGCGCCCCCAATCGCCCCCACGATCGTCGCCACGTCACCGATCCCGACCGCGTCGGTCCGGTAGCGGTTGATGGCGTACAGGTTCCAGCCGATGATCAGGCCGAATGCCCCGCCTCCCACCACCTGCATCGGGCTTGCGCTGTCCAAAGCTGGCCTCCCAGTGGTTGTTTGATCGCTTGAGCGAATCTAACTGATCACGATCGGGTCAGCCAATCTGCTCAAGTGGCAGCGGCGGCGGCGCATTACTGCTCGGCTACCTGCTCTCAGCCGCTGCGGTAACGCAGGCAGTCCTGCGCTCGTCCAGCCTTTGTGCCGCGCACCCCCGCCGCCGTAACGCACGGCCGCAACAGAGAGTCACCAAGGCCCTCGACTTTGACCTTCGGGTTCCCACAAGGACGGTCCGATTATGAGATTGATCCGTTGGATCGGCTTGACTACGCGGAGCCCGGTTTCAAGCGGAATTCGCGAGATCGAGCTACGTGGAGATCGGCTGGAATCTGTGGGGCATGTTGCCCCATTTGTTGCCCCAGCCCATCGACGATGTCCCCGTGAGGAGTCATGCGACGGCCGCTAGAGGGGCAGTCTTCCGAGCGCGACGCCGCGAGCGCAGCTTCTCTGCCCCAAGCCGCAGTGAGGCGATCTCATCCTCAGTGAGACCAAGCCCCTTCCCAAGGACCATTTGGTCAACGCTGTCGAGAACGTCAGACACGCTTCCATTTCGCAGCTGAGCGTCCACCGCCTTGAGCCTGCCGGCAATGCCTCCCAGTGGCGGAATGACGATCGACTCGGCCTCTGAAGGCTCCAGCTTCAGCACTCCGCCGCCGTAACTGCGGCCCTCCAGCTCCGCGGACAGCAGCGTGAGCGAGTTGACGAATCCTGCTGCGAGCGAAGATGCCGCAACGCCCCCCTTCTTCAACCGGACGCCGTGGACGGCATTCGTATGAAGAAGCCGCGCCTCGTTGACGACCAGACGAGGATGCTCTGCCGCGCAATAGGTGAGGAAGAGGTTCGGGCGACCATCGGTTCCCGGGATGGGAACGCTCCACCATTCGTCTCGCTGCCGGCACTTGTACCTCTCGGAGATCCCGAGTTCTTCCCCTCGCCGAAGGTACGCCTCCGCCGTCTGCCTCAAGACTTCCGGGGCGTCTGAATCCAGCGTCAGGAGGCGATAATTGGCACCACGAGCCGCCAAGTCCTCGTAGTCAGTAGCCGTGAAGCGAGCGCCGGGCAGATGCGCGGCTCTCGAGACGATCGGCTGGAGGAGCTCGGGCGCGATGCCTTCATCGTCGTCGCCCTTTAGGAGGAAGTAATCGTTGGCTCCGGTCACCGTGCCGATGTCGACATCTGCATAGGCCCCGAGCTTCTTCACCCGGCGGTCGCCGCTGATCCTCTTCAAGAGGTCGCGGGTCTCTTCCGGCAGCAGCTGAGCCAAGAGGTTGGCGTGCATGGCGGGCGCATCCTCCTCGGGAGTGACCTGATCGAGCAGCCGATCGACATCGAAGTCAGCCAGCTCCTCATACTGAATTACCTCCAATCTTCCAGCCGGACCCGCCCCCCGACCTTCGGCAAGGAGGAAGACGACCTCCTCGGTGACCCCAGGGAAGATTCGCTGCTCGAAGAGGGCGAGGATGACCTTTCCGAACTGCTCCTGCAGGAACCGGCGCACCTCTCCGGCGTACTGCGCGTGCAGGAGCTCCGCCGGCAAGACGAGCGCCATCCGACCACCCTCCTTCACGAAGGCAGTGGCGTGAACGACGAACGGCGCCCAAGAGGAGGACATGGCACTCAGCGAAACGCCGGCTTCCCGGGCAATCCTCCGCCCCAGGTCGCCCGCCTCTCCGAACAGCTGATAGCGAACATAAGGAGGGTTGCCGACCACGGCCTCCACCTCCGGCAGCATCTCGCCCGCCTTGACAGCGAGGAAATCTTCCTGGACCAATCCCTCCAGTCGAAGCGGCCGCTCCCCGGCTGCCTCGAAAGCCATCTGATCGAGCTCGCAGCCGTGGAGCTGAGTGCGCCCCTGCTTCGGAGCGACGCCAAGTTCCAGCAGCCGCTCGTATGCCTGCTCGACGAAGACCATGCCCCCGAAGGAGGGATCGAGCGCTCTATCTCCAGGCTCCCGAACGGCCCAGCGCACCAGCTTCTCGGCCATCTCCGCAGGCGTGTAAAAGGCACCTAGCTCCTTCCGTCCCTGGTCGTCTCTCGGCGCTCCGTTGGCCATGGCACCAGGTTATGAATCGGATCGGACTGTCGAAGGCTTCCACGGAGCCGCAGGGGCTGGACCACTCCTGCTCATCTCGCCGGAGCCGGGATGGCGAGTACTAGGCTGGGCCAGGTGAGCTCCCGGCAGAAACTCGAAGATGAGCGCCGCCTTCCCTTCTCGGTTGACGCTGCGCTTCTGCGCGAGCTGGGAGAACGGATTGTCGGTCGCCCCTACATCGCCCTGGCAGAGCTGATCAAGAACGCGTACGACGCGGACGCCACCGAGGTCGAACTCATGGTCGAGCCCGAGCGATTGGTGGTAGCCGACAATGGCCATGGCATGACTCCTGCGGCTTTTGAGGACCGCTGGATGCGGGTGGGATCCCCCCACAAGGAAGAGGAGCGGGTCTCCCCCGACCTGAAGCGACCAATGACCGGCTCCAAGGGCATTGGACGGCTTTCGGCACAGTTCCTGGGAAATGAGCTCCAGCTTTGGACGCAGGCTTCTCGCAACCCACAGTTGTACGCATCCATCGATTGGAGGACCGCGCAGAGGCAGAAGCTGATCACTGAAGCAAAGGCACGGGTGGGATCGATGCCTCAGTCAGAGCGCCGGGCCTTTCCACGCAAGTTGGCGCACGGGACCATTGTCGAGATCGACTCCCTCAACCAGACTTGGGGAGCCGAGGATCTGCGTGGCCTTGCTCAAGAGGTGTGGGCGCTTCAACCTCCCTTCTCGCCATCGCGAGGCGGATTCGAGATCAAGCTTGACACCCCCGACCAACGAGCAGCAGAAACCTTCCAGTCACAAGTTTCTGCCTACCTCGACGTATGGTATGCGCGCATCAAGGGGCAGCTAGCTAGGGATCCATCCGGCTCATCCGGGCACTTGAACGCCGAGCTCGAATTCTACGATGGAGAGCGACATCGTTTCGATATGAAAGTAGATCCTTGCCGGGTGCATCACGCTGCAATCGAGATCCGGGTCTACTACCTGAAATATCGACAGTCGCACAACTTGTCGGTGGGAGATTTAAGGAAATACTTCAACAAATGGGGAGGCGTTCACGTTTACGACTCTGGGTTTCGCCTCCCGTACTACGGGCCAGATGTCGACTGGCTTGAGATCGAGATGGATCATTCTCACCGACTATCGAAAAGCAAGCTGTTGCCTGCTTCGGAGCAAGTTCGCAACGGGATGCGCTTCCTCCCGACGAACTCCCGCGTTTTTGGCGAGATCAAGGTTTCGACCAATGAAGAGCTCAACCATCAGCGCAAGAAATCCAGGCCGGGAGAAGTACTTCAGATCCAGGCCAGTCGCGATCGGCTAGTTGGAAATCAGGCATACGATGACCTGAAAAGCGCTGTTCGCACGACCCTTGACTGGTATGCGAATCGGGAGGCTGCCCGCGTACACCGAAGCCGCGAACAGCCTGGTGAAGCCGAACGGGTTTCCACGGCAACCGAAACTCTCGACGATGTCGTTGAGTCACTTGAGCCCAAGCTCGGCAAGCGCGACTACGGGGCTCTAACGAGTGCCGTCCAGAACGTGCGATCCGCCGAGCATGCCGAGAGCGCAAAACGGGAGCGCCAGACCCGGTTAATGGCAAGCCTGGCCAGCGCAGGAGCAGCCTCACTGGCCTACGAACATGAGATCGGCAAGCAGTTTCGCCGGCTCGAACGAATCGAGCGCAGCTTGAAACGCCGAGCAAAAGAAGATGCCGATCTCGCCCCTCTTGCCAGGGAGCTCAACGCCTGGCTGAAACAAGCAAAACGAGCGAGAAGCCTATTTTCCCCTCTTCTCGACGAAGAACGCCGCGAGACCGCGAAGGCACTGCCAGGAGCCAAGACGATCAAACAATTGGCATCGGATTTGGAGCTGATCCTGGAGGGAGTCCCGGTCGGCATAGATGTGGAACCGAACTTGTTCCTTCCGACCGCACGCTACTCGGAGTGGAGCGCGATATTTCAGAATGCCTTCGCCAATGCGGTCTCTGCTTTGCGAGGCAAAGCAGATCCACTGATTCGGATCAGTGGAGGCACGGTAGGCCGCAATTGCCAAATAAGGATCGAAGACAATGGGCGGGGGGTGGACCTGGACGAGGCTGAGCGCTTGTTTGCCCCGTTTGAGCGGGGCGACCCCAATGAAGTGGGTTCGGGTACCGGCCTTGGTCTCGCAATCATCCAGATGCTCGCGGAGGCGATCGGGATAAAGGTGGCCTTCGTCAAGCCCAAAGAAGACATGTCGACTAGTCTTGGCATTTCATGGCGGCCCAGCAAATGAACAGTTCTCCAGTATCCGTCCTGGTTCTCGACGATGAACCTGATTTCGCCCAGGAATGCAAGGGCAAACTGGAGGAGGGGAGCGCAGCAGCAGACAGCGAGGTCTCGGTCAAGGCAATGTCAGAGACGGATCTTGATGCCATCGCTGAAGACCTATATCAACGGAGCCGAGCCTTTCGGGACGAATGCGACTACTCCCCCAAGAGATCTGAGCTGGACGACTGCGATTTACTGTTAATTGACGCTGACCTGCGTGAGTCCCCTGCCGTAAAACTTGCCAGCGGCAAGGATCTCGCCTACTCGATCCGCTGCTTTACGGAAGCCGGGAGCATCGTCGTACTCAATGCCGATGGAGAAAATTCCTTCGATTTGACTCTGAAAGGCGACCGGGAGTCATTTGGAGATCTGCATATCGGCTCCGATCAACTCGCTAACCCGGGCCTATGGAAGATGCCTCCGGAGCAGAGGTTTCGCCCGTGGGAGTGGCCGCTTCTATGGAGGGAGTCGCATCTACACAAGGAGCGAATGAAGCGGCTTTTGGAGCTTCCTGACTTCAATGTGCCCATTGCTCAACTGTTGGACGCTTCCGTGGCGGATATCGAGGCGCTTTCTCCTGATGTCGCCTCCTTTTTGACCACCGAGCGGGTCAGGGACGAGACCTCGCTAAAAGACCTCACGCTGCTTGACTTCATCCTCAAATCCGAGTTCGCGTTGGCACGCAAGGACGCAGCCGTGGTGGCCAAGGATCCAGACCGCTACACGCAGGAGATCGCACGCGTCGCCGCTGCACGTCTGTCGAAGTGGGTCAACCGGGTTCTTCTGCCCGCTCAAGATGTCCTGGTGGATGCCCCCCACCTCGCCCTGCGTTTTCCCTCCGTCTTGCAGGGGCCTCCAGATCAGGTCGACACCTTCTCGAAGACCATCTGCCTTGATCTAGAGGTTTCAGTTGACAGCTTGGACACCCTCGGCTTCGAAGACCCGAGTGGAGAACTCAACCGACAAAGGTTCGAAGCGAGCATCTGGAGCGACCGTCCACTTTGGTGGGGGCGGCGGCTGAACGACTCGGAACTGAACGAGGCGAAAGAGCCCTGGCTTTACGAGCCACCGCCTTTCGCCTTCTGCGAGGACGCATCTGTCTTCCTTCCAGAGGATCAAGCGGTTGCATTCTCAAGCACGTTGGAAACCCCTTACCGCCTCCGGTATGTGGCCAAAGACCCTGACGTCGTATATCGCTATCCCGAACGCTTCTTGAGCGACTAGAGCGCGGTGTTTCTTGAATTCCGATGTCCCAGCAACCATTGGGGTGGTCGCGTCCACTGCCTCATTGGCAGAGAGCCTTCAGGCGGGCGTGTCAGGGGAGTTCATGAATTGGATGCAGAACTATCAGCTCTGGCCAGCGGAGCAGAACGCGGTCTTCAGTCTCCGATCAAAGAACACCTTCGACACGATTGACGACGAAGTTGGGGTCCTCTGGTGGCCACGGGTAAAAGGCATGCTGCCAGTCGTCGGATTGAGCCGAACCCCAAATGGCTTCTGCATTCGAGTGGCTTTCATTCGCCCAGCGAAAAATGAGCCCGAAGCCTTCGCGATGCGCTTTGAGACTCCCCATGGCACCGGCGGGAACCATTCCTTCCACCATGCGCAACTGGTCCAGGAACTCACGAAGGGAGAGCCTGCAACTCGCCTAAGGAAACCTCAGTCTTGGGTGCCAACTACTCAGCCTTCCTTTCCCCTCAGAGCGTGCACCCCTCTGGAGTTGCTTTGGGCGACGGCCGTTGCTGTCTACGGACGACAAGAGGCCACCAAGCCTTTCGTCGGTGCCGCCGGGGGAGCCAGAAGGAGCCTTGGGGAATACGTCAAAGGTCTCCTTTGATGTGGCGCATGAACCACTCCTCCCTGGCTTCCGTCCTTGAAGGGATCGGGTGATGAGCAGCGCCTGCGGCCTCTTCGCAGGGGTCGGGGGGATCGAGCTTGGGCTGAAGCGGGCCGGCTTCGAGTCGCGCATGCTCTGCGAGATTGATCCCGTCGCCCAAGCGGTCTTGAGGCGGCATTTTCCCGCAGCGCGGATCAATCCGGATGTTACCCAGCTCAAAAAGCTCCCAAAGGTCGACGTCCTCGCTGCCGGCTTCCCCTGTCAGGACCTGAGCCAGGCCGGAAGGATGGCCGGCGTCAAAGGCGAGCGGTTCAAGCTCATCGACCACGTCTTCCGCGTCTTAAAGGCGACCAAGTCGCCACCGACCTGGCTGGTCCTGGAGAACGTGCCGTTCATGCTGCGCCTTAACCGCGGCGAGGCAATGAACTACATCGTGGAGAAGCTTGAGGCCGATGGCTGGCGCTGGGCCTACCGCACGGTCGATGCGCGATCCTTTGGCGTTCCGCAGCGACGCAAGCGGGTTCTGGTCGTAGCCTCGAGGCAGGAGGACCCGCGTCCGATCCTGCTGCAAGAGGATGCGGGAGAACCGTCTGATAACGATGCTCCAAGCGCTTATGGCTTCTACTGGACCGAGGGGTACAAAGGGCTGGGACTCGCTTCGAATGCCGTCCCCCCGCTTAAGGGGGGATTCGGCCTGGGCATCCCCTCTGCTCCGGCGGTGTGGATGCCCGGAGGAGAACCGGGAGCGGCCTTTGGCACGCCGGACATCCGGGACCTCGAGCGGTTGCAGGGCTTCCCGATGGACTGGACGAAGCCGGAGGAGAGCGATCCCAAGGCGGAGCGAGCGCGCTGGCGATTGGTTGGCAACGCGGTCTGCGTAGGCGTTTCCAGTTGGCTAGGAAGGCGCTTGCGGGATGCCGGGCGAAAGCAACTGCCCTTCGATCGTGAATCGGTGCCGCTCCCGCCAGGTCCGTGGCCAGCTGCAGGATGGGGAGAAGAAGGAGACCGTCATGCCGTGGACGTCTCCGCCTTTCCCCTGGCCAAGTCACCACCGGCGATAGACGAGTTCCTCAAGCGGGATCTAAAGCCCCTCAGTCATAAAGCCGCCTCTGGATTCCTCCTGCGCGCCCGCAAATCCTCGCTCACCTTTCCCGACGGCATGCTCGATGAGCTCGACAAGCACATCGAGGCCGTACCCCCCAAAGCTCGAAGAAGCTAGCCTCGGAGAGTGCCCGCGAACCGCGTGGTTCCCAGCAGCGAGGCTGCTTCCAAACGGATGCGCTCCAACCGCCGGACGGATACGCGTCCGGAGCTTGCCTTTCGCTCGGCCCTACACAGCCTCGGCCTTCGCTTCCGGAAGGACTTCCCGATCCGCCTTCCTTCCAGATCCGTGCGACCCGACGTGGTCTTCACGAAGTCCCGCCTAGCCATCTTCATCGACGGCTGCTTCTGGCATGGCTGTCCCGACCATGGGACCATGCCCCGCGCCAACCGAGAGTATTGGGAGGCGAAGCTGTTAGCCAACAGAGAGCGCGATCGAGCAGTTGATGAGGCGCTACGAGATGCCGGCTGGAACGTGCTTCGGTTTTGGGCGCACGACGATCCAGTAGTCGCCGCTCAGCAAGTAGCCGACCTGGCGCGTCGTTTGCCTTATGCGAGCTGAACCCCGAGCCGCCCTTCAAGGCTTTCCGCGACCTCATTTCAACCTCGTGTTGCCCCAGGCGTTGCCCCAGGGGCGATTTTGCACCCCATTGTCTGCATCGTCAGACAAACAAAAACCCCGCATTTGCGGGGCTTTCGTCCTATAGCGGGGGCGGGATTCGAACCCGCGACCTTCGGGTTATGAGCCCGAACCAGGCGTCCTGCTGGGCTATGTAGGGCACGCTCTAAAGCGGTTTTCACGAAATCGAGATCGGCTGAGATCGGCTGGAATCTGTGGGGCATGTTGCCCCATTTGTTGCCCCAGCAGCAGGCGCTAGGAGAAGCGGGCAAAGATAGCGTTGACCTCGTCAGCGTCGGGCCAGCCAAGCGCTTGAGCAGCGACCAAAAGGCCGACGCCGTAGACGACGGTGGCCATGCCGTAGGGACTGCTGCTCTCCCCCGGCGGCGCCTCCAGAACGACCCGCTTTCGGGGCGGCGCGAGGTCGATCGTGACGTGATTGAGCCCGCGCATCGTCGCGTGGACGAGTCCGCTGTGCTCGCGAAACAGAATCGTGTAGAAGCCGCGAAACGAGCTGAGGCTGTCGGCGCGAAGGGCGCCGCCGATGCGAGGAATCCAGTGCTTGTCTGCCGCCGCCGCCTTGGATGCGAGATCGGGTGCCTTGCCATCGAGACCGGCAATGTCGCGTTCCATCTGCTCGCGATCGGCGTCCGGGATTAGCTGCTCGCCGGCAGCCGCGAACTCGCGGTGAATCTTCAAGCGCTCCTGCAAATCCTCCTTCCTCCAGAGCGCGAGACGCGGCGGCGGATCGGCTCCCAGCCATGCGAAGGTCACGACGTGGTCGTAGAGGCTCCGCAGCAGGCGCGAAGCGTCGTTGTGGGCTTCGTCGGGACGAAGCCGGAAGACGATGGATCGAAGGCTCGAGGTCGCGTGAGCGAGCAGCGCCGGGCCGACCATCGGCCAGGCCGTCTGCGAACCGCCGGCATCGCCTTCGACCTCCAACCTCCCTTCGACCAGGTCGATGAGCGCGGCAGCGCGCAAGGCGATCGAGTCGGGCACCGGAGCCATGCCCGGCTGAGCGTAGCCGGACGATCAGGAGCGGACGAGCTCGATCCGATCCGGTCGCTCACCAGGCGGCGGAGCGACGACCATGCCGAGCCTTCCGCCGTCGTCCCAATCGACGTGGACGGTCCCGAGGTCGTCAACCGTCGAGACCGTTCCCTCGGTGCCGACCCGAAGGCGACTGTAGGGATCGGGCTCGCCGAAGCCGAGGAAGCGGACGCGGTCGCCCTTGGCGTAGTCGCTCATGATCCGCCGTCCGGTAGCGGGTTGTCGGAGCGGTCGATCAACCCGATCCCCAGTAGCCGCCGGCCAAACTCATCCCGGCTGTTCACCGGCCCGAGAAGGTCGAGGAGCCCGGCGTCGATGCCGCGGCGCAGCGCCCCGACTCCCTCCCCGAAGACCTCCAGATGCGGGTACAGCGACCAGCGGCGATCACCGTGCAGTTCGACCAACGTGATCTTGAACTCGCCGTCCCGGCCGACGGTTCCCTCCCCGGTGTAGTCGCCGATCATGAACTCGCCGGCCTCGGGGATCGAGACCTTCCCGGCGTAGCGCTGGCGGTGGTGGTCGTAGAAGTGCAGCGGCATCTTCACTCGCCTCCCTTGGATTCCTTGAAGCGTCCGTATCGCGTGCTGCCCGGCTCCCAGTCGATCCCGGTCAGCAGGTTCGGGACGGGCACTTCCAGGGAGGTCGCCAGCTTCACGACCGTGTCGATGCGGGGAATCCGCAGCCCTCGCTCCAACTGGCTCACCTCAGTGCGGTGAAGCGACGCGCGAACGCTCAGCTCCTCCTGGGAGATGTCAGCACGCCTGCGCTGATATTTGAGGTTGTCGCCGAACTGCGCCGCGATGTCGATCATTGCTCGCCTCCCAAGCGTTCGAGGATCGCGTGCTCCTTTTCAAGCTGCCTCCTGAGGCGCTTCTGGAAGTCGGGGTCGGAGCGGCGGGTCGCGATGTGGGTATCGATCGCTTCGCGGACCGCCTCTGAAATCTTCACGTCGTCGGTGCGGGCGACGGCTGCCAGCTCGGCCGCCTGACCCTCGGGAAGACGGAGGCTCATCGCCTTGGTCGCCGTCATTGCGGCCTCCCCCCGATGATCTCAACGTCCTCGTAGAAGACGGCAGCGACCACCTGATCGGCCGCTTCGATGTCGTCGGAGGTCCAGCAGACCTCGTTGTCCCATTCCTCCGCGCCCGGTAGGAACTCGTCCATCCTCAGCGCGATCAAAGACTCCGTGGCCTCGGTGACGGTGCCGGTCGCCCCCGTCTCGACAACGAAGTGAGGGAACCGATCAACGGCGTGTCGGAGCCGGCCGCGAGAGCCGAGCGCGGGCAGTTGCACAGACGCGACGGCGGGGCTCATGGCTGGCCTCCCGCCGCATCCCTCAGCTTGTAGCCGTGGGTATGGCAGTTGACGACCAAGCCATCGGCGCCCGCTTCGCGCAGCTTGCAGCGGGCGCGGCTGGCGTGAGAGTCAAGGGTGCGGAAGCTGCCGCGACCTCCCCAAAGCTCTCGCATCAGCTCCTGCTTTGTGAAGACCCGATCGGGCTCGGTCGCCAGCAGCGCCACCAGTTCGAACTCGCGCGCCGCAAGGCGCACTTCGCGACCGCGAACCTCGACCCGGCGACCTGCGGGGTCGACCAGCAGCGGACCGACCCGGACCGGAACGCGGCGGTCGGCCTTCGCGGTGTCGAAGATGCTGCCGTCGATGTGCCCGCGACAGAGCGAGCGCCAGTCGCCCTCCTGGACCAGCTTCGCCTTGACCTGCCAATGGCCGCCATCGCTCAAGCGGACCTCCAGTTCGCCGCCGTCGATCCGGATCGCGGCGGTGGTGAAGCGGCCCGGGACGAGCGCCGTCATTGATCTTTCCCCGCCGAGTCGGAGTAGTCCCGCAAGGCGTTGACGCGCTCGCGATCTGCCTCGCGCTC
The DNA here is from genome assembly GCA_035760065.1 of Solirubrobacterales bacterium. GTDB lineage: Bacteria > Actinomycetota > Thermoleophilia > Solirubrobacterales > 70-9 > VAYN01. The sequence goes on from DASTTQ010000002.1 coordinate 24,247, forward strand.
GGCGCGCTCCTCGCCGCTGATTTCGACCGGACCGCACGACAGGCAGCTACCGCCGCCGCCCGCCAGGCGCTCTGCCTCGGCCTCGACCCACTCGGGGGTCGGCGACCAGTCGCGCATCTCGCCCGTCTCCGGGTCCATCGCCCGACCGCCGCGAACGTGGCTCGGGTGCTGCGTCACCATCCATCGGCCGCAGCGGCCGGCGCAGGGGGTGATGATGTCGTCGGCGGCCGGGGTGTCCTTCCCGGCGACCGGCTTCGGCTCCATCTTCGTGATTGATATGTCGGTGTGATCGCTCATCGTGGATTGCGTCCTTTCGGTCTAACTGGCGAGGGCAAGGGCTGGTTCCGCCGCCATCTCGGGCGCAGCGGGTTCATGGAGCTGGTCGAGATCGAGCGCCGGGGCCTCGTCGCCGGGCAGCAGATGCGTGTAGCGGCTGAGCGTGAACGCGGCCGAGTGGTGGCCGAGGGCGCGGCTGAGCTGGACGAGGTTGGTCCCCTGGTTCAGGTGGAGCGAAGCGAACGTGTGCCGGAACGTGTGGAAGCCCGCCCACGGCGCGTTGACCTCCTCCACGATCGGCTTTAGATGCCGGCGGCGGAGGTTGCCGGACTCCAGGACGTTGCCCGCCCTGTTCGTGAAGACGAGCGCCCTTGAATCCTGATCGGCCATCGCGGCGAGGTGGGCGCGCAGGCGGTGGACGAGCGAAGCGGGCAGCCGGACCTCGCGCTTGCCGTGCTTTGACTTCGGCGGCTCGATCCGCCCCCTGACGATCCCGCGCCGGACGCAGACCTCGGGCTCGGAGCCGTCTAGCTGAAAGTGAAAGCGCTGGAGCGCGATCGCCTCGCTGATCCGCAAGCCGGTCGCCGCCAGGACTTCGAACAGCAGCTTGTATTGCTGCGGCGCCATCGCCAGCACCGCCGCCAGCTGCTCGCGGCCGAAGACCTTGACCTCCTGCTCGTCCTCGTCCTCAACGTCCTCGCGGTGGGGCAGCGCCAGCCCCAGCGAGGGGTTGTGGCGGATCAGGCCCTCGCGGTTGGCGGTCGTCAGCGCCGCGCGCAGGGGAATGACGATGTTGGCGATGGTCGAGTCGCTTAGGCGTTTGCCCTGCTCGTCCTCGTCGGCCAGCCAGTCCACGAAGCGCGAGAGCTGGTAGGTGGAGACCTCGACCAGCTTCACCTTGGACGAGAAGTAGGGGTGGGCGTAGTAGCCGATCAGCCGCCGGTATTCGTCGCGGGTGTTCTCGCGGAAGCCGCGACGGCCCTGACCGCGATAGCGCTCCACCCATTCATCGAGGAAGGGCAGGAAGGCGATCGTCGTCGGCTCCTGAATCTCGCCGCGGTCGCGGTCGGTCTCGCTCTCGCGCTTGATCCTGCGCGCCGCGTCGTAGGTGGGCGCGTTGCGCTTGCGCTGCTTGCCGGCGACGCGAATGACGGTGACGTAGCCGACGATGTTGCCGCCGCCGTCGATCCGCTTGAAGACGCCGGGCGTCTTGGTCTTGACGAGGCGGCGCTTGTCGCCGCACCCGCCACTGTCCGAATGAACGTCCCTATCCTGGGAATTGCTCATGGGGGGTCACTCCTCATGGGCCGGGGGCGGGCCGTTGTCGCGGCGCCGCCCCGTTTTGCTTTTCTCGGACAAAACGTTAACAGGACGGAGCGGTTCTGACGACCCTCCCGAATCGGCCGCAATCCCCCTTCTCATGGGACATTCGAGCGGCCGGGTCACGGCGTCTCCCCCGCCTTCGTCACGTACTCGTCAAGCGTCCGGCGCCGGTACAGCGGCGTGCGCCCGTCGTAGCCGTCGGGCGCCAGCAGCCCGGCGCTGGTCAGTTCGTGGATGCGCCTGCGCGGAACGCAGATGTAGCGGCCGGCGGCCTCCGGGTTGAGATATCCGTCCTCGGCGACCTCGCCGCGCAGGCGCTCGGCGACCTGCTCGGCGACTGTGGCGGCCAGCGCCTGAACGAACCGATCGTCGGCTCGCAGCACCGGCATCCCGAAGGGTCGGCGGCGCTCGCTCGCGGCCTGCGCCCCGGCCATCAGCCGACCTCCTCCCCCAGCCAGTCGACCGGCCTGCCGGGGTCGGCGACGGCCCGGAAGATCGGCGCGAACGGTCCCCGCTCGACCAGGTCGTCCAGGAGGCAGATCGAGACCTCGACCTCCGGCGTCGCGGCGAGGTCGCGGTCCTGGCGGCAGAGCGCGAGCACGGTCCGGCGGCGATCCTCGAGCTGGTACTTGAGCCGGCGACCGGCTAGGACGACCAGGACGCTCGGGAAGACCGGGTAGAGCCGCGACCACAGCGCCACCGACCCGCCGCCCGAGCCTCCGGCCGGGACGGTGCGGCGGTAGAGCCGGGCATAGCGCCCGATCCGATGGGCGAGGTCGGCGGCCGAGCGGGTGGCACGGTCGAGCTCGATGAATCGGTAGGCGATGCTGGTCCGCCTGTCGGGCTCGGCGAGCTGGTAGGTCAGGACGGCGTCGGCGATCAACTGCTCGGCGGCGCCTCTCCCCGGCGGCGGCCCGAGCGAATGGGCGATCTCGTGGAACCAGTTGAACGGGCCGCATTCGTCCTCACGCTCCCGCGCCGCCCGCACGAAGGCGATCCCCGCGTCGTTGACCGCGATGGTGTGCTCGTGCAGGGCCCCCGCCGCCTGGTCGGGCGCGATCACCTTGCAGCGGGCCTCGGCCCGGCTCGGGATCGAGGCGACCGTCTCGGCGCCGCGCTCGGTCAGGTGCCATAGGAGCCGGCGGCCCGAAACGCCGGTCCCGCTCGCCAGCCCCGCCCGGCGAAGCCGCGCGAGCTGGTACTGAGTCCAGCGACGCGACGTGTGAGGCGTATGCAGGGCGTGGACCTGGCGGGTCAGCAGGAGGCGATGCTGGTTGAGGCTTTCGAGGATCGCAACGGCGGTCGGCCCGATTCGCGGCAGCGTCTGCTCGGCGGCGGTCAACCGACGGCCTCCGTGTCCAGCGTCTGCTTGCCGCCGCTCGCGCGGCCCGACTGGCGGCTTCCTCCGTCGAGGAGATGCTTGGCGATCTCCTGCGGGTGGCGGTCGAGCCGCGCCAGCGTCTCGGCGATCGGGAGGCGGGCGAGGCTGCGGTCGATCGCGGCGTCGAGCAGCGGCACGTTCTCGGGATGGCGCTCCTCGGGAAACAGCTCCTCCACCGGGACGCCGGCCAGCCGGAACGGGCGGCTGATCTCGCCGTCGAGGGTGACGGAGGCGAGGCTGCGGAAGCGGGCGAGCTGGCCGATCGTCTCCGCGCCCACCTCGCCGCCGAGCTCGCGGGCGAGCAGCCCGGCCCCTTTGGAGTTGAGCGCCGTCGTCAACAGGTGCGAGCGGTTGGTGGTGACCGCGTCGCGGGTCGCCGCCGTCAGGCGCTCGGGGTTCTGGTTCAGCAGCAGCGCCCGGACCGCGTACTTCGCGACCTGCTCCAGCAGCGCCGCAAGCGTGCCGGAGGAAGCGCCGTCATATATCTGCACCTCGTCCAGCCACAGAGAAAACCAGCGGCGGTCCTCAGGAGGAACATCGGCCCGCGACTTCGCGGCGTGCAGGGCATCGAAGACGACGAAGTTGGCGATCAGCCGGTCGCGGCCCGAGCCCGAGCCGGGGCAGACGAGGACGATCTTCCCTTCGTCCATCGCCGCGCGGATGTCATAGGTCGCGAGCGGGTTGCCGAGCAGGGCGGCGGTGGCCGGCGCCGCGCGCAGGCGGTCGATCAGGTTCGTGACCGGCGTGACCGCCTCGGGCGCCAGCAGCGGGAACCGTTCGGTGAAGAACCGGCGAACAGGAGCCGAGACGTGCGGCAGCACCTTCGAGCGCCAGTCCTCGTCACTCAGCAGGACGGGGATCTCGAAGATCGTCGGCGCCAGCTCGGACGGGAGACGGTGGGCGAGGTCGACCATCGCCTGCGCGGCCTGGGTGGTGAGGTTAAGCGCACGGGCGTTGATCTCGTCCCAGCGCAGCGCCGAGGAGAAGGAATCGACCACGGCGTCGACCTGGCCGGCGGCCCGCCTCGGCGAGCGGCCGCGGACCGCAAATAGGTTCCAGGCGGGCTGGCGATCGGGGTCGGCGAGGTTGACTTCAACGACCCGCTCGCGCAGCCCCTCCTCGGTGAGGTAGCCCTTGATCCGTTCGAGCGCGTCGAGGTGGGGATCGAGGAAGAGGCAGCCCTGTCCCGACCTCGCGAGATGGAGGAACTGGCCGATCGCGGTCTCGGTCTTCCCGAACCGGCTGCGGCCCGACATGTAGAAGAAGAAGGTGTCGGCCAGCGGGACGCCGACCATCCTCTCTCCGGTCTCGGTCTCGACCTTCCCGAGCGGCAGCAGGCCCGCCTGCCCCTCGAAGGTCGGCAGCCGCCGGGGCGGCGGCGGCACCGCGCCCCCGGAGCGCAGGACGTTCGGTGCCGCGCATCGCTTGCTCGGCGGCTTCAACAGCCCGGCGATCTCGCTCGCGGTGACGACCCGCCGCCGCGCCGGGCCGAACAGCCCCGAGGCCAGCCGGCGGTCGAAGCGCCCTCGGCGCCACGGCAGGTCCGAGCCGAGGAAGGCGACGCCGGGGATGCGCAGCCCCGAGACGCGCAGGTGGTTCTCCCCGGCGAAGGCGTCGAAGGCGGCGAGCACCCCGGCGAGCTGCCCCTTGGCCCGGCCTGGGACCGGCGAGGCGATCCGGACCAGGACCTGCATCTCGAACATCGGCTCGGCGGTGCCGAGCTTTCGGGCCAGCGCCTGGCGGCCGACCCTCTGCTCCACGAGCTCGGCCGGCGGCGCGCCGCCACGGCGGCGATCGCCGCCGCCCAGCAGATCGCTCAGCTCCTCGCCCGGCGGCCGGGCGGGCTGCCGGCGCCGGGCGCGGTGCAGCAGCCGCCGTCGCAGGCGTCGGCGCTTCCCCGGCGTCACCGGCAGCAGGTCGATGCAGACGCTCGCCCTGTCGCTTCCGGCCAGGTCGATGCCGTCGATCGCGCGGGCGAGCCCCGCCAGCGGGTCGGGGTCGAGGCCGGCGGCGTTCAGCGGCTCGCTGCTCGCCCTGGCAAGGACCAGCTCGGCGCGGACGACCTCGACCTCCTCCGGCTCGGCGCGCGGCTCGGGAGCCGGGCGGAGCTCGACGCCGTGATAGGCGCCCAGCGCCGCTCGCAGCGCGCCGCCGGCCCGCTCGGGGACCTCGATCCCGTAGCGGAGCCTTCCGTCCTCGTCGCCGTCGAGCCGGAGGCGGACCGCGCTTGCCGGGGCATCGAGGACGCCGCGAAGCGCTCGTCGGGATCGGCTGAGGCCGGAGGCGAAGCGGACGACGGACTCAGGGGAGGGATCGAAGGAATCGGCGGGGATCGCGAGCATCGCCACGCGGTGATCGAGAGCCCGACGAGTGACAACGAGGCGGGCGACCAACACCGCACAGGCGAAGATCAGCAGAGCCCCGGCGAGGCTGATAGCGGCGGGGTGTCCCGCGAGCTTGAGAAGTGAGTGAGCCCAGCGGGCAGCGGAGGAGGCGACGAGCAGGATCGCGACAGCCGCCGCGAGGAGGGCGAGCGGGACTGCGTCCCGCGGGTCCGACTTGTTCACGAGCTGACCCCCGCTGGGCTATAGAAGTCAGCGAAGCCGGCGCGGCGCAATGGCAGTCCGCAAGCGGCCTGCGGGCATGGCTTCGATTTCGCAATGCGAACCCCGTTACGAGCGCCGAGGCGAGCCCCCTGGCGAACCCCGAGACGAACCCCGTTGCGAACCGGACTCGGCGTCACCCTTCGCCCTCCCGACGATCAAGGCTGTGCCGCGCGACGGCCGCGACGACGAGCCGCGCGACCGGCGGGCAGACGGCGTTGCCGACCTGGAGAAAGCAGCGCGATCGCGAGCCCTGCCAGGGGTAGTCGGGGCGGAAGCCCTGCAGGACCGCGGCCTCTTCGACGCTGACGCGCACCGCGTTTCTCATCTGCGAGGGCAGGCGCTGTCCTGGCCTCCAGGACGGATCGCGATCTCGGGGGTTGGGCGCGGCGATTCGCGGATCGCCGAGCACAGTGGTCGCCGGCCGCTTCCTCGTCCACTTCGGCCGGCGCTCAGCCATCGCCCTCGCCGTTCTTCTCCGAACCGCGCTCGATCGTCCACGAGCCCGAGGCCGAGTCGATGGTCCGGGCCGGGCAGCTGGCGGGGCGGCTCAGCCCCTTCGGGCGGGTGCCGCTCGCGGTCTGGTTGTTGGTGTGGGTGACGGCATCGCGAGCCCAGCCGAGCGCGTCGGCCATGCTGACCCAGGGCAGCAGCTCGCGCTCCTCCTCTCGGACCTCGTCGGGACGGCGCGGGTTGTAGGAGCGATGGGTGGGGGCGGGCAGCTCCGCCGGCCCGTCGAGGGAAGCGACGAGATAGGCCCGCTTGCGGGTCTGCGGGACGCCGTAGCGCTCGGCGCTCAGCACCCCGGCGGTGGCGTCGTAGCCGTGGCCGGCGAGCAGGCCCGCGAACAAGGACCAAAGCTCGAGGACGCCGGGCACCTGCTCCAGCGCGATCCAGCGGGGGCGCAGCGCCACCGCCCACCTCAGCGGCTCGACGGTGAGCAGCGAGCGCGGGTCGCGGCAGGCGGCGAGGTGCTCGGCGCGGGAGTCGTGGCCGGCGGCGAGCTCGTGGGCGCAGGCGATCACGCGCTCCTTGTCGAAGCGGCCGAGGTTCTTGCCGGCGGTCGAGTAGGCCTGGCAGGGCGGCGAGCCGATCAGCCCCCAAACCGGCGCGAAGGCCAGCGGGTCGAGCGCGGCGATGTCGGCTTCGATCCGCTCGTGCCCGGCGGCGCGCGCCGTCGCGCAGGCCCAGCGGTCGACGTCGATGCCGACCGCCGTGTAGCCGAGCTCGCGCAGGCCCTCGTCCCAGCCGCCGGCACCGGCGAAGAGGTCGATGATCGGACCGGGCTGCATCAGCTCACCGCCCCCCGCCGCGCCGTGCTCTCGTAGTCGAGGATGCGGCGCCCGATCCACTCGGCGATCTGCGGGACGAGGGCGTTGCCGAGGGCGGCAAGGCGGTCCACCCGATGGGGAACCCCATCAGCCACTCGACCCACGGTGGGTTCAGCGGCCCAGTGGTCCCGTAGCTCCGCGCCGGCCGACCCGCCGAGCGCTTGTGCTCGGCCTTCGTGTTGCTGGCGATCGGCGTCGGGAACATCGGCGCCTTTGCCACCGCGCTCCGCAGGTTGTCGCCGCCCTGCCGAGTTGCAGACCGCCCCGGCCCGCCCAGGCTGTCGCTTCGCGTCGGCGTCGGCCACCTCCGCCGCTCGGCTTCGTTCACCGCCCGCCCGAGCTCGTTGCCGCTCGGACCGGGATTGCGCCGCTGCCCCGGCTTCGGCATCCCGTGCGGGGTAGGCCACGATCCAGATGCGCTTTCGCAGGTGGGGTGCCCCGAACTCTCCAGCCGACAGGCACGCCCACTCCGCGTCATACCGTGCTTCGGCCAGGTCTCCGAGAACTCGGCCGATCGGCCCCCGCTGCCATCGCTTGCCCTTCCCGGTGAGGAGGGCGGGCACGTTCTCCACGACGACGTATCGGGGTCGAAGCTCGCGAACGATCCGGGCGAACTCGGACCAAAGACCCGAGCGGGCGCCGTCGATCCCGGCCCCCCGGCCGGCGGCGCTGAGGTCCTGACAGGGGAAGCCGCCGCAGAGGAGGTCGACCGGGTCGAGCTCGCGGGCTCCGACCTCTCGCACGTCTTCGAATCGGGCGGCGTCGGGGAAGTGGCGGGCGAGGACGGCCCGGCAGTAGGGGTCGAGCTCAACCTGCCAGGAGACGCGCATCCCCGCCCGCTCGAAGCCGAGGTCGAAGCCGCCAATGCCCGAGAAGAGGCTGCCGACATTCACGCCCCGCCCCTCGTCCCGCCACGCCGAGCGGGCGCCTTGAAGACCGGGACGTAGGCCCGCCCCGAGTCGCGGTAGCGCCGCAGGAAGCGATGCCACTCTCGCCGCGCGACCCGAACGGTGGAAGCGCTGATCCGCAGTACGGCCCGGCTGCCCCGCGCCCCGGCGAGAACGATCCTCGCCCGGCCGTCCCGATACGGGACGTGCTGGAGCGCCCGATGCGATCGCAGCTCGCGAGCTGCGCGACGGGCAGCAGCGCTTCCCTCAACGTCCTGCGGGTCCTGCCGGCGAACCGGGTCGCGACGCTCGGGCCGCTGGCCTTCGAACCGCCCCGCGGAAGCAGGAGGCGCAGCGATCGGCGACCGCTTCTCCGCGGTCGAGGCCTGCCGGTCGGGCTCGCCGGCCGCGAGGACGAACAGCGCCGTAAGCCCGACGAGGATCGCGCTGGAGAAGACCAGGATCGCCCGCGCCGCGCTCGGGTCGAGCGGGCGGTCGAGCAGGGCGCGGAGCCGGTCAGCCATTGGCACCGCCTCTCGCACTCGGCGGCTGGGCGTAGCCGAAGATCGGCGCCGGCATCCCCCATTGCACAGCCTGCGAGGGCAGGAACGGACCCGAGCGGGCGACCCGGTCGCCGAAGTTGCCGTCGATGGTCGTGATCTGCCCGCCGGGGAAGACGCGCTCGACGATGCCGACGTGATCGCTCGCCTTCGGCCCGGAGCCGTAGAGGACGGCGTCGCCCGGTGCCGGCGTCGCGGTGGACGGCAGGACCCGCGCGCCGTTGGCTTCGGGGGTGGACAGCGGCGGATCGCCGGGGGCCGTTACCGCGAAGGGGCCGCCTTCATGGGCCTTGGCCCATTCGTAGATAGTCCCCGAGTAGGCATAGGGGGCGGTGCCGCCTTTCAGCGGCACGCCCGCCTTCTCCCACACCCACGCGACGAACAGCGAGCACCATTCGACGCAGGGCCCGTAGGGGTTGCAGTTGGAGCCGGGCGGGCTCTCGGCGGTGCCGAGCTGGCTCTCGGCGATGCGGACGATTTCGCTGCCGCTCGCTCCGCCTGACGAAGAGCCGCCGCAGGCAGAGCCGCCGCCGCTCGCCACCTGCCCGGTCGCGACCGGGCTCGTCGGCGGCGGCGAGCCTTTGCCGCGGAAGCCGTATTCGACGGCCCGCTGCATGACTTCGTCGGCGTAGTCGGCGACGCTGTCTCTGCAAGCGCCGTAGTAGTTGCAGGCGGCCTGGCGATAGGCGGCGTAGGTATCGCCCGCGAGCCCGAAGACCGGGCGCATCATCCGGGCGGCGGTGAAGACCGCGTCGGCCGGGTCGAACGGGTCGGCGCCGCCGCCGTCCGCGTCGACCTTGTAGCGCTCCCAGATCGTCGGGCCGGGTCCGGGGCTGCACGCCGATTCCGGGACGATCGCGATCTGCATCGGCCCGCCGCAACCGGAGGGGTAGACGTGGGCGCAGGCGCGGTGGCCGCACTCCTGGAAGCCGATCGACGCGAGGAAGGCCCAATCGACATCGAAGCGCCTGCCGGCTTCCTGATAGATGCGAAGCCGCTTCGGCGGTATCCCCTTGACGGCGGCCTTGGTCGGCGGGCCGGCGACGGCGAGGCCGCCCCCGCCGATGCAGGCGATGCTGCTGCCGAGGATCGCCATCACCGTCGCGGTGACAGCGACGACGACAGCCGCCAGGACGCCGGTGGCGAGCAGTAGGAGGATTGATCCGCCGCGACGCCGCGCCCTCATCGCCCGCCGCCTTTCCGCCGCCAGCGCCGGCGCCGACGTGACGAGGGCTCGGAGCCCGCCTTCGCTCGCGCATCTGCGGCCGGCGGCTTCCTCAGAACCTCACGGCTCCGCTCTGCCTCGGCGCGCAGCTCGGCGCCGAGGCTCGCCTGGTCTGCGGAGGACCCCTTGCCCTTGCCGACCGGCGGCTGACTTGGGGGCTGGCCCTGACGGCTCTCACGCTGAGCTGGCCGGCCCGGCCTCTGATCTTTCTCGGGGCGAGGCTCGCGAGGCGTGGCCTCTCTACTCGTCTTGCCCGAGGGTCTTCCACGTCTTCCCGCCCCTTTCTTCGGTTTCGCGCCCGCGCCCTGCGCGGACTCGCGGGACGAGGCCCGCGTCGGGGACGGAGAGTCCTTGCCCGCGCCATCGCCTGCCGACGACGAAGCCCGCCGCGGCCGCTCAGCCGCTCCGCGTGCGTCGGGAGCGGAAGCGCCGCCAACCGGGGCGCTGTAGCTGGTGCCGAACCGAGGCGCGCGGCGCGGGCGCCGGGGACGAGTCGGATCGTCGGCGCCGGCTCCCATGAACCGCCCGAGCAGGCGGTCCGAGCGACCCGCCATCGAGCGGGACCCGCGCCGCAGCGGTCGCGAGAGCCGCCCGGCGATGCGCCCGCCCGCATAGACCGAGAGCAGCTTCAGCGAGGCGTCCCGCCCCGGCGCCTTCGGCCCGGTGGCGATGCCGATCAAGCCGTCGGCGAGGGTCCGCCGCTGGAGGAAGACGGCCCAGAAGAAAAGGGACTGGAGGCCGAAGGACATCAGCCAGCCGAGCTGCGCGGTCGCGCTCTGAAGCGCGGCGGTGACGGCCAACAGGACCGCCAGGATCAGCGAGTAGGCCGCCTTGCGCAGCAGGTAGCCGGCCAGCTTCTCCAGCCACCCCTTGAAGAAGTCGTGGCCCCGCCCTGGGATCACCGCCGCGATCAGCGCGACCGGGCTGAACGCGAGCAGGAGCAGCAGCAGGACCTGGGCGAGGATCACCCCGATCGAGAGCGCGCCCAGCAGCAGGAAGGCGCCGAGCTCGCCGCCGAAGAGGACGAGGGCCAGCAGCAGCCGCTGGTACTGGCCGCCCTCCTCCATCGCGTCGGTGGCGGGCTTGTCGGCGACGCCGAGGCGATAGCCGGCGCTTTCGCCTTCGGGAAGCTCGGAGGCGTCGCCGTCGTTTAGGGCGTCGTACTCCTTGTCGCGTTCGTCGTGTTCTTCGGCGCCGTTGCTGTAGCGGAGGAAGTGGGCCGCGTACTTGTTCGCGTTGTTGACGCAGACCTTGCCGTCCGCGGTGATCTCGGTGGCGGACTGGAGGCGGCGGGCGAGTTCGGCGTCGCGCGCCGGGTTGGAGGAGAGCGGCCGCACCGCGACCGATTCGGGATCGCTGTCTTCCGAGCCGGTGCCGGCGCGGGCGCAGTGTTCGAGGCCGCCGAACTCCAGGACGACCCACGGCTTGAAGATGAGGAGATCGAACAGCTCGTTAGCGGTGTCCTGCCTCGCCTGGCCGGCGCTGGAGGCGTTGCCGTTGGAGGAGATCGACAGGAACGCGCCGGACATCGCGTTCGTCCAGCCCGAGACGCTGCCGATCGTCGCCCCCGGCTGGGCGACGAAGAACAGGGCCGCGACGACGTAGATCAGCGAGAGCCCGAGCGCCCCGGCCGTCTCCGAGTAGCGACGCTGCACCAGCGCCTTCCACATCGCCCAGATGCCGGCGACCGCGACTGCGAGCACCAGCCAGGGCTCGCCGAGGACATCGGCATAGATCGAGTGGATCGCCCTGGCGACGGGCGCGAGCGCCCCAGCGCCTCCGGTGGCCTGCGAGCCGTTGACCAGGTCGAGGCTGAAGGCGAAGCTGAAGAGGGTGATGAGCAGGTTCGCCAGGAAGCTCGTCGCCAGCCACAGCAGCGAGGCGAAGAACCAGGCGATCATCGGCGGGACGCCGGAGACGTCCACCCCGCCGGTCAGCGAGGCAGAGACCGCGTCGAAGTGCTGGTCCAGCGAGTAGTTCAGCAGCGGATAGCGGCTGGCGATCCCGCCGCCGAGCTGAGAGGCAGGACCCACGTTTCCCCATACATCGCTTGCCGCGCCGGCCAGCGGATGCGCGAGCAGCACGACAGGGGCCGCCAGGCAAAGCGTCGCGAAGACCCGGCGCCGCCAGCTGCGCGCTATGCCCCGCTTCACGCCGCCACCGCCCGAGGGGTGTTGTCGAGGGCGGCCAGCAGCTCGCCGAAGACGAGGTCGAAGCGCAGCTCGCCGATCCGCCCGTCGAGGTCGCGCATCAGGCAGAGGCCCTGGCGGTATTCGCGCAGGCGGGCGCGGGCGGCGCCGTCGTCTGCGTCGAGCCCGATCTGCGCGATCCCGGCCCGCGCCTCGGCGTCGGTCTCCTGGCCGAACAGGAAGTAGACGCCGAACAGCTCGGACAGCTCGCCGAGGTCGGCGAGGCGCTGGGTCGCGACCAGCACCGTCGCGTTCAGGGCGCGCCCGAGCCGGATGATCCGGTTGAGCAGCGAGCGACCCTGCGTCGAGGCGAGCAGGAACCACGCCTCGTCCAGAACAACCACCTTGTGCCGGCTGCGATCGCCCGCGATCAGCCGCAGCGCCAGGGCGGCGACCAGCGAGAGCGTCGCCACCGACACGCGCTCGGCGCGGGTGTAGGTCTCCCGCGAGGCGCCGGGGTCGGGCAGGCTCAGCCCCGGCGTGCGGATCGTGATTACCGACCGCTCGACCTCGATCGGCTCGGCCTCGCCGCTGCCGAACCCCAGCCGCGCGAGCCCGAAGTCCGAGAGCACGTCAAGCGCCTCGGCGACCTCGTGGCCCGCCTCGGCCTCGGCCGAGCGCAGCCGCTCGATCACGGCCGCAAGGTTCCGCTCGCCGGCCCGGACCGCGTCGCGGACGGCGCGGTCGATCGCCACCTCCCAGGACGGAGGCGGATCGCGCAGCAACTCGAGGAGGTAGCTGGACGCCAACTCCTCGCGCAGCTCGGGCAGCCCGATCGCGAGGGGGTCGAGCTTGCCCCGGTGCTCAGGGTCGCCCGAGAGCTCCAGGACCTCGACCTCGCCCCGAAGCTCGGCGACGCGGTCGAGGCCGTGGTCGGGCTTGGGGTCGAAGTCAACGACCAGCGAACCGCGGCGCTGGGCGGCGAAGGCGATCGACTGCGCGGCGATCGTCTTGCCCGAGCCGAGCGTCCCGGCCAGCAGCACCGCCGAGGCCCGCGCCTCACGCGGCGCCTCGGTCGGGTCGTAGAAGACGGGGCGGGCGCCACCGGCTGGCGAGAAGCCGATGTAGACGCCGTCGGTCGAGCCGACGTGCGCGGTCGCGATCGGCGCCGAAGCGCCGAACTGCTCGACCGTCATCTGCTGGACGTAGTCCGGCACCGATCCCCCGCCGGGCTGGGGCAGGTGGTCGGCAAAGAGCGCGTGCTGGAGCCCGCGCGGCCGGTGCAGCGCCACATCCCCGAAGCGCTCGCGAAGCGAGGTGACCCGGCGCTCCAGCTCCTCGCGGTCGGGGGCGCCTACCGCCAGTGAGATTGAGGCCCGCAGCATCGGCGGGTGGGCCGAGGACTGCAAGATCGCCTCGTACTCGCGTGCGAGCTCGCGGTCCTCCTCGGCGAGGATGCCCGGACCGCTCGCGCCCTCCATCTGCTCGCGATAGGCGTGCTCTACGTCGAGGATGCGCTTGCGCACCTGGCCGAGCGCTTCGCGGTTGCCGATCCATTGCGCGTGCAGGACGGCGTCGACCGGGAAGCCGGCGTCTTCGGCCGGGCCGAAAAGCACCTCGGCGGCGCCGGGGAACTCGGCTTCCTCGGCGAGGGAGCCGGCGCTGAGGAACGCCTGGTAGGCGGTCCCCTCCTCGGCCTCGACCTCAAGCGAGGGCGGCTCGCCGGGATGCTCGGTGGCGGGCGCGTTCGCGCAGCGCCACAGCTCCGAGCTAAGCGGCTCGTAGGCAACTGGGCCGCCGGGCGCCACGACGACCAGCGCGTCGGGCTCCCAGTGACAGTCCAGCGCCGGCTCGGCAATCCCCCGACAGGCGGCGCGGCGCAACAGCCAGTGCAGCTCCTCGGTCGATGCGCGCTCCAGCGCCAGCGCCCCGCTGAGGCGGTCGAAGGTGCGCTGCTCGGTCGCGGCAAGCGCTTCCAGCTCGGTCCCCGAGATCGGCTGCGGCCCGCCGACCCCGGCAAGCTCCTCGACGCGGCGGCGCAGCCGCCCGAACGAGCGCAGGACGCTCGGGCCGCCTCCCTCCGAGAGCGAGACGCCGATATAGACCTCGGGGACGTGGGAGCGAAGATCGCGCAGCCTCCCTGCGTGGCCCTCCAGATAGCGCCGCAAGCCCTCGGCGTCGGCGTGGCGCTCGTCGGCGAGGTCGGCGAGGTCGGGTGCGTAGCGCTCGGCCGGATAGGCCCGCTGGACCCTCCAGATCGAGAAGTCGGCGCCAGCCAGATGGGCGAAGCGCTCCAGCCGCCGCAGCAGCCCCCACTTCTCCGCGATCGGCAGGAAGGGATAGGCGACCGTGTCGGCGCGATAGAGCGCCGCCGCTTCGCCGTCCGGCCCGATCAGGACGTTCCGCCTCGCGTAGCGCAGCGGGAAGGCAGTCACGGGCGGACCTCCAGGACCTCGCCCTCGCCCAGCGACAGCCGGCGGGTACTTTCCTCGCCTCGGCGTGCTCCCCGCGCCATCTGGCGGCGGCGCCGTCGGCCGGCGCCGCGCACCGCGACGGCCTGCGAGAAGAAGACGATTGCCGGGCCGCGGACCCTTCCCCGACGAAGGCGCGCCGAGCGCTCGTCGGGCGCGACCCAGACCTCGCCGCCGAGCATGTGCGCCCGGCCGACCGCCGGCAGCGCGCGAGAGAGCGAGCGCCGGGCCGGGGCGAGGCGGGCTGCGAGCCAGGACAGCGCGAAGCGATCGGCGCGGCGCCCGTCCGGCGTGGCCTGGGTCGCGAGCGTCGCGACCGCCGCCGGGATCACGACCAACCGCAACGGCCAGTCGAGCAGGCCGAGCACCCAGCCGCCGATCCAGGTCGCCGCCAGCGCGCCGAGCGCGGCCACCGCCCCGCCGAGGCGGCCCCCGGCGCTCGCGCCTCCGAGCCCCGCGACCGCTGCGATCACCAGGGCGACCGCAGCCGAGCCCGAGCCGAGAGCGACGACGAGGAGCAGGGCGGCGGTCGCGTATGCGAGCCAGCGCAGCGGCACCCCCCCGGGCACCGGCAGCGGCCGTCCCTCGATCGAGTAGATGCGGCGCTCGGGGCGGAAGATCCGCTGGTAGGAGCGGATCGGCTCGAAACCGTCGCTCACGGCAGAATCCGATCCCCGATCGCCCGCGCCGCAGCGGCAACCTGGTCAGGCGAGAAGACGAGCCAGCCGACGAGGATCGCGGCCAGGAGGAAGACCGCGAGGTCGGTGAACTTCCTGTTCAGCAGGAAGATCAGCCCGACGATCGCGATCAGGCCGCCGTAGATCGACGCCGCCCAGTGGCGCAGTTCGGAGCCGATGTTCCGGCCCACGTCGTTGCCGCCGGCCGCGAGCGCGTCGGGCGCCAGCCACAGCGCCGCCGCGAGGACGAAGACCCCGAGAACCGCCAGCCGCCGCCTCACGAGAGCGCCCCTTCGACCGCCTCGACGTACCAGCGGTCCCGCCGGAGGAGCTGGAGCCGGTAGGCGAGCGGGTAGACCGCGCCGCTCGCCGCGTCGCGGACCTGTGCGGTGGCGATCGCCGTGCGCCGGGCTCCTTCGCCGCCGCCGATCTGCTTGACGCTGGCGACGGCGAGGAGTTCGAAGCCACCGCCCGGCGGCGTCACCGTCGCTCCTGGCGTCAGGAGGTAGGCGAGATCGCCGGGGGTGGTCGCCGAGAAGTAGGCCGGCAGAAAGCGCCGGACCAGCTCGTTGATCGCCCCGGCTTCGGAGCCGGCGAGGGCGCTGGGAGCTTCGACGCTCCCCCCGACCCCCGCCGGTCCTGCGACGACCGCCGGCACCCCCTGGGCCGCCACCTCGGCCGCGCCTTCGCGGACGATCGGGACGGCGAGGTAGAGGGTGCGGGCGTCGCCCAGCTCACAGGCGACCGTGACGATCGCCTGGCCGCCGCCGAGGTCGCGGATTCCGGCGACCTCGGCCTGCTCGACCTTGGCGCCGTTTCCGGTCCCAACGGGAGCCGGCGTCGAGACGCCAGGTGCGAGAAACGGAGCCAGCGCCTGGGGCGAGGGCTCCGAGAGATAAGTCCGTGCGAACCTGACCGCGAAGGCGGCGGTCGCCGGATCGCTGACGCTGCCGTGAGCGGCGGCACCTCGATCGGCGGGCCTCGGCTCGGTGAGCACGCCGGAGATGCCCCGAAGGAGCAGGAGCCCGACCAGCGCCCACAGCGCCACCCGGCCCACAGCCCGGAGGACCGAGCCGACCGATCGCCTGTCACCTTCGCGGCGCTTGGCTTGAGTTCCGATTCCTACTGACACTTCGAAAACACCTCCGTTGTCGCGGCCAGCCGTTTTGCTGGCTCAGGACAACGGGGGGTTGAGCGTCCGAAGTGGTCACAACCGCTCAGGCGAACGGTTGTGAGTGTGTGTCAGCTACACACAAACTCCGGCGACGTTCTCAGACGCCGCCGGAGTTGAAAGAAGAGCCTGGCGCTCAGGCCGCCGCGGTCGGCGAGCCGGTCGAGAGCGCGGAGGCGAGCTGCTGGACGAGCCACCAGCCGGTGAAGTCGACCAGCTCGTAGCGAACCCATACCCCGTCCCGGCGCCGGCTGACGACGCCGGCCTGGTGCAGCACACCGAGCTGCTTGGAGACGCCCTGCTGGCTCACCGGGACGCAGGCGGCAAGCGCGCTGACGGTGGCGCCGCCCCGCTCGTTCAGGATTTCGATCAGGCGAATCCGGGTCGGATCTCCCAGGACCTTCAGCATCGCGGCCACCATCTCCACCGTCTCGTCGGACAGCGGTTCGCTTCGTGCCGCCGCGCCTTTCTGCTGTTTCGGGCCTTCGACCATCTCAATAACAGCAGGGTGCGAAGGGTGAAAAGTGGACCCTACTGTTGGGTTGTATGTGTGAGAAATCAGCCCACACCGAAAAGACCCCGACCTGAAAGGCCGGGGTCTGACACTGCTTCTATGCGATTTCTCTCAGCGCAGCCGCAACTCGGTCCCTGGATAGATCAGGCTCGGGTCGCCGGTTCCGATCCGATCTTCGTTCAGCCGCCACAACCGCTGAACCTCGCCGGCGATTTCCTGCGTGCCGGCACCGCCAGGCAGCAGCCCGGCGGCAATGTGCCAGAGGCAGTCACCGGGCCGGACGAGATAGGTGTCCTTGCCGGCCAGGTTGCGGCCCTGGTCGGCCGGCGTGGCGGTGACAGGCCGGGGCGAGGGCGACGGGGCTTCCTGCTGGGCCGGTTCAACCGGCGAGGCGGATTCTGAGGTCGTCGTCGCAGTTTCCGCCGACGATGCCGTAGATCGGTCGACCGGGCGCTGTTTCGGGGCGACGATCGGCTGGTTCGCGACCGGCTGCGCAGGGGGTGCCACTTCCTGTTCCGCGGGCTCTGACGCGGGCGCCGAGGTCGCGGGTTCCGGTGAGGGGACGGACGTGGGCGGAGGCGCTTCGGTGGCAGCCCCGGTGGCCCCCTCGGGCGCTGGCGCTTCGATTTCTACTTCGGCTTCTGCTTCCACCGCCCCGCCTTGTTCTTCACCTTCGGCGGGCGCTTCTTCTTCCAGATCGGTTTCTTCGCCGCCTGGGTCGAAGTCGGGCGGGCCCACCGGCACTTCGACAGTCGGCGTCGTGCCTTCGCCTTCGCTGTCGGCTTCGCCAGCCACGGCGAAGCCGGGGAAGGTGGCGCCGAGGACGAGCATCGCGCACAGCACCACGGCCATTAGCCGTCGACCGGGAGAAGGACCGGATCGCAACTCCGGGGAGATCGAGGTCAGATTCTGGATCAGGTTTGCCATCGCGTTCCTCCTCGCGTCGAGGGGTGGGGTGGGGGTCAGTTCATGGGATCGGCTACGCAGCGGAAGCTCTTGGCTCCCCCTACGTCTTCAGTGAGACCAACGGCGCCGTTTTCTTCCTTGATGTAAAGGACTTCGACCGCGCCCGGCTTACTACTGGAGGGATAGACTTCGCTGGTCAGCTCGCCCCCTGGTGCAAGTTGAATCTGAGGCTGAGCCAGCGCCGCCATCAGCTCCTGCTGGGTCGGCAGCCGCCGGCCAACCCTTTCGCGGTTGTCGGTCAGCGCACAGTCGAGTACAGCGCTTCCGTAGGACTCAGGGGGCCGTGCCTGCACCTCCACGCACACCCCTCCAACCGGGATCGTCGGGGCGAATGCCTGCGGGCAACTGTCGAGGAATCGGGCCGCAGGCTGGCCGGCGAGGCGGGCGGCATTCTGCGCGCGGGGAACGGCTCGCAGGCTTGACTCCTTCACGACCCGTCCGCCGATCGAGTTCGCCTTGAACTGCCGGCCCGTGAGGCTGTGCTTCTTGATGTCGGAGCCGGTGATCTTGGAGACGGCATAGGCGCCGGTGCCCCCGAGGGCAAGGAACAGGGCCAGCGTCGCGACGACGTTTGCGTAGGTGAGTCGGTCCTGCAGTGCTCTCAGCATGGGATTCTCTCCTCGGCTCTTAGGTGATCGACCTCTCCTTAGCATGGACGCCCTCTCACCCGGACCGTCAGCTCGTGGCTATTGCCCGGCTCAAGTGGGTAGGGAGCCTCGCCGGGGATGCGGATACGGAAATGGAAGTGGGGTTCGCCGCAGGTCCGCCTAAAGAAGTAGACCTTGCTCCAGGTTCCGTCATCGGCGGTCCGCATCGTTCGAAACGTCTGCCATTCGTTGCTGGAGTACTCGACCTGCAGCTCGATCAGCTTTCCCTTCGCCGGAAGCGGGCGGCCTCTGACCCGCCCGCTGAAAGTGACGGAATCCCCGTTCAGAACGTGATCGGCCGTGACCGAGAAGGTCGAGGTCGCCCTGACCAGGAGGTTCACGGCATCTTCGACCGGGAGAATCGTCGGGGTGCCCTCGTAGACGAAGCGGAGCCGCTGCGAGGACCGCGCCTCCACTCCGTAGACGAAGCGCCCTTCGGAGTCGGTCGTGATCGTGTCCTCCAGCTCCTCGGTCCCTTCGGTCGGCTGGGAGTAGACGAGGACCTTCGCCCCCGCCAGCGGGTGGACGGCACGGTTGACGAGCCGGCCGCCGAGTCGCACCTTCCGCCCGAAGGACACCTCGGCGCGCGACTCGAGGACGCTCCGGCGCACCTTGCCCTTCCTGCCCTTGCGGGAGATGGTGCGCTTGCCGACGATCCCGGCCTTCATCGAGGTCGCGACGCGCAGCGGCAGGCGCAGGCGCATCGGCTGGCCGTCGAGGCGCCGGTCGGTCTCGCCGACGTTGTTCGCCTGGTCGCTGGCGCTGGATCGCAGTTCGTATTCGCCCGCCGGAAGCGCGGCATCGTCCACCTGCGCCACCAGGTGATCGCCTTCGCGGCTGGTCGGCAGCACCTGCCAGGTGCCCGACCCTGCCCGGCTGATTTCGATCTCGCCGCCGCCGACGCCGGAAATGCGGTCGGTGGCGAGAACGGAGACCCGCGTCGGATCATCGGCGCTCGGCGGCTCGAAGCCGAGCTGGGGCGGTTCCGGGTCGAAGCGCAACCGGACCGGCTCGGAGGCGTTCGCCGGTTGCTGATTGCCAGCCGCGTCCTCGCGCCAGAGGCGCAGTTCCCATTCGCCGGGCGATGGCACCTTCACGTCGTCGATCGCAGCGATCCCTTCGCCGCCGCTTTCTGCCGTGGAGCATTCGTTCCCGCCGACACGGCAAAGGCGATAGTGGGCGGCCGTGATCGGCGCCCGATCAGGTTCCGCCGGATTTGACCAGGCGAGATCGAAATCGTTGCCGTTTCGCCAGGCTTCTCCGCCGCCGACGCCGACCGGCACCGCCCCCGGCGCGGCGTTGTCGATCCGAGCCGTGACGGCCGCCGATTCGGCGCGGTTGCCGGCCGCGTCTTCGGCCACCACCGCCAGCGGCTGGGAGCCTTCGGGCGCTTCCGAGGTATCGACTTCGATCCGGCCCGAGCCGTTTGGACAGGGGATGCGCTGCGAGTAGTCGCATGATCGCGCTTCGGTGCCGCGCGAGCCCCCGTTGATAAGCGCGGATACTCCCTTTACGCCCACATTGTCGGAGGCTTCGTAGTTGACGCGCTGCCTGCCGCTTACCCACTTCCCCTGCGCGAGCGGTTCGTCCTGAACGATCCCGGCGGATGGCGCTGATCCGTCCACGACCGTCGCTTCGGCAGCGAGAGTGCCGATGTAGTTCTGGCCGCGGGCCGAGCAGTATTCGCGTGAGGAGGTGCCGACGCAGACGACGCGCTGGACGATCCTGGTCGCCCCGCCGAGGTCGAAAGCGCGCAAGCGCGGCCAGCTCGACGCCTGCGCGGTTTCGGGGTTCGGGCAATGGCGGTTGGCGCGGACGTTCTTGATCGAGACCGCCGAGGCGCCAGGGCGTTCGGCGTAGAGCTGGAGGGCATAGCGGCAGTCGCGGCGATGGGCGACGCCGGACCAGCGCAGCCGCGAGATCGTCGTCCCAGGAGGCGCGCTGAGAACGAACCCGGACTGGGCCCCGCGAGGCACCCTGCCGGTGCCGGACACATTCGCCGTAACGAGGCCACGCAGCCCCGGCCCGAGGGGGTTGCAGGCCCGCCTCCACTTCATCCCGCGGGTCGCGAAGTTTTCGAAGGCCGAGCTGACATAGCCCGCTTCGTCTGCCTGGCAGGCGGAGATCGTGTATTCGCCCGCTGCCGCCGTGCCAGGGGAGGCGAGGGCGACCAGTAGCGCCGCGAGGATGCCGGCGAGACTCGCGAGGATGCGGAGGCTGATCGGCCCTTTTCGCACCTCACGGACCCCCGAACTGCGGCCCGGAGCTCGCCGGGGCGGAAGCGGGTTCTGCTGCTGGAGCTGCTTCGGTGGCTTCATAGCTCGATTCCGATCCGGATTCGCTGGACTGATAGGCGGGGGTGACTGGTTCGAAGCTGTCCTCGGGCGGCGGTTCGGGTTCCCGCTGCGGCTGAGGTTCCGGCACCGGCTGGGGCGCAGGTTCTGGAGTCGGTTCGGGGTCTTCTGCTGCCGGCGATTCGGCCGGCGTGTAGGAGGGGCCGGTCGATTCCGATTCGGGCGGGGGCGTCGCCTGTTCAGATTCGCTCTCCGCCCCGGCGATCAACCCCTGCGCGGCGCCCAGCGGATCGACGCCCGCATGGACGCAGTACGTCGCGGCGCCGCCGCCGATCGCGACGCAGCTGGCGATCATGGCGGCGACGGCGCCGGGGCGGGCGGCGGCGAGCGGAGTCGGATCGACGGCGCGGTAGTAGGTCGCCGTCGCGTGCTGCTTGACCTGGGCGCCGCCGTCGAGGACCTGCTGCTTGAGTGCCGAGAGCTTTTCGCCTGCGGAGTCGGCGATCCGCCTCACCACGCCGGGGCTCGCGCCTTCGGCGACCGGGACGGGAAGCATCGCGCCGGCCTTCTCCCGCCAGGCGATCAGCCTCTCGCTGAGCAGCTCGCAGCGGCGGCACTGGGAAAGATGCTCGCGGGCCTTGGCCGACTCGTCGGGGCTGGAGATGCCGCAGGCGAGCCGCATGACCAGAGGCTCGCCGCGCTCGCAGCCGCCGCCCGCGAGTCGAGCGAGCGTCGCCCGCGCCTCGTCCAAGATCGCGCGCAGGTCGCGCTTGACGACTCGCTCGGGCAGGCCGAGGCGGTCGGCGATCTGCGGGCGCTTGTAGCCGGCGCCGTAGAGGGCGAGGACATCGCGCCTGCGCTCAGACAGCGAGGAGGAGACCTCGCCGACCAGCATCTCAAGGTCGGCGTCGTCTTCTAGTTCGATCAGCTCCTCGGCCGGGCCGGTGGCATCGTCGTCGGAGAACCGTCCTCTCTCGACCGTGATGGGGTCGATCACGACTTCGCGTCGGCGGCGGTTGGCTTCGCGGTTCAGGTAGCGAAGCGCCGCGGTGCGAATCCAGGTGTAGACCTTGCCGGAATCGGTGATGCCCTCTGCTTCGCTCAGGAAGCTCTTGCAGGCGTACTGGATCGCTTCTTCGATCTCTTCGACCCAAATCTCGGGATAGCGGGCGGTGAGCTGCGCCCGCAGCGCCTCGCCGCGCTTTCCGCGAACCAGGCTCTGTAGCAGGGCATCGGTCCCGTTGTCGGCGGTCGTGGTGGCAGAGTCGGAGGCCATCGGTTCAACAGGGCAAGAAGGAGAGAAAGTGGACCCCTCACTCGCTGCTGCCGTAGCTCTCACTGCTGCCTCCGACGCTTCCCGAGCCGCTTACATACATGGCTTCACGCAACCGGAGCATACCCACTAATGGGGATTGCTAACCAGGAGGCGATGAGAACGGCCAAAGCATTGGCCGCCGATCGAAGCGGATGTCGGGCAAGCGCAGGCTGATTGGCAATCGCCGGAGCGGAGGTCATTGCTCGCTGGCCAACATTCGGGACGCTGCCAGGCCTCACCTCGGAGGAGCCTTTAGGCCAAGGTCTCCCTCCTCCGTACTCCCCTCATCGAGCAGCCCCTGACAGCCCAGCGATGCAACGGCGCGCGGCGATCCGCCGCCCAGTCGGGCCTACGGAGTCCCGTTTGTCTTGCGACGCTGGCGCCAGACCCCGATCATATAGAAGTAGAGATAGCCAGCCACGAAAACTGAAATAAAAAAGATGACTAGAGGCACAGGGCCAGGCCCAGTGCTTGCTATCACAACTGCTGCAACTAGCGCGCAAATCACTGGAAGGGCGATGAGCCAGCGCGGTACTGGCAATACAGGTTCTTGTGATTTATTCGTGGAAGGAATGGTAGGCTCCTTTGCGTTTTTACTTACGGGCGGATTCGATCGTGACGTATCCGGCACCGGCGGTCATCGTCATTCCAGTGGTCGCAACAAACGTGCAGGTGTGCAACGCCTCAAGTGGCGCTGCTACGCCGTAACAAGCATCCGTGGCCATAACGGTCAGCCCGCCAAATCCTACCGTCGCCGCCGCAGCTAGTCCGGTCGCTGCCATTTGAGCCGGACTTACCTTATCCAGGTAGTAACCAATCCGGTCCGGGTTGAGACCCATATCTCCAAGAGTCGCCAGTGGCCCAAAGATGTACGAAGCGGGGCTTTCACTTTCAGCCCAGTAATTGACAGCGTTGGTCGCAGCTTCGCCAGGGTGAGTAACGAGATACTTGCCGGTTTCCCAGGCTTCGCTGGCCGCGTTCCCAGCATCTTCCGCGGCGTCTCCGGCACACGCATCGCCCCAAGGCGTCGGTGCGCAGACATCCCGGCCGTTCAGGTCGTAGCGGTTGAGTGGGTTGTCCCACACATAGAGGTAGCGGTCGGCCGAGGCACCGATCCCCAGGTGGCCGTAGACGGGATCTTCGCTGAGGAAACGGCCGAGCGCCGGGCTGTAGGAGCGCGCGCCCATCTGGATCAGGCCGGTTGAGGGATCAGCCCGCCGCTCCTGGGCGCCGAGGAAGCCCATTTCCAGGCTGGGGCCGGAGAGCTGCGCGCCCCAGGGGTCGTAGCTCTGCCGCGAGGTAACTTCGCCGGCCCCGTTGACCATCGCCGTAATGTCGCCGTGGGCGTCGGCGAGCGGGTAGCTCGTCGTTTCGCCGGAGCGCTGCTCAAAGAGGCCGCGAGCGCCCTGCACGTAGCTGGTCGTGGTTTTGCCTTCGCCGTTGGCGTCGAAGGTCGCGAGATCGCCCAGGTCGCCGTAGTGAAAGACCTGAGTACCGGCTTCGCTTGAGCGTTCGCTAAGGCGTTCCAAAGCGTCGTAAGCGTAGCTTGCGGTTTCGGTCGGGCCTTCGACTTTGGCCAGATGGTCTAGCGGGTCCCAGGTGTAGGTGGTTTTTTCGGATTCTTTGGCTTCGTTCGTGAGCCGCCCGGCGCTGTCGTAGCCGTAGGTGGTGCCGTCCGAGGAGCCGGTTAGCTGGTTGAGCGCGTTGTAGGTGTAGGTGGTACCGCTCGCTTCGGTGCGGTTGCCGGCGGCGTCGTAGGCGTAGGCCGTCGACCCTTCGCCCGGGGGGTTGAATTCCGTGAGGTGGTTGAGCGCGTCATAGGCGTAGCTCGTTTCCTGTTCGAGGCGGCTGTCGATCCGTTTCACGAGATTCCCGGCCGGGTCGTAGCTGTATTTGAGGGCTTCGAGAACCGCCGGCGGTTCCCCCGCTTCGGTCGTGGCTTCTGAGAGCCGCCCGGCGTTGTCGTAGAGGTTGGTCGTGACGATCCCGCCAGGGCGTTTGACTTCGGTCAGATCGCCTTCGGGGTCGTAGCCGAAGCTTGAGGTTTTCCCCTGCGGATCGGTGAGCGAGGTCAGGCGTCCGAGTTTGTCGTAGCCGTATTCGAGCGTGCCACGGCCGTCGACCTGTTTGGTCAACTGGCCCCGCGAGTTGTAGCTGCGAGTCAGCGACTGGCCGCGCCCGTCATTCATCGAGGCGACCCGGCCCTCTTCGGTGTAGCCGATCCCGATTTTGTGGCCTTCGGCATCGGTCGCTTCGGTGAGCCGGTTGGCAGCGTCATAGCCGAAGGAGCGAAGGGGCGATTCCCCCGAGCTGACTTTGGTGAGACGGTTGGCGGCGTCGTAGCCGTATTCGACCGCACCGACTGCCGTAGCGCGGCTGAGCATGTTGCCGGCGGCGTCGTAGGCGAAGCTCGTCGTCTTTTCCAGCGGCTGGGCGACTTCGGTGAGGCGGCCGAGTTTGTCGTAGGCGTAGCTGGTCGTGTTGCCGCGTGGGTCTTTGACCGAGGTCAGGTCGCCGTTGGCGTCATAGCCGTATTCGGTAGTGGCTTCCAGCGGCTCCGATGCCTTCTTCATCCGGTCGAGCAGGTCATATTCGTAGGTCGTTTTGTGTTCGCGCGGGTCGACGACGCTCGTGCGGTTGCCGCGGGCGTCGTAGCCGAAGGTCCAGTTGCCCCCTTCGGGCGCATGGACTTCGGTCAACCGGTTGGCGAGGTCATAGGCATAGGTCGTTTCCTTGCCGCGGCGGTTGGTGACTTTGGTCGGCCGCAGGTTGCCGTTGTAGGCGACGGTGGTCTGCTGTTCTGCCGGATCGGTGTAGGTGGTCGGTCGCTCCATCGCGTTATAGGCGATTTTCCAAATGTCTTCGGCCGGGTCGGTGATCTGGGTCGGCAAGCCGTTGGCGTCGTATGCGTATTTCGTTTTGTGGCCTTCGGGCGTCGTCTGCGAGAGCATGTCCCCGAGCGCGTCGCGTTCGAAGGTTTCGGCTTTGAGGCCCGGCTTGGTCTCTGAAGTCAGGTAGTTGCGGCTGTTGTATTCGAAGCTCGTTTTGTGGCCGAACGGATCGGTGACGCTGAGCCGGTTGCCGCGCGTGTCCCAACCGAATTCGGTTTTGTGTTTGTCAGCGTCGGTCAAGGTCAGCGGCTGACCGGATTCGTTGTAGGTGAGGGTGGTTTCGCCGCCTTCGGGGTCCGTGACCTTCGTCAGGTCGTTGGCCGCCGACCATTCATAGCCCCAGGAGTCACCGCGGGCATCGGTGAATTTCGTGAGCCGGTTTTTGGCGTCGTATTCGTATTTGCGTTCGCCGCCTTCGGGGTCTTTGACCGAGGTGAGGTTGCCGGCGGCGTCATGGCCGAAGCTCCATTTGGCGCCGCCGGGATGGATCACTTCGCTGACGTTGCCGGCGCTGTCGTAGACGGTCGTCGTTTTGTTGCCGAGTTGATCGGTTTCCGAGACGACCCGGTTCTGGCTGTCGAAGCCATAGGTGATTTTCCCGCCTTCTGGTTCGGTGACCGTCGTTTGGCCCGATCCATAGGAAAGTTTCCAGAGGTGTTCCAAGCCGTCGCGCTGTTCGGTGATGCGCCCCTGCGAGTCGTAGGTGTTTTTGAGGATCACGTTCCCGCGCGGGTCGGTGATCGACGTGATCCGGTGCTGGGAATCGTATGCGTATTTGGTCACCCCGCCGAGGGCGTCGGTCACCGATTCGAGGTCGCCCGCGGCCGAGTAGCCGAATTTGACTTCGCGGCCGGTCGAGTCTTTGACCGAGGTGATGTGGTTGGAGGCGTTGTAGGCGAAGGTGAGGGTCTGGCCGGAGGGATCGGTGATCGTCGCCAGGCGGCCTTCGGCGTTGTAGGCGTAGGTCGTTTTCAAGCCGTGGGCGTCGGTGATCGAGGCGATGCGGCCGCTGGCGTCAAAGCGGTAGACGGTCTGATCGAGGGTCGTGAGCTGGAAGGTGCCTTCGACCTTGGCGAGCGTGTCGGTCACGCCCGAGGGCGCTTTGTAGCCCGATTCGGTTTTCTGGAAGAGGTCTTGGCGGCCGTCCTGACGCAAGACGAGGACTTCGCCCGATTCGAGTTCGGTCACGCTGGCGAGGCCGGTCTGCGACCAGCCGGGGCCGAGCCCGGTGTCCGCGCTCGAGCCGGAGTAGTAGGCGCGGGTGAATTCGAGCGGCTCTGAGCTCTTGTTGGTCAAGAGCAGATCGCGGTGGGAATAGTTGAGCGCTCCGGTAGCCAGGCTGACCGGATCGGCCCCTTCGCCGCACTGTGATTCCTTGCCCCGGCAGTGCCCGGCCAGTTCGGGAAGCTGCACGGCAGGTTTCCAGGCCACTTTGGTGACCGAGTCGCCGCATCCGGCCGGCTTCGGCCCGTTGGCACAGCCCCAGTCGTTGTTGGGGGCCGAGAGTTCGCCGGTGCCGCTGTAGGAGAGGCCGCCGCTGGTATTGCCGCGGAAGCGGTCCCATTCGATTCGGGGAGAGCCTGATTCGGTGACCTTGATCCCGTAGATCCCCTTGCGGAAGGTCGAGTTCGTGATCGTCGGATGCGAGCCTTTGGCTTCGACCATGCCGACGCTTTCTTTGCCGCCGTAGGCGAATTCCGCGTAGCTGACGACCGAGGAGCCGCTGCCCGCTTCGAACTTGACGCTGCCCCATTCTCCAGCGCCTTCTTCTTTGAGGCCGGTAAAGACCACCGGTTCGGCGGCGGTGCCTTCGGTGTTCAAGGTGCCTTTGACGATGAAGGAGGGGTTAACCATCAGAACGCCTTTGGCGATCGTCAGCGTCGCCCCGCTTGCGACCGTCACCCCTGATGGCTTCACCCGGGTATTGCCGTTTTTCCAGGTCGAGGATTTGGCGACCGTACCGCTTACCTGGATCAGGTTGGATTTGTTGCTGACCAGCGTGTTTTCGGTGATGTCGCCGGGGATTTCGGGGGCTTCGCAGGTGAATGAGATGCTCGATTCGTTGCCGACCACGGTGTTGCCGCTCAGCGTCGTCGCCGTGATGGCGGATTTCGCGCCCTTGACGCTGATCGCGGGGTCGGTTTTGCCGCCTTCGATGAAGTTGCCGTGGATGTTGATGTTGCCGGTCTGGCCTTCGCCCGCGGTGTAGTAGATCGCCGAGCGGCCGATCCCGAGGAAGATGTTGTTGGCGATCACGGGGCTGCCGCCTTCTGGAATCCAGATCGCCCAAAAGGCGCTGTTGGCGAGGACGGAGTTCTCGATCGTCGGTGAGGATTTGTTGATCTGGATCGGCGCCTTGACGTAGAATTCGCTGCCCGCATTGCTGATTTGGACCCGGTTGAGGACCGAGGCGCCGCTGCCCGGTTCGAAGAGGAACGGCGTGTAGTTGCCTGAGCCTTCGGTGAAGAGGATCGGCGCTTCCGTAGTGCCTTCGGCGAGCAGCGTGCCTTTGATGGTGAAGTGCGGCGTTTTGAAGTTGAGCCCCGGTTCGATGTTCAGCGTCACTTCAGAAGGGATGGTCACCGCCCCGAGCTTCACTGCGGTCCCGCCGTTTTTCCAAGTCGATGAATGCGCAACGGTACCGCTCACCTGGAGCAGGTTCGATTTGTTCCCCGAGAGCGTGTTTTCGGTGATGTCGCCGGGGATTTCGGGGGCTTCGAAATTGAAGGAGGTGCTCGATTCGTTCCCGATGATCGTGTTGCCGCTGAGCGTCGTCGCCGTGATGGCGGATTTCGCGCCCTTGACGCTGATCGCCGGGTCGGTTTTGCCGCCTTCGACGTAGTTGCCGTGGATGTTGACGTTTCCGGTCTGCCCTTCCCCGGCCGTGTAGTAGATCGCCGAGCGCGAGCTGCCGAGGGCGAAGTGGTTGTTGGCGATCT
>DASTTQ010000003.1:0-14249 GCA_035760065.1 Solirubrobacterales bacterium
CCGATACCGCGGCCTGCAGCGAGACCTCGCCGCCTACCTCGACTACTACGACAACGACCGTGCCCATACGGGCCGCAACACTCGAGGTCGGCCTCCGGCCGACCTCGTCTACGGTGCCCGGAAGATGGAGTCGAGATGAGCTAGAAGTGTCGGCACAACTTGGAGGCTGTTCAGCCTAAGCCGCTCCGGCTGCCGCTCGTCGCAGGGCGACGGTCAACGCCAGCTCGTCGCCGTAGTCCGCGCCCCCACGGCACCACAGCTCGAGGTCGGCGAGGGTCTCGGTCGCGACCCGCAGGTCGGCGAGGTCGGCGTCGCGGAGGCGGTTGACCAGCTGCTTCGCGGCGTAGGGGTGCATTTTCAGCGACGACTCGACCTGCTTCGGTGGGATGCCCTCCTCGAGCTGAGCAGCCGCCGCGCAGGCGCTGCGCAGGCGCGAGGCGAGCCCGTAGATCAGCCCGGTGACGTTCTCACCCTGACCGATCAGCCGCTCGCCGATACGCAGCGCCGCGGCCGCGTCGCCCTCGATCAGGGCGTCGGAGAGCGACCAGACCGCGGCTTCCGAGGTGTCGCTGATCATCCCCTCCAGGTCGGCAGCGCTCACCTCTCCCCCGTCGCCCGCCCAAAGCGCAAGCCGCTCGAGCTCGTTGCGCAGCCGCGGCGGATTTGGGCCCATCCGCTCGACCAGGAGCCGCGCCGCCGCGGGGTCGAGGCGGAATCCCAGCGTCTGAGCTTCGCCGGTGAGAAGGCGCGGCATCTCCCGCGCCTTCGGGGCCTCGAAGTCGTGGATCTCGCCGCCGGCAGCCTTGACCGCCTTCGAGAGCCTTGCCGCAGCCTTGTCGCGGCAGATCAGGACCAGGGTCAGGTCGGGAGGGAGCTGCGGCAGCGCCGCCAGGACGGGATCGAGTTGGCGATCCCGCCAGCGCTCGACGCCGTCGGCCAAGAGGTAGCGCCGGGTGCCCATCAGCGACATCGCCGGGATCGCCCCCAGCAGGGCCGCGTGGTCGGGCATGCCCTTCCCCTCGGTCGGCTCGAAGACCTCGAGCGCCGCCGAGCCCCCCTCGCGTTCGGCTCGCGCCCGCAGCCGCGCCCGGGTGGCGTCGATCTTCGCTTCGTCGCTCCCGGCGATCAGGTAGAGCGACCTCATCTCGGCGGCCATCGGGCGAGTCTAGAACCCGCTCCGCCTGACCGGTCGGTCCTAGCCTTGTCCTTTGGCGTAGCCGTTGCCGTTTCCAGGACCAGCGCCGCCGGCAGCGGAGCCGGGGGGCTCCACGGCGGTCTGGGCGGTCCCTCCCGGCGAGGCGGCATTCCCCGAGGAGGCTTCGATCCCGCGCTGGCTGGCGTGTTCGGCAGCCGCCGCCGAGGCAGAGTTGCCGGGGCCGGCCGTCGATGCAGCGGCGGGTGAGGGAACGGCCGCTTCCGGGGGAGGGCCGGTCCGCTTCGGCGAGGAGGCCGGGGGCGATGCCGGGGGCGGCGCGGGCTGCGGGGTGGTCGTCGGGGCGGGAACGTGGCCGCCACCCCCCGAACCTCCGCCTCCCCCACCGGCTCCGCCGGCGCCTGCGGGAACGTCCGCGGCCGGCGGCGATTCCACGGCGGCGACCCCTCCGGTGGGGGTGTTCGCCGCGCCGCCTCCGGACCCGGCTGAAGCTGCGCTCGGCGGCACCGCTTGGGTGCCGTTGGTCGGGCCGAACACGTGGCCGCGGCCGTGGCCGAGGGGCAGGCTCCGGGCATCGGCGATCGATTCCCTCGCCGCCGGTCCCTGCGGCAGCGGCGCCGGTTTGAGCAGCGGGAACCCGGGCAGGGCGAAGATGGCGACAAGGGCGAGCCCGGCGGCGGCGGTCAGTCCGAGGAGGAGGAAGGCGGTGCTCTGCATCCGCTCGGTCAGACCTTGGCCGGCGAAGCTCGGCACTCGCAGCGCGGGAATGTGCTTTCTTCGAATGATGGACCTCACCAGCTCGTGCATCGGCCGTTCGCTGAGTGACAAAAGTAGTTGGATTGGCTTTCTCAAGTATCGATTCGGTCATCCGTCCAGACGAAACGAGCCGCCGCTGACGTCGATCACGACATCGCCGTCCTCGTCAGTCCGCAGCGTCGGGACCCGGTGCCGCGCGAGGGTGGCGAGCGTCCCCGGCGTCGGGTGGCCGTAAGGATTGTCGGCCCCGACCGAGATCACGGCCAGCTCCGGTCGCGTCCGGTCGAGCAGCGTCCCCAGCCCCGAGTCGTCGCTGCCGTGATGGGCCACCTTGAGGACGTCCACCGGGCCCGGATCGATCGGCACCGACTCCGCCTCGGCGTCGGCCGTCAGCAGCATGCTGAACCCGCGCCAGCGCGCCTCCAGCACCAGGGCCTGCTGGTTTGGGTCCCGACCCGCAAGCGGCTCGGCAAGCAGCTCGCGGGGTGGCCAGAGGACCTGGAGCCGCAGCCTCCCCGAGCGCAGCTCCTGGCCGGCGGCGACACGCTCCGGCTCGACGCCGGCGGCCTGAGCCGCCGCGAGAGCGGGGCGGCGGAGGCGGGCGTAGACCAACCGCCCGACCGGCAGGTGTCCGAGTAGTTCCTCCACCCCCGCCGCGTGGTCGGATTGGTCGTGGGTGATCACCGCGGCGCCAAGACCGTCGACGCCGACGCCCTCGAGCTTCGCCTCCAGGTCGTCACCCGGGGGGCCGCCGTCGACGAGGATCGCCGGCGCCCGGGCGGGTTGGAGCAGAATCGCGTCTCCCTGGCCGACGTCGAGCACGTCGACGCGAAGGCCGTGAAGCGGCGGTGGGTCCGCACCCCCCGCTCCGGACAACCCGAGAGCGAGAGCAAGTCCCGCAGCCAGGAAAGCGAGCGCCGGGGCCGGACGTGGAATCGCGAGGCGAGGGCCGAGCCGCCTGGTCACCAGCCCGAGCAGCGCGGCCATTCCCATCGCCAGATAGGACGCGGCCAACCCGGCGCCGCTGAGGTGGACGTGCAGCTCCGCCCAATGCGGAGCGGCGCACCATGCCGCTACCTGGGCGATGTAGGCGAGGAGCAGGGCGTCGAGGCCGTTCAGGGGGCCGAGGGGGATTCCCGGCATCTGGGCAAGGGCGGCGCTGCACATCCCCAGCCACATCGCTGGCGCGACCGCCGGCATCGCGAGCACGTTGGCGACCAGCGTCGTCGTCGAAACGGTTTCGAAGTGGTAGGCGATCAGGGGGGCGGTGGCGAGCGTCGCGGCGACGGTGACCGCCACGCCCTCGGCCAGCGCCCGCCGCCACCGCCCCCTCCCCAGCCTGGCGACGATCGTTCGCCGCAACGGCGCGGCCAGGAGCAGGATGCCGAGCACCGCCGCGAAGCTGAGCTGCCAGCCGACGTCGGCGGCAACGGCCGGGTCGATCGCCAACGTCACCCCGGCCGCCAGCACCAGCGCGTAGAGGCGCGAGGCCCGCCGGCCACCGAGCGTCGCCAGCAGGCCGATCCCTCCCATCACCCCCGCCCGCTGGATCGACGGGCCCGCTCCCGCGACCGGCACGTAGACGGCGATCAGCGCCAGCACCCAGATCAGGCGCTCGCGCAGCGGGATACCGAGCGCCCCCAACACGGGGAGCGCCAGGAGGGCCAGCAGCGTCACGTTCTCGCCGGAGACCGCCAGCAGGTGACGGAGGCCCGAGCGGGTGAAGTCTTCCTTCGTCTCCGGGTCCACGCGGGCGTCCTCGCCGAGGACGAAGCCGCGGGCCAGCTCGGCCTCGCGCCGGGGCATGCCCCGCCCGAGGCCGGCCGCGGCGCGTTCGCGGATCTCGCCGCTGTGGCCGAGCGCCAAGGCGACAACGAGCGCGATGCCGCAGAGGACCGGCAGCGAAGGGCGCGGCGACCGCATCAGTCGCGAGGACGTTTCACGGCTGCAGCCGTTCGCGCAGCGCCTCCATCGTCGCCGGCCCGATGCCCGGCACCTGGTCCAGTTGCTCGACCGAGGAGAGGCCGCCGTGTTCGTCGCGGAACTTGACGATGTCGCCGGCGGTGACCGGCCCGATCCCGTCGATTTCTTCGAGCTGGGCGGCGGTCGCGGTGCCGAGGCTGATCGGCCCGTCTTCCGCGGCCACCGCTGCCGTGGGCGCCGCACCGCCAGCAGCCCGCTCGGGCACGACCACCTGCTGACCGTCGGCGAGCCGCGCCGCCAGGTTCACCGTTTCCAGCTCTGCCCGCGACGAGGGTCCACCGGCGCGGATCACGGCATCGTTGACGCGGCTGCCGGCCGGCATCCGGTAGACGCCCGGTCGCCGCACCGCCCCGGTCACGTCGACGACGAGGTCGCCCGCCTGGCCGCTGACGGAGAAGCTCCTTCCGCCGGAGCTACCCCCGCTTTCCGCCGCGAAGGAGGCCTCGGCCCCGCCGCCGCCTCCGGCGCGAATCGCCCGCGCGCCGACAAGCAGCAGCGCCACCGCGATGGCGGCATAGACGACGACCTGGCTGCGGCTCAACTCCGGCATCGCCACCGACGATGACCAGCCAGAGCGCACGCGTGGCGCGCAGAATCAAAAACTTCTCGAACAAGAATGGTTCTGAGGTGCGACAGGCAAGCAGTTCAAGGATGCAGGGAGCGCCGCGCGCTCTGCACGCAAGCGACTGAGGACGCCGAAATGCGCCGCCTGTCGCGCCTCAGAACTCGTCGTCGTCGTCGTAGCCCGCCACCTCGGCGAGCTGGTCGCTGTAGAGCTCGGAGGCGGTCACCGGCGGCGACTGGATCGAGACGCAGGTGAGCTCTTCGGCACCGTCGTTGCCGATCGAGTGCTCGGTCGCGGGCGGGACCAGGATCAGATCCCCCTCGCCGACCTCCTGCGTGTCGCCGGCCACCGACATCGTCCCGCGGCCGCGGACGACCACGTAGGCCTGCTCGGCCTCGCCGGAGGAATGCAGCGTTTGCCCCGTGCCGGCAGGCACGACCACCCAGGTGACCGAGAGGTTGCGCGAGCCGAGTTCGCCCGCGTCCATGAGGACGTGGGCGCGCAGGCGGTGCCATTCCTCGACCGCTGCATCTTCGAAACGCCTGACCAGCATTCGGCGGCTTTCTAGCAGACCGAGCGGCCCCGCGAAGGGCGCTACCGCACCACCAGGTTGACCAGCTTGCCCGGAACTACGATTTCCTTGACTATTTGCTGGCCGTCCAGGTGGCGGGCAACCTTCTCGCTTGCGCGCGCCAGAGTCAGGAGCTCCTCCTTCGAGGCCTCCGCCGGCACCTCGATCCGGTCGCGCAGCTTGCCGTTGACCTGGACCACCAGCGTGACCGTGTCGCTGGAGAGCAGGTCGGGGTCGGCCTGCGGCCAGGGCTGCTCCCAGACCCGCTCGCCGGTCAGCCGCTCGTAGATCTCGCTGCCGAGGTGCGGGGCGAAGGGAAAGATCAGCGACGCTGCCGTGGTTGCAGCGAAGCGCACCGCCGCCGGGCCCTCGGGTGTGCCGTAGAGACCGTCTCTGACCCGATAGGCCTCGTTGACCAGCTCCATCACCGCCGAGATCACGGTGTTGAACTGGAAGCCGCGGTTGAAGTCGCGGGTCGCCTTGTCGATCGCCCAATGGGCCTTGGAGAGGAGCTCGCGCGCCTCGCCCCCGGCGCCCGCCGCGAGTTTCCCCGCCTCGCTCCGCCCCTCGACCTCCTCGCACAGCCGCCACAGCCGCGAGAGGAAGCGGTTGACTCCCTCCACCCCCTCGTCGGTCCAGTCGCCGCCGCGCTCGGGCGGTCCCATGAAGCAGACGTAGGTGCGGCCGGTGTCGGCGCCGTAGCGCTCGACGTAGTCGCCGGGGCTGACCGTGTTGCCCTTCGACTTCGACATCTTCGCCCCGTCGCGGGTGATCATCCCCTGGGTGAAGAGGTTGGCGAACGGCTCCTGGACGCCGAGGTGGCCGAGGTCGGCCAGCGCCTTGGTGAAGAAGCGCGCGTACATCAGGTGCAGGATCGCGTGCTCGACGCCGCCGATGTACTGGTCGACCGGCATCCAGTGGTCGGCCGCCTCGCGGTCCCAGGCCGCCCCGTCGTTATGGGCGTCGAGGTAGCGCAGGAAGTACCAGGAGGAGTCGACGAAGGTGTCCATCGTGTCGGTCTCGCGGCGGGCGGCGGCACCGCAGCGCGGGCACTCGGTCGCCACCCAGTCCTCGGCCGCCGCCAGCGGGCTCTTGCCCTGCGGCGCGTAGTCCTCGATCTCGGGCAGCTCCACCGGCAGCTGCTCCTCGGGCACCGGCACGATCCCGCACTCGCCGCAGTAGACGACGGGAATCGGCGCGCCCCAGTAGCGCTGGCGCGAGACCAGCCAGTCGCGCAGGCGGTAGTTGACCGCCGGCTTGCCGCGTCCCTCCGACTCGAGCCAGGCGACGATCTCGTCGTAGGCCTCGCGGTTGTGCTTGCCGTCGAAGCGGCCGGACTCGACCATCAAGCCGTCGCCGGGATAGGGCAGGCCGAGGTCGTCGCGGGCTGCCTCCGGGTCTTCCCCCTCGATCACCCGCTGGACCGGCAGGTCGAGCTTGCGGGCGAATTCGTAGTCGCGCCCGTCGTGACCCGGCACCGCCATGATCGCGCCGGTGCCGTACTCCATCAGCACGTAGTCGGCGACGTACATCGGGATGGTCTCGCCGTTGACCGGATTGACTACCGAGCGGCCGAGCGGGACGCCGGTCTTCTCGCGATCCTCCGCGCCGCGTTCCTCGGCCGACTCGCGGCCGACCCGGTTGACGTATTCGCGCACGTCCGCCTCGGCCGGGGTGCCGGCGACCAGGCGCTCCAGCTCGGGGTGCTCGGGCGCCAAGACGAAGAAGGTGGCGCCGAAGAGGGTGTCGGGGCGGGTGGTGAAGACCGGGAAGTCGAGGTCTGCTTCCTCGCAGCGGAAGACGACCTCGGCGCCCTCGGAGCGGCCGATCCAGTTGCGCTGCATGGTGATCACGTGCTCGGGCCAGGACTCGAGCAGCTCGAAGTCGGCGAGCAGGCGGTCGGCGTAGTCGGTGATGCGGAAGAACCACTGCTCGAGGTTGCGCTGGACGACCTCGGTGCCGCAGCGCTCGCAGCGGCCGTCGACGACCTGCTCGTTGGCGAGCACGGTGGCGTCCTTTGGGCACCACTGGACCGGCGCCTCGGTGCGGTAGGCGAGGCCGCGCTCGAACAGCTGCAGGAAGATCCACTGGGTCCAGCGGTAGTACTCGGGCGTGTGGGTGGCGAGCTCGCGGCTCCAGTCGATCGAGATCCCCCACTCGCGGAACTGGCGCCGGAAGGACTCGATCGAGCGCTCGGTGGCGACGCGCGGCGGCTCGCCGGTCTTGATCGCGTTGTTCTCCGCCGGCAGGCCGAAGGAGTCGTAGCCCATCGGGTGGATCACCTCGAAGCCGTGGCGGCGGCGGAAGTGGGCGATCGCGTCGCCGACCGCGTAGCACTTGAGGTGGCCGACGTGAGGCTCGCCGGAGGGGTAGGGGAGCATCTCCAGCACGTAGCTCTTCGGCTTCGCAGCCTCGGATCGAGGCCGGCCCGGGTTGGCGACCTCCCAGGTCTTCTCCTCGGCCCACACCCGCTGCCACTTGCGCTCGATCTCCCTGGGGTCGTAACCCGCCATCGAGGCGCGATCTTACGCGGCGGGCACCCGCCAACCGCCCCCGGGAAGCCCGAGCTGGGTTAGAAGGTGTACGGGTGGCTGACCGGCGAGAGGCCTTGGAGGATGTGCGGCCAGACGTAGACCTCGATGGTCGCCGCCGCGAACAGGGTCGGGACCGCCAGCACCACCGTGATGAAGGTGGCCGCGAGAAGCTGGTTCCACTCGCCGCGACGGCTGGCGAGCAGCCAGGCGGCGAGCGGGAGGAAGAGCGCCGTCAGCTCGGGGATCGCGTGCGGGAGGACGCTGAGGATCAGCTCGAAGCGGGTGATCTTCAACTGATGGGCGATCGTCGAGCCCTGGAAGCCGAGATAGAGCGCCTGGGTGGAGAGCGAGAAGAGCGTGACCGCGCAGACGAAGAGGATCGCCAGCTCACCCGCCTTGACGTGGATCCAACGCGAGATGCCAGCGCGCTGGGCGGCGGCGATCGGCATCGAGGCGCCAGCGATGAAACCGGCGACGCAGGCGGTGGCGTGGAGGGCGAGGACGAGCGAGTTGCGGTAGAGGATCGGCAGCAGGTCGCCCGGTTCCGAGGGTTCGGTGAATCCGGGCAGGTGAATCGGCGTCAGGTCGGGGGTGAGGAGGCCGGCGACGAACCAGACCGCCGCCAGAAGCGTCAGGGCGATCGCCAGGCTGAGCGCGACCCAGCTTCCCAGCACGCGCCATGGCCGCCGGCTCCAGAGGTCCAGCGTTTCCCGGGTATCGCGGATGCCGTGGCTGAAGACATGCTGGTTGGCAGCGCTCATCGCCTAGAGCATCGGCAATGGGGCTCTCCCTTTTTAGGGCTGCGGTGCCGACTCTCAGCCGTTGCCGAATTCCTTCTCGAGCTTCTCAGCGAGCTCGGCGAGCAGCGGGAGCTTGACTTCGAGGCCGTTGGCGATCCGCCTGACGTTGCCCCAGGTCGGGTTGATCCGGCCGGACTCGATGTGTGAGATCCAGGTGGCGTGGATCTCCGCCCGTTGGCCGAGAGCTTCCTGGCTCATCTTCTGATCGCTTCGGAGCGCCCGAATTGCCATCCCGAGGCCGATCTGTGGGTCGTGGCGGCGCGGCATCTCAGCGCAGGGAATTGGCCAGGGGTTCCCGGGTCCATAGAGGCGAACTCAACCCAGGAAGCAAAAACCGCGCTATGCGTATTTCGGTATCTCCGCTTTCACCGCCTTGCAGGCGAACACAGGGCTCGAGCCCGGGCGAAGAGAAGGGGTCAGGCGTGCGGGCCGAGCAGACGCACGAACGGCCGGCCGTGACGGGAAACGCGGACTTCCACACCAGCCGCGGCCTGCTCCATGTAGTGGCCGAAGTGGTTGCGGAACTGATGGGCGCCGACGTCGATCACGTTGTCGGTGACCTCTTCGGTGGAAACGACCTCTTCGGTGGATATGGAGCTGAGGGGAATCGAACCCCTGACCTCCCGAATGCCATTCGGACGCTCTGCCAGCTGAGCTACAGCCCCCTGAAACTCGTAATCGGCTGCCCAGTTTAGCGCCGCGCGCTGATTGTTCTTCGCCTGGGCAACGCGCAGGTACAGCGCAGCTCGGCCGTCGAAGAGCTCGACGGGCGCCAGACAGCAATGACCGGTGTCAACTCAGCGATGTTGCCTTTTCGGTTCGGATCGTGCTCCACGGTGATCCAGACAATACATTTCGCCTCGGACGAAAAAAAAGAGGCCTACGCTGCCCGCTGCTCGGAGCCCTCGTCCTCGTCGACGTCGAGCACGAGGTTTCCGGGGGCGGTGTGGCGGACCTTGAAGTCGACGTCGGAGAGCTCTTCGAGCTCGCGAAGGAGGTCCACCGGCTGGTCGAGGCGCATCGAGAAGGTCGCGCGGCCCTCGGAGAAGCGGTCGACCTTGATCTCTGAGGCGCCGAGTTGCCCGACCGCGTCCTCGAAGCCGACAAGTTGGGAGAAGTCGCCCAGCGGGCCGATCTCGAGCCTGACCGGTCCTTCGAAGAGCCCCTCGCCCGCAGCGTCCTGCTCGGCCCGCTCCGCCTCCGCCTGCAGCGCCGGCTCCATCTCGGTCAGCGCCTTCACCTTCTTGCTCACCTCGACCGCCTCCCGAAGCGCTTTCATCCTGATCCGCGTAGCTTGGCCGCGGGCTTGCGCCTCCAGCTCCTCCAGCCGCGCCGTGATCGCGTCCAGGGTGGCGATGTTGCGCTCGTGGAACTCGTCGGCGTCGCGCAGGCGCTCGCCGAGCACGCGGATCTCCCGCTCCCGCTCCAGCACCATGTTGGCCAACGAGGCGGTTTCGGCCTCCAGGTGGATCAGGGCGCCGCGCTGGCTCTCGTTGGCGGCCTCGAGGTCGTGGACGTGCGCTTCGGTCAGCTCGACCATCGCCTCGACCGCGTCGCGGCGATAACCGAACAGCGCCCGCTTGAAAAGGCTCATGGGCGGCAACCTACGCAGGTCCTCGGACGGTATTTCGTCACACAAGCGCCGAGGATGCGGCTTGCGACTCGCGCTCAGGCGCTCGCGGCTTCGGACGGCTCCTGCGCGTCGAAGTCCAGCTCGAGCCGGGGCGCCTCGCGCCAGAGGTCCTCGAGGCCGTAGCGCCGGCGCGCCTCCGGCGTGAACACGTGCAGGACGCAGTCGAGGTAGTCGAGGATCGTCCAGCCGGCGTCCCCTCCGCCGTCGACGCCGCCCGGCAGAAGCCCGGATTCGCGCTTCACCCGCAGCCGCACCTCGTCGACGATCGCCCGTGCCTGCCGCTCGCTGCGAGCGGTGCAGATCGCCAGGAAGTCGGTGTAGGCGACGAGGTCGCGCATGTCGAGCACGACCACTTCCTCGGCTTTTTTCGAGTCGGCGATCGCCGCCAGGTGCCGCGCCAGCTGCTCGGACTGAAGCTCGTTCACCGGTAGATCCCCCTCTCCTCGATCAACTCGGCGACCGCGTCGGGGACGAGGTAGCGCAACGGCCGGCCCTGCTTGGCGCGTTCGCGCACCGCCGAGGAGGAGACGCCGAACTGCGGCATCTCCAGCATCGTCGTCCGCCCCTCGCAGCCGAGGCTGCTCATCGTCTCGGCGAGGTCGGCGTCGGAGACGCCCGCCCGCCGCGCCACCGCCAGGCTCGCCAGCTCGACGACACGCCGGGGCTCCCGCCAGCTCTCGAGGCCCACGGCCGCGTCCGCCCCCATCACGAACACCAGCTCTCTGTCGCCCCGCTCTCTCGCAAGTGCCTGCAAGGTCTCATACGTATAGGACGGTCCGTCACGCTCCACCTCCAGGGAGGAGACCGAGAAGCGATCGTCGTCCGCCGCGGCGAGCCTGGTCATCTCCATCCGGGCTTCCCGGCCCGGGTCGTCGGCAATCCGCTTGTGGGGGGCCTGGCCGGTCGGAACGAGGACCACCTCGGCGAGGCCGAGCTGCCAGAGGGCCTCCTGGGCGAGGGCGAGATGACCGAGGTGCGGCGGGTTGAAAGCGGACCCGAGCACGCCGATCGCCGCGCCGTTCGAGCTACTCACGCACCTGGCCGTCGCCGTGGGCGACGTACTTGAAGGTCGTCAGCTCGCGCATCCCGATCGGCCCGCGCGCGTGCAGCTTCTGGGTCGAGTTGCCGATCTCCGCCCCCATCCCGTACTCGAACCCGTCGGTGAACCGGGTCGAGGCGTTGACGTAGACGGCGGCGGCGTCGACGCCGGCGACGAACTCCTCGGCCGCCACGGGGTCGGCGGTGACTATCGCCTCCGAGTGGCCGGTGCCGTGGCGGTTTATGTGCTCGACCGCCTCGTCGACCGAGTCGACCACGGCGACGGCCATCTTCAGGCCGAGGAACTCGCTCTCCCAATCGTCGTCGCCGGCGGCGCCCACCTCGACCTCGCCGGCGGCCTCGCGGGCACGCTCGTCGCCGACCAGCTCGACGCCGGCGGCCGCGAGATCGGCGAGGATCGCCGGGGCGACCCGGTTGGCGATCGCGGCGTCGATCAGCAGGGTCTCGGCGGCGTTGCAGACGCCTGGCCGCTGGACCTTGGCGTTGTAGGCGATCCGGCGCGCCATCTCGGGATCGGCGTCGGCGTGGACGTAGACGTGGCAGTTGCCCGCCGCCGCGTACATGACCGGCACCGTCGCCACCGCCCTGATCGCCGCCTTCAGCCCTTCGCCGCCGCGCGGGATCAGCAGGTCGACCAGGCCCTCCTGCGTCGCCAGCTCGGCCAGCTCCTCGTGGCCGCCGCCCCCGAGCGAGACGACCGCGTCCTCCGGCAGCCCCGCCTCGGCGAGGGCCTCGCGGACGATCGCCGCCAGCGCCGCGTTCGAGCGCTCGGCGTACGAGCTGCCGCGGAGGACGATCGCGTTGCCGCTCTTGATCGTCAGCGCCGCGCAGTCGATCGTCACGTTGGGGCGCGCCTCGTAGACGACGGCGACGACCCCGAGCGGCA
This sequence comes from Solirubrobacterales bacterium, assembly GCA_035760065.1. GTDB lineage: Bacteria > Actinomycetota > Thermoleophilia > Solirubrobacterales > 70-9 > VAYN01. The sequence goes on from DASTTQ010000003.1 coordinate 11,941, forward strand.
CCCGCACCTTGCGCAGGTCGATGCCGCTGGCGAGCGTCTTGTGCTCGAGCTCCTCGCCGACCGGGTCGTCGAGGTCGCGGACCACCCGCACGCCCGCGGCCATCGCCGCCACCCGCTCGGGCGTCAGCGCCAGCCGGTCGCGGAGGGCGTCGGTGAGGCCGGCTGCGTGCTCGTCGGCGAGATCGCCGGCGTTGGCCTCGAGGATCGCATCTGCCCGCTCCTCGAGCAGGCGCGCGGTCGCCTCCAGCGCCGCGTCCTTCGCCCCGGTCGAAGCGCTCGCCAACGCCCGCACCGCACGCTTGGCGGCGGCGCAGTGCTCGGCGACGGAGGTCTCGGCAACGGCCATCGGCAAAGGGTAGCTGGGTAGGTGCTGCCACCGACCACGGTTGGCGAGTTGGGCCGCCTATAGCCGACCCAACTCGCCAATGGCTCAGAGGAGGACGAAGCGGTCGCGGTGGATGACCTCGTTGGGCGCGTCGGGGAAGTGCTCCTGGAGGTAGTCGCTGTTGCGGCCCATGATCCGGCTCACCTCGAAGCTGCCGAACTCGGTGATCCCCTTGCCGACCATCGCGTTTTCGTCGTCGAGCACCGCCACGGCGTCGCCGGCCTTGAACGTGCCAGAGATGTCCACGATGCCGACGGGAAGCAGGCTGGCGCCCCTGTTGCGCAGCATCGATGCCGCGCCGCGGTCGACGTAGAGCGTCCCGGTCGGCTGCTTCGCGTATTTCAGCCACAGCTTGTACGGGGACAGCGTTCCTTCCCGGTGGGCGGCGACCCGGGTGCCGATCTCCTCGCCCGCCGCGGCCGTCCTCAGCGCGCCCGGCTGGATCCCGCTGCAGATCACGACGGGGACGCCGGACTCGCCGGCGATCCGCGCCGAGGCGATCTTCCTCCCCATGCCGCCGCGCCCGAACTGGGAAACGGCCCCGACCTCGACCAGGTCGAAGTCCCGGGTGTCCTCGACGTCGGTGAGCATCCGCGCCTCCGGATCGAGGCCAGGGTCGGCGGTGTACACCCCATCCGTATTGGTGAGCAGGACGAGGAGGCGAGCCCGCAGCAGCACGGCGACGAGCGCCGCGAGGAAGTCGTTGTCGCCGAAGGTGATCTCGTCGGTCGAGGTCGTGTCGTTCTCGTTGACCACCGGCACGACACCCCAGGCGAGCAGACGCTCGAGCGTCTGCCTGGCGTTCAGGTAGTGGGTCCTTTCCGACACGTCGGAGAGCGTGAGCAGAACCTGCGCCGCTTTGACGCCGTGCTCCGCCAAGCGGCTCTCGTAGGCGCGAAACAGGTCACCCTGCCCGATCGCCGAGGCCGCCTGCAGCTCGTCCATCGCCTTCGGCCGCGCCTCCAGCTCCATCAACCGCATCCCCCGCGCGATCGCGCCGGAGGTGACCATCACCACTCGCTCGCCGCCCCGCTCGAGCTCGCTGACCTGCGCGCAGACGGAGTCGAGCACGTCCGCGCGCAGCTCGCCGTCGTCGGCGGCGACGATCGAGGAACCGAGCTTGACGACCAGGGTCATGGCCGGGAAAGTAGCCGAGATGGGCGAAGCGATCGGTTGGGGAGCTCTGGCCGCAAGCTCGCTGGTCATCGGCGCGGTGCTCAGCTTCCTGCGGCCGTGGCCGCCCCGGCAGGTCGGCTACGTCCTCTCGTTCGGCGCCGGCGCCCTGATCAGCTCAGTCAGCTTCGAGCTCGCGGCCGAGGGGGCCGACGTCGGCGGCGCCGGCGTCACCGGCATCGGCCTCGGGGTCGGCGCCCTGGCCTACTACTTCCTCGATGGGCTGATCGCCCGGCGCATGGCGACCGGGCGCGGGCGCCAGGGCCGCCCAAAAGGGTCGGGCAGCGGCACCGCGCTGGCCCTCGGCGCCTTTCTCGACGGCATACCGGAGCAGATGGTCCTGGGGATAAACATCGCCGCCGGAGCCGGCGTCGGCGTCTCGCTGCTGGTCGCCATCTTCGTCTCGAATCTGCCCGAGTCGCTGGGCTCGGCGAGCGACATGGCTGCGACCGGGCGCTCGCGCGAGACGATCATCCGCCTCTGGATCGTGGTCGCTGCGATCTGCGCGCTCGCGACGGTCGTCGGCTACCTGGCGGCAGATGCCGTCGCCGGGCGCGGCAAGGCGGCGATCGACGGCTTCGCCGCCGGCGCCCTGCTGGTGATGCTGATCGACTCGATGATCCCCGACGCGCGCGCCGACGCCGGACGCGGCGCCGGCCTCGCCACCGTCCTCGGCTTCGCCGTCGCCGCCGGCCTCTCAAGCCTCAGCTAGGCACGCAGGCGCATCAGAGGGGTGGGGGGGGGGGGGGGG
>DASTTQ010000004.1:0-30776 GCA_035760065.1 Solirubrobacterales bacterium
AAGCCTTGGCGATCTACCAGGGCGCCGAGCGGGTGACGGTCTCAGACGACCCGGCAGCCCGCCGCGAGGCGATGGCTGCCGACTGGTGGGAGCGCTACCGCCAGGGCGGGGACGCCTTGATGCTGGCGAAGCGAAACGCCGAGGTGCGCGAGCTGAACCAGATGGCGCGGGAGAAGATGCGCGCCGAAGCCAGGCTCGGCGCCGAGGAGATCAGGGTCGGCGAGGCCCGCTTCGCGGTCGGCGATCAGGTCATCACCCGCATCAACGACCAGCGCCTGCAGGTCTTTAATAGGGAGCGCTGGCGGATAGCGGAGGTTGACGTCTCCTCCCGGCGTCTGGTGTTGGACGGAATCGACACCGCTGGGCGGGTGGGTGTCGATTCCGTCTTCTTGGAGCGGGTTAACCCGAGGGACGGAGCCCCGGCAATCGAGCACGCCTACGCGGCGACGATCTACCAGGCGCAGGGCGCGACTCTCGATTCGGCCTTCGTCATGGCCGACCCCTCGATGACGCGGGAGGAGTTCTACGTCGCCACCTCGCGGACCAGGGGCGACACCTTCCTCTACGCGACCCCGGAGGTGCAGCTCGCCCGCGAGGAAATCGCCCCGCCCTCTCCCTACCTGCGGGGTGGCCTTGAGCACATCGCCGAAGCCGCTGAGCGCTCCGGCGCCCAGACCGCGGCGATGGACGAGGCGCTGCGCTCGCGCTTCGCGCCGATCCCCTCCGATCAGCTCGCCTCGCAATTGCGGGAGCTTGACTTGGAGACCTGGCGCGAGTACCGAGGCGAGGAGGCCAACCGCGCCCACGCCGAGCGGGTGGCCGAGTACAAACAGCGCATCGAGCTTCTGGCAGGGCAGCGCGAGAAGATCCCCGCGCCGGAGCGCCGGGAGCGGCGGGCCGACCGCGCGGAGCGCGAGCGGCGCGAACGCGATCTTGACCGGCGCGAGCGCTGGGCGCGGGAGGAAGCCGAACGGTTGCGGGCCGCGGCCGGCGAGCTGCCCGAGGTCCGCCACGAGGCCCGCGCGGAAGCCGCGGTGATCGAATCCGTGCTTGCAGACCGCGAACGCCTCGCCGCCGCCGCGGCCCGCGTCTCCCCGCCCGACTACATCAAGCGCGAACTGGGCGAGCGCCCCCGCGATCCGAGCAAGGCCGCCGAGTGGGACGAGGCGGTGCGGGGGGTCGAGGGCTATCGCCAGAGAAACGGCATCGTGGACAGAGACAACGCCCTGGGGACGAGGCCGAAGGAGCCTGCGAGGGCGCACGAGCACGACCGGGCGCAGCGGCAGCTTGAGCGAAGCCAACGGCAACTGCGCCTACATCAGCAGCGCGCCCAGGTCCGGCAACACTCGCACGACGTCGGCCGATCCCTGGGGCGATGAGGCCCGTCGGCACCGCCCCATCAGGCGATAGAATGGTGCCTGTAAGCGGGCCTGCGTCTTTCGGTTCGCGATCTGGCTTGGGTCGCTGGTTCGAAACCAGCCGCGCCCATAGTCACCCGCCTCGGGGGGCATTCACACAGATTTTCTCTATTAAAGTCTCCCAATTTGGTCTTTTCCGCATCTGCGGACCAACCGAAAGGGAGAGAGAAACCATGATCTGCAATCTCAAGTCGCTGGGCAAGGCGTGCCTGGCGCTCTTCGCGATCGGCGCCGCGATGGCGCCGACGGCTGCGGCCGAATCGTTCACCTTCCGATCCGACGCCACCTCGACGACCTACACAGGCGAAGGGGAAGGCGCAGGGAAGGAAGTCCTGAGAACGACAGCCGGAGCGGTCAGCTGCGAAAAAGTGACGTATACGGGCTCGCAGAGCGGAGACGAAGCAAGCGAATTCGAAGTGACGCCGACCTACTCCGGATGCACCGCGTTCGGCTCCTTGTCAGCCGAAATCAACATGAACGGTTGCAAGTACCGCTTCACAACCGGGACGCTCGAAGGAACCAAATTCGAAGGCACGGTGGACATCGTCTGCGCCGCCGAAAAACAGATAGTGGTGACGGCAAGGCAACTCGGCATCACCAAGTGCACGGTCGACGTTCCGGCTCAGAACGGGCTCAAAACGGTCACCTACACAAACATCAGCCCAGCGCCCACCGACATCAAGGCAGACCTGAACCTGTCCGGCATCAAATACACCCAGACAGCAGGGAGCGGCCTGGGCGCCTGCACGACCACCACGGACGAAACCGGCACCGATGAAAGCACCGACGACTTCCGGGGCGAGACCGTGAGGGAAGGGAAAACCGAAGAAGTCGGGATTGCGGGCGACCGGATCGGCACATGGATAACCGCTTCCAAACTGGAATTCTTCACGAGCAACAAAGGCGATCGCAAAGCCTCGAAAATCTACAACGGCCACGCGATCACTCGATACATCAACTCGATCAAAATCGTCAACAACCTCGAAGAACAAAAAGAAGAAGATTTCACAATCGTCGCCAATTCATGCGGGACGCTGAACGCCACCGAAGAATGCGAAGTGACGGTTGAATTCAAATCCGGAACCCATGGGGTGAACAGGTGGCTGCGCGTCGAATGGGGCGGTTGGTGGCCCTGGTCGACGACGCACGTGCGAAAAGCGGACATCGCCAGCTGACCTCTCGGCTGAGCAGGGTACGTTGCCTCGGCGGCCCCCGCACGGGACCGCCGAGGTTCCGCTTCCGGGGGGACCTGCCGGCTCCGTAGTTCCCGTCGGAAACGCGGCGGTGTGGCGCCGATGGGGAGAAACCGACCCGGGGATAGGTTCGCTATGTGGATCCGACCCCGACCCGGGAGGGACAGCTGCGCGAGGCGTACGTGCCGAACCGGCGCGTGCGGGTGGCGAGCGACGTCGCCTCGCTCGCCGCGGCTCTGCTGCTGGTCGGGCTGCTCGGCGCCGCCTTCACCTGGTGGGGCCGTTCGGCGCTGTTCGACCTGGCGAGCAACTCCCGGGAAGCGGTGAAGATCGGCACCGGCTTCCTGGTCGGGCCGGCGCTGATCCTGATCCTCCTGCCCCTCGTCTTCGGGCGCTCGCGGCAGCTGGCGCTGGCGCGCTACTTCCGGGCCAGGGTCGCGATCGTCGCATTGCTCTGGGCGGCCGGTCTCTGGGCGCTCGCGGCCCGGTTGGCGACGCTCGACTCCAGCTACTCGGCCGAGGCCGGCGCCTACGTCTCCGCCGGGCTCCTCCTGGTCGGGCTCATCTCAACCCTGGCGATGTGGCCGCGCGGCCTGCGGATGGTTCAGGTCAACCGCAAGGGGACGGTCCCCGACACTACGGCTGCTTCAGCACGGAGAGAACGTTCCCCGACGGGTCCTTGAACCAGGCGATCTCCGGACCCGGCCCGCGCACGATGCCCTTCTCGTCGTGCTCGAACCCGTCGTAGCGCTCGAAGGCGACCCCGCACGAGACCAGATCCTCGACCGCGGCGTCGATGTCGTCGACCTCGAAGTTGAGCATCGTGTAGCTGGCGGGGGTCATGTCGGCGCTGAGGTACATGAGGACGTCGTAGTCCCCGGTCAGCCGCAGCCTGGCGATGCCGTGCTCCTCGTCGAGGATCTCCACCGTGAGCCCGAGCGTCCCCCCGTAGAACTCCCGTGCCGTGTTCAGGTCATTGACGGCGAACCCGCTCGTCGCCTTGCTATGTCCCAGCATGTTGCTCCTCCTCCCCGTCCTCGACAGGTTACTCGTCGCCGGAAGGAGGTCGGCGAGCACGCTTGCGCTCGCCGGCCTTCCGCTTCCGCTCCAGCCGCCGCTCTTTAGCGGCGCGGCTCGGCCGGGTCGGTCGCCGCTTGCGTCGTACCCGCAACCCGGCGGCGATCTTCTCCGACAGCCGGCGCAGCGCCAGCTCGCGGTTGCGCGCCTGCCCCCGCGCCTCCTGGGCGACCGCGGTGACGACCGGGCCGAGCCGCTCCAGCAGCCGCGCCCGCTGGGTCTCGTCCAGGGTCGCCGAGCGCTCGACGTCGAAGACGGCTTCGACCCGCGAGGCGGTGACGTTGGCGTGCTGGCCGCCGGGCCCGGAGGAGCGGCTGGTGCGCATCTCGATCTCAGCCAGGGGCAGCGAGAGCCGCTCGTCGATCCGCAGCTCCTCGGGCATAGCGTCAGCTGGCCAGCTCGGGGATGTGCCGCTCGAGGTGGCGGGCGATCGTCTGCCGCACCCAGCGTTGGGTCTCGGCGTCGGCCATCCGGTAGCGGCCGAGCAGCATCTTCTGGTCGCTGAGCGGCAGCCCGGCGATTTCCCAGCTGACCGCGAGGCGCTCGAAGAGAGCCTCCGACCGCCGCCGCCAGGCGTCGTCCCGGGAGGCGGCCTCCCCCGCCGGCGGCTCCCCGATCTTGGCGATCGTGCCGGCGCTGAGCGTCTGGCGCAGGGTGAGGACGTTGCCGTCCGGGTCGGTGTAGTCGACCGTCGGCGCCTTCTCCCGCGGGCGCCGCTGCTTCCTGCGCTTCGCCATCAGATCGTCGGCCCCACCCGCGGGATCTACGCCAGGGCGTCGATCTTCCCGGCCAGCTCGAAGTCGGCGGCGGTCAGCCCGCCTTCGGCGTGGGTCGAAATCGTCACCTTCACCGTGTCCCAGGAGATCTCCAGGTCGGGGTGGTGGTTCATCTCCTCCGCCGGCGCGACCAGGCTGGAAACGAACTCGACCGAGCCGACGAAGTCGCCCCGCTCGAAGCTCTTCGCGATCGCCTCGCCGGAGCGCTCCCAGCCCGGGAGCCCCGCCAGCTTCTCCGCGATCTCCGTGTCGCCGAGCAGCGTCACACGCGTATGCTGGCACGCGGACGATGGCGGCGCAATCGGAGAAGAGGCCGGTCCTCTGGCAGATCGAGATCTCGCACTTCAGCGAAAAGGCCCGCTGGGCACTCGACCACAAGGAGGTCGACCACGTCCGCCGCACGCCGCTGCCGGGAACGCACATTCCGATCGCCCTCCTCCTCACCCGCGGCGCCCAGCCGACCTTCCCGGTCCTGCAGATGGACGGGCGCACGATCGGCGACTCGACCGCGATCATCGCCGCGCTGGACGCCAAGCATTTCGACCGGCCGCTGTACCCCTCGAGCCCCGAGGAGCGCGCCCGCGCGCTCGAGCTCGAGGACTACTTCGACGAGCAGCTCGGCCCGTACACGCGCTTCCTGGTCTTCCACGAGCTGGTCAACGAGCCGGAGATCTTCGCCGAGGTCGCCAGCCGCGCAGTGCCGGGACCGCTGGGCAACGTGAAGCCGCTGGTAGGGGCCTACGCCCGCGGCTTCACCAGCCTGCGCTGGAGAGCCCGCGACGAGACGATGGCGGCGACGGCGCGGGAGAAGATCGTCGCCGCGTTCGACCGCCTCGAGGAAGAGCTCGGCGGCGGCGAGTTCCTCGTCGGCGACAGCTTCAGCGTCGCCGACCTGACCGCGGCCGCCCTCTTCTACCCGCTCGTCCTGCCCGCGGAGGGCCCGACGCCACCCGACACCCCACGGCCGCCGGCGCTGGACGAATTCCGCTCCGGCCTCAGCGACCGCCCCGGCTTCCGCTGGGTCGAAGAGACCTTCCGCAAGCACCGCCGCGGGTAGAAGTTCCACCTCCGTCACAAGAAGTTTCAGAGGTTTTACCTCTAAGACAAAAGGTTGCGCTTTGCCCGCTAAGGTGCAAGCATGGAGCTGATGACCTGGAGCGACGGGAAACTCGAAGAGCGCCTCGAGCGAATAGACGAGCGATTCGAGCATGTCGACAACCGGTTTGATCGGGTCGAAGAACGGATCGTCGACGTCAACAATTGCGTGACGGAAGCGGCGAAGGAAGCAGATCGCCGGCTGAAGGAAGTCGACCGACGGATCACCGAGACCTCAGGGTCCCTCAACAGGCGCATCGCTGAGACTTCAGCCGCGCTCAACCAGCGGATTACCGATAATGCAGCGGCGACCGACAAGCGCCTCGAAGGAATCGAACAAGCGATTGTTGCGCTGAGCCGCCAGATGGTCGCCCTCGACACCACGGTTCGGCACGGCAACTACGCCCTGATCGCGGCCGTGATCGGAGTGATCGCAGCCATCCTCGCAAAGGGCTGAGTCAGCCTCCGATCGGCGCCCGCGGGTTGGCGCCCCAGAAGATCACGGTGCCGAGCATGCCGAGGATGTGGACGGCGACGATGTTGAAGACCATCGACTTGGCGGTGGCGGTGCCGACGCCGACGGGGCCGCCCGAGGCGGTATAGCCGTAGTAGCAGCCGACCAGCACGATCACGGTCGCCATCACCATCCCCTTGATCAGGCTGAAGATCAGGTCCGGGGGGCTCTGGTACATCCAGAAGATCAGCAGGTAGCCGCCCGAGGAGACGTCGCCGACCTGCTGCACCACCGACAGATAGCTGGCGGCGTAGATCAGCCCGATCCCGACCAGGTAGAGGAACGGGATCGCGATCCAGGCCCCCAGCAGGCGCGTCGCGCACAGGAACGTGATCGGCTGGATCCCCATCACTTCCAGCGCGTCGATCTCGTCGGAGATCCGCATCGCCCCGATCTCGGCGACGATGCCGGTCCCGACCTTGGCCGAGAGGATGTAGCCGAAGGCGTAGGGCAGCCCCTCCCGCAGATCGCAATAGGCCGAGAACAGACCGGCCAGCGACGGAGCGCCGATCGAGCGGTTGAAGTAGGCGCCCTGGAGGCCGCACTGGAGGCCGAGGATGAAGACGAAGGCCCAGATGACCAGGGCCGAGCCGAAGATGAGGATGCCGGCCTGGCGCAGGCTCTCTCCGAAGAACTTGAACACACGGCCCGAGTAGACGTTTCCCGCGACCCGGAGGCCGAAACGGCCGATCTCGCCGAAGGAGTCGAGCCAGCTGCGCGGAGCCTCCAGCCAGGCGTTCATCGTGCCCTCACCGGACCGCCTGCAGTTCGGGGTTGGTGGCGAGGATCACCGAGCTGACGACGAACTGGAAGAAGAAGACCGCCACCAGGGAGATCACAACCGCCTGGTTGACGGCTCGGCCGACGCCGGCAGCTCCGCCGGACGCCGACATCCCCTTGTAGGAGCAGACCACGGCGACGATCGCTCCGAACATCGTGCACATCAGGACCGAGGACCACAGGTCGGTGATCGTGGCGTTGGTGAAGAGAGTGGCGAAGAAGCCGCCGAGCGGCTGGTGGTAGAGCAGCTCGGCGGCGATGCCGGCGCTGAGGCCCATGATGATCGCGAAGATGTCGAGCAGGGCGGTGACGACCATCAGCGCCAGGAACCGCGGCACGACCAGGTTCTTGATCGGGTCGACGCCGAGCACCTGCAGGGCGTCGAGCTCCTCGCGGATCTTGCGGGCGCCGAGGTCGGCGGTGATCGCCGTGCCGGCTACGCCCGCCACCACCACCGCGGTGACCAGCGGCCCGATCCAGCGGATCGCGATCACGACGAAGAACCCACCGAGGCGGTCGAGCGCGCCGAACAGCGAGAGGATCCCGGCCGCCTGCAGCCCGGGGGCGCCGAGGTTGAGGGCGAAGGTCGAGACCAGCAGCGGAAACCAGGACAGCCTCAGCACGAAGAGGAACTGCCAGACGAGCTCCTCTCCATAGGGATGGGGAGATCTCACCGCGGAGATCAACGTCCTGACGGTGAGGATCATCATCGTCCCCACCTCGGTGAACAGCCCGCTGACCATTCCCCAGCCCCTGCTCAGCGCTCCCGACTGTGCCATGCCGACACAGTAGTAGGAACAACTGTGTTGTTCAACTAGAACAGCCCGCTATGGCGTGAGGACGATCTTCAGCGCTTCGCGGTTGTCGTAGAGCTTATAGGCCTCGGCGGCCTGGTCCAGCGGCATGTGGTGGGTGACCAGCGGGCTCGGGTCGAGCTTGCCCGCCTCCATCAGGGCGAGGACCCGGTCGACGTGAGCGATCACGTTGGCGAGGCCGAGGCGCAGCTGCAGTCCCTTGAGCCAGGCGAGGCCGAGCGGCACCTCGCCCTTGCCCGCGTAGGCGCCGATCCCGGAGACGGTGCCGGCGTCGCGGGCGAGGCTGACCGCGAGGGCCAGCGGACCCGGGTCGCCGACCGCGTCGACCACCACGTCGACGCCTAGGCCGTCAGTGGCAGCTCGCACAGCCTTCTTCGGGTCGTCCTGGGTCAGGTGCAGCGGTGTCGCCCCGAAGCGCTCGGCCATCGCCAGCCGGTCGGCGACCGTGTCGATCGCGAAGACCTCGACCGCGCCGCCGGCCACCGCGGCCTGGACCGCGCACAGCCCCACCGGCCCGAGCCCCAGCACGGCGACGGTGTCGCCGGCGCGCATCTCGGCGTGGGCGACGGCGTGGTAGCCGGTTCCCATCACGTCGCCGGCGAAGAGAGCGACGTCGGCCGACATGCCCTCCGGCACCCGACGCAGGGTCAGGTTCGCCCGCGGCACCAGCAGCAGCTCGGCCTGGGCCCCCTGCAGGTCGCCGAGGTTCCTGCCGTGGCCGAAGGTCTGGCCGGTGCGGCAGCGGTGGTAGTCGCCGCGCAGGCAGGAGGCGCAGGTCGCGCAGGCGGTGTGGAAGGTCCCCAGCACGCGGTCGCCGACCGCGACTCGTTCGACGCCCTCGCCCGCAGCGAGAACCGTGCCGACGAACTCGTGGCCGATCGTGAAGCCCTGCTCGACCGGCACCCGCCCGTGGTAGATGTGGAGGTCGGAGCCGCAGATCCCGCTCGCCTCGACCCGGACCAGCGCGTCGTCGGCCGCGGCGAGCTCGGGGTCGGGCTTCTCCTCGACCCGCACCTGCTCGGGAGCTTGGAAGGTGACCGCGCGCATCAGGCGCGCAACGCTACCGGACGTATTTCTTCCCGGTATGCGGGAACAAGTGCGATTGGCTCAGCTAGAAACGCCGGCGACCTGGAAGCGGCTTTTTTCGCCGCCGGGGCTCGCGGTCTCTTCGATCCGCGCCTCGAGAGCAAGCTCCTTCTCGAAGTCGGCGGCCTCGCCGTGCTGGAAGGAGACGTCTTTGCCCTCGAGCAGCTCGATGAAGATCTCGACGAAGCGGGCGTCGAGCTGCTTGCCGGCGACGCGGCGCAGCTCGACGATCGCGTCGTAGCTCGACATCGGCGTCCGGTAGGAGTCGCGGGCGGTCATCACGTCGTAGGTGTCGGCGACGGAGATGATCCGCGCCAGCTCGGGGATTTCGTCCCCGGCCAGGCCCCGCGGGTAGCCTTTGCCGTCGATCCGCTCGTGGTGGGCGAGGATGATCTCCGCCACCGGCCCGTAGCCGTCGAGCGAGGAGACGACGCGGGCGCCCTGCTGGGGATGGCGCTTGATCAGCATCCAGTCCTCGTCGGTGAGCGGCACGTTGGCCTTGAGGATCCGGTCGGGGAGGATGAACTTGCCGATGTCGTGCAGGAGCGCGGCGATGTGGACCAGCTCCTCCTCGCGGCGCGAGTAGCCGGCGCGCTGGGCGATCGCCCGCGAGTAGCGCGCGACCGCGGCGCTGTGGCGGGCGGTCATCTGGTCCCGCAGGTCGAGCGTGCGCAGCATCGCGCTCAACATCCCGACCTGGAAGCTCGCCAGCTGCTTCGAGCGCAGCTCGAGCTCGCGAGCCCGCTGCTGGGAGAGCAGCAGCTGGCCGAGCAGGTACTGGAAGGTGACCAGGACGACGCCGAAGAGGGCGATCGCCGAGATGCCGATCACGTGGTAGATGAAGGCGACGGCGACGGCGAGCATCGCGCTGGCGAACTCGGAGGGGAGGACCGGCGGCAGCACCGCCAGCTGGCTGGCGAAGGAGACCCTCTCCACGTAGGCCCGGTAGCCGGCGGTGAGGATGAAGTTGAGCGCCAGCGAGACCTGGAAGAGAGCGAAGACCAGGAGATAGAAGGTCGAGTCCCCCTGGGTGATGCCGGTCGCTTCGGTGACGACGCGGAAGAGGACGCCGCCGACCAGCGGGAAGAGCGCGTAGGTGAAGAGGTTGTTGACGAGGTAGTGCGGCTCGTCCCGCCAGCGGAGCCAGCCGACCAGGATCGTCACGACCCCGATCAGCGCCGCCGGCGTGCCGCCGAGGAAGACCATCGCGATGACCAGCGCGAGGAAGCTGCCGGAGACCTTGACCTTCGACTCGGTGGAGACCGCCGTGAGGTCGCTGATGATGGAGAAGGCCAGCAGCACCCCGAGGAGGCCCGGGTCCCAGTTGCACTGGGGAGCCTCGGCTACGGCCGCCGCCGCGACGGCGATCAGCCCGACGAGCATGACGGCCATGGCGGCTCGGGTTGAGGAGGTCTTGGTCATTCGGCTCTTCGACTGGTCTGGAAGATCCCTTGATAGTTCCTGGACGCAGTGTCAATCCCTGCGCCGCAGCGAGGCCTCCCAGGATTTGGGAACCCCGCTGGTTGCAACGGTAATGACGTTATTTGTCATCGGCAAGGGCCCTCTTCCAGTTGAGCGATTTCTCCCAGAGCTAAATGCCGGGCGAGAGAGCCTAGGCGAGGCGGAAAGTCGCAAAGAGCGGCGAAAGAAGACGGAAAAGCGACGAGAGCACCCATCAAGGGTGCCCTCGTCGGAAAAACTTGGCGCGGACCGGTCATGTCGGTGCCGCGTTCAAAAAAGTCTAGTTGCGGAAGCCCATTGCTGCCCCTTCCTTGCCTTGGTTGAAGCCCAAGCTGTGCGTCTGGTTCCAAGAACTTCTAAATCGTTGGAGAGTTTGTAGCACAGATTGTCGGAAACTTGTGCATCTGCAGGAAAAGTTGTGCAGAAATGCAGTAGGACAGACATCGAGACATGCCCGAAACCCGCGCCCTAGAGCCCCTGCGACGTCCCCTCTTCCGCCGCCTCGCGACGACCTACGCGGTCAACGAGATCGGCGACTGGATGGGGATCATCGCCCTCTCGGTCCTGGTCTTCGACCGGACCGGCAGCGCCATGGCGACGACCGTGCTCTTCCTCGGCATGAGGTTCCTGCCCGCCTTCTTCGCACCGCTGCTCGTCACCCGCGCCGAGCGGCCGCGCCCCCGCTTCTCGCTGCCGATCATCTATTGCGGCGAGGCCACGGCCTTCTGCGGCCTGGCGCTGCTCGCCTCCCCGGACCGGTTCTCGCTGGCCGCGGTCACCGTGCTCGCCGCGGTCGACGGCTGCCTGGCCCTGACCGGCCGGTCGCTGACGCGCGCGGTCGTGGCCGCTCTGCTCGAGCCGCACGGGGAACTGCGGGCCGGGAACGCGCTCCTCAACGTCGCCTTCACCGGCGGCGCGGCGTTGGGGCCCGCCCTGGCCGGCCTTGCCGTGGCGGGGCTTGGAGTCGAGTCGGCGCTCCTCCTCGACGCGATCTCCTTCTACGCGATCTCCTGGATCCTCTTCACCGCCAAGGCGCTGCCCCAGGCGGAACCGGAACCGGGTCGGCTCGGCGACCGGGTCCGCGCCGGCATCGAGTACCTGCGGGAGAAGGTCGTCCTGCGACGGCTGCTCCTCGCCCAGGGCGTCCTCTTCGTCTTCTTCGCGGCGGTGATCCCGATCGAGGTCGTCTACGCAAAGGAAACGCTCGGCTCGACCGACTCCGGCTACGGCCTGATGCTGGCGAGCTGGGGGGCAGGCATGGTCCTCGGCAGCTTCGTCTTCGCCGGCGCCCGCCGCGTCCCCCTCCTCCGGCTCCTTCTCGTCAGCACCCTGGCGGTCGCCGGCGGCTACCTCGGCTTGGCCGCCGCGCCCAGCCTGGCGGTGGCCTGCGCGGCGTCCGTGCTCGGCGGCGCCGGCAACGGCGTCCAGTGGGTGGCGGCGATCAGCGCCGTGCAGGAGCTGACCGCCGCGGCGATGCAGGCGCGGGTGATGAGCGTGCTCGAGTCGATCGGCGCCGCCATGCCCGGGATCGGGTTCCTTCTCGGAGGGCTGGTGGCCACCGTGGCCAGCCCGCGCGGGACGTTTCTCGTCGCCGGAGCCGGGGTACTCGCCACGGTTGTCGTTATGGCGCCTTTGCTAGGAGGGATTCGGCTTGGCCGCGGCGAAAACCGTGGTCCAGCAGCGCTTGACGGCCACAACTCCGTTGTGGTGGAGTTGATTCCGGGGGAATTCCCCCGTAACCCTGACTTGGAGGAGGGACCTTGAAGAAGCTTGGGGGAGTCATCGCGGTTCTGATCGTTGCAGCGGTCACGGCGATTGGACTGGTCTCGTGCGGGGGGGGCAGCAGCTCGAGCGGCGGCGGCAAGGAAGGCGGCATCCTCAACGCCACCTATGCGTCGTTCCCCGACTACATGGATCCGCAGCTCTCCTACACGGCGGAAGGCTGGACTGCGATGGGCGAGGTCTACATCCCGCTGCTGACCTACAAGCATGCGGAAGGCAAGGAAGGGAGTGAGGTCGAACCGGGCCTGGCGAAGGAAATGCCGAAGATCAGCGACGGCGGCAAGACCTACACGCTCTTCCTGCGGCCCGGGCTCAAATACTCCGACGGGACGCCGGTCAAAGCCTCCGACTTCCCCTACGCGATCGAACGGGCACTGAAGCTGAACTCCAGCGGCTCCCCCTTCTACACCAGCATCGTCGGCGCCGAAAAGTATGCCGAAACGAAGAGCGGCGGCATCCCCGGGATCAAGACGGACGACAAGAGCGGTGAAATCAGGATCGAGCTGGAAGCGCCGCGCAGCACCTTCGTCAACGAGCTGGCGCTGCTGTTCGCGGCACCGGTTCCACAGGGGACCCCCATGGAAGACCTCTCGGCCAACCCGCCCCCCGCCACCGGGCCCTACATGATCACCAAATCCCAACCGGGCAAGGGCTGGGAATACGCACGCAACCCGTACTGGGCGAAAGCCAACTCGAAGGCGATTCCCGATTACCCGAGCGGCCATGTCGACGGCGCGAAGGTCACCGTCGTCCGCAACAACGAAGCCCAGGTCAACGACATCGAACAGGGCAAGTACGACTGGATGCAGAACCCGCCCCCCGCCTCGCGCTACACGCAGGTCAAGGAAAAATACGAAGGCACCCAGTTCGAGGAGCATTCCACGATCAGCACCTACTACTTCTGGATGAACCAGAAACGGCCGCCTTTCAACGATCTCAAGGTGCGGCAGGCGGTCAACTACGCCGTCGATCCGGCCGCCCTGGAACGCATCTACTCGGGCACGTTGAAGGGAGCCCAGCAGATCCTGCCGCCAGGGATGCCAGGGTACGAAGAATTTGAACTTTACCCGCACAACATGGCCAAGGCGAAGGAAATGATCGAAGAAGCGAACCCTTCGGACATGAACATCACCGTCTGGACCGACGACGAAAGCCCGAACAAAGAAGCGGGCGAATACTACGACGATCTGCTCGGCGAATTGGGCTTCAACGCGAAGCTGAAGGTCATCAACGCGGACAACTACTACGCGGTGATCGGGAACCAATCGACTCCCGATCTGGACACCGGCTGGTTCGACTGGTTCCAAGACTATCCGCACCCGAACGATTTCTTCCAGGCGTTGCTGTCGGGCGAAAGCATCGCTCCGACCGGCAACTCCAACTTCTCGCAGACGGACGAACCGGAACTGACCCGGGAAATCGCCAAGCTCGACGAAGAACAGCTCGGCCCCGAACAGGAAAAACGGTACGCGGAACTGGACAAGAAGTTCATGGAAGTTGCGCCGTGGGCTCCCTACGGAAACCGCACGCTCTCCACCTTCGTATCGAGCGCGATCAACCTCGAAAATGTGATCTGGAACCCGACGTTCTTCGAGTACCTGACCAGCTTCGAATTCAAGGAATAGGGCCGTGACGTGAGGAACGGCGACGGTCCCTGGCGGCTGGCGCTGAGGCGGTTCCTGGGCAACCGCCTCGCCGTCGCCTTCCTCGGGCTCTTCTTCCTCGTCGTCGTGTTCGTGCTGGCGGCGCCGCTGTGGGCGAACCACGTCGCCCACAGCGGGCCGAACGCGACGCACACCCTCGAGAAGCTCCACGTCGACGGCGAAACCCGCGAAGTCGTCACCCCTGAAGGCAAGCCGATCGGCCCCCAGTGGTTCGAAGCCGGCGGCAAGTTCTTCCTCGGCGCCGACAGCCGCCTCGGCCGGGACGAGATGGTGCGACTGATGTACGGCGGGCGAGTCTCCCTCTTCGTCGGCGTCGTCTCCGGCCTGATCACCACCACCCTCGCCGTGATTCTCGGCCTCCTCGCCGGCTACTACCGCGGTTGGATCGATGCCGTGATCGCCCGCACGCTCGACGTCCTCTGGTCGCTGCCCGTGCTGCTGATCGGCATCGCGCTGGGGATCTCGCTCGCCGTCGGCGGCCTGAAGATCGGGCCGGTGGAACTGTCGGGCGGCTCGATCTGGGTCCCGATCCTCGTCATCAGCATCTTCTCGACCCCCTACGTGGCGCGACCGCTGCGCGGTCAGGTCATGGCATTGGGCGAGAAGGAGTTCGTCGAGGCGGCGATCGCCCAGGGCGCCGGGCCGCTGCGGGTGATGTTCGCCGAGATCCTGCCCAACCTGGCCTCGACGATCATCGTCTTCTTCACCCTCAACATCGCCAACAACATGCTCTTCGAGGCGGCGCTGTCCTTCCTCGGCGCCGGGGTGCAGCCGCCGAACTCCTCCTGGGGAACGATGATCTCGGTCGGCGTCGAACTGCTGACCACGCAGCCCCTGCTGGCGATCATCCCCGGCGCGATGATCATGCTGACGGTGCTCTCGCTGAACATCGTCGGCGACGGATTGCGCGATGCCCTCGACCCGCGCTCGAAAGTCCGCCTCGAGGCACGCACCGGCATGGCCGAGCCTGAGGGAGCGGCGGTCTGATGCTCCGCTTCGTCGTAAGGCGCCTGGTCGGGATGGCGATCGTCCTCTTCGTCGTCTCGATCCTCGTCTTCCTGATCTTCAACGTGATCCCGAACTCGCCGCCCGCCCAGCGCCTGGCCGGCAAGAACGCCACGCCCACCCTGGTCAAGAGCATCGAAGAAGAATGGGGCTTCGACGAATCGCTGCCGGTGCAGTACGTGACGATGATGAAGAACGTCTTCACCGGCGAACTGACCTCCTACTCGCCGCGGATCCCGGTCGACGAACAGATCGAGGAAGGAATCCCGGCGACCTTCTCGCTCAGCATCGGCGCCGGGATCATCTGGCTCACCTTCGGCCTGATCCTCGGCTACCTCGCGGCGACGCGGGCGGGCGGCTGGCTGGACCGGGCGCTGACCGGGGTGGCGATCGCGGGGATCTCGATCCCGGTCTTCCTCCTGGCGCCGGTCCTCATCTACTTCCTCACCTACAAGCTCGAAATCTTCCCCAACGGCGGCTACGTGCCGCTGACCGAAGATCCATGGGAATGGCTCACGCACCTGATCCTGCCGTGGTTCACGCTTGCCGTGCTCTCGATCGGCTTCTACAGCCGCGTCCTGCGCTCGAACATGCTCGACGTGATGAACGAGGACTACGTGCGCACGGCGCGGGCGAAGGGACTGAGCGAGCGACGGGTGATGACGCGGCACGTCCTCCGCAACTCGCTGATCCCGGTCGTCACCCTCTTCGGGCTCGACTTCGGCGCCACCATCGCCGGGACCGCGATCATCACCGAAGTCCTCTTCAACATCGACGGAGTGGGGCTCTACGCGGCTGAATCGATCAAAAGGGTGGAACTGCCGCCGATCATGGGCGTGACCCTCTACGGCGCCTTCTTCGTCGTCTTCGTCAACACCCTGGTCGACGTCGCCTACGCCTACCTCGACCCGCGGGTGCGCCTGGGGGCCTCGGCGCGATGAGCGCGCCGCCGCTCCTCTCGGTCCGCGACTTGCGCGTCGGCTTCGCCACCGAAGGCGGGCTGCTGCAGGCGGTCGACGGCGTCAGCTTCGACCTCGAGGCGGGCGAAGTGCTGGCGATCGTCGGCGAGTCGGGGTCGGGCAAGAGCGTCACCGCGCAGACGATCATCGGCCTCACCCGCTCGAAGAACTCGCGGATCGAGGGGTCGGTCAAGCTCGACGGGGAGGAGCTGGTCGAGGCCGACGACGCGGCGATGCGGCGCCTGCGGGGGGAGCGGATCGCGATGATCTTCCAGGACCCGATGACCTCGTTCAACCCGGTCTACCGGATCGGCAACCAGATCGTCGAGGCGATCCGGGCCCACATAGGAGAGAAAGTCGAAAAGGCCGAGGCACGCCGGCGGGTCGTCGAGCTCTTCGAATCGGTCGGGATCCCCGACGCGGAGCGGCGGGTCGACGACTACCCGCACGAGTTCTCCGGCGGGATGCGGCAGCGGGCGATGATCGCGATGGCGCTGGCGCTCGAGCCCGAGGTGCTGATCGCCGACGAGCCGACCACCGCGCTCGACGTGACGATCCAGGCCCAGATCCTGCGCCTGCTCGAGGACCTCAACCGCGAACACGGGCTGGCGACGATCCTCATCACCCACGACCTCGGCATCGTCGCCGAGGTCGCCGACCGGGTGCTGGTGATGTACGCGGGGCGGATCGTCGAGCAGGGGACGCTCGACGAGATCTTCTACGACCCCCAGCATCCCTACACCTGGGGCCTGATGGGCTCGCTGACCCGGCTCGACCGGCCGCGACCGCACCGCTTGCCCCAGATCCCGGGGCAGCCGCCCTCGCTGGTGGACCTGCCCGGGGGCTGCCCCTTCCGGCCCCGCTGCCCGCACGAGTTCTCCAAGTGCACGGAGTACCCGGGCCTGGAGGCGCGATTGGCCGAAGCTCCCGACCACCGCGACCGCTGCTGGCTGACGCCGGAGCAGAAGCGGGAGAAGCGCCAGGTCGAGGGCCAGATCGGGCTGGAGGCGCCGGGATGACGAGTATGTGCCACCGAGACCGTGGAAAGTCGTCGTATAGGCGCATTTCTACGGCTTCGCGAAGGAGTGTGAGATGAACGGCGGGCCCCTGCTCGAGGTCGACGACCTCGTCAAGCACTTCCCGATCAAGCGCGGGATCCTGATCGACCGCGAGGTCGACCAGGTGCGCGCGGTCGACGGCATCAGCTTCACGGTCAACCGCGGCGAAACGCTCGGCCTCGTCGGCGAGTCCGGCAGCGGCAAGTCGACCGCCTGCCGCGCGGTGCTGCAGCTGATCAGGCCGACCTCGGGCTCGGTCAGGTTCGAGGGACGGGAGATCGCCGGCCTCGGCCGCCGGCAGATGCGGCCGCTGCGGCGGGAGATGCAGATGATCTTCCAGGACCCCTACGCCTCGCTGAACCCGCGCAAACGGATCGGCCAGATCGTCGGCGACCCGCTGCGCCGCCAGGGGGTCGCGAAGGGCTCGAAGCTGCGGCGCGAGGTGCGGGAGCTGCTGGAGCGCGTCGGCCTCTCCGGCGAGCACTACAACCGCTTCCCGCACGAGTTCTCCGGCGGCCAGCGGCAGCGGATCGGGATCGCCCGGGCGCTGGCGCTGAAGCCGAAGCTGGTGATCTGCGACGAGCCGGTCTCGGCCCTCGACGTCTCGATCCAGGCGCAGATCGTCAACCTGCTCGACGACCTCCAGGACGAGCTCGGCCTCGCCTACCTCTTCGTCGCCCACGACATCGGCGTCGTCCGCCACATCTCCGACCGGATCGCGGTGATGAACGAGGGCAAGATCGTCGAGCAGGGAACGGCCGACCAGGTCTGCGAGCGGCCGAAGGACAGCTACACGAAGAAACTGCTCGCGGCGGTGCCGATCCCGGATCCGCGGGAGAGCCGCGAACGGGTTCGAAACGGGTGAGGGAGGGACGCGGGAGCCCCTCCCCAGACACCACTCGCCAATGGCTCGTGGTTGAGTGTCTGGGGAGGGGCTCCCGCGTCCCCAGCTCACGGTTTGCGTAGGGTCGCGGTGAATGGATTTGCCGCTCTCGCCGCCGATCAAGCCGCAGCTTGCGCTTACCCGCAAAGAGCTGCCGGTCGGCGAGGAGTGGGTTTATGAGCCGAAGCTGGATGGGTTTCGGGCGATCGTCTTCGTGGATGGGGATGAGGTCTACATCCAGTCGCGTGGAGGCAAGCCGTTCGATCGCTACTTTCCGGAGCTGAGCTTCGCGCCGGGGCGCTGGGTGCTCGACGGCGAGCTGGTGATCCGCGATGCCGAGGGCAACCTCGAATTCGACGCGATGCAGGAACGGATCCACCCGGCGCAGTCGCGGATCGAGATGCTCTCGAAGGAGATCCCCGCTTCCTACATCGTCTTCGACCTGCTGGCCGAGGGCGACGAGGTGCTCTGCGAGCGACCGCTGCGCGAGCGGCGGGAACGGCTGGAGGCGATCGCCGAGGGGGCCGGG
Source organism: Solirubrobacterales bacterium (assembly GCA_035760065.1). GTDB lineage: Bacteria > Actinomycetota > Thermoleophilia > Solirubrobacterales > 70-9 > VAYN01. The sequence goes on from DASTTQ010000004.1 coordinate 18,096, forward strand.
CTGGAGCTGACCCCGCTCACGCCCGACGCCGAGCAGGCCGAGCGGTGGCTGGCCGGCATCGAGGGGGTGATGGCGAAGGACCTCACCGCCCCTTACACCCAGGGCAAGCGCAAGGGGATGGCGAAGGTCAAGCGCGAGCGGACGATCGACTGCGTGGTGATGGGCTGGCGGCCGGGCAAGGAGGAGGGCACGGTCGGCTCGCTGATCCTCGGCCTCTACGACGGCGGCGAGCTGCGCACCGTCGGCCATATCTCAGGCTTTTCGAAAGCCGCGAAACAGAGCATGCGGGCGATGCTGGCGCCGCTGGAGACGGGCAAGAGCGGGACGGCGGAGCCGAGCAGGTGGACGGGCGGGCGCGAGCTCGAGTGGGTGGAGCTGCGGCCGGAGCTGGTGATCGAGGTTGGTTATGACCACGCGGCGTCGGGGCGGATCCGGCATGGCGCTCGGTTCCACCGGTTTCGGGACGACAAAGCGCCGTCCGAGTGCCGCTTCGATCAGCTGGACGAAGGCGGGTAGGCCGGCGGGTCCTGTCGCCGCAGGGGACCCACCATCCCCGAGGACACCTCGGGGATGGTCCCCCCTACGACGCCACCCGCCGGAGAAGCCGCTACGCCAGACCCTCAGAACAGGGCGCTCTGAACAGATCCCGCCGCCGAGGGAACGCTAGCCAGGGACTGCTCTGGGGTCGGCTTTCCCGCCCGGCTTCGGCCCCACCCCTTGAGTGCCCGGGTTGCATGCCGCCGCTGTTGGGGCTGCAGATAGGACCTGCCCTTGTAGAGCTGTTCGTATTTCGGGAGCAGGTCGGGGCGTTTTGCTTCTAGCCAGGCGAAGAAGACGTCCTTGACCTCGCCGCGGAGGTGGAGGGCTACGCCTCCCAGGAAGCTGGCGCCGGCTTCTTTGGCTCGGTCGATGATCGGTTGGACCTGCTCTGGGGCATCGTTTATGCCGGGCATCAATGGGGCGATGAGGACGCCGGACTCGATGCCGCGGGCCCGCAGCTCTTCGACCGCGTCGAGCCGCGCCGCCGGGCTCGGCGTGTGCGGCTCGGTCGCCCGCCAGGCCTCCTCGTCCAGCGTCGGCACGGAGAGGTTGACCGAGACCGGCAGCTTCTTCGCCATCCGCTCGAAGATCTCGACGTCCCGCATCACCAGCGGCGACTTGGTCAGCACCGAAACCGGGGTCTCCGCCGCCTCCAGCGCCGCAAGGATCTCGGGCATCATCCGGTAGCGGCTCTCGACCCACTGATACGGGTCGGTGTTCGTCCCCAGCGCCACCAGCTCCCGCCTCCAGCTCGACCGCGCCAGCTCGGCCCGCAGCAGCTCCGGCACGTTGACCTTGACCACGATCTCCCGCTCGAAGTCGCGCCCAGGTCCCAGGTCCAAGTAGCTGTGCGTGCGCCGCGCGAAGCAGTAAACGCAGGCATGGCTGCATCCGCGGAAGGGGTTGACCGTCCAGCTGAAGCCGTAGCGGCCACCGGGGACGTGGTTGAGGGCGGAGCGGGCGCGGACCTCGTGGAAGTTGACCCCCATCGCCTCCGGGGCGTCGAAGGTGCGGACGACGGTGCCGTCGCCGACCCCCGGAAGCCGCAGGTCGTTCTCGACTCTCTGCTCATCCCAACGCATGCGAACACATGTTCGCACATCGTCCACCTGTTCCTTTTGATCGCTATGCCGACAAAAGGAACAGCTAAGGAAGCTCGCCGCGAATCACGTAGCGGAGGACGTCGACCACCTGCTCCGCGGTGCGGGCGGTGGCCTGGGCGGCGCGGTCGACCTCCTTGAGGGCGTGGTCGAGGTCGGCGTCGTGAAGGGTGACGATCGGCTTGCCGAGGGCGGCGGCGAAGCCGGCGTCGAAGGCCGCGTTCCACTGGCGGTACTTGTCGCCGAAGCGGACGACGACGAGGTCGGCGTCGCGGATCAGCGTCTGGGTGCGGATCGCGTTGACGCCCGCCCCCTTGTGGTCGCGCCAGAAGGGCTCGCTCTCGTCCCCCAGGGTGCCGGTGCCGGCGTCGTCGGAGGCGGCGTGGTCGGTCACCGGGGCCGAGAAGACGATTGGGAGGCCCGCCTCGCGCACGCCGGCTTCGATCCGCTCCCGCCAGTCGCTGTGGATCTCGCCCGAGAGGTAGACGCTCCAGGTCCGCTCGCTCATGCGGTCGAATCCTAGTCCGGCAACGAGACCGCGAGAGACCCGAATAGCTCGGCTCTCTCGCGGTCTCGGCGCTTGCTAAGTTATTTGACGTGAACGTAAGAAAGAGGTTTGGTGCGGCAGGGGTCGACGCCTCGCACGAGCACTACAGGTGGTGGGCCCTCTCCTGCACGAGCCTCGGGATGCTGCTGGTCGCGACCAACTCGGGGACGCTGATCATCGCCCTGCCGAATCTGGAGCGGGCGCTGGGTACGAGCCTGCTCGAACTGGTCTGGGTGATCCTCGCCTACATGATCTCCTCGACCGTGCTGGTCCTCACCGCCGGGCGCCTCTCCGACCTATTCGGTCGCAAGACCGCCTTCGTCGGCGCTTTCGTCATCTTCGCCGCCGCCTCGCTGGGCGCCGGGTTCGCCGCCGACGGCACCCAGCTCATCCTCTGGCGGATCGTCCAGGGGATCGGCGGCGCCTTCATCTTCGCCAACGGCCCCGCCCTCGTCACCGACGCCTTCCCGCGCGACCAGCTCGGCCTGGCGATGGGGACCAACACGATGGTCGCCGCGATCGGCCTGGTGATCGGACCGGTGCTGGGCGGCGCCCTGGTCGCGATCTCCTGGCACTGGGTCTTCTGGTTCAACGTGCCGCTGGCCCTCGCCGGCGGGCTCTGGGGAGCCCTCGTCCTCCGCGAGCTCGCCAGCCGGGACACCGTCCGCGGCCTCGACCTCGCCGGCACGCTCACCTTCGTCGTCGGCCTCACCGGCCTCGTCTACGGGATCTCCCGCGGCGGCATCTCCGGCTGGAACGACCCGCTCGTGATCGGCGGCCTCGTCCTCGCCGCGCTCCTCCTCCCCCTCTTCGTCTGGATCGAGCACCGCGGCTCGGCGCCGATGCTCGACCTGGCGATCTTCCGCAACCGCCTCTTCGCCGCCGCCACCGGCGCCGCCTTCATCAACGGCCTCTCCCGCTTCGCGCTGATGTTCATCTTCGTCTTCTACTTCCAGGGCGCCCAGAGCGACGACCCGATCACGGCCGGGATCAAACTGGCGCCGATGGCGATCGGGATGCTCGCCTCCTCGCCGCTGGCCGGGATCTGGGCCGACCGCCACGGCTCGCGCGCCCTGGCCGCCGCCGGGATGCTCGTCACCGCCCTCGGCCTCGGCCTGATGACGACGCTGCAGGCCGGCTCGCCCTACTGGGAGAGCGGCGTCTGGCTGGCCCTGGTCGGGATCGGCTCGGGGATGTTCAACTCGCCCAACACCGCGGCGATGATGGGGACCGTCCCGGTCGAGCGGCGCGGCATCGCCGCCGGCGCGCGGACGATGCTGCAGAACACCGGCGCCGTGATCTCGATCGCCTTCGTGCTGGCGATCGTCACCGACTCGATCCCGAAAGAGGTCCTCTTCGCGATCTTCTCCGGCCTCGCATCCGGCCTCACCGGCGCCCAGCTCGACCCCTTCATCCACAACATGCACACGGCCCTCTGGGTGCTGGCGGCGACCTCGGTGGTCGGGGCCGGCGTTTCCCTGCTGCGACCGAGGGAGGAGGGACCTGCCACGGTCCCCTGCGAGCCCGGCGTCGCGATCGAGGAGGCGATCGCCGAGGAGGTGCGAGCGAGCCCATGAGCGAGGAGCGCGAGCTGCGGATCGGCGAGGTCGCGAAGCTGGCGGGCACGACCCCGCGGACTATCCGCTACTACGAGGAGATCGGCCTCCTTCCCGCCACGGAGACCCGTCGGCCCGGCGCCCACCGCACCTACGCCGAAGCCGACGTCGATCGCCTCACCGAGCTGCTGCGGCTGAAGGACCTGCTCGGCCTCTCGCTGGAGGAGCTGAAGGAGCTGGTCGAAGCCGAGGGCGCCCGCGCCGAGCTGCGGCGCGAGTGGCGCGGCGGCGTCGAGGACCCGGTCCGCCGCCGCCAGATCCTCGAAGAGTCCCTCACCTACACCTCCCGCCAGCTAGCCCTGGTCCGCCGCCGCCGCAACGAGATCGCCAAGCTCGAAGCCGAGCTGATTGCGCGGCGAAGGCGCGTGCAAACTCTTCTACGCGAGGCAGGAGCGGGCAGGCACCCCTCTCAAAACACTCAAGCGCGACGCTAGTCGCGCGTTTTGAGAGGGGTATCCGGCTCCTCCAGCGAAGCCGTCTGCTCCTCGAAGTGCTTGCTCAGCATCGTCACCTGTCCCTGGTAGTTGGAGCCGAGGCCGCTCCCGTAGAGGCTGTCGGCCGGTGCGGACATCCGCTCCAGCCCCAGCTTGCAGACCGGCTGGCGGTGCTCGACCATGAACGAGACGTCGCGGGCGCGCACCTCGAGCGCGGCACGGCTGCCGTGGCGGCCGCCGTCGGGGTCGTAGCCGAAGCCCGGGTCGAAGAAGCCGGCGTAGTGGGTGCGCAGCTCCCCGGCGGTCGGGTCGTAGGCCATCATCTCGGCGGCTATCTGCGGCGGGATGCAGACCCCCTCGGCCGAGAGCAGCAGGTAGAAGATCTCCGGCTCCAGCACGACCCGCCCGCCGGGCTCGGGGTAGACCGGGTCCCAGTAGTCGGTCCAGCGGTAGGCGCGGATCCGCGCGAGGTCGACGGGGAGGCTGTTCTTCTTCGCCCGGTAGCCGACCACGCGGTCGGTCGGCCCGGAGAGGTCGAGGCTGAGGAACAATCCGTCGCTGACCGCCATCTCCGACTGGCGCAGCGCGTGCGAGTCGAGGTAGAGCAGCGGGAACTCGTCCTGCAGGTCCCTGATCTCGTCGTCGGCGAGCCGCACCTCGCCGCGTGCGAGCCGAAGCTGGTTCAGCGAGAGGCCTGCCCGCACCTGGATAGCGAAGGAGCGGGGAACGATCTCCAGGTAGAGCCTGCCCCGGTAGCCGGAGCGGATGTCGTCGAAACGGTGGTGGCGGTCGGTTATCACCCGGGTGAAGACGTCGAGCCGGCCGGTCGAGCTCTTCGGGTTGGCCTTGCCGCGGACGTCGCCGGGCAGGTCCAGCTCCTCGATCAGCGGCACCAGGTAGGGGCGGTCCCGCTCGAGCACCGCGCCGTCGCGCAGGTCTACTCGCTGGAAGGCGAGGCCGTCGATCTTTTCCTCCACGGTCGAGTCGACGTCGGGCAGGAAGGAGCAGCGCAGCGCCCAGGCGAAGTCGCCGAGCCGCAGGTCGATGCTCGCCGGCTGCACCGCCTCGGGCCGGATCCGGTAGTCGCCGGAGCTGACCCACTCGTACTCGATCGCCTGCTTCAGCGCCTGCGAGGGCAGGACGCCGCTGGTCGGCTCGCTCATCCCGAGGACACTATTCGCCGCGCCTCCTCCACGCCCATGTACGCGGCAAGGACGAACTCGAGAATCTCCGGAAATAGCTGCGGGAGCTGCTCTGCTTCACCGGCCAGGACGCGGCGGCCGAGCATCGCCGCGACCCCGCCGACCACGGCTTCGTCGGTCGCCTCCGGCACTTCGCCGCCCGCAGGGCCCGTGGGGGCCCCGTCGCGGAGCTCGCGGACGAAGCCGTCGAGAGCCGCCTGATAGCGGTCGTAGACCCCGCGCCCGGCGCGGAGGCCCTCGACCAGGACGATGCTGGCGAGCCCCGGCTCGGCCTGGAAGAGGTCGAGCAGGGCCTCGATCGCGGCGCGGACGCGGAGCGCCCAATCCTCGTCGGCAACGGCGGTGCAGCCGTCTCGCACACCATCGCGAATGCGCTCGACCGCGATGTCGTAGGCGGCCAGGAAGCAGTCGTCCTTGGTCTCGAAGTGCTTGTAGAAGTCGCTCTTGGAGACCGCGGCGCGCTGGCCGATCAACGCCACCGTGGTTTTCTGGTAGCCGACCTCGTAGAGCGCCTCGATCAGGCCGGCGATCAGCCTTTCGCGCTGATTTCGCGCGACGAACTCGGGCGAGAGCCCGTGACGTCCCCGGGGTAACCGCTCCATTTCCTATAGAAGTCTGCCACCGTACTGTTACTTTCGCCTCGCGGTGTCGCTCAACTCTGCGACACCGAGGTACGGCGAGAGAACGAACTGGGCGAGTTCGGGCTGGAGATCGGGGACGTCTTCCGCCTCACCGCCGCGGATCTTCTGCTGAAGGATCCAAGCGACCCCTCCGACCAGCGACTCCTCGATCGTCTCCGGCAGGTCCGCCTGGCTGGGAGCGCTCCCATGCAGGAGATCGACGAAGTGGCGCACGCCGGCGTCGTAGAGCCGGGCCGAGCTCGGCGTGGCGGAGATCGCCTCGACCATGCACATCCGCGCCGCCGCCGGATTCTCGGCGATGTAGTCGAGCAGCGCCTCGAGACCCGCGGCGATCTTGTCCACCGCGGAGCTCGCGCGCTCGCAGCCCGCTTCGACCGCATCCCGCATCTCGGTCAGGGTCGTGTCAAGCGCGGAGAGGAACAGGTCCTCCTTGCCGTCGAAATTGTCGTAGAGGGTCTTGCGAGCGACCGCGGCTCGCCTGACGATGTCGGCGATCTTGGTCGCCTCGTACCCCTGTTCAGCCGTAAGCTCGGCGATCGCGTCCATCATCCGCCGGCGCTTGTGGCCGGCCACGAACTCCCGCGGCAACTCTGGTCGCAAAGACGTCATCGAACCCCTCCCACCGTCCGGGCCGCAGATTCGGGGGCGTCGGAGGCATCGAACGACCCTCGGGTCCCCCCACTATTCTGGTACCTTGAAAAAACTTTCGTTGTTTTTAATTCAAACTTGTGAGTTTTTCGGTGTCCTTCGATCGAATCCAGCTGAGCCAAGAAAGCCTCCTCGCTGCAATCGGGGACGGCTGGCCAGCGGATCAAGTCGAGGCGGCCCTCGAGCTGCTGGCGAGCACCAGCGGCAAATTCCCGTCCGGCGTCCGCAAGCTGCCCCCGGACCTGATCCGAGCGATCCAGCGCGAGCGCTTGATCGCGGCGATTCTCAGCGCCACCGCCGAACTGGGCTATCTCGAAACCAACGTTCAGGACGTGATCGACCGCGCCGGCGTCTCCCGCCCCACCTTCTACGAGCACTTCTCCAACAAAGAAGACTGCTTCCTGACCGCCTTCGACGCCAGCGCCGAACGCCTGAGCGAAAAAATCGAGGCCGCGATCCGGATGGGAGGCGACACTTGGCGGGATCGTGTCCGCCTGGGCCTCGAGGCCCTGCTCCGCTTCGCCTCCCGCGAGCCCGAGACCGCGCGGATGATGGTGGTCGAGGCGCGGGCGGCCAGCGCTGCAGCGGTTAGGCGGCGTGTCGAACTCATGGACCGGTTCGCCGAGTGCCTCGACGAGCAGGCGCGGCAGCTGATCCCCGGCGACGATCCGCAGACCTCGGTCACCGCCGCAGGCGTAGTCGGCGGCGTCGAATCGGTCCTCTACTCTCGCCTCTGCAAGCAGGAGCACGACAGCCTCGAGGCCCTCCTGCCGTCGTTGATGTACTTCGTCGTGCTCCCGTACGAAGGTCATCGGGCTGCAAGTGAGGCGCTCGCGGTCAACTAACGTCAGATTACTAAAATTGGACACCGAGTACAGGGTCTTTTCCCTCAAGTTCCCCAGACTAAACATCCCGTGTCCCCCAGGGGAACGAGGGGTCGCGGAATCTCCCTGATTTCTTCCGTCCCTAGAATCCACCTCCCGCGGATTACCTGGAGGGGTGCCGGAGTGGTTGAACGGGGCGGTCTCGAAAACCGTTGGCCCTCGTAAGGGGGCTCGTGGGTTCGAATCCCACCCCCTCCGCTTTGCAGCGCGCGATCCCGCATGGGGGCGGGACCCGAGTACCCGCCCGTCGGCCGACCCCGGCTCTTCACGAAACCTGTATGCGCGGGCACTTCTTCTTCACGCGGCCTTGACGGGGGCGGGCGCATGATCGATGCGTGCTCTTGTTCGCAAATCTCTTCCCCGGCGGCGGTCGCCCCCTAGCCGACATCTTCTCGATCGCGATCGCGGTCGTCCTCTTCGGCCTCCTCTACCTCTCGATCGACCTGATCGACCGGATCTGAGATGCCGCTCGCGGCTCTATCTGGCGCCGACGTCTTCGGCCTGGTCGCTTCAGCGCTTGTCTGCGTCTATCTCGTCTACGCGCTCTTGCGCGGGGAGAGCCTTTGATGTTCGAGGGCTGGCTGCAGATCGCGATCTTCGTCGTCGTGCTGGTGGCTCTGACCAAGCCGATCGGCCTCTACATGGCGCGCGTCTTCAGCAACCAGCGCGTCTTCCTGACTCCCGTCGTCGGGCCGATCGAGCGTCTCGCCTACAGGGCGTTGCGCGTGCGGCCCGGGGAGGGGCAGGACTGGAAGGGATACGCCCGCAGCCTGATCGTCTTCTCGCTCCTCTTCTGGGTCGCCCTCTACCTGATCCTGCGCACCCAGGGCATCCAGCCGTTCAACCCGCAGGGCTTCCGGTCGGCGCCGTGGGACGTCAACTTCAACACCACCTCGTCGTTCGTCACCAACACCAACTGGCAGTACTACGGCGGCGAGACGACGATGACCTACTTCGCGCAGATGGCGGGGCTGGCGGTGCAGAACTTCGTTTCAGCCGCGGTCGGGATCGCCGTCGTGGTGGCGCTGATCCGGGGCATCGTCGCCCGCAGCGGCAGGGCGATCGGCAACTTCTGGCAGGACCTGACCCGCACCCTGCTCTACATCCTGCTGCCGATCTCGGTCATCGGCGCGCTCTTCCTCGTCTCCCAGGGCGTGATCCAGAACCTCGGCCACTACCAGCTGGTCCACACCCTCACCGGCGGACAGCAGATCCTCGCCCAGGGTCCGGTCGCCTCCCAGGAGGCGATCAAGGAGCTCGGGACCAACGGCGGCGGCTTCTTCAACGTCAACTCCTCTTACCCGTTCGAGAATCCCACCGGCCTCACCAACTTCGTCGAGATGCTGCTGATCCTGGTGATCCCGGCCGGGCTCACCTACGCCTACGGTCGCATGGTCGGCAGCCAGCGCCAGGGCTGGGCGATCTTCAGCGCGATGTTCGTCCTCTTCGTCGCCGGGGTCGCGGTCGTCTACCTGGCCGAGCAGCACGGCAGCCCCGCCCAGCACGCCGCCGGCCTCCACACCCACGCCTTCGCCGGCTCCACCGGCGGCAACATGGTCGGCAAGGACCAGCGCTTCGGAATCGCCAGCTCCTCGCTGTGGACGGCGATCACCACCGTCACCTCCTGTGGCGCGGTCAACGCTGCCTTCGAGTCGCTGACCGGGATCGGCGGGGCCGTCCCCTTCACCAACCTCGGCTTCAGCGAGGTCGTCTTCGGCGGGGTGGGGGCGGGCATGTACTCGATGCTGCTCTACGTCCTGCTGGCGGTCTTCATCGGCGGCCTGATGGTCGGCCGCACCCCCGAGTACCTCGGCAAGAAGATCGGGGCGCGGGAGATCAAGCTGGTCTCGCTCGGCGTCCTCTTCACGCCGCTCACGGTGCTGCTCTCGGCCGGCGTCGCCTCGGCCGCGCCGATCGCCAAGCGGTCGATCTACGCCGGCAGCAACCCGAGCGGCTTCTCCGAGACCCTCTACGCCTACCTCTCGCAGGCGAACAACAACGGCTCGGCCTGGGCCGGCTACACCGGCTTCGTCCAGCCGCACCCGCCCGGCAACGCGGGCGCCTACGGCCTCAGCTTCACCGATCTGCTCGGGGGGATCGTGATGATCGGGGCCCGGTTCGCGCCGATCATCTTCGTCCTCGCCGTCGCCGGAGCCCTTGCGGGCAAGAAGATCTCGCCGGCGGGCTTGGGGACGATGCGGACCGACAACCCGACCTTCGTCTTCCTCCTGGTCGGGATTGTGATCCTGGTCGGCGCCCTCACCTTCTTCCCGGCGATCCTGCTCGGACCTGTCGCGAACGGGCTCAGCGGGAGGTTGTTCTGATGTACGGGGGCTTCGGCTACCTGCTGCGCCGGGATCTGCCCACCGCGCTGATCGCAGTCGTCGCCATGACGATCGTCTTCGGTCTCGCCTACCCGCTGGCGATCACCGGGGTCGCCCAGGTCGTCTTCCCGGGGCAGGCGAACGGCTCGAAGGTCTCCTTCGACGGCAAGGCCGTCGGCTCGAAGCTGATCGGCCAGGAATTCAAGGGCAGGGCCTACTTCCACTCGCGCCCCTCGGCGACCGGATACTCCGGCGACGTCACCTTCTTCGGCAACGCCGGCCCCAACAGCGCCGAGCTGCGCGACGCGATCCGCGAAAACCTCGCCGCCTACGTCAAGCTCAACCGGCCTTACGACCACTCGCTGACGCGGGAACAGGTCCCGGTCGACGCGGTGACCGAATCGGCCTCCGGCGTCGACCCGCAGATCTCCGAAGCCAACGCCCGCATCCAGGCCCACCGGGTCGCGGCCGTCCGCCACCTCTCGCTGGACGAAGTCGAAGGGCTGATCTCCGCCCACACCGACGGCCGCTCGCTGGGAGTCCTCGGCGAGCCCGGCGTCAACGTCCTCCAGCTCAACATCGCCCTCGAAGAAGCGGCGCCGCTGAAATGACCGAGACGGCCCAAGCCCCGGAGAAGTCGACCCCCGACCCGGCTCCCGCACCGCCGAGCCATGACCGCCGGCCGCGCTCGCTGTTCGACCCCGAGATCGTGCGCCCGGCGCTGGTCGAGTCCCTGCGCAAGCTCGACCCGCGCGTCCAGGTTCGCAATCCGGTGATGTTCGTGGTCGAGATCGGCGCCGTCATCACCACCGTCGCCTGGCTGATCCAGGTCTTCGGCGGCAAGCCGCTGGGCGGCGGCCACGAGCCCGCCTGGTTCACCATCACCATCACCGTCTGGCTCTGGCTGACCGTGGTCTTCGCCAACCTCGCCGAGGCCCTGGCCGAGGGCCGCGGCCGCGCCCAGGCGGCGAGCCTGCGGGCGATGAAGACCGAGACCGCCGCGAACCTGCGCGACGGCGGCATCAAGAACGCCTCCGAGCTGATTCGCGGCGACGTCGTCGTGGTCGTGGCGGGGGAGACGATTCCCGGCGACGGGACCGTGATCGAGGGGATCGCCTCGGTCGACGAGTCGGCGATCACCGGCGAGTCGGCGCCGGTGATCCGCGAGGCCGGCGGCGACCGCTCCGCCGTCACCGGCGGCACCAAGGTCCTCTCCGACCGCATCGTCGTCGAGATCACCCAGGAGCCGGGCAAGTCGTTCCTCGACCGGATGATCGGCCTGGTCGAGGGGGCCGAACGGCGCAAGACCCCGAACGAGATCGCGCTCGGCATCCTGCTGGCGGCGCTGACCTTGGTCTTCGTCTTCGTGGTCGTCTCGCTGCGCCCGTTCGCCGGCTTCGCCGGCACCGAACTCTCGGAGACGACCCTGATCGCGTTGCTGGTGGCGCTGATCCCGACCACGATCGGGGCGCTGCTCTCGGCGATCGGGATCGCCGGCATGGACCGGCTGGTACGGCGCAACGTGCTGGCGCTCTCCGGTCGCGCGGTCGAGGCATCGGGCGACTGCGACGTGCTCCTGCTCGACAAGACCGGCACGATCACGCTCGGCAACCGCGAGGCGGTCGAATTCAAGCCGATGCCGGGTGTGAGCCCGGAGGAACTGGCCGAGGCCGCGCAGATGTCCTCACTTGCCGACGAAACCCCGGAGGGGCGCTCGATCGTCGTCCTCGCCAAGACCTACGGCATCCGCGAGCACGACTTCGAGGGACATGAGCCCGCCTTCGTCCCCTTCAGCGCCGAGACCCGGATGAGCGGGGTCGACTTCGACGGCACCTGCCTGCGCAAGGGCGCGGGCGACGCGATCGAAGCCTGGGTCGGCTCCGAGGGTGGGCGCGTGCCGCCGGAGCTGAAAGGCGAGCTCGACCGGATCGGCCGTGAGGGCGGCACGCCGCTGGCGGTCGCCCGCGACGAGCGCGTGCTCGGCGTCGTCTACCTCAAAGACGTGATCAAGGAGGGGATGAAGACCCGCTTCGACCAGCTGCGGGCGATGGGCATCCGCACGATCATGGTCACCGGCGACAACAAACTGACGGCGGCGAAGATCGCCGAGGAGGCCGGCGTCGACGACTTCCTCGCCGAAGCGACCCCGGAGCGAAAGCTGGAGCTGATCAGAGAGCAGCAGGCTGACGGGCGGCTGATCGCGATGACCGGCGACGGCACCAACGACGCGCCGGCGCTGGCCCAGGCCGACGTCGGGGTGGCGATGAACACCGGCACCCAGGCCGCCCGCGAGGCCGGGAACATGGTCGATCTCGACTCCAACCCGACGAAGCTGATCGAGATCGTCGAGGTCGGCAAGCAGCTGCTGATCACCCGTGGCGCGCTGACGACCTTCTCGATCGCCAACGACGTCGCCAAGTACTTCGCGATCCTGCCCGCGATCTTCATCAGCACCTACGCGAGCACGGCCGGCGGCAAGGGCCCGCTGCACGTCCTCAACGTGATGGGCCTGGGAAGCCCGCGCTCGGCGATCGTCTCGGCGATCATCTTCAACGCGCTCATCATCCCGCTGCTGATCCCGCTGTCGCTGCGCGGCGTGCGCTACCGGCCGATCGGCGCGAGCGCGCTGCTGCGGCGCAACCTGCTGATCTACGGGCTCGGCGGCATCGCCATCCCGTTCGCCGGCATCAAGGCGATCGACATGATCGTCGCCGCGATCGGCCTCGCCTGAAGGAGCGCGCCCCA
>DASTTQ010000005.1:0-46623 GCA_035760065.1 Solirubrobacterales bacterium
CGACCCCCATACGGGAGCGGTCGCTCGACTCGCGGTGTTTCGCGATGCGCTCGCAGACGACTTCAACACGCCCAGAGCACTCGCCGAGATGTTTGAGCTGGTAGGGGAAGCCAATCGGAGTGAGATAGATGGGAGCGAGGCGGCTCAGACGTTGGCGGAGATGCTCGACGTAGTCGGCCTCGGCACCCTTACCCAGCCAGATGAGGGTGTCGAGGCCGACGGCGAGGCGGCGCAGCTGATGAAGGAACGGGAGGAAGCAAGGGCTGCCAAGGATTTCGAGCGGGCGGATGCGTTGAGGGACCAATTGGCTGAGCTGGGGTGGACGGTGCGGGATTCTGCTGACGGTCCGCAGCTCGTCCCCAAGGCCTGATGGCGAAGCAGATCATCTACGGGCGGCGGCCGGTTGCCGAGGCGGAGCGGGGGAGGCGGCGGGTGCACCGGATTTGGCGGGCGCCGGAGGCTTCGGCCGAAGAGCTGGAGCGGCTGTGCGGGTCGCCGGACCACCAGGGGGTGGTGGCCGAGGTCGATCCCTATCCCTATGGCGACGCGCGGGGGATGCTGCGGGAGGGGGCGCTGCTCGTCGCGCTCGACCAAGTGCAGGACCCGCGCAACCTCGGCGCGGTCTGTCGCTCGGCCGAGTTCGCCGGCGCCGCCGGGGTCGTCATCCCCGAACGCCGCTCGGCGGCGATCACCCCGGCCACCTGCAAGGCCTCCGCCGGCGCCGTCGAGCACATCGAGGTCGCCCACGTCCGCAACCTCGCCGACTGGCTCGCCGATGCGAAGGAAGCCGGCTTCTGGATCTGGGGCGCCGACGCCGAAGCTGCCCAGTCCCCCTGGCAAACCGACCTCACCGGCTCCACCGTCCTGGTCCTAGGCGGCGAGGGCAAAGGCCTCCGCCCCCGAGTCGTCGCCAGCTGCGACGGCCTCATAGCTCTTCCCCAACTCGGCCAGATCGAGTCACTAAACGTCTCAGCAGCCGCCACGGCCCTCCTCTTCGAGGCCGTCCGTCAGCGACGTAGCTGAAGGACCCCAGCCCATCGCCGTCTCAGCCAAGGCGGTTCCGCCCCAAGGCCCCTGCACATGCAACGGCGATTGCAAAAAATCGCAATTTGGGGTTGACAGAACACCGCGGGACGGTAAGACTACGCCGCTAAATAAGGGTGAACCTCAGCTTGAGACTCACCCGTAGGGGCGCTTGCCAGGGGAGGTAAAGCGGCGCCACGACCCTTCAGTCAAGGAGAAGGATCTGTGGCTTTGTCTACGCCTACGCAGGAAACGCCGGCCCCGGTCGCCCAGGGAACCCCACGCACCGCCGGCACTAACCCTCAAGCTGAGCTTGATGACCATTACCTCGTCGCCCTTGCCAAGGAGGGCCGGCCGGACGCCTATGACGCGATCGTCCGCCGCTACCGCGGCTTCGTCCGCCTCAAGGCCTCCTCGTACTTCCTGCTCGGAGGAGAGGCCGACGATCTGATCCAGGAGGGCCTGCTCGGTCTCTACAAGGCGATCCGCGACTACCGCACCGACCGCGAGTCGAGCTTCCGCAACTTCGCCGAGCTATGCATCACCCGGCAGATCATCACCGCCGTCAAGACCGCCACCCGCAACAAGCACACGCCGCTGAACCAATACGTTTCCTTCAGCCAGACCCCGGCCGCGGCCGGCGACTCGGAGACCACCCTCGACGAGATCCTCCCCGGGCCGAGCGTCCACGATCCGGTCAACCAGGTGATCGCCACCGAAGAGCTGGAGAGCCTCGTTTCCTGCCTCTCGGGCGTTTCCGGCGTGCTCTCGGACCTCGAGAGCCGGGTCCTCTCGCTCTACCTCGACGGCCATTCCTACGAGGTGATCGCCGAGCGGCTGGAGTGCGATACCAAGACCGTGGACAACGCCCTCCAGCGGGTCAAGCGCAAGGTGGGAACGCACCTGGCGTCCCGAGAGGTGGCTCTCTAAGCCGGCTGCGCCGCTGGCGGCAGATCCGACAACACGTAGTCCAATAATTCCTGCCCGTGGTCCGATGCGACGGCGACGTCGTCGGCCTTGACCCGGACCCGGTGCAGCGACTGCATCCGCAGGACGTCGCCGTCGGTGCGGCGGTTCGGGAAGATCCCCGCGTAGGAGACTCCGAGCCGCTCGAGGTGGTCCGCCACGAGGGCGGTCGCCGGCCGCTCGAGCGGCAGGTCGAAGTAGGCCGCGTCGAGGCATTCGCGATGGAAGAGGTGGTGGCGCTCGGCGGCCAACGCCTCCTCCAGGTCGGCGCCGGGAACGTGCACCGTGATCAGCGCCAGGTTGTGGTCACGGTCGATCTCGACGTGCAGCTCTGAGCGCTCGGCCAGCGCGCATGCGGCCGGCGGCTCGGCCAGCTCGCCGCGCAGCTGGCAGAGCTCGAGCGTCTGGGCGACGATCGCCCGGTGGCGCTCCGGGGCGTAGACGGGGCGCTCGTGGCCGTCGTTCAGCTTCAGGTAGAGAAGCGCCGCCGACTGGCGACCCCGCTGGCCCGCGGCCGCGTCGTTGCTGACGCTGGCCGGGATCCAGCCGAGCAGGAAGCCGGTCTCGTGCGCCCCCAGCTCGATGTTCGCCTTCTGGCTGTAGGGATGGGCGGCCGTCGCCTCGCTGTACATGCCGGCCAGTCCGCGCTCACGCGCCCGCTCCACCAGCCAGCGCTTGGTGCGGGTGAAGAGGTGCTGACCCCGGGCCGCCGGAAGGGTCACCGCCTGGCCGGAGTGGGCGACGGCGTCCCCGGCCGCGGCCAGGCTCATCCCGATGTGGCAAAGCAGCTTGCCCGCGGGGCTTTCGGCGATGCAGGCGACGTAGGTCCCGGCGGCGATCCGGCGGCCGACCTCGTCCGGGTCGTACACCCACCGCACATCATAACTTTGACCATATGCCGCCTCGATCGCGCGCGTCAGCACGGTACCCTCGTCTGACCCCAAGTACCTGAACGTCACGTCCATTACGGACATCATCGCCACCACGCCCGCCTAGCTCAACCTGGGAGAGCACCTCATTTGTAATGAGGAGGTTGCCGGTTCGATTCCGGCGGCGGGCTTTTTTCTCAACCGCAACTTTTCCTTTAACCGCCGTTTACCCAGACGGCGCCAGGCGCCGAAGGCATGGGAACTCGAACGAAAGGGAAAGACGATGCGGCAACAGCAGGGGAGTGAAGTGTCGAAGCGAAAGCCGGCGCGCCGGCTGACGATGGTGGTCGCCGCGGTCGTGGCGACGTGCGCGGCGTTCGCCGCCACGGCGCAGGCCTCCGTGATCAGCATCGGCAGCGTGCTCCCGCAGAAATTCGAAGGGGCGAAATTCGAACGGGTGCAGACCCTGTTCAACACGGCCCTGCCCGAGGCGGGGGCGACCCTCTCCTCGCCGGTCAACGGCGCGATCGTGCGCTGGCGGGTGCAGGGCGCCAAAGGCGGCCCGTTCTACTTGCGGGTACTCCATCCCAACGGCAAAGGCGGCTACGAAGCGGCCGGCACCAGTCAGGGAGCGTCCCCGAGCGGCGAAGGCCTGCAGACCTTCTCCACCAACCTGAAAATCCAGGCGGGGGACCTTGTCGGGATCGATCCGACCGGCGTGGCCGACGAAATCGGCGTCGCCGAAGCGTCCGGTGCGAGCTACGCCTCGATCTTCCCGACTCCGTTCGACGGCTCGGTGGTCCCCCCGAGCGAATCGTTCAGCGGCAAAGAGATCGAGCTCAGCGCCGAAATCCAGCCGCAGCCCGAAATCACCCTCGTCTCCCCGCCCTTCGGCCCTGTAACCGGTGGCACCGTGACGACGATCACCGGCAAGAACTTCACCAATGCCAGTGAAGTCAAGTTCGGCAGCACCGCCGCCACGTTCACCGTCGATTCCGACACCGAAATCACCGCCACCGCGCCGAAGACCGAACGGCCGGGCCAGGTGGACGTCTCGGTGACGACGTTCGCCGGCGCCAACCCGAACACCCGGTTCGACGATTACACCTACCTCGCCTGCGTCGTCCCGCGGATCAAGAACCGCACGCTCAAGGTGGCGAAGACGCTGCTGAGGCGCCGCGGCTGCAAACTCGGGCACGTGAAGAAGGTCGACGCCCCGACCCCGAAGAAAGTGGGCAAGGTCCTGAAGCAGCAGCCCGCTCCGGGCAAGATCCTGGCGCCGGGATCGCGGGTCCGGATCCAGCTGGGCACGTGACGGACCAGCGGGACGGGGGCGATCGCCGCCTCCGTCCCGTTCGCGGTCGACAGCCCCCGAGGACGGGTGTAGGGTCGAAGGCGGGCAGGGTCACTCGGGAAAGGAGGACTTGATGGCCGCGGAAGTGAAGAACTTCGACTCACCTGACGAGACCCGTGAGTTCGAAGGCAACGGCAGCGCGAAAGTGGTGGAACTGGCGGGTCATGCCGTCGGCTACGGCACCTTCGAGCCGGGCTGGAAGTGGTCGGAGAACGTGAAGCCGATCGCCGGTACCGACTCGTGTCAGGTGGCGCACTTCGCCTATGTGCTCTCCGGCAGCATGCGCGTCTACATGGATGACGGTCAGGAGATCGAGGTCAACCCCGGCGACGTCGTCGCGATCCCACCCGGTCACGATGCCGAGGTCACCGGCCCGGAGGCGTGTGTGATGGTCGATTTCGGCGAGATCGGCGATTACGCCAAACGCTGAAGATCCAGCACTGAGCCCGGTCTAGGAGCCGGAATCGCCGCCGAGGAGCCGTGCCTTCTCGGCGGCGAACTCCTCCTCGGTGAGGATGCCCTTCTCGCGCAGCTCGCCGAGCTTCTCCAGGTGCTGCAGGCGGGCGTCCTCCGGGCTCGCGGGCATCGTCGCGGTCGGCGCCTCGCTCGTCCCGGCCTCGCCGGCGGCCGGGCGCCGCACTTCCGGCAGCCGCAGCCTCGAGGCCTGCTCGCCGACCCGCTCGGGGATGTTCGCCTCCCTGACCGCGCTGACGACCTTGTCGCGGGTCCCGCCGAAGACGTGGTCGTAGCTGGCGTCGGGGAATTCCTCGGCGGTCTGCCTGCGCAGCTCGTGGATGCCGAAGGCGGCCATGCCGGCGACGATCAGGGTGGTGAGGAAGGTGCGCAGCCCCTGCGTCGGGCCGGTGAGGAAGTAGAAGCAGACGAGGATCGCGAGGCCGGTGTAGACGTAGGCGGCGTGGAGGCGCAGGGTCGGCGCCATGTGACGGCGCAGGGTGCGGGCGGCGCCGGTCGGCGAGGCGAGCCAGCCGGCGACGCCGAAGAGGACGCCGACGACGATCACCGTCGTCGCGATGCTGACCATCAGCGAGGTGCCGATCGACCAGGCTGCTTCGCCGGCCGGCTTGACGTTGTCGTTCTGCACCAGCTGGGCGACGACGATCCCGCCGGCGACGTGGCGGAAGACGATCGCGGCGAAGCCGGCGGCGATCAGGCCGATGCCGCTGTAGAGGACGGTGACCCAGCGGCCGTCGCGGGAGAGGTAGATCGCCGCCCCGAAGGCCGCGAAGGTGAGGATCGAGAGCAGCAGCGCCAACCCCTTGACGGCGACGGCGATGTTCTGCGCCGTCTTCAGCTGGTCGGACTTGAGGATGTGGATCTGGCCGGCGTCTGGCGGCAGCTTTTCGGCCAGGCTTTCGCCGATCCCGACCTGCTGGGCGAGGTTGGTGAGGAGGCTGCCGAGGTTGAGGGTGACGTTCCCTTCTGCGGTCGAGACCGCTTCCTTCTTGTTTTCCAGCACCGCCAGCAGCTGTTCGTGCGCGGCCCGGTTGGCGTCTTCCCACAGTTCCTGGGCGGTCGTCGTTTCCAGCACCTTTTCGGCGCCCTGGCCGGCGACCTGGCGCAGCCCGCCGGCTGCGGGCCCGGCGAGTTCGCTGACTTCACCGGGGAGGATGTCTTCCAGTTCCTTCTTGACGTCGACGTTTTCGTAGAGCTGGTCGACCAGGTAGTTGCCGACCGCTTCGCGGATCTTCGCGTTGTGCAGGAGCTTGCCGCTGGTTTCGACCCAGTCGTTGGTGTTGAGCGCCTGCCGCTCGATCCAGATCGCAAACACGCTGAGAAAGGCGAGCACCGAGCCGAGGATGATGAGGGCCCTGACAGTACGTCGCCGTCCGCGGCTCATGCTGAGGATGCTATACGTGACATGCGCATGAAGCTAGAGGGCATTCACCACATCACCGCAATCACCGAGAACGCCCAGCGCAACGTCGACTTCTACGCCGGCGTCCTGGGTCTGAGGCTGGTCAAGAAAACCGTCAACCAGGACAACCCGACCGTCTACCACCTCTTCTTCGCCGACGAGGCTGGCGACCCGGGCTCCGACCTGACCTTCTTCGAGTATCCGGGGGCGGCGCAGGGGCGGCCCGGCGCCGGGATGGTGCACCGGATCGTCTGGCGGGTCGCTTCGGCTGAGGCGCTCGACTTCTGGGAGGAGCGGCTGCGCGCCGACGGCACCGAATCCGAGCGCACCGAGGAGGGGCTGCTCTTCTCCGACCCGGAGGGGCTCGACCACGAGCTGGTGACGGTCGATGTCCCCGACGCGCCGCTGGTGGCCGACCACCCCGAGATCCCGAAGAAGATGGCGCTGCAGGGCTTCCACGCGGTGCGGGCCTACGCGGTCTCGCCGCAGGCGAGCGCGGGGCTGCTGGAGGCGCTCGAGTTCGAGCCGGCCGGCGGCGGCTGGGAAGCGCGCGGCGAGCGGCGCGGCGGCCTCTACCTCTACGACGAGGCCCCGGGCGAGCGCGGGATCCAGGGTGCCGGCAGCGTCCACCACGTCGCCTGGGCCTCGCCTCCGGAGGAGCTGCTGGACTGGCGCGACCAGGCGGTCTCGGGCGGGGCCCAGCCGACCCCGGAGATCGACCGCTTCTACTTCCGCTCGATCTACTTCCGCGAGCCCAGCGGGGTGCTGTTCGAGATCGCGACGATCGGCCCCGGCTTCACCGTCGACGAGCCGCTCGAGCACCTCGGCGAGAAGCTCTCGCTGCCGCCGGACTTCGAGCACCTGCGCGACGAGGTCGAACCGCACCTGCGCCCGGTCGAGAACCCGCGGGTCCGAGCACAGGGTTGACGGAGGACTTCACCTGGCGCGACGCGGGGCGCGCCGTCGTCTTCCGGCGGGGCGGAGTCGAGGCGGCCGTGGAGATCCTGCGCGAGCAGGGGGTCGGCGAGTTCGAGCTGCTGAGCACGGAGCGGGCGCTTCGTGAGCTGGATGGAGCAGGGGGGCTGGCAGAAGCGGCGAGCGGTGTTCACGAGGTGGCCCAAGGGCAGGTTCCGGCCGCCGCAGCGGCGCTGATGGGCGCACTCGCACCCCCGCCACAAGCAGAGGAGGGGGTGCGAGTGCGCCCACTCGTCGCGCTGGGCGGCGGCCGGGTGATCGACGTGGCGAAGGCGGTTGCGGCGATCTCCGGTGCGGAGGTGGTCGCGATCCCGACGACGATGTCAGGAGCGGAGATGACGGGGTTCCATCGCCTGCCGGAAGGCGCAGAGGGGCGCGCCCGGCGGCTGGTGCGGCCATCGCTGGTGATCGCCGACCCCGAAGCGATGACGAGCCAGCCCGAGGCGGAGCTGCGGGCGAGCTCGATGAACGCGCTCGCCCACGGCGCCGACACCCTGTACCTGCCGCTCTCCAACCCGGTGTCGGAGATGACCGCCCTGCGAGGGGCTGAGCTGATCGCGCGGGCGCTGGACCAGGAGCGCAAGGAGCGGGACGTCGCCGCCCTCGCCCTCGGCTCGATCCTCTGCGGCTACGCGATCGACTCCGCCGGCATGGGCCTCCACCACCTCGTCTGCCAGACCCTCGTCCGCATCTGCGGCACCCCGCACGCCGGGACCAACGCCGCGATCCTGCCTCATTCCGTCGCGCTCCTGGCGCAGCGCGCGCCCGAGCCCTACGACCGCCTCGCGAGGGCTTTGGGCACCGAGCGGGCTGAGCTGGCGGGACGGATCGAAGAACTCGGTCAACCGCCGCGACTGCGCGAGGTCGGCGGCGACGCCTCGAAGCTCGACGAGGCCCTCGAGGCCATGCACCAGCGCCCGGAGCTTCAGCGCGTTCCGCGACCCCCTTCGAGGGACGAACTCGCGGAATTGGTCGCCAAGGCCTGGTAGCCGGGGCGGCTCGTTGTTCTTCTCTATCTCTCTATCTCTCCAGGAGCACTGCACGAAGGTCAGCGGCGATCGCCTCCGGTTCGGAGTCCAACTGGTTCCAGGTGAGGTGGATGACCGTGAAGCCGGCGACTTTGAGGGCGCGGTCGCGAGCGCGGTCGTCCTGGAAGGCCGATCGCGTGCTGTGTCCCTCCCAGCCGTCCAGCTCGACGATCAGGCGGTGTGTTGGCCAGTGGCAGTCGGCCCGGTAGCGCTTGGCGCCGAGGAGGATCCAGTCGTTGAAGCGGGGTAAGGGGAGGCGGTGCCGGCGGAGGAAGGGAGCGAAGCGTTCCTCGAGCTTGCTGCGCTTGCGGCCCGTGGGCTCTTCGATGATGCGCTGCAGGGCGGCGTGGATTTTGCGGGAGCCTCGTTTGGCGGGGTAGCGAACGAGTAGGTCCGGGAGCGAGAGGCGGTCATGGCGCCTGCGGAATTCAGCCTCCCTGATCATCGCGACCACGTCGTCGAGGGAGGCGGTGGCGGCGAGGTCGAGATCGTTCGGTTGACCGAGGTCACCGGTATCCCCTCCTCCACCTCGCGCTCGTCGGCGGGCACGTCCGAGGAGTGCCTGCGGATCCGCTTGGTGGAGGTGCTCTTCCGCGGGACGGTCACGTGCACCGCCCCGCCCGAATAGCCGCGCAGCTCCCAGAGGGCCGCCGCCGTGCGATGGCTCAAGAGCGCTCCGGGTTCTGAGGCAAGAACCGCCGCCATCCACCAGCCCTGTCTGGTGACGTAACGATGGCCGACCGCGTAGGTGCCCGCATGTAGTGGGTGAAGCCTGCCACTTGCGATCCGGTGCTGAATTGCATCCTTCTGAAGGCCGCCCTGCTGAAGTTGCCGTCGAGACACCACGCCGTGCTGCCGCTGTGCGAGGGCTCCGATTCCCGCATCCCACCCTGGCTCACGCGCCACCTCTCGCCGAGACCGTGGAAATGCGCCTATACGACGATGTTTCACGGACTCGCGGGGCATGGGGGCGGAGGGTGCCGGGAAAAAGCGCACGTGTGGCGCGCACAGTGGGAAATTTCTGAGACGTAGGCGTGCCGTAACCGCCTCCGCCCCCTCGTGTAGCCCCACCCGTGACTCCAGAGCGGCTCGCCTCGTATCACGCCTATACGCGCAGGCACAGCGTCAACTGGCCGATGTACTGCGTCGCGCGGGCGTTCCTGCTGCCGTTCTTCCTCGTCTACTTCCGACTTGCGCGGCTGGGGAGGGACTACGGGAAGGCGAAGGGTGGCGTGATCGTCGCCTCCAACCACCGCAGCTTCCTCGACCCGTTCGTCGTCGGCGCCTGCCTGCCCTGGCGGCGGCCGATGAACTACATGGCGAAGGTCGAGCTCTTCGAGCGGCGCTGGCAGGGCTGGGTGCTCTCCCGGCTGGGCGCCTTCCCGGTACGGCGCGGCGAGTCGGACGAGGAATCGATGCTGACCGCGCGGATGATCGTCGAACGCGGCGGCGCGGTCTGCCTCTTCCCGGAGGGCACCCGGATCCGCCGCGGCACGCTCTCCGAGCCCAGGCGGGGCGTCGGCCGCCTCTCCCTGCAGACTGGTGCGGTGGTGATCCCGACCGCCGTGCTCGGCACCGAACACGTCCGCCGCGGCTGGCGCATCCGGCCGAAGAAGGTGAAGGTGCGGCTCGGCCCGCCGATGACGTTTCCCCGCGCCGAGGAGCCCTCCCCGGCGCTGGCGGAAACGGTGACCGCGCGGATCTGGCCCAACGTCCTCCTGCAGTGGGAAGACCTGGGCGGCCTGCCGCCGATGCGCCGCGCCGCGGTGATCGGGGCCGGCAGCTGGGGGACCGCGGTCGCGGTCCTGCTCGCCCGCGGCGGCCTCGAGGTCCAGCTCGGGGCGCGCACGCCCGAGCGGGTCGAGGAGCTGATCGCCCACGGCGAGAACAAGCGCTACCTGCCCGGAGTGCCGCTGCCGGAGTCGATCGACGTGCGAGCCGCTTCGGCGATCGAGCTCGCCGGGCTCGACCTGATCTGCCTGGCGATTCCCTCGGCGCAACTGCCGCAGGCGGTCGGGGCGATCGCCGACCGGGTCAGCTCGCGGAGCGCCGTGCTGATGCTGACCAAGGGGGTTATCGCGCCCGGCGGGCAGCTGCCCTCAGAATACGTCGACGAACGCGTCCGCGCGCGGGCGATCGCCTGCCTCGGCGGTCCGGCCCACGCGCGCGAGGCGGTCTCCGGCTCGGCAGCGCTGGTGCTGGGCTCGGCCGACGAGGAGCTGCGGACTCAGATCGGCGAGGTCTTCGACAAGGCGGGGCTGGTCTGCGAGCGCTCCCACGACGTCATCGGGGTCGAGATGGCCGGCGCCGCGAAGAACGCCGCCGCTCTCGCCGCCGCCGCCGCCGAGCCGCACAGCCTCAACGCCGCCGGGATCGCGGTGGCGGCGATCTGGCGCGAGTGCGTCGCCCACGCCATCGCCCGCGGCGCCGACCCCGAGACCTTCTCAGGCCTCGCCGGGGTCGGCGACCTGACCGCGACGATGATGGCGCCCAACGGCCGCAACCGGCGCGCAGGCGAGCTGCTCGGCACCGGCACCCCGGCCGAGGAGATCCCCGGCAAGATCGGCCAGACCTCGGAGGGGCTCGACACGGTGCCGCTGCTGGCCGCGGCCCTCGCCGCCTCCGGCGCCGAGGCGGCTGCCCTCTCCGATCTCGCAGCCCTGATCCGCGGCGAGCTCAACGCCGAGGAGTGGATCGCGAGTCTGCGAGCGGTCGAGCGCCAGAGGAGGGCCGCCTGATGAGGGCGGGGTTAGGCTTGGCCGGTGAGCGACCCCGCGCAGAACGTCGAGCCGGCCGAGCTGGCTCCGGCGGCCAAGGCGGACCTCGACCGCGCCTTCGAGGAGTTTTACCGTACGCATCTGCGCGACGTCTATTCCTACGCCTGCTACCGGGTGGGGAATCACCACGACGCCGAGGACCTGACCGAGCAGGCGTTTCTCCAGGCCTATCGGCACTTCGACCGGGCGCGGCGCGAGTCCGACGGGCGGCCGCTGCGGCCGTGGGTGATCCGCATCGCCCACAACCTCGCCAGCAACTACTACCGCGACCGCTCGCGGCGGCCGCAGACGCCGCTGGAAAGCGCCGACCCGATCGCCGCCCGCCACGACACCGAGGAGATCGCCGAGGGACGCGAGGAGCTGCGGCAGGTGATGGCGCACCTGGACCACCTTCCCGACGACAGGCGCGAGGCGCTGATCATGCGCTTCGCCCTCGGCATGGACAACCGCGAGATCGCGCGGGCGCTGGGCCGCTCCGACGGCGCCACCAAGGTGCTGATCCACCGCGCGATCAAGCAGCTGCAGGAGGAGATGGAAGATGAGAGACCCGAGTGAGACCCTCAGCGGCTCGACCTGGGACGTCGAGCAGCTGCTGAGCGACGCTTTGCGGCCGATCGAGCCGCCGGAGCGGCTCTCGGCGCGCTTCGAGGACACGATGGCGGCGATCACCCAGGCCGCCGCCGAGGAGCTCTCCGACTGGGCCGCCGAGCTCTCCGAGAGCGAGCTGCGGGCGCTGCGCGACCCGCGCAACTGGGTGCGGCCGGTGGTCGCCGTCGGCGCCGGCGGGGCGGCGACGGGAGCGCTGGTGCTGCTGGAGCTGCGGCGGCGCAGCCGCCAGAAAAGCCGGAGCGGCCTACGCTCGCTCGCCGGCGGGCTTCGCTCGCGTTTCTGAGCTCCGCGGTTCCTTTCGGACGGATTTCGTCCGCTTGGAACCACGCAACCGGGGGGTCCCGGCGACGGCGGCGAGACCGAGCAGGCCGATCGCCAGGTGCAGGCCCTGGGTCCCGAGGCCGAGGATCCCCAGCACGGTGAAAAAGAGTCCCATCGAGAGCGCGTACGACCGCGAGGAAACGCCGGCGACGAGCAGGCCCATTGCTCCCGTGACGACGTAGAGCAGGTTGAACCAGGCGTTCACCTCGAGGGCGCCGAGCGCCGGTTCGAGGTCGTCGAGCGCGGTGAAGGAGGCATCGTAGAAGAAGCCGGCGATGCCGAGGACGACGAGCAGCGCGCCGACGGCGGCGGCGTAGAGGCGGGCGGGGCTCGCGGGCTCCATCGCGCGCGATTGTAGGCTCCGCAGTCCGATGGCCGAAACGCGCACCCAGACCTGCTACCGCCACCCCAACCGCGAGACCGGCGTCTCCTGCTCCTCCTGCGGGCGGCCGATCTGCCCGGAGTGCATGACCCCGACCCCGGTCGGGATGCGCTGCCCGGAGTGTGCGAGCCAGCGCACGCGCGTCGTGCGCAACCCCACTGGCGCCCGTACGGGCTTCGAGGCCGCGCCGGCGACCTTCGTGCTGATCGCGATCAACGTTCTCGTCTTCCTGGTCGAGATCGCGCAGGGGGCCGGCGGCTTGTACCAGCTAGGGATCAGTCGATTCATCGAAAACTTCGCTCTCCTCGGTTCCTCGGTCGCCGAAGGCGAGTGGTACCGGCTCGTCACCAGCGGCTTCCTACATGGCGGGATCATGCACATCGGGTTCAACATGCTTCTGCTCTTCCTGCTCGGACGATTGCTCGAGCCGGCGCTGGGAACGCCGCGCTTCCTCGCCCTCTACTTCGCCTCGCTGCTGGCCGGTTCGTTCGGCGCCCTTGTGGCCGAGCCGAACGCGCTCAGCTTTGGCGCCTCGGGAGCAGTCTTCGGTCTCGCTGGGGCCGTCTTCGTGATCGCTCGGGGCCGCGGCATGGATGCCCTCGCTGGGGAGATCGGCTTCCTAATCGTCTTTAACCTGGTGTGGAGCTTCCTCTACCCGCACATCAGCGTCGGCGCCCACATCGGCGGCCTGGTCGGCGGCGTCGTCTGCGCCCTGGCGATCGTCGCCGGCGAGCGCGGCCACCTCGGCCGACAGCACCAACTAGCTGAGTACATAGCGATGATCGCCGTCGCCGTGGTGTCCGTGGTCGGATCCCTAGCCGTGGCCTGACGGGTGGCGGGGGTGACCCCGGAGGAACCTCCCAAAATTTGTGACGGAGGGGTCACCCCCGCCACCGCCCCGCGCGTCGGGCCCTTCAACGCTCGCGCGGCACCGGCGCCCGCAGCGCCAGGAAGCCGACGTTCCCGGGCGCGTCGACCAGGTCGGGGTGGAGGATGTGGCCGAGCAGCTCGACGGCGTCGACCAGGCGCGGTCCAGGGTCGGCAAACACGGTCCCGTCGACCGCGAAGACGCGCGCCGCGCCGAGCGCCGCGATCCGCTCCCAGTGCTCCATCGCCTGCGCCCGCGCCGCCGGGAGCGGGACCTCGGGCATCACCACGACGACGTCCGGGCGCAGGCTCTCCATCTCGCCCCAGCCGACCTTGGGCGGGTTCAGGCCCGGGTCGCCGGCGACGTCCTCGCCGCCGGCGATCGAGATCATCTCGGGGATCCAGAAGCCGCCGACCCGGGGCGGGTCGAGCCGCCGCAGGGCGATCACCCGCGGCGAGCCGGTCCCGGCGATGGCGGCCCGAACCGCTGCGAGCCGCCCCTCGAGCTCGCCGCGCAGCTCATGCGCGTGGTCCTCCATGCCCGTCGCCTCGCCCAGCCGAACGACCTCTTCGAGCATCTCGCTGAGCGTTGCGACTCGCATTGTTAAGTCAATATCGCACCAGAGCGACGATAGTTGCGTCGGAGGCGCGCCTCGGCGGGCTATATTCACGTGGCCGCATGGCCGACGACGCCCCAGCCCGAAGTACCGGGTCGCATAGCCGATGACCGCCCTGCTGCTCGTCCTCCTGCTGCTGTTGATCGCGATCAACGGCTTCTTCGTCGCGGCGGAGTTCGCCCTGGTCCGCAGCCGCCGCGGCAAGATCGAACAGGCCGCCGAGGAGGGCGAAGCCGGCGCCGAGGCCGTGGTCGAGCAACTGGACCGCATCGACGAATCCCTCTCCGCCTGCCAGATCGGGATCACCGCCGCCTCGATCGGGATCGGCTTCCTCGGCGAGCCGTCGCTGGCGAAGCTGCTGGAGCCGCTCTTCGGCGGCCTCTCGCACGAGGTCGCCGCCGGGCTCTCGCTCGCGCTCGCCTTCGCGTTCGTCACCGCGGTCCACATCTCGATCGGCGAGCAGGTGCCGAAGATGCTGGCGATCGCCAACGCCGAGAAGACGGCGCGGCGGGTCTCGCGGCCGCTCGGCTGGTTCGCCATCGCCACCACGCCGGTGACCAAAGGGCTGAGCTGGTTCTCCAACTGGGTCGTCCGCCTCTTCGGCGTCAACCCCAAAGACCTGGAAGAGCACCACACCTCCGAGGACCTGAAGCAGATCATCGACAGCTCCCGCATGGGGGGGACGCTCGACCCCGGCGAGGCCGGGATGCTCGGCGGCGTCTTCCACCTCCACGAGCAGGAGGCGCGCGAGGTGATGACGCCGATCCCGGCGGTGATCACCGTCGACACCTCCGAGACGGTGGAGGCGGCGCTGCGCCGCTGCGTCACCTCCGGCCACACCCGCCTGGTCGTGATCGAGGACGACAACCGCGACCGCGTCAAGGGGATCGTCCACAACAACAGCCTCGCCCGGCTCTACATGAGCGAGGGGCCCGACGCGCCGCTGGAGACCGTCGTCCGCGACGCGCTGATCGTCCCCGAGACGCGCCCGCTCGATGACCTCCTCCACGACCTGCAGGTGCAGCGCACCTCGCTCTCGGTCGTCGTCGACGAGTACGGGCGCACGGTCGGGATCGTCACCGTCGAGGACATCCTCGAGGAGGTGGTGGGGGAGATCGAGGACGAGACCGACCCCCGCGCCGCCGCCCTGCGGAAGCTCACCAACGGCGACTGGTTCGTTCGCGGCCACGTCTCGCTCGGCGACCTCGAGGATGCCGGGATCGAGCTGCCGGCCGACAGCGACGCCTACAACTCGATCGGCGGCTTCGTCTTCGGCGAGCTCGGGCGGCTGCCCAAGCGCGGCGACTCGGTCAGCGTCGACGGCTACACGATCCGGGTCGAGGCCGTCCGCGAGAACCGGATCGAGGCGGTGCGGATCAGCCGCCGTTCCGTCCGCCCCGCGGCCTAGCTTCTCCGGGCAACCCCGATCAGCTCGATGTTGGAGGTTCGCGATGTGGGTTGTACGCCTGACCGACAAGCAGCTCGAGGTCCTGAGGGCGTTGCTGCGCTCCGAGGAGCATCTCGGCCCGGCGCTGAGGGGGGCGATCGAGGCCATCGACCTCGCCCGCTGGGACGACCTACCGGAGGCTGAGCTTCCCTGGGAAGAGGTCGAGATCGTCGCTCGCCGTCAGAACATCTCCGAGGCCGACGTGATCTGGGACCTATCCGGGAAGCACAAGGCGGCCTAGTCGTACGGGTAGAACCCGGCGCCTGACTTGCGCCCCAGCTTGCCCAGGCCGACCATCTCCTCGATCAGGCCGGGGGGGCGGTGGGTCGGCTCTTCGGAGTCGGCGTAAAGCGCGTCGCCGATCGCCTTGGCGACGTCGAGGCCGACGAAGTCGAGCAGGGCGAGCGGACCCATCGGGTGGCCGGCGCCGAGCTTCATGCAGGTGTCGACCTCGCCCGCCTCCATGCCGGTCCGCTCGACCAGGCGAACGGCGTCGAAGAGGAAGGGGAAGAGGAGGCGGTTGACGACGAAGCCGGCCTGGTCGGGGACCTCGACCGCGGTCTTGCCGAGCGCGGCGCACCAGGCGAGCGCCTTCTCGCGCGCGCCGGCGGCGCCGTCGGGGATGCAGACCTCGACCAGGGCCATCCGCGGCACCGGGTTGAAGACGTGGAAGCCGAAGAGCTTGTCGGTGCCGGCCGCCGCGGCGATCTCGGCGATGCTGAGCGAGGAGGTGGTCGTCCCGAGGTCGGCGTTCGGGCAGGCTTCGGCGATCGTGCCGAGCAGCTCCCCCTTCGGCTCGACCCGCTCGACGATCGCCTCGACGACGACGTCACAGTCGGCGAGGTCCTTGGCGTCCGTGGTGACCCGCAGCCGCGAGGGGTCGGCGCCATCGATCTTGGCGCAAGCGGCGACCACTTTCTCCTCCGCCCGCCAGGCCGAAGCCTCGCTGCGGGCAAGCAGGATCGTGTCCGCGGTGGTAGTCGAGACCGCGGCAAGGCCCGTGGCTATCGCCCCGCTGCCCGCGATCCCCGGACTTGTGTACCCCTGATTAGCGCTCATTGGCCGGGGCTTCTATCACGCCGCGAGGGGCCGATGCCGCGCGGGGGTGTCTGACTTCATGCCCTCTATATGGGGCTTCAAGTCAGACACGTCCGCTTCCCGCTGGGCTTTGGCTGACTGACCAGTCAATCGGTTACCCTGAGGGAAGATCTTCAACGACGGAGGGCATCGGATGGACAACGGCAGCGGCAAGTTCGGAGGGCGGGAAGTCGTCATCGTCGAGGCGGCTCGGACGCCGATCGGCCGCGGCCACCCGGAGAAGGGCTACTACAAGGACCTCCATGCCTCCAACCTCCTCGCGCGCACCTACAAGGCGCTGATCGACCGGGCCGGGATCGACCCGAACGAGGTCGGCGACGTCGTCGCCGGCTGCGTCCAGCAGTTCGGCGAGCAGGGCCTCAACATCGGCCGCAACGCCTGGCTCGAGGCCGGCCTGCCGCAGGAGGTCCCGGCCACCACCGTCGACCGCCAGTGCGGCTCGGCTCAGCAGGCGGTCAACTTCGCCGCGGCGCTGGTCGCCTCCGGAGTCCACGACGTCGCGGTCGGCGGTGGCGTCGAGCACATGGGACACATCTCCTTCGCCGACTCCTACTCGGTGATGGAGGAGCACGGGCTGGCCTTCTCGCCCGAGCTGATGGAGCGCTACGACCTGATCCCACAGGGCCTCTCGGCCGAGATGATCGCCGACCGGTGGGAGATCAGCCGCTCCGAGCTCGACGAGATCGGCGTCCGCTCGCAGCAGCTCGCCCAGCAGGCGACCGAGGAGGGCCGCTTCGAGCGCGAGATCATCCCGATGCAGGTGAACGGCGACACCTATGTCACCGACCAGGGCCTGCGCGAGACCACGCTCGAGGGGCTTTCGCAGCTGAAGCCGGCTTTCAAGGAGGACGGCAAGATCACCGCCGGCAACTCCTCCCAGGTCTCCGACGGCGCCGCCGCGGTGCTGCTGATGAGCCGCGAAAAGGCCGACGAGCTGGGTGTGGCGCCGCGGGCGCGGATCTTCGACCAGACCACGGTCGGCGTCGACCCGGTGATCATGCTGACCGGCCCGATCCCAGCGACGCGCAAGCTGCTCGAGCGCAACAGGATGAAGATGGACGACATCGACCTGGTCGAGATCAACGAGGCCTTCGCCTCGGTCCTCGGCGCCTGGCGGCGCGAGCTCGAACCCGACATGGACCGGGTCAACGTCAACGGGGGAGCGATCGCCCTCGGGCACCCGCTCGGATCGACCGGCGCCCGCCTGATCACCACGCTCCTGCACGAGATGGAGCGCACCGACACGGAGATGGGCCTGGTGACGATGTGCTGCGGCGGCGGCCTCGGGACGGGAACGCTGATCCAGCGGGTGTAGTCGAGGCCCGCTGCATGCGGGCCTCGGAACGATCGGGCCGGTTACTTGCCGGGCTCTGACCAATAGGCTATTTTCTCCGAGCATTCAGATGTGTGGGAGAAATGTGAAAGCCGTGGCGGGCGCGCTGCTTGCCCTTGCCTGTTTCCTCTCCGCCTGCGGTGGCGGCGGGGATTCGACTGACGCGACCGGGTCGATTGCCAAGGCGCAGCTGTTGAAGAAAGGCAACGTGATCTGCGACAAGGGCAACGAAGAAATCCACGCGAACGAAGAACGCTTCCTCTCCGAACATCGGGACGACGATTACCGCGGAGCGATGGAAGACGTCCTCCCGGTGCGGATCAAGGAGCTTCGCCTGTTACGGGCGCTGGGACTGCCGGCGGAAGGGGCAGAACAATGGGGAGCGATGCTCGACGCGATGGAGGAAGGAATACGGCGAGCGAAACAAGACCCCCATTCGCTCCTTGCCGGTGGCTCCGACTACGCCTTCGCGAGGGCCTACCGCGTCGGTCTCGCGTATGGCCTCCGAAAGTGCTGGCTGGCATGAGAATGAAAGCCGTCCGCCGACTGACCGTGGTCGCGACCACGTTGGCGTTGACGTTCGCGCTTGTCGCTTGCGGTTCCGGGGGTGGCTCCGACACGATCAGCCGAGCTGCGTTCCTCAAGCAGGCGAAGGCGATCTGCACGAAGGGCACCACGGCCATCGACGCCGTCTACAGCAGGTACGCGGGGGGCAAGCACATCCCGAAGAACGTCAACCGCAACGCGTTCATGAACAAGGTTGCCGCGGAAATCGTGATCCCGGTGCGGAAGAAAGAGGTGCGCGAATTGCGGGCGCTGGAACTTCCCGTGGTGGGCAGAAGACGCCTTGAGATGTTCCTCGAAGCGATGGAAGACGGGATCAAGGAAGGGGAAGAAGACCACCAAGCCCTGCGCGGGTTGGGGACCAAGTACGTGTTCTATCGGGCTATCGAAATGTCCGACGACGTGCACTTGGAAGAGTGCTTCATCGGTTGAAGACCTGCCCTCGTGTGCGAGCTCCGTTCAGTGGGTTTCCTGGCCGCTCGGCCAGCCTCCCCCTATATGCTGCGCGGCGATGGACCTGACGCTGTCGCCATCGGAGGAGGAGTTCCGCGACGAGGTTCGCGGCTGGTTGCAGGAGAACCATCCCGGCGCCGAGCCCGAGGCCGGACTCGACCAGGTGATGGCCTTCCGCCGGGACTGGCAGCGCAAGCTGCACGAGGCCGGCTGGGCCGGGATCTCCTGGCCGCAGGAGTACGGGGGCCGCGGCGCGACGATGATCGAGCAGGCGATCTTCGCCGCGGAGGCGACGCGCCAGGAAGCGCCGCCACCGGCCAACGTGCTCGGGCTGGCGATGGGCGGCCCGGTGGTGATCGCCCACGGCACCGACGAGCAGAAGGCCCGCTACCTGGAGCCGATCCTCACCGGCGAGGAGATCTGGTGCCAGGGCTTCTCCGAGCCCGAGTCCGGCTCCGACCTCGCCTCGCTGAAGACGCGCGCGGTCAAGGACGGCGACGAATGGGTCGTCACCGGACAGAAGGTCTGGACCACCTTCGCCCAGTACGCGAAATGGTGCATGTTGGTCGCCCGCACCGACCCCGATGCGCCGAAGCACCAGGGCCTCACCTACTTCCTGGTGGACATGGAGCAGGAGGGAGTGCAGACCCGGCCGCTGGTCCAGATCACCGGCGAGGGCGAGTTCAACGAGGTCTTCTTCGAGGAGGCGCGGGTGCCCGACGCGAACGTCGTCGGCGGCGTCGGCAACGGCTGGGCGGTGGCGATCACGACGCTGATGAACGAGCGCGCCGGGCTCGCATTCGGCGCGATCTCCCAGATCCAGAACAGCCTCGGCCGGCTCGGCAAGCTGGCCAGGGACACGCCGGCGAACGGCGGCACCGCGGCTGAGGACCCCTGCTTCCGCCAGCGCATCGCCCAGCTCCACATCGAGGTCGAGACGATGCGGCTGAACGCCTACCGCGGCCTGACCAAGACGATGCAGTCGGGAATCCCCGGGCCGGAGGGCTCGCTGGGCAAGTGGCAGTGGGCCGACATCAACCAGGACCTGACCGAGCTGGCGCTGGAGATCGAGGGCGCCTACTCGTTGCTGGCGCGCGGATCCGAGCACGCGGTCGCCGGCGGGGCCTGGCAGTACAGCTTCCTCCGCTCCCGTGCCAACTCGATCGAGGGCGGCACCACCGACATCCTCAAGAACATCATCGCCGAGCGGGTCCTGGGCCTGCCGCGTCTGCGCTAGCAGGGATAGAGCAGGCGTTCTTACATGTACTTCGACCTCACCGACGAGCAGCAGGCGATCAAGTCGACCGCCCACGACTTCCTCGCCTCGCGCTTGAAATCGGAGCGGCTGCGCGAGATCGCAGCGAGCGAGAGCGGCTTCGACGAGGCCGGCTGGCAGGAGATGGCCGAGCTCGGGTGGGCCGGCCTGGCACTGCCGGAGGAGTGGGGCGGCCAGGGGCTCGGCATCGTCGACCTCGCCGTCCTCTTCGAGGAGATGGGCTACGTCTGCGCCCCCTCGCCGCTGCTCTCGAGCACGATCGCCGGGCTGGCGCTCGCCTTCGCCGGCTCCGACGAGCAGAAAGAGCGCTGGCTGGCACCGCTGGCCGCGGGCGAGCTGCGCGGGGCGCCCGCGCTGGTCGACGCGGGGGCGCCGGCTGAGCCGAACACGTTCGCGATGATGGCCGAAGGTAATGGCGAGGGCCTTGTCCTCGACGGCGAAAAGACGCTGGTGATGGACGCCGCGAGCGCCGACTTCTTCCTCGTCGCCACTGCCGACGGGCGGCGCCACATCGTCGAGAAGGGATCCGAGGGCGTGACCGTGGTGCCGGAGGAGTCGATCGACCTGACCCGGCGGCTGTCCTCGGTGCGCCTCGAGGGGGTGCGCGTGGCTCCGGAGAACACCCTGCCTGGCGACGCCGAGGACTACTGGCCCGTCTTCCAGCGCGCCTGCGTCGCGATCGCGGCAGAGTCGACCGGGGTGGCGCAACGAGCGCTCGACATGTCGGTCGCCTACGCCAAAGACCGCCAGCAGTTCGGGCGGCCGATCGGCGCCTATCAGGCGGTCTCCCACCGCTGCGCGCAGATGCTGCTTGAGACCGAGAACTCCCGCTCCGCCGTCTACGGCGCCGCTTGGGCGGCGGACGCCGAGCCGGAGTCGCTGCCGCTGGCCGCCTCGATGGCCAAGGCGTATGCCTCCGACGCCGGCTGGCGGGTGCCGGACGCGGCGATCCAGACCCACGGCGGGATCGGCTTCACCTGGGAGCACGACCTCCACTTCTTCCTCAAGCGCGGCCGCGCCAACGCGGCCACCTTCGGCGACGCCAAGTGGCACCGCGAGCGGGTCGCCGACGCGGTGCTGGCCGCCGGAGTCGCCGAGCCGGCCTCGGCGTGAACGGAACCCCCGAGCCGTTCCGCTGTTCCTTTCCCCTGCCATGTGGGGATAAGGCACAGCGGAAGGGGGTGTCGGGGCGATGAGCGCCCTCGACCGCATCTCCGTCGCCGCGATCGGCACCTCGGTCGCCGACCTCGAGGCGGAGACGCTGCGGGCCGAGGCGGCGGGCGTCGAGTGCGTCTGGGCGCCGGAGCTGTTCCGCAGCGCCGTCACCCAGGCCACCTACCTGGCGGCGAAGACGGAGCGGATCGGCGTCGCGACCGGCATCGTCTGGGCCTTCACCCGCAGCCCCTTCATCCATGCGGTCAGCGCACTCGACGTCGACGAGATGTCGGGCGGCCGCTTCCGGCTGGGGATGGGAGCCGGGGTCAAGCGGTTGAACGAGACCTGGCACAACGCCGACTACGGCCGCCCGGCGCCGCACCTGCGCGAGGCGATCGAGGCGACGCGGCTGATCATGCGCCAGGCGAGCGCCGGCGAGCCGATCCGCTACGAGGGGGAGTACTACGACCTCGACATCAAGGGCTGGGTGCGGCCGCACCCGGCGCCGCGCGAGGCGGTGCCGATCTACACCGCCGCCGTCCAGGCCGGGATGGCGCGGATGGCCGGCGACGTCGCCGACGGGCTGATCGGCCACCCGATCCAGAGCCTGCAGTGGATCGACGAGGTGGTCGTGCCGGGCTTCGAGGAGGGCCTGCGGCGCTCCGGCCGCGACCGTTCTGACTTCGACTTCCTGCCGACGGTCTGCTGCGCGATCGACGAGGACGAGGGGCGGGCGCTGGAGATGGCCCGCCGCACGATCTCCTTCTACGCGACCGTGAAGACCTACATGCCGCTCTGGGAGATGCACGGCTTCGCCGATAACGCCGTCGCGGCGGGGGAGGCCTTCCGCCGCGGCGACCTCGCCGCCGTCCCCGCCGCGATCAGCGACGAGATGGTCGAGGCCTACTGCGCCGCCGGCCCCCTCGACAAGGTCCGCGCCCGCGTCGAGGCGACGGCGGAGCGGGCCGACGGCCTCTTCCTCACCCCGCCCACCTACTTCATCTCGCCCGCGGAGCTGAGCGAGTTCCAGAACCGGATCATCGACGCCTTCGGTCCGGCGGCGTGAGCCGCGAGTCCGCGAAGGGTCCGGTTGAGGCGGACTTTTCGCGGACTCGCGAGTTCGAGGTTCTGGAGCGGGTGCGCTCCATCCCTGAAGGGTTCGTTCGCACCTACGGCGATGTCTCGCCCGGGGCGCCGCGGTTCGTCGGGACGGTCCTCTTCCACGTCGACGAGCCGAACCTCCCTTGGTGGCGCGTGGTCCGCGCCGACGGCTCGCTCGCCAAGGGCGGCCGCCAGCGGGCGCTGCTCCGGGCCGAGGGCGTCCCCTGGCTGGCAACGCGAGACCGTAGAAATGCGTCGTATAGGCGCATTTCTACGGTCTCGGCGGACTCATCCCCGTTTGGGCCAGTATTCGCCGCCTCCGCCCATCGCCCAGATGATCGTCGTCACCGCGACCGCGAGGATCGCGCTGCCGACCAGCCCCTGGAAGTCGCGCTTCATCTTCAGCCGCTGGATCGCCAGCTGTCGTGGCCGAGTACCCGAAATCAAGTAACCGGCGGGGATGCGGGTCGGAGCGGCCGGCTACCCGGGGAGGGAGGAGACGAAGCGCTCGAAGGCGCCGATGTCGGTCACGGCGGGGCCGTGGCCGGGGAGGATCAGCGACGGGTTCAGCTCGGCCAGCTTGCGGATCGAGCGTCGGTTCTCGGCCGGGTCGTAGGTGAAGATGTCCGGCGGCTCCTTGACCCCGGGCAGGCCGGTCGCGTAGCTCATGTTGCGGATCACGTCGCCGCAGATCGCCACCCGGTCGCTCTCGCGGAAGAAGATCACCTCGCCGCGCGAGTGCCCTGGCGCGTGGACGACGCGGAAGCCGGCGACCTCGTCGCCCTCCCGCAGCACCCGCTCGACCTCGTAGGGCGGGCCCTCCCAGATCGCCCGGATGACCCGGTTGACCGGGTTGCTCGTAGCCGCCTCCTGGATCGGCCGCTTGCCTTCCATCGCCTCGACGTCGTCCGCGTGGCACGCCAAAGGGACCCCGCGCGCTTCACAGACGTCCTTCGCCACTCCCTGGTGGTCGGGGTGGACGTGGGTGAGCGCGACCATGGAGATCTCCCGGCCCTCGAGCTCGCCGAGGATACGGCGCCGGTCCCAGCGGCGGCCGGCGTCGACGAGGACGTCCTCGGCGAGGTAGACGTTGATCGTCGGCGCCGGGACCTCCTTCAGCCGCCAGACGCCCGGCGCGAGGTACTTCAATGCGAGATCCCGAGTCCGTCGCGCGGCTCGCCGCTGTGCTGGGCGAGGCCTTCGAGCCTGGCGATCTGGCGCTCGCCTTCGGCCCGCGCGGGGTGCCCGTCCGGCAGCGGGCCGATCAAGCGGCGGATGCGGTTGCGGACCTGGAGCGCGAAATGGGGAGTGACGGGGCCGGCGAGGGCGCGAACGTCCTCCGGGGTCAGCTCCTTCGCGCCGCCGAGCAGCTCGGGGTTCTCGGACTCGCTCATGGTTCGCCGCCGATTTTGGCGAGTTCGGTCAGCTCGTTGACTTCCGCCTGCTGGTCGACGCCGATCGCGTCCTGGTCGCCGATCACCCAGACGTGGTTGTAGAAGGCGCGGGTGGGGTCGGTGGCGTATCCGGGCTTCACGTCGAGGAAGTAGCTGCGGAGGGGCCTGGGCAGCGTATCGGCGTCGTCGGTGAGGAGCAGCGGTCCCCAGGTGCCCGAGGCCGAGAGCGCCGCCGCCCCGGCCGCGTCGGCGGGCGAGTCGCCGCGGGCGAGGACGAAGCCGTGGCCGGGATCGTTGACGTTCCAGCCGAAGCTGCCGTCGTGGAAGCGGGCGAGGGCAAGCGAGCTTTCGACCGGGTCCTTGCCGGCGACCCGGGTGACTCGCTGAGAGACCTTCTCGATCTGCTTGAAGACGCCTTCGGAGATCGCCGCGGTCGGGCCAAGGACGTAGACAGGGACCTTTGGGTGCTCTCTCAGCACCGCCGCGGTTGCCGCCGGCAGCTGCGTGGCTTCGGCGTAGAGGACGGGGTCTCCCGAGCGGGCGGCCCAGGCAGCGGCGGGCATCGCATAGCCGGGGCTGGAGCTGGAGGCGACGAGGATGTGGGCCGGCGGCCCGCCGAAGAGGCGGTCGCGCAGGGTGGCGATCTGGGCGGCGGTGGCGGCCGGGTCGCCGGAGTCGACGCGGGTGACCTTGCCGGCGCCGTCCGGCAGGGCGACCGAGCCGATCGCGAAGAGCGAGGCGCCGCCGGTCGCCCTGGCGCCGCGCGGGTCGAGGGCGGCGAGCGCTTCGGCGCTTGCTTCCGGAAGTTCGTCCGACTGCGAGAAGAGGAGGGGCGCGCGGATTGGTTCCGACATCAGGACGGAAGCGGCGATCGCTCCCGCCCAGTCTTCTTCGCTGACCAGGGTGACGGCGGCCGGCTGTTGCGAAGAGCTCGTGGAGGGGAAGACCGCGAGGGCGGCCCCCGCTGCGTTGGCAGCCGGGTCGGAGCCGCCGATCCGGGTCGTGTTGTTGGTCGCGAAGCTTGGGTAGCCGAGCGCTTCGGAGGTTTGGGAGGCCGATTCCCCGCCGCTGTTCCTGGTGGCGGCCGGCGCCGGCGCGGGCGCTCCTTCGCTCGTGCTCTCCTCTTTGCCGCCGCTGCCGCCGACGATCGCGACGACGATGAAGACGACGGCCAGCGCCGCCAACCCCGCCAGCAGCTTCGGGGCGAGCGGCTTCGGCTCGCGGCGCTTCGGCGCCGGCTCGACCGGCTCGAGCCGTTTGGTCTCCTCCTCCGGCGCGGGGACGTCGGCGTTGATCGGCCGCTTCGGGATCACCGCCGGGAAACGTACCGAGCGGCTGGCTCAAGGAGTACAGTTCCGGGGGACTGGCTGACTGACCAGTCAATCAGGCACCGGGAGAGAGGAACCTCGAGGAGACAAGATGAACTTCGCACTGAACGACGAGCAGAAAGAGTTCAAAGCGCGCTGCCGCAAGTTCGCGCGCGAGGTGATCCGGCCGGTCGCCCGCAAGCACGACGAAGAGGAGAGCATTCCCTGGGAGGCGATCAAGGAGGCCCGCAGGCAGGGATTCGGCGGGCTCGAGTCGATCCAGCGCAACGCCTCCGACCCGGAGGGGCAGCTGCAGGTGATCTCTGCCGAAGAGTTCCACTGGGGCTGCGCCGGCATCGCCCTGGCGATCAGCGGCTCCGGCCTCGCCGCCGCCGGCATCGCCTCCTCCGGAACCCCCGAGCAGATCGGCCGCTGGGTGCCGGAGTGCTTCGGCGAAGGCGAAGAGATCAAGCTCGGCGCCTACGCGGTGACCGAGCCGCAGGCCGGCTCCGACGTCAAGAGCCTGAAGACGACCGCCAAGCGCGACGGCGACGAGTGGGTCCTCAACGGCACCAAGGTCTTCATCACCAACGGCGGCATCGCCGACGTCCACGTCGTCGTCGCCACCGTCGACCCGGCGCTCGGCACCCGCGGCCAGGCCTCCTTCGTCATCCCCAAGGGCACGCCGGGCCTGGCGCAGGGCAAGAAGGAGACCAAGCTCGGGATCCGCGCCTCGCACACGGCCGAGGTCGTCCTCGACGACTGCCGGATTCCGGCCGAGTACCTGCTCGGCGGCGACGAGAAGCTCGAGAAGAAGCTGCAGCGCGGCCGCGAAGGGAAGAAGTCGCGCGGCGCCGACGCGCTGGCGACCTTCGAGATCACCAGGCCGCTGGTCGGCGCCTCGGCGCTGGGGATCGCCCAGGCCGCCTACGAGTGGACCCTCGAGTACCTCGACGGGCAGGAAGAAGGCGGGGTGCCGCTGCTGAGCGCGCAGCGCATCCAGCAGACGCTGGCCGACGTCGCGACCGAGATCGAGGCGGCGCGGCTGCTGGTCCAGCGGGCGGCCTGGATGGGGCGCAACGGCGTGCCGATGACCGGCGGCCAGGGCTCGATGTCGAAGCTGAAGGCGGGCGACGTGACGATGTGGGCGACGGCGACGCTGATGGACCTCGTCGGCCCCTACGCGCAGACCACCGACTGCCCGCTGGAGAAGTGGTTCCGCGACGCCAAGATCTACCAGCTGTTCGAGGGCACGGCCGAGATCCAGCGGATGGTCATCTCGCGGATGCAGGCGCGCGAATACGCCGAGAAGCTCGGCTACGCGGCCGAAGTCGCCGACCAGGCGGTGAAAAAGGAGCCGGTCGCGGCGTAAGCTCGCATCCGTGCACGGTCCGCACGGTCATACGCATTCGCTGGACGCGCGGCGGGAGGACTCGCGGCGGCGGATGCTGGTGGCGCTGGCGATCAACGTCGGGCTGCTGTTCGCCGAGGCGATCGGCGGCTTCCTCACCGGGTCGCTGGCGGTGCTGGCCGATGCCGGTCACCTGCTCTCCGACGTCGGCTCGATCGTTCTGGCGCTGATCGCGGCCCGGCTGGCGGCGATGCCGGCGGGAGGACAGCGCACGTTCGGCTACCAGCGCTCGGAGGTGCTGGCGGCCCTGGTCAACGGGCTGCTGCTGGTCGCGGTCAGCATCGGGATCGCCGTAGCCGCGATCGGTCGCTTCTCGAACCCGCCGGGGATCGACGGGTGGGGAGTCCTCGCGCTCGGCGCCCTAGGCCTCGCCGGCAACCTAGCCGCCACCCTCGTCCTCGCCGGTGGCCACCGCAAGGACGTCAACCTCGAGGGGGTGCTGCGCCACAGCGCCGCCGATGCCCTCGGCTCGCTTGGCGTCCTCGTCGCCGGTGCTTTCGTGGTCGGTGGCGGCTCGCCGGTGATCGACCCGATCGTCGGCCTGCTGATCGCCGCTCTCGTCCTCGCCTCCTCCTGGCGCCTGATCAAGGAGCCCTTCGACGTGCTGATGGAGTCTGCGCCGGCCGACATCGACGTTGATGCCGTCGGCCGCCAAATCTGTGAAGAGCAGGAAGTGCGCTCCGTGCACGATCTGCACGTCTGGACGGTGACCTCCGGTTTCGGCGCCATAGCTGCCCACGTCGTCGTCGCCGAAGGCGCTGACCGCGACCTCATCCGCCGCCGTCTGGAGCTCACCCTGAAGGAGAACTTCGGCATCGAGCACACCACCCTCCAGATGGAGGAGGAGGCCTCCCAGGACCTGCTGCGGGTCGAGAATGCGCCCGGTCAGTAGGCGAGTGGGGAGCCGGGGAAGGGGTTCGGCGGACAACAGCGGGGAGGGTCCGGCGAACCCCTTCCCCGGCTCCTCGACACGCTCCTCGATTCCGGCGCAAGCCCAGTTGCAGGCCTTTTTGGGTGGCTGAGCTGAGCAATCGCCTTGGTTAGCCTCGGAGTGATGGTCCTCAGTCGGTCCGTTGCGGGGGCGCTTCTGGCTGCCGCGACGGCAATTCTCATGCTGCTCATTGCCGCACCGGCGGCTCCTGCTGCCGATCTCCAGACGGAACTGGAATCGAAGCAGTCGCAGCTGCAGAAGGTCGAACAGCACAAGGGCGTCCTGACGACGACGATCTCCCGCTACAAGGACAAGATCGACCGCCTCACCGGCGAGGTCGCCGGCATCCGCAACCGCGAGGCCGCGGTCCGCGCACGGCTTGCCGCCAAGCAGGTCGAGCTCGACAAGGCGGTGGCCGTGCTCGATACCGCCAAGGCGCATCTGGCACGCGTGCGCGCGCATCTGAAGCGGGCGCTGAGCGCGCTGCGCGAACGGCTGGTGGCGATGTACGAGGCGGGGAGCCCGGACGTGATCAGCGTCATCGTCGGCTCCAGCAGCCTCGACGACCTCGCCGCCCGCGCCGAATACCTCGACCGCCTGCACGGGATGGACGAGGCGGTCGTGGGACGGGTGCGCGACCTGCGGGATCAGGTGAAGAGCCTGGTGACGCGCCTGCGCGACAGCAAGAACCGGATCGAAGGCGCCCGCGACGCGATCGCCTCGGAAAAGAAAGCGCTGACGGCGGCGCGGACGGCGCTGCAGAGCCGCCAGGCCGAGCTGGTGGCGGCCCGCCACGATCGCGAAGCAGCGCTCGAAAAAATCGACAGGCACGCGGAAGAGCTCGACGGCGACCTCGGCGAAATCCAGGGCAAGATCGCCGCCCAGCTGGCCGAAACCGGCTCGGCGCCGCTGCCGGCGGGGCCGATCAAGGGCGGCAGCGGCATGCTGATCTGGCCGGTCGACGGGCCTGTCGTCTCCGGCTTCGGCCCGCGGACGATCAACGGCAGCTACGAGTACCACCCGGGAATCGACATCGCCGTCCCCGAAGGCACGCCGATCCGCGCCGCCGCCACCGGCACCGTCAGCCTGCAGCAGTCGGAGGCCGAAAGCGGCGGCTACGGCAACTACACCTGCCTCGACCACGGCGGCGGGCTCTCGACCTGCTACGCCCACCAGAGCTCTTTCGCGGTGTCCCTCGGCCAGTCGGTTAGCCAGGGCGAGGTGATCGGGTACACGGGCTGCACCGGATACTGCTTCGGGCCGCACCTCCACTTCGAGGTTCGTATAAACGGCTCCGTGACCGACCCGATGGGCTACCTATAGGTAAAACTTGAGCAGATGATT
This sequence comes from Solirubrobacterales bacterium, assembly GCA_035760065.1. Taxonomy (GTDB): domain Bacteria; phylum Actinomycetota; class Thermoleophilia; order Solirubrobacterales; family 70-9; genus VAYN01. The sequence continues at coordinate 28,479 of DASTTQ010000005.1, forward strand.
CGTCAGGCGCGCACCTACCTGGTGGGGGCGATGTCGGGGGCGAGCCTGATCGCCGTCGCCATCGCGGTCTTCGTCCTGCTCGTTTCGACGCAGGTCTTCGGCGGCTGGCCGGTCTCCGGACTGCTCGGCGGGAGCGACCGGCCAGCCGTCTCGGAAGCGACCGAGGTGGCGTCGCCGGCCGGCGGCGGTGGAGCCGTGGCGGCGAACGGCGAAGCCGGCGGAGGGGCCGCGGGGGGTAACGGTGCGGCTGCGGGAAAAGGTGGAGGTAGATCGACCGGCCTCGGCGGCAGCGGCGGCAGCGAAGAGCCCGGTGGCGGCGAAGTGGGGCCTGCCGGTGGGGGAGGCGGCGAAGGCGGCTCGGCTCCAAGCGGCGGCTCGGGGGGTTCGACCGGCGGCTCCGGCGGTAGCACGATCTCCAGCGGTGGCGGTGGCTCGTCCAGTAGTGGAGGTGGCGGAACGACGACGACCTCCTCGCCCTCCTCCAAAGCCGCCGGCACGGTCAACGAAACCGTCAACCAGGTCGACGAAACCGTCGCTGGCGGCGCCCTGGGTGAAGCCGGCGTCACCGACACCACCGAAGAAGCGGTCAACGGCGTCGCCGGGCCCGAATCGCCGGTCGGCAAAGCCGTCGACGAAACGACGAAAACCGTCGAAGGCATCGTCGGCAGCAAATGACGCCGACCCCTTTTCGCTGTTCCTTTTGGCCGCCATAGAACCAAAAGGAACAGGAGACATTCGGAGCGCTGACTTTCCTGTTCCTTTTGCCTGTTGAGCGACCAAAAGGAACAGGAGAACACGCTTCGCAGACCCTGATCGGCCACAATGCCGGTCCGATGGGTGAGAGTGGACAGGCGGCGGTGAGCGGGGATCCGATCGCGGGATCGTCGGTCTTTCCGCGCGGCAGCCGGGTCAACGAGGAGGGCCATCTCGAGGTAGCCGGTTGCGACGTGATCACCCTCGCCGAAGACCTCGGCACGCCCGCCTACATCTACGCCGAGGACGACATCCGCTCTCGGGCCCGCGAATACCGTGGGGCATTCGAGAGCCGCGGCGCCGACTACGAGGTCCTCTTCGCCAGCAAGTCGCTGCCCTGCACGGCCGCCTACCGGCTCTTCGCCGAGGAGGGGCTGTCGGTCGACGTCGCCTCCGGCGGCGAGCTGCACATGGCGCTGAAGGCCGGCTTCGACCCCGACCGCATCCACATGCACGGCAACAACAAGTCCGACGAGGAGATCCTCTTCGCCGCCCGGGCCGGGATCCGCCATCTGATCCTCGACTCCTTCGACGAGATCGAGCGCTGCGAGCGGCTGCTCGACGAACCGCAACGGGTCCTGATCCGCGTCACCCCGGGGATCAAGCCCTCCACCCACGACTACATCACCACCGGCCAGCTCGACTCCAAGTTCGGCTTCGGGCTCGGGGACGGGCTGGCGGCGCGGGCGATCGAGCGCGTGCTCGCCTCCGAGAAGCTCGATCTGGTCGGGCTGCACGCCCACATCGGCTCGCAGATCTTCGAGCTCGAGCCCTACAAGCTGGCGATCGAGGCGCTGGGCGAGTTGGCGGGCGAGTGGTGCCGGGTCGTCAACGTCGGCGGCGGCCTCGGCGTCGCCTACACCGCCGAGGACGAGCCGCCCTCGATCGACGCCTACGTCGACGTCAAGGTGCGCGGCGTCGCCGACGTCTTCGGCTCCGGCGTGCGAATCCTGGTCGAGCCGGGCCGCTCGCTGGTCGCCAACGCCGGCCTCACCGCCTATCGCGTCGGCACGATTAAGGAGATTTTGGGAGTCCGAACCTATGTCGCGGTCGATGGCGGCATGTCCGACAACCTGCGGCCGATGCTCTACGGCTCCCGCTACGAGGCGCTGATCGCCGACCGCGCCGCCGCCCCGCGCGAGACGCTGGTGACGATCGCCGGCATGCACTGCGAGTCCGGCGACGTGGTCGTCCGCGACGCGATGCTGGCCGCGCCGGCCGTCGGCGACGTCCTCGTCACCCCGGCCACCGGCGCATACGGTTACGCGATGGCGAACAACTACAACGGCGTGCCCCGCCCCCCGGTCGTCTTCTGCCGCGAGGGCGAGGCCCGCGTGGTCGTCCGTCGCGAGACCTACGAGGACCTGACCGCGAGGGACCTGTAGGCGATGGCCCCGGAGGGCTCCAAACCGGTCCGGATCGGGCTGCTGGGACGCGGCACGGTCGGCGCCGCCTTCACCGAGCTGCTGGACGAGCGGGCGGACGCGGTCACCTCGGCGACCGGGCGGCGGCCGGAGATCTCCGGAGTGCTGACGCGCGGTGAGGGGGATTTCGAGTCGATCCTGCGGGACTCGGACCTGATCGTCGAGCTGATGGGCGGAACCGAACCGGCACGCGAGCACGTCCTGGCGGCACTGCGTGCGGGCAGGCCGGTCGTCACCGCCAACAAGCAGCTGCTGGCTCAGCACGGCGACGAGCTCTTCGCGATTGCTCGCGAGGGCGGGGTGCAGCTGCGCTTCGAGGCTGCGGTCGGGGCGGTGATCCCGATCGTCCGCACGATCCAGGAGGGCTTCGGCGTCACCGAGATCTCAAAGGTCTTCGGGATCGTCAACGGCACGACCAACTTCATCCTCACCGAGATGGCGGCGACCGGCGCCGGCTACGACGAGGTGCTGGCGCGGGCGCAGGAGCTCGGCTACGCCGAGGCGGACCCGACCGACGACGTCGGCGGCGCCGACGCGGCGGCGAAGATGGCGATCCTCGCCCGCCTCGCCTTCCACACGCCGGTGACGCTGTCGGAGGTTGCATTCGAGGGGATCGAGGGAATCCAACCCGACGATCTCGCCTACGCGAAGGAGCTGGGCCTCTCGCTGAAGCTGCTGGGGGTGGCGGAACGGCGCGACGGCGGCATCAGCGTCCGCGTCTTCCCCTGCTTCCTCTATCCGGGCCACCCGCTGGCGCCGATCGAGGGACCGTTCAACGCGGTGATGGTCGAGGCGCCGGCGATCACCGAGGTGACGATGTCGGGGCCGGGGGCCGGGGGCCTGCAGACCGCCTCGGCGGTGCTCGGCGACGTGGTCTCGATCCTGGCCGGCGACGCGCCGGTGCACGAGACGCGGGTCGAGCTGCCGATTGTCGAGGACGTCAGCTCCTCCTTCTACCTGCACCTCGAGGTGGCCGACCGGCCGGGGGTGCTGGCGCGGGTGGCGACTGTTCTCGGCGACCACGAGATCTCGGTGAAGAGCGTGGTCCAGCGGGGATTCGGCGACGAGGCGCGCCTGGTGATGGTGATCCACGAGTGCCTGGAGTCGAACTTCGCCAGCGCGGTCGAGGCGCTGGCGGAGCTGGAGGAGCTGCGCTCGGCGCCGCGCTCGATCCGCGTGATCGAGGAGGAGTACTCGGCGTGATCGCGGGGACCCACTGATGGCGGCGGGACTGATCGACCGCTACCGCGACCGCCTCTCGCTCGAGCCCGACGACCCGGTGGTGACCCTGAACGAGGGCTCGACGCCGCTGATCGAGGCGCCGCGGCTCTCGGAGCGGATCGGCGCCAGGGCCTATCTCAAGTTCGAGGGGCTCAATCCGACGGGTTCGTTCAAGGACCGGGGGATGACCGTCGCGGTCTCCCGCGCCAAGGGGCGCGGGGCCGAGGCGATCATCTGCGCTTCGACCGGCAACACGGCCGCCAGCTGCGCCGCCTACGCGGCGCGGGCGGGGCTGCGCGGGGCGGTGATCGTCCCCGAGGGCAAGATCGCGATCGGCAAGCTCGCCCAGGCGCTGATGCACGGGGCGCGGGTCGTCGCCCTGCAGGGGAACTTCGACGACGCCCTGCGGCTGGTCCGAGAGCTCTCGCAGAAGCACCCGATCGAGCTCGTCAACTCGGTCAACCCGCACCGGATCGAAGGCCAGAAGACGGGGGCGTTCGAGGTGGTCGAGGACCTGGGGGAGATGCCCGGCGCCTTGGCGATCCCGGTGGGCAACGCGGGGAACGTGACCGCCTACTGGCGCGGCTTCACCGAGTTGGCTCAGTCGGAAGAGTCCGAGGCCGACCAGCTTGGGGTCGCGGGTTCGAGACCCGTCCTCTACGGCTTCCAGGCCGAGGGCGCGGCGCCGCTGGTGCGCGGCGAACCGGTCGAGCATCCCGAGACCGTCGCCTCGGCGATCCGGATCGGCAATCCCGCCCGCTGGGAGGAGGCGATGGCCGCCTTCACCGCCTCGCGTGGCCGCGTCGCGGCGGTCTCCGACGAGCAGATCCTCGATGCCTACCGCTGGCTGGCCGACAACGAAGGCGTCTTCTGCGAGCCCGCCAGCGCCGCCTCGGTCGCCGGCCTTCTCGCCCACGGCCTGCCGACCGTCGAGGACGCCCCCAAGCCCGAGACCGTCGTCTGCGTCCTCACCGGCCACGGCCTCAAGGACCCCGACACCGCCCTCGCCAAAGCCCCGTCGGTGATCAACTGCGAGAACGACCTCGCCGCCGTCGAGCGGGCCGTGTTCGACTAGCCGTATGAAATTCAATACTGGCCAGTACTGGATTTCGTACCGATGACCGCTCGTCACCGTCTCGTCCGCGTTCCCGCCTCCTCGGCCAACCTCGGCCCCGGGTACGACGCGATGGCGGCGGCGATGGCGCTGTTCCTCGAGCTGGAGGTGGAGGAGAGCGGCGAGTTCTCCTTCGACCCGGGCGGGCTGGAGGTCTCGACCGGGCGCGACAACCTGGTCGTGCGGGCGTTCGAGAGCCTGCGGCCGGCGGACGGGATCGCCTTCCGGCTGCGCAGCGAGATCCCGCTGGCGCGGGGGCTGGGTTCGAGCGCGGCGGCGATCGTCGCCGGGCTATCGGCGGCCGACCATCTCTACGAGCTGGCGCTCTCGAAGGAGGAGATGCTGGCGCGGGCGACGGAGATCGAGGGTCATCCCGACAACGTCGCCGCGGCGATCTACGGCGGCTTCGTGGTCTGCCGGAGCGGGGAGGAGGGACCGGCCGCGGCGCGCTTCGACCCGCCCGAGGGCCTGGAGGGAATCGCCGTGATCCCGCCCGAGGAGGTCTCGACCGAGCGAGCGCGCGAGGCGATCCCGGCCGAGCTGCCGCTCGCCGACGCCGTCGCCAACGTCTCCGCCGCCGCGACGCTGGTGCTGGGCCTGCGCAGCGCCGACCTCGACCTGGTCGCCCAGGGGCTCCACGACCGCATCCACCAGGAGCGGCGCCGCGAGCTCTACCCGCGCTCGATGGAGATCGTCGACTCGGCGCGGGAGCTCGGCGCCCTCGGCGCGACGATCTCCGGCGCCGGTCCGACCGTCCTCGTCTGGACCACCTGGCAGGAGGCCGGCAAGGTGGCGGCCGCGCTGGAGGACCGCTGCGCCGGCTGGGCCGAGGTCAAACGCCTGCCCTTCAGTCCGCTGGGCGCCGACGTTCCCGAGCTCTGAGATGGACTGGGTCGTGAGGATCGGCCTCGTCGAGCTGGCGCTCGGAGGCCTGCTGGGCTGGGCGATGGTGGTGCGCGAGGAGCGCCCTGGGTGGCTGCGCCGGATCGGCGTCGTCGCCCCGGCGCGGATCCGCCAGGTCCACCTCGACTACGTGATGATGGGCCTGATCCTGATCGGGGTCGGGCTGGCGGTCCCCGACCTGCCGAAGGCCGTTGCGGGCGCCCTCGTCTTCGGCACGCTGGTCAACCCCTTCCTCTTCGTCCCGCTCGCCTTCGACCCCGACGTCGAGAAGCGCGCCTGGTACCGGGCGCTGGGGGTGGTCTCGTTCCTCGGCGTCAGCGGCGGCCTCGTCGTCGCTGCCATCGTCGGCCCGGGATAGAGTCGGCGAATGTTGATCAAGAGGAAGCTGTCGCTCGTCCTGTCCGCTTTCGTCCTTGCTGCGCTGCTCGCGGTCCCTGCCGCCGCGCAGGCGACGCTGGCCTACGTCCGCAACCCGTTCCATCCCACGGTATTCGTGGCGAACGACGACGGCTCGGGGGCGAAGAGAGTGGACAGCGGCGAAACGCCGCACGTTTCTCCGGACGGGAGCACTGTCGCCTACCTGCACCAGGGGGCGAAGAACGCTCAGGAACTGAAGCTGGCCCCTGCGGCGGGCGGCGCCGCGCGGACGCTGATGGTCGGCTGGCGCGAACCCTTCTACCTCCAGTGGTCGCCCGACTCGACCCTGATCGCGGCGCTGCGCGGTCCCGAGCTCGGCAAGCGCAAGCTGGTGGTGATCGACGTCGCCAGCGGCATGCAGCGGGTGGTCGCCCAGGGCTTCTTCAGCGGCTTCGGCTTCTCGCCGGACGGCTCGGAACTCGTCTACGCGAAAGCGGGGAGCGAAAGGTTCCCGCCCCGCAGCGACGTCTACAGCGTCCAGTACCTGCCGCCGGGAGCGGTCAGCGTCGCCGCCGAAAAGACGGTGCGGCTGACCAGGGACCACCGCTCCTCGTTCCCGCTCTGGGGCCCGCAGAAGATCGTCTTCGTCAAGACCCTCGACGCGAACAAGCGCAAGTACGGCCCCAAGAACGAGCTCTACCTGATGGACCCCACCGGCAAGGGCGTCAAGCGCCTCACCCACACCAAGGTCGATCCCCTGCTGCAGGGTCTCTTCCCGACCGACTGGTCGGCCAGCGGCAACCAGCTCCTCGCCGAGTTCGAGGGGCAGGACACGAGCTACGCGGTCAAGGTCGACCCGAAGACGGGCGCCCAGAAGCCGGTCGCCGAAGCGGGCGAGCAGGGCTTCGTCGCCACCGCCCTCTCCAGCGACGGCACCCAGGTCCTCGGCTACACCGGCGGCTTCGACCCCGGCCTCAAGCACGACGTGATGAGCATTCCCTACGCGGGCGGCAAGGGGAAAGTACTCGCCAAGAGCGCATTCCTGCCCGACTGGAGCCTCTGAGGCATGCGCCGTGTCGAGTTTGTGGCCCTATAGGGGCACAAACTCGACACGGCTAATCCAGTAGCCCCACCTGGCGGAGGATCGAGACGCTGTCGGAATAGACGTCCTTGCGCTTGACGAGGCCGCCCTCGAAAGGGATCACGTCGAGGCCGTCCCACTCGACGCGGTGGCCGGTCGGCTCGGCGACGAGGTCGCCGCGGCGCATCGTCTGGGTGTGCGTGGCCACCGCGGTCCATTCCTGGACCACGAGGCCCTCGCGCAGGTAGAGGCGGCGGGTCGTGAAATTGATGTCGGGCCAGGTCTCGAAGATCGAGGCGATGTGGCCGCGGACCGCCTCACCCTCGGCCGACTCGCCGGCGGTGTGGTTGTCGAAGACCATGTCCGGCGCGTGCATCGACATGATCGCCTCGAGGTCGTGCTCGTTCCAGGCGACGTTGTAGCGGTCGATCGCCGCCCGCAATGCCTCCGGTGAGTCCTTGCCTTGATCTGCCATGCGCGGTTATGGTCGAACCTAATGGCGACGAACTACGCGATCAAGCACAGCGACGATTTCGAGCGGATGCAGGGGTCGGGCGATTGCACCTGGCTGCTCGCCCGCAAAGCCCTCGGCACCGGGGCATTCGGCTACAACCTGGTCGAGATCGCGCCCGGCGGGCAGATCCCCGAGCACGACGAGGCGCAGAGCGGGCAGGTGGAGGTCTACGCGATCCTCGCGGGGGAGGCGACGATGCTGCTCGACGGCGAGGAGCACCCGGCGCCGGCCGGGACCTACGCCTCGATCGAGCCGGCGGCGAAGCGGCAGATCCTCAACCACTCCGACTCCCCGGTCACCGCGCTGCTGATCGGCGTCCAGCCCGAGGGCGGCTATAAGCCGATGTCCTGGGCTTGAGCCCAGGGCGTGTCGACTTTGTCGTCCTATAGGACCACAAACTCGACACGCCTCGCCGAAGTTCCCGCATAACGCAGGAAAAACCGCTCAGTTGGGGGGAGAGTTTCCCGCCGCGCCTATAATTCCGGGACTCGTTCAACCCGTCGCGCGCCCGCTCGAAGAAGGCGTGGAACCCGGGAGGTCAAAATTGAAGACCCAGTCCGATTGCGGCGCTCCCGTCGAGCGCTATTCGCCAGAGCGCCCCTACCGCCCCCGCGTTTCGCCGCCGAGCGTCGAGGACAAGGACGCCTGCGCCATCTACGCCTCGGTCCGCCGGGACGCGATGCCGAGCCACGAACCGATCGAGTTGGCGATTCCCGCCCTGCAGAAGATGCTCCACCGCGCCGGCAACGTCGACGGCGAGGGGGACGGCTGCGGCCTCCTGGTCGACATCCCGCGCAAGATCTGGGCCGAGGAGGTGCGGTCCGGCGGCCACGACCCCTCGCTCGCCACCGACGAGGCCTTCGCCGTCGCCCACGTCTTCGTCGAGCGCTCCCAGGACGTCGAGAAGGTCAAGCACGACGCCCGCGAGCTGCTCGCCGAAGGCGGCTTCCGCGTGCTCGCCGAGCGGGTCGGCGTCGTCGACTCGCCCGCCCTCGGCCCGACCGCGCGCGAGGAGGAGCCGATCTTCTGGCAGATCGCCGGACTCGTCCCCGACGCGAAGACCCGCGACGGCGTCCTCTTCGACCTGATGACCGACCTCGAGCAGGCGCTCGACGTCCACGTCCCCTCCTTCTCGGCGACGACCTGCGTCTACAAGGTGATGGGGGCGCCGAAGGTGCTCGGCGAGTACTACCCGGACCTGCGCGATCCGCGCTTCGAGACGATCGGCTGCTTCGGCCACAACCGCTACTCGACCAACACCTGGCCGTCGTTCAAGCGGGTGCAGCCGTTCTCGGTCCTCGGCCACAACGGCGAGATCAACACGATCCAGCAGCTGCGCCAGGAGGCGAAGATGCTGGCGGTCCCGATCCAGGCCGATTCCTCCGATTCGCAGGACCTGAACCGCACGATCGACACCCTGGTCAGCCGCGAGGGCTTCAGCCTCGCCGAGGCGATGGAGACGGTCGTGCCGCCGATCGTCGAGGAGATCCGCCACCTCCCCGACGACCTGCACGCCTTCTACATGTACCTGCACCAGACGATGGGCCCCTTCGCGCAGGGTCCGGTGGCGCTGATCGCCCGCCACACCGACGAGTGCGTCTTCTCCGCCGACGCGATGGGCCTGCGACCGCTCTGGCAGGTGGAGACCGAGGACGACTTCGTCTTCAGCTCCGAGCCCGGGGTGGTGCCGGTCGGCAAGATGAGCTCCGAGCCGAAGCCGCTCGCCCCCGGCGAGAAGGTGCTGGTGCTGATCGACCGCGCCGAGCGCCGGACGACCCTGCACCCGCACGACGAGATGCTGCGGATCGTCCGCGACCGCTGGCTCGAGCGCAACGGCGCCGCGGCCGTCGCCGGCTACGAGCGCGCCCTGGAGACCGGCGGCCCGCTCGAGGGCCACGACGTCCCGGGCTACTCCGACGCCGGCCCCGAGGAGCCGGTCAAGGTCTCAGACCGCGTCCTCGCCGGCTTCGGCTGGCAGCGCGACGACGTCAAACTCGTCCAGCAGATGGCCTCCAACGGCGCCGAGCCGGTCGGCTCGCTCGGCTACGACGGCCCGCTGGCGGCGCTCTCGCCCGAGCGGCAGAACCTCGCCGACTACTTCAAGGAGACGGTCGCCGTCGTCACCAACCCGGCGATCGACCGCGAACGCGAGATGGAGCACTTCTCGACCCGCGCCCTGTTCGGGCGGCGGCCCTCGCTCGACAACGCCGGCGAGGACACCGGCACCGTCGAAACCGGCTTCCCGGTGATCCTCGGCGGCCACCACGACCTGGCGCCGCTCTCGGACAAGACCTACCGGGCGATCGCCCGCGACCACGACACCTACCTGCTCGAGGACCTCTGGGAGGAGTTCCGCGGCCGCGCCGCCGCGGTCGACATCTCCCTGCTCGAGTCGGAGACGACCAAGGGCGCGATCCAGAGGGTTAAGCAGGAGGCGGTGAAGAAGGTCCGCGGCGGCTGCGAGCTGCTGGTCCTCACCGACCGCACGGTGTACGACGCCGAGCGGCGCTACCTCGACCCGCACCTGGCGGTCTCGGCGGTCGACCAGGCGCTGAAGCAGTTCAAAGTCGAGCCCGGAGAAGAGAACCTGCGGCGGCGCTGCGGGATCGTCCTGCGCTCGGCGGCGATCCGCAACGTCCACGACGTGATGCTCGCCCTCGGGCTCGGCGCCAACGGCGTCTGCCCGTACGTGATGGTCGAGGTGATCTGCGTCGAGGACTACGAGAACGACGTCTCCAACCTCTGCGCGGCGCTGCGCAAAGGGATCGAGAAAGTGATCTCGACGATCGGCATCCACGAGGTGCGCGGCTACGCGCGCCAGTTCAGCTCGATCGGGATCAAGCCGGAGCTGGCGGAGATCTTCCAAACCGAGTTCTACGCCGCCTCCGAGGCGGCCGGGACCGGCTTCGCCGACCTCGACGAGGACACCAACGCGCGGGCGCACGCGCTCAGCGGCGACGACGCGGCGGCGAAACCGGCGAAGACGTTCCGCTTCTACCCCAAGGTCTACAAGGCGGCGATCGCGACCGCCAACGGCAGCGGCACCTACGAGGAGTATTCGGAGAAGGTGCGGGAGCTGGAGAAGCAGAACCCGATCTCGATGCGCCACATCATGGGGCTGGTGGGTGACAGGGAGCCGCTGAAGGACCCCAGTGTCGTCGACGCCGGCGTCGGCCACCACGACTACCCGATCGTGATCTCCTCGATGAGCTTCGGCTCGCAGTCCGAGCCGGCCTTCCGCGCCTACGCGGACGCGGCGAAATCGATCAACGTCCTCTGCATCAACGGCGAGGGCGGCGAGATCCGCGACATGTACGGGCGCTACCGCAAATGGCGCGGGCAGCAGGTTGCCTCGGGACGCTTCGGCGTTTCGGCCGAGATGCTGAACAGCTCCTACGTCGCCGAGATCAAGATCGGCCAGGGCGCGAAGCCGGGAGAGGGCGGCCACCTGCCCGGCAAGAAGGTCTCGGAGAAGGTCGCCGCCGCGCGTAACGCCTCGCCCGGCACCGACCTCATCTCGCCCTCCAACAACCACGACCTCTACTCGATCGAGGACCTTGCCGAGCTGATCGACGAGCTGAAGACCGTCAACCCGGACGTGCGGGTCTCGGTCAAGGTGCCGGTGGTGCCGAACATCGGCACGATCGGTCTCGGGATCGCCAAGGCCGGCGCCGACATCATCACCCTCTCGGGCTTCGAGGGCGGCACCGGGGCCGCGCGCCAGCACGCGCTGCGCCACGTCGGGCTGCCGAGCGACATCGGCACCCGCGCGGTGCACCGGGCGCTGATGGAGGCCGGGCTGCGAAACCGGGTCGAGATCTGGGCCGACGGCGGCTACCGGACCGGCCACGACATCGTCAAACTGCACTGCCTGGGGGCGAACCGGGTCGGCTTCGGCACCCTGGCGATGGTCAGCCTCGGCTGCACGATCTGCCGCGGCTGCCAGCTCGACACCTGCCACGTCGGCATCGCGACTCAGATCGAGACGCCCGAGGAAGCCGCCGCCCACGGGCTGAAGAAGTTCACCCCGCAGGAGGTCGACAGCGCCGCCGAGAGCTGCGCCCGCTTCTTCCAGTCGATGGGCGAGGAGGTCAAGGAGGTCGTCGCCTCGCTCGGCTACGAGCGCGCCCAGGACCTGGTCGGCCGCTACGACCTGCTGGAGCAGTCGGCGATGAAGGACCGGATCGACCTGGCGCCGCTGATCACGCCGCTGGAGGAGTTCCTCGACCTCGAACCGCTCGACCTGCCGGTGGCCGAGGAGGCCGACGTGCGGGCCGAAGCCGGCCTGGTGATGGCGCGGCCGATCCGGATGGAGGCCAAGGAGGCCTCGAGCCAGATCGCCGCGCTGGCGCCGGAAATCTGCGGTGGCAGCACCGTGCGCAGCGAGTTCCCGCGCGCGACCGACGCCAACGACCGCGTGCTCGGGACCGAGCTCTCCGGGGCGATTGCCCGCTCGCGGATCTTCGACGACGGCCCCGAGTCCAGCGACGAGGTGCTGGCGAGCCTCGAGTTCAACGGCGGCTCGGTCGCCGGACAGGGGCTGGGGGCATTCAACTCCTACGGGATCGACATCCGCGTCGAGGGCGGCGCCCAGGACGGCGTGGGCAAGACGATGCTGGGCGGTACGATCGCGATCCTCAAGGGCAGGGGCGCCAAGGGCAAGCGCCTCAACGGCTCGGTCGGCAAGTCCTTCGCCTACGGCGCCCAGCGCGGCAAGCTCTACGTCCAGGGCAGCGCCGACTCCCGCTTCTGCATCCGGCTCTCCGGTGCCGACGTGGTCCTGGCGGGCCAGCCCGAGGAGCCGATTGACGACAGCCGCGGCAGCCTCGCCAACCGCGCCAACGCCAAGGGCTTCGCCTTCGAGTACATGACCAGCGGCCGCGCCGTCGTCCTCGGCGACATCGGCCCCTGGGCCTGCGCCGGCATGACCGGCGGCCGCGTCTACGTCCGCCAGAACGCCTTCAACATCGACCGCGCCGCCATCGAACGCCGCCTCGGCAAAGGCGCCAAAGTCGAACTCAAGGACCTCGACGCCGAGGCCCTGATCGACCTGGACGACCTCCTGGGCGGCTACGCGAAAGAGCTCCGCGCGACCGGCCAGGATGACGAGGCCCAGCGCGTCCTCGACCTGGCCGCCGACGCGACCAGCAACTTCCTGATGATCGTCCCGCTCAAGGTCCAGGCGGACCCGAGCATCAGCACGGAGTAGACCTATAAAACGAAGCAGGCTAGAGCGGGGCAACCCCTCCGGCTCAACTTTTTCGGCGTCCACGCCCGCGGCAGACAGCTGCGGCCCCACCGAAAGAAGTTGAGCGAGAGGGGTCACCGGACCCCGCCCCGCCTCAAGGTGAAGCTGGTCTCCCCTCCAGCCGGTCCGCGATCGCCCGTACCTCCTGGAGCAACCCGTCGAGCATGTGCTCGGTGTCGGAGTGGATGCGCCATTCGGCTAGGCGGCGCTCGGCGTCTATGGAGTCGAGGCGCTTTTCGAGGATGTCGGTGCGGTCCTCCAGGCGGTGGATCTGGCGGTCGGTGCGCTTTTGGGACTTGCGGACGCGGGTCTTGACGTAGCGGCGGAGGTCGTCCTGCATCGCGTCGAGCTCGCGGCGGAGGTCGGAGTTGAGGGGGGCGCTCTGTTCGTCGAGCATCTGCTCGACGCCGCGGCGGACGCGCTCGATCTCTTCGTGGAGCTGGGCGCGGGCTCGCTCGGCCGAGGCGGAGATCGACTCCTCGCCCGGAGGGCGCGGGGGCTCGTCTGGTGCGGGATTCACCGCAGGGGATCGTAGGGCGGTGGGTGGCGGGAAATTCGCGGTCCTGTTTCCGCGAGTCCGCGAAAACGGCTGTACTACAGCCCTCTTCGCAGACTCGCCAGGCGCTCGGCCCTGGGGTCAGGCGTGCAGCAGGTACAGGCGGTGGCGGCCGATCGAGATCTCGTCGCCGTCGCGCAGCTCGGCGAAGTCGGTCTTGCGGCCGTTGACCCTCAGACCGTTGAGGCTGCGGTCGTCGAGGATCCGGGGGGGCCGGTCGCCGTCGGTGGCGATCACCGCGTGGCGGCGGGAGACGCTGGGGTCGTCGAGGTAGATCTCCGCCGTCTCGCAGCGGCCGATCCTGCTCCAGCCGACGCCGAGATGGAAGGTGACGATTTCGCCGCCCTCGCGCATCGCCAGGTTGTACCCGGGCTGGGTCAGCCCGCGCGCTTCGTCGAGCCAGCCGGGCGTCGCCCGCTCGGACGTGACCGCGAACTCCAGGGTCGGGGAGCCGTGCTCCTGCAGCGGGCTGAAGATCGAGTCGCGGCGGAAGTGGGCGCTGCCACAGGAGTCGCAGCTCGGCAGCTCGTCGGTCTCCCGCAGCGCCACCTGCCAGCCGCAGAGCACGCAGAAGTACGTGCCCTCTCCGGGCATCGAGCCACTGGGTAACGCGTCGCCGGCCGGGCGGGTGCCGACGGTGTCGATGATCGGGTTCGTCGCTCCTCCTGGTTGCAGCTGATACTAGAACCCGGTACGGGGCCTGTCACTTGAAATCTCTTTACCAATCTTCCGGGCACGCCAGAAACGGCAAGTCGGCGCCCCGCCGTAGAATCCCCGCCCCGATGGGTCCCGTCAGTGCCGAGGTCGAAATCGACGCTTCCCGCGAGCAGGTCTACGCGGCGCTCGCCGATCTCGCCGTCCGCCCCTCCTTCACCGATCACTTCCAGATCGGCTTCCACCTCACCCGGCTCGACCCGGTCGGCGCCGGCGCCGGCGCCCGCTACCGGGTCAAGGCTCCCTTTCGCAAGGTCTGGATGGACGCCGCGATCGTCTCGGTCGACGAGCCGTACCGGATCGTCGAAGAGGGCCAGGCCGGGCGCGGCAACCGGATCGGCAACCACGTCGTCTGGGAGCTGAAGGACGGCCCGGGGCCGCTGACCACCGTCCGCGTCACCCACTGGACCGAACCGACCCACGTCGACCGCGCGCTGGAGATCGCCAGCGCCGGCTCCTTCTGGCTCGAGCGCGGCTGGCGCCGGGCCCTGCGCCGCCTCCGCGACCTGCTCGAGTCCGACCGGCCGGTCGCCGAGCGCGTCGCCGTTGCCGGCGGCAACCGGTACGCGACGGGCATCCCCTAGTCAGATATAGACTCCGCGCCGCCGATGTCCCCGCTCCGCCGGATCCTGCCGCCGCTGCTCGCCCTCCTGGCGCTCCTCGCGCTGGGTGTCGGCGTTTCCGCCTGTGGCTACTCGAGCAACTCCAAGGACGTCGTCGAGGGTCAGTCCCTGCAGCTGGGGGAACTGAAGTACAACGTCACCTTCTCGCGCTACCTCAACCCGAACGACAGCGAGGACGCGGCCTACCTCGTCGGCCAGGAAGAACCCCCGAAAGGCGAAAGCTACTTCGGCATCTTCTTCGAAGTGCAGAACGAAAGCGACGAACCGCAGACGCTGCCCTCGACGCTGACGATCACCGACGCCGAAGACAACGAATACAAGGTGCTGCCGAGCGAAAGCATCTTCGCCCTGCCCTTCGAAGGCGAGGTCGAAGCCGAAGAACAGATCCCGGTGCTCGACTCGCCCCCCCAGCAGGGCCCGATCGAGGGCTCGGTCGCGGTCTTCCTCCTACCCGAAGAAGCCTCCGAGAACCGCCCCTTAACTCTGCATATAGAAGGCGCAGAAGAAAAGGGCGAAGTCACCCTCGACCTGTAGTTCCTTTCTGTTTTCAAGGCGAAGTCGCCGCCCCGAGCGCGGCGGCAGTCAAGACTGGGCTCGCGTGGGGATCGGGGCAGTCCCGCAGGAGCCTCCCCATTTTGCGACGGAGGGACTGCCCCGATCCCCTACCCAAGCCCAGCGGAGAGCACTTCCGCCGCGATCGGGGCGGCGACTTCGCCCCCCGCCGCTTCGGCTTCGATCAGCAGCACCCCGACCGCCAGCTTCGCCTTGTCAGCCGGGGCGAAGGCGGAGAACCAGGCGTCCTTGATCTGCACCGGGTTTTCGGAGTTCTCTTCGCCCGGCTTGGGGCCGAGCTCGGCGGTGCCGGTCTTGCCGGCCACCTGCGCCTGGGGGATCGCCCCGGCCGTTCCGGTCCCTTCGGTGACGACGCCGATCATCAGCTCGGTCATCTCGCCGGCGATCTTCGGCGACATCACCCGCACCGGTTCGGCGTGGGGCCGCAGCTTCTGATTGGCGACGATCGAGGTCGGCATCCGCACGCCGTCGTTGCCGACCGTCTGCGCCACGCTCGCCATCTCCAGCGGGGTCGCGAGCACTTCGCCCTGTCCGATGGCGGAGACGCCGAGGTCGATTTCTTCGCCGATTTCGGTCGGGATCGACGGTTCCTCCGGTTCGACTTCGCGGATGATCCTCGGCGCGTAGAGGCTCGGCGGCGAGTTGAAGCCGTACCGTTCCGCCGTTTCGACCAGCTTGTCGTTGCCGACCGCCGGCCCGAGCGGGGCGAAGACCGCGTTGCAGGACTCGGCGAAGGCCTGGCGGAAGGTGCCGCCGCAGTACTCGCCGTTGGCGTTGTTGAGGAAGCGGCCGCCGACGTTGACGCCGTTGGTGATTTCGAATTCGTCGTCGAGGTTGACCTTTCCCGCCTCCAGGGCCGCGGTCGTGGTGATGATCTTGAAGGTCGACCCGGGGGGCTGCGGGGCGGAGAAGGCCTGGCCGGCGAGGGCGCGGACGGTGCCGTTGCGCGCGTCGAGGACGGCGACGCCGCCCGCTCGGCCGGCCAGCGCCGCGACCGCAACTTCCTGCAGGCCGGGGTCGATCGTCGTCTTCACCGGGGCCCCCTTCAGCGGCTTCGACTCGGCCAGGGTGCGGACCGAGGAGCCGTCTTCGGAGACCGCCAGCAGCTTGCCGCCGGGCTTGCCGGCGAGCCGGTCGTTGAAGGCGCGCTCGAGGCCGCTGATCCCGACCGGGGTTTCCGGCGAGAAGCCGTGACGGGCGAGCCGCTGCCAGTCTTCTTCGGGCGCCTCGCCGACTTCGCCGGTGACGTCGATCGCGGCGCTGCCGATCGGGTGTTCGCGTTCCTCGGCCGGGCCCTCGGCGAGCGCGGTGCCGTCGCGGGCGAGGATCGGCGCCCGTTCGGCAAGTTCGACGTCGGCGGCCAGTTCCTCGCCCCGGCGCAGGCCGGGGAAGGCGAGGCTTTCGTCCCATTCGACGCCGCCGTCGGCGTATGGCACGCGCAGGTCCCGTTCGACGGTGCCGAAGGCAACCGTCCGGACCGCCATCGGGACCGGGACCACGGTCGTGCCGCTGCTCGATTCGGCGTCGCCAGGCGAGCCGGCCCCGATTTCCCGCGCCGTCGCGGTCAGTTCGGCTTCGCGGTAGGCGGTTTCGAAGCCCTTCAGGCTCGCCCGCTGTTGTGAGGCTTCGTTCAGCTCCGCGTACATCGCCTTGAAGTCGCGTTCGCTCCAGGCGTGGGCGAAGCGAGTGGCGGCGTCCTTCTCGGCGGACCCTGAAGAGCCCGCGGTGATGCCGACGACGAAGGCGATCAGCGCCACGGCGGCAAGCGGCAGGGCACGGGTCAGTATGCGGCGCCGGCGCTCCGCGTCCGTGGGGATCCGGTTCACCGGCCGAAAGGTAAAGGAGGCTCTCCCGGCATGCTGAAATTCCAGGGTGTGACCGTGTTGGACTGGGCGATCCTGGCCTTCACCTTCGCCCTGGCCCTCTGGGGCTACCGACAGGGCCTGATCGTCGGCGCCCTCACCCTGCTCGGCTTCGCCGCCGGGGCGTTCGTCGGCAGCCGGGTCGGCCCGCTGCTGCTGACCAAGGGGGCCGACTCGCCCTACGCGCCCCTCTGCGGGGCGCTCGGGGCGCTGCTCGCCGGGGCGCTGGCGGCGGTGACGGTGGAGAGCTTCGCTCTCGGCCTGCGGGAGAAGATCGTGCGGCACCGCTACCTGCACGCGGCAGACGGGGTCGGCGGGGCGGCGCTGATCGCCTCGGTCGCGCTCGGCCTCGCCTGGGTCTTCGGCGCGGTGCTCCTGCACGCGCCCTCGACGGCGCGGCTCCGCGCCGACATCCAGCAGTCGGCGATCCTGCGCAGCCTCAACGACGTCCTGCCGCCGACCGGGCCGCTGCTGAACGCGCTCGACCGGGTCGACCCGGCGCCGACGGTGCTGGGGCCGGCCGCGCCGGTCGCCCCGCCCGACGCGGCGATCGCCTCCGACCCCGACGTCCTCCACGCGAGCGGCTCGGTGGTGCGGGTGCTGAGCACCGCCTGCGGGCTGGGGATCGAGGGCTCGGGCTGGGCGGTCGCGCCGGAAATCGTCGTCACCAACGCGCACGTCGTCGCCGGCGCCGACGACACCACTGTTGCCACCCAGGACGGCGCCGAGCTCGACGCGACGCCGATCTACTACGAGCCGAAGCAGGACCTTGCGCTGCTGCGGGTGGGCGCGGCGCTGCCGCCGCTGCCGGTCAGCTCGCGGCGCAGCGAGGGCGAGGACGCCGCCGTCCTCGGCTTCCCCGAAAACGGCCCCTACACGCTGGAGCCGGCGCGGGTCGGCGAAACGCGGGCGACGATCAGCGAGGATTCCTACGGCAACGGCCCCGTAGAACGGACCATCACGGCGCTCAGCGGCGCAGTCCGCAGCGGCAACTCGGGCGGGCCGCTGGTCGACGGCGGCGGGCGCGTGGTCGGAACGGTGTTCGCGGCGACGACCAGCGGGCCGCGGGGCGGGTTCGCAATCCCAGCCGAGCAGGTGCGAGCGGCGCTTAACCACACCGCGGAATCGGTGAGTACCGGGCCTTGTACGGCGTAGTGGAAGTGGGGACGGGGGTGTCCCTCTCCAGACACCACTCGCTATGG
>DASTTQ010000006.1:0-17528 GCA_035760065.1 Solirubrobacterales bacterium
CTCTACTGCGACAGCGTGCTCGGCCCGATCGAGCGGGGGGACGAGGAGTACGGCGGCGAGCTGCTGCGCTCGCTCGAGGCCTTCATCGAGCAGAACGGCCAGTGGGAGCGGGCGGCCCGCCAGGTCTACTGCCACCGCCACACGCTGCGCTACCGGATGCGCAAGGTGGAAGAGCTGACCGGGCGCGACCTCTCCCGCGCGCACGACCGGATCGAGTTCTGGCTGGCCCTCCGGGCGAGGGAGCTGGTCGCGTGAGGATCGGCGTCCCGACCGAGATCAAGTCCGACGAGTACCGCGTCGCGGTCACGCCCGCCGGGGTGCGCGAACTCGCCGAGCACGGGCACGAGGTGCTGGTCCAGGCCGGGGCCGGCGAGGGCAGCGCGATCTCCGACGACGAGTACCGGGCACAGGGAGCCGAGATCGTCCCCGATGCCGGCGCGGTCTTCGAGGCGGCGGAGATGGTCCTCCACGTCAAGGAGCTGCAGCCGAGCGAGATCGACATGCTGCGGCCCGGCCAGCTCCTCTTCACCTACCTGCATCTGGCGCCCGACCCCGAGCAGACCCGGGGCCTCTGCGGGGCGGGGGTGACCGCGATCGCCTACGAGACCGTCGAGGACGCTCGCGGCCGCCTGCCGCTGCTGGCGCCGATGAGCGAGGTGGCGGGAAAGATCGCCACCCAGGCCGGCGCCTTCATGCTGGAGAAACCGCTCGGCGGCCGCGGGATCCTGCTCGGCGGCGTCCCGGGCGTGGCGGCGGCGAACGTGATCGTGATCGGCGGCGGCGTCGTCGGCATGAACGCGGCCTTCATCGCGATCGGGATGGAAGCCGACGTCTTCGTCTTCGACCGCTCGATCGACCGGTTGCGTGAGCTCGAAGTCATCTTCGGCGGCCGCTGCTCGACCGTCTACTCGACCCGGCTGGCGGTCGAAGAGATGCTGCCGCGGGCCGACCTCGTGGTCGGGGCGGTCCTGGTCCACGGCGCCCGCGCCCCTTATGTGGTGCGCCGCGACCAGCTGAAGCTGATGAAGCCGGGGGCGGTGCTGGTCGACGTCGCGATCGACCAGGGCGGCTGCTTCGAGACCTCGCGCCCGACCACTCATCGCGACCCCACCTTCGAGGTCGACGGGATCACCCATTACTGCGTCGCCAACATGCCCGGCGCGGTCCCGATCACCTCCACCTACGCGCTGACGAACGCAACGCTCCCCTACGCGATAGCCCTTGCCGACCACGGGGTAGACGAGGCGGTACGGAGAGACCCGGGCCTGCGGCTCGGCGTCAACGTCGCCGGCGGCAAGGTCACCCACCCGGCGGTGGCGGAGGGAGTGGGCATGGAGTACGTAGCGGTCGAGGAGGCCCTCGAACAGGAACGAGCTTTGCAACGAGCGACCACGGGAGGAGCTGAATGAGCACCTACGCGGTAGTCAACCCGGCCACCGGGGAGACGATCAAGGAGTACCCGGAGATCGGCGACGACGAGCTCCGCGCCGCGATCGGCCGCGCCGACGAGGCTTCCAGGACCTGGCCCGGCTCCACCAGCGTGGCCGATCGCGCGGCGCTGGTGCGCAGGGCCGGCGAGCTGCACGCGGAGCGCCGCCAGGAGCTGGCGGAGATCATCGTCCGCGAGATGGGCAAGCCGATCGAGCAGGCGCTGATGGAGGTCGACTTCGCCGCGGAAATCTACGGCTTCTACGCCGACAACGCCGAGGACCTGATGGCCGACGAGCCGATCGAGCTGCTCGGCGGCGAGGGCACGGCGGTGATCCGCCGCAGCCCGTTCGGCGTCCTGCTCGGGATCATGCCCTGGAACTTCCCCTACTACCAGGTCGCCCGCTTCGCGGGGCCGAACCTGGTCATCGGCAACACGATCCTGCTCAAGCACGCGCCGCAGTGCCCGGAATCGGCCGAGGCGATTCAGAGGGTGTTCGACGACGCCGGCTTCCCGGAGGGCACCTACGAGAACGTCTTCGCGACCAACGAGCAGATCGAGTGGGTGATCGCCGATCCGCGCGTGCACGGGGTGTCGGTGACGGGCTCCGAGCGTGCCGGCGCGGCCGTCGCCGAGATCGCCGGCCGCAACCTGAAGAAGGTCGTTCTCGAGCTGGGCGGCTCGGACCCCTTCATCCTGCTCGGCACCGAGGACGTCGATTCCGCCGCCCAGGCGGCGGCCGAAGCGCGGCTCGACAACACCGGCCAGTCCTGCAACGCGGCGAAGCGGTTCATCGTCGTCGACGAGCTCTACGACGAGTTCCTCGAGAAATTCCGCGAGAAGCTCGCCGCGGCGACGCCGGGCGACCCGACCGCCGAGGGCACCGAGGTCGGGCCGCTCTCCTCGCAGACCGCGGCCGAGCGGCTCGAGGACCAGGTCAAGCGGGCGATCGACAACGGCGCCGAGGTCCTCGTCGGCGGCAAGCGCGACGGCAACTACTTCGAACCGACGATCCTCACCGGGATCAAGCCGGGCGACGAGGCCTCCCAGGAAGAGTTCTTCGGCCCCGTGGCGCAGGTCTACAAGGTCGCCTCTGAGGAGGAGGCGGTCGAGGTCGCCAACGCGACCCCGTTCGGACTTGGCTCGTACCTGATGACCACCGACAAGGAGCAGGCCGAGCGGGTCGCCGACCGGATCGAAGCCGGGATGGTGTACGTGAACCTGGTCGGCGCCGACAGCCCCGAGCTGCCCTTCGGCGGCTTCAAGCGCTCCGGCTTCGGCCGCGAGCTCGGCCGCTACGGCGCCGACGAGTTCGTCAACAAGAAGCTGATCCGCAGCGCCTGAGATGATCCAGCCCTCGTGAGTCGTCGCTTCAGGGGGATCGTCTTCGCGCTGCTGCTGGCGTTCGCCGCCTTCGCGGTGAGCGCCGGTGCCGCCCAGCCCGAAGAAGAAGAACCGCCGCGCTGCCGCGGCCGCCGGGCGAAGATCGTCGGAACCGAAGGCAACGACGTGATCCAGGGGACCCCGGGCCGCGACGTGATCTGGGCCGGCGGCGGCGAAGACATCGTCTACGGCAGCCTCGGCAACGACCTGATCTGCGGCGGCCCGGGGGACGACCAGATCCACGGCGGCCGCGGCAACGACGAAGTCGACGGAGGCCAGGGCTCTGACCAGGTCAACGGCGACCTCGGCGACGACAAGATCCTCGGCGGTCCCGGCCCTCACGACGAGGTCGCCGGAGACCTCGGAATCGACGTCGTCAACGGCGGGCCCGGGAACGAAGATCTCGTCCACGGCGACTACGGCTACGACCGGATGTCAGGCGGGGCCGGCAAGGGCGACATCGCCTCCTTCGCGACTGCGCGGGCCGGCGGCAAGGGCAGCGGCGTCTGGGCCTCGCTGAAGGCGCACAAGGCCTTCGGCGACGGCCACGACAAGCTCTTCGGCTTCGAGAGCCTCGAAGGCTCGGCCTTCCGCGACACGCTGATCGGCAGCCCGCAGGCGAACGTCATCGACGGGGGACCGGGGGACGACCATCTGATCGGCGGGGGTGGCGCCGACACGATCGACGGCGGTCAGGGCAGCGACGGCTGCACCGGCGCCAAGGGCCGGACGACCTCCTGCGGCAAGGAAGCGCCGCCGAAGGGGAGCGCCTACGTCCAGCTCGACCCGACGCCCGGCGGCGGCGCGGGGCTGCAGGTGGTCGGCGGCGCGGGTCCCGATCAGTTCGTCGTCGCTTAC
Organism: Solirubrobacterales bacterium; assembly: GCA_035760065.1. Lineage (GTDB taxonomy): Bacteria > Actinomycetota > Thermoleophilia > Solirubrobacterales > 70-9 > VAYN01. The sequence goes on from DASTTQ010000006.1 coordinate 3,671, forward strand.
GACGAAGAAACCGAGACCTTCAGCGTCACGGCGAAAGCGGCGCTGGCGATCAGCGAAGGCTGCGCGTACGCGCCCCACGATCCGAAGACCGTCTCCTGCGCCGCCAACGGGCCCGCTCGCTGGTTGATGGGCGACCTCGGCCCCGGCAACGACAGCCTCAGCGTCGAAGGGTCCCTGCTGGCGGTCGGCAGCGTCCGCTTCGCCGGCGGCCTCGGCAACGACACGATCCACGGCGGCCCCGAGGACGACCTGATCGAGTCGGGTCCGGGATCGGACCATCTCTATGGGGGCGACGGCGCCGACGGGCTGGTCGGCGGTCTGCCCGGGCCGACCTTCCTCTACGGCGAAGGTAACGGCGACCTGCTGGCCGCGGGCGGCGGCTGCGCCGGCGGGGCGCTGGTCGGCGGCCCTGGCCGCGACGACGCCTCCTTCGCCGAGACGCAGGCGCATCCCGGCGTGCTGATCGTCTCCTTCATGGCGCATTCGGCCTGGATCACGACCGTCAAGAACTGTCACCACGTGCACCTCTCGCCGACCGACGAGGACATGGAGGGCTCCTTCGACTGGGACATCCTGATCGGCGACAGCGGCCCCAACGCGATGCTCGGCCAGCCGGGAGAAGACCACTTCTACGGGATGGGCGGCGAAGACATCATCGATGCCCGCGATGGCGTCAAGGACTTCTCGATCCAGTGCGGCAAGGGCCGCCCGCCGCAGACGATCATCGTCCACGGCAAGGGCGGCAAGGCCGAAACGCGGGAAATCCCCGGCACCGGCCAACCCGAAGGCCGCGCCCTCACCGACTCCTTCGACCCGAAGCCCTACAACTGCGCCACCGTCGTGCACGGCACCCCCGTGCCCGGCCTAAACGGCTGACCCAAGTTAGGGACGAAGCGCCAGCAGCTCTGCGCGGGACGAAGCGGTAGGCCGGCGGGTCCTGTCTCCGATACGACCCTCCGCCCGGCGGCGGGAGCCCCGCGTCGTCGCCAACCCGCCGGAGATACCGGGGAATTTCCTCGGCCGCGGGGGAGACCAACGTGGCGTTCGTCCTTTATCGGGATATGGCCGAGAAAGGACGAACGCCGGGAGCGCATGGGTCGCTCGCGGAGCTGGCGACTCGGCAGCATGGCGTGATCTCGGCGAGGCAGCTACGGGGATTGGGTTATTCCCTGGACGTGGCTTCGGATGGATCGATGACGGGACGTCTCCATCGCCTGCACAAGGGCGTTTACGCGGTGGGGCACCGGCGGTTGACTTGGTACTCGCACTGCTGGGCGGCCGTGCTGGCCGCAGAACCGGAGGAGGGGGCGGCTTGGCGGGCCGTGGCGAGTCACTACACGGCCGCTTACCTCTGGGGCCTGTTACGGAACCAACCGAGCGCGATGCACGTGACGGCGCCGACTCGTCGGCGGGCGAAGCGGCGGTTCGTCGTCCACTTCTCTTCGATCCTCGCCGAGGAGGACCGGGCGGTTCGGCAGGGGATTCCGGTGACCGCCGTCCCGCGGACGCTGATGGACCTGGCGATTCGGGCGCAGCCGCCCACGCTCGATGGATACCTGGAGCGCGCCGAAGACCGTGAGCTCCTCGATGTGCGCGCAATCGAGGACGTGCTGGGCCGTGCCGGCGGTCACCGCGGCCGCGGGCCGCTTGGCCGGGCGCTCGCCATCTACCGCCCCGACCCCGCCTTCACCCGCTCGAAATTCGAGCGCCACTTCCGTCGCCTCGTCAAAGCGGCCGGGCTCCCAGTCCCCGCGATGAACTTCAACGTGGCCGAGTTCGAGCTCGACGCCTGCTGGCCAGAGCTGCGCTTCGCCGTGGAACTCGACCTCTTCGAGACCCACGGCAGCCGCGCCGCCTTCGAGCGTGACCGACGGCGGCAGGAGGAGCTGAAGTTGATCGGCGTCGAGATGATCCAGATCACCAAGCCCCGACTCGACAGCGAACCGAAGGCGGTGCTCCGCAACCTCGCGACCCTGCTCGAGCGGCGCGGTCAGGAGCTCGGTGTTCCAAGTCTCGGCGCCGCCGCCACGGACGCTGCTCCCCTTGAACTAGGCTTGTGAACGTGGCACGGAAGACCGCCCAAGGGGACGAGGCCGCGGCCGTTGCGGCGGCGATCGCGCAGTTCGAGGCCGAGCTCGCCGGCGCCCCGGCCGAGCGGGCGCCGGCCATACCTGCCTGGCAGCGGGCGGCGCTCCTGGAGGGGATCGGCGCCAAGGAGACGATCGAGGACCTACGAGGAGGATCCGCATGGCTGTCGTGAAAATCATCGAGCTGGTCGGAAGCTCCAAGACGTCGACCGATGACGCCGCCAAACAGGCGCTGCTGCAGGCGCAGGGCTCGCTGCGCAACATCCGCGCCGTCGACATCGTTTCCACCGGGATCCGTGGCGAGAACCTCGACGAGTACCGCGCCCACGTTCGCGTCGCATTCCTGATCGAGGGAACGGAGGTCGACTGATGGCAGAGCAGGGGAACGAGCCGCGCGAGGTCTCGCGCGAGGAAGCTCGCAAGATGCTCGACGAGGGCGCGCAGCTGATCGACGTCCGCGCCGACCACGAGTGGGAGGCCGGGCACATCGCCGGCGCCGAGCACGTGCCGCTGCCGGAGCTGCCGAGTCGCATCGGCGAGCTCGACAAGGGCTGCCCGGTCGTCGTCTACTGCCGCGGCGGCAACCGCTCCTCGATGGCGACCGCCGCCCTCGCCGACGCCGGCTACGAAGCGGCGAAGCTGACCGAGGGAATCGTCGGCTGGGCTGGGGACGACCTGCCGCTCGAGCCCGAGGGCGGCTACGTCGCCGAATCGGGCGAGGCCGCCGCAATTCTGCAGGCGCAGAAAAAACCCTCGCATAGTTGACTTGCAGCGGCTTTTGCGGCCTGCCCAACCGCTCAAGAATTTAAATACCTGAATCCCAATCGGGTTTGCTACCTTTCTGCGAATGGAGGTAGCCGTCGCAGAGAACAAGGAGCAGCGGGGCAAGGGCCGGGTCGGGACCATCGAGAACCCTGAGACCTACGAGAACGTCCCCGGCCACGTCATCCCGATCATCGAGCGCGAGTTCGACGACTTCGACAACGAAGCCGAGCAGTTCCTCAGCGGTGAGCTGGAGGAGATGCAGTTCATCGGCTTCCGCCTCAAACAGGGCGTCTACGGGCAGCGCCAGCCCGACGTCCAGATGATCCGGATCAAGCTTCCCTTCGGCGGAGTCACTCCCGAGCAGATGGACGCCTTCGCCAGCGTGGTCGAGAAATACGCGCCCCTCAACAAGGGCCACATCACCACCCGGCAGAACATCCAGATCCACCATGTGCCGCTGCGCGATACCGAGCTGCTGCTGCGGGAGATCGCCGAGGTCGGCCTCTCCTCGCGCGAGGGTTGCGGCAACACGGTCCGCAACGTCACCGGTGACCCCTGGGCCGGCGTCGCCGGCGACGAGATCTTCGACCCGACCGCCTACGGCACGGCCTACGTCCGCTACTTCGTCCGCCACCCGACGACCCAGCTGATGCCGCGCAAGATCAAGACCGCCTTCACCGGCTCCAACGAGGACCGGGCGATCACCGGCATCCACGACATCGCCTACATCAGCCGCGAACGCGACGGCGTCAAGGGATTCGAGGTCAGGGTCGGCGGCGGCACCTCGATCATGGCCCGCGTCGCGCCCACCCTCTACGAGTTCGTCGAGGCCGACAACGGCGACTACCTCAAGGTCGCCGAGGCCGTCTTCCGCATCTTCGATCGCCAGGAGTGGCTGCGCGTCAATCGCGCCCGCGCCCGGATCAAGGTCCTCGTCGACAAGATCGGCATGGACGCCTTCCGCGAGCTGGTCGACGAGGAGCTCGAAGGCGACTGGGTGGCGGAGCGCGAATTCGGCCCCGAGCTGGTCGAGCGCCTCGCCTACGCCCCCGACGAGGAGCGCAGCGCGCCCGAGCCGCTGCTTGCCCCCTCCTCCCCGAACGGCGACCGCACCGAGTTCGAGCGCTTCCTCCAGGGCAATGTGCAGCCGCAGCGCCAGGAGGGCTTCTCGACCGTCGAGGTCAAGGTCACCCGCGGCGACCTCACCCCGGAGCAGTTCCGCGGCCTCGCCCAGATCATGCGCGAGTACACCGGCGGCGCCGCCCGCAGCACCGTGCAGCAGAACTTCGTCCTGCGCTGGGTCCGCGACGAGGCCCTCTACGACGTCTGGGAGCGGCTCACCGCCCTCGGCCTCGGCGAGGCCGGCGCCCGCGAGATCACCGACGTCGTTTCCTGCCCCGGCACCGACAGCTGCAAACTCGGGATCACCTCCTCGATGGGCCTCAACAAGGCGATCAAGGAGCGGGTCGACTCGATGCAGATCAGCGACGAGCTGACCAAGCGCATCCACATCAAAATGAGCGGCTGCCCGAACGGCTGCAGCCAGCACCACATCGCCAACATCGGCTTCTACGGCGCCTCGCTGAAAGTCGGCGGGCGCACCATGCCGGCCTACATCCCGCACATCGGCGGCAATTTCGAGGGCGGCGAGGTCGTCTTCGGCAGGCGGCTGAAATCGCGGCTCCCGGCCAAACGGGTGCCGGAGGCGGTCGAGCGCTGGGTGCGGCTCTACGAGGCGCAGCGCAACGAGGGCGAGGAGTTCAACGCCTTCGTCGAGCGCGCCGGCGCCGCGCTCTTCGAAGCCGAGGTCAAGGACCTGGCCCTGCCTGCCGAGTTCAGCCTGGAGACGATGCAGCAGTTCATCGACTGGAACCGATCGAGCCCGTACGAGGTCGTGCGCGGCGAGGGAGAGTGCGCGATCTAGCTCGCGCCCGAGCGGAGCGATGAAACCACCTCCCGTCACCCTTTCCGGCACCGTCCCCACACCGGCGGACCTCGACCACGAGGCGATCGCCGCCGAGCTCGAGCGCAGCTCGGCGCAGGAGGCGCTGGAGTGGATGTTCGAGAACTTCGGCGAGGGGCACTACATCGCCTGCTCGTTCCAGAAAACGAGCTCGGTGACTGCCCACCTGGCGACCACGGTCAACCCCGAGGCGCGCTTCTTCTACCTCGACACCGAGGTTCTCTTCGAGGAGAGCTACGAGACCCGCGACCGCCTCGCCGAGGCGCTGGGGATCGAGTTCGACCGCTTCCACAACCTCACCTTGGAGGAGCAGGAGGCCGAGCACGGCCCCGAGCTGTGGAACCGCGACCCCGACGCCTGCTGCGCCCTCCGCAAGGTCGAGCCGATGCGCCGCGCGCTGTCTTCCGTAGACTGCTGGGTCGCCGGCGTCCGCCGGGCGGACTCCAGCACCCGTTCCAAGACCCCGAAGTTCGCTTGGGACAAGCGCTTCAACCTCTGGAAGCTGAACCCGCTTGCGGATTGGACCGAGCGCGACGTTTGGAACTACATCCGTGAGCACCACCTCCCGTACAACCCGCTCCACGATCGCGGCTACCCGTCGATCGGCTGCACCCACTGCACCAAGCCGGTGGAACCCGGCGGGGATCTTCGCGACGGCCGCTGGAGCGGCCTCGCCAAGACCGAGTGCGGGATCAACTAGAGCTTCCCGGCAAGCCGCCCTGACCGTTTCCCCGACCCGATAGGTGAGATCTTCCGACGATGAGCGAGACCATGGCTGAGCTGTCCCTGACCCTTTCCGAGCGCCACACGGCGGACTTCGAGATGATCGGCAACGGCGGCTTCGCGCCGCTGACCGGCTTCCAGGGCTCCGCCGACTGGGAGCGCGTCTGCAGCGAGATGCGGACCGCCGACGGCGAGTACTGGCCGATCCCGATCACGCTGGCGACCGACCTCGACTGCGCGGTCGGCGACGTCGTCGAGCTCGCCTCCGACGAAGGCAAGAAGCTCGGTCGGATCACCGTCGAGGAGATCTTCGAGCGCGACGCCAGGCGCGAGGCAGAGCTCGTCTACGGCACGACCGACGAGGACCATCCGGGCGTCGCCGCGATCTACGAGGAGGGCGGGCGCTGCATCGCCGGCCCGATCGAGGTCGACGCGCTGCCCGACCACGAGGAGGCCTTCATGCGCCGGTACCTGACGGCGCCGGAGACGAAGAAGGCGTTCGCGGAGCGCGGCTGGAAGCGGATCGTCGCCTTCCAGACCCGCAACCCGATCCACCGCGCCCACGAGTACCTGACCAAGGCCGCGCTGGAGACCTGCGACGGGCTCTTCATCCAGCCGCTGATCGGCAAGACCAAGGCCGGCGACATCCCCGCCGACGTGCGGATGCGCTGCTACGAGGTGCTGATGGAGAACTACTACCCGACCGACCGGGTGATGCTCGGCGTGAAGCCGGCGAAGATGCACTACGCCGGCCCCCGCGAGGCGGTCCTGCACGCGATCGTCCGCCGCAACTATGGGGCGACGCACTTCATCGTCGGTCGCGACCACGCCGGCGTCGGCGACTACTACGGCACCTACGACGCGCAGAAGATCTTCGACGACATCGACGTCGACGAGCTGGGGATCGAACCCCTCTTCTTCGAGCACAGCTTCTGGTGCAACGAGTGCGAGGGGATGGCCTCGGGCAAGACCTGCCCCCACGACAGCGCGGCGCACGTGTTCCTTTCCGGCACCAAGGTCCGCGAGATGCTCGGCAACGGCGAACGGCCGCCGCAGGAGTTCTCGCGCAACGAGGTCGCCGACATCCTGATCGACGCTTACAAGGAGGACTGACACAGCATGGCTGGTGAGAAGGGCTTCACCCTCTGGTTCACCGGGCTCTCCGGAGCCGGCAAGACGACTATCTCCCGACTGCTGGAGGGGCACCTGCTCGAGCGCGGCTCGAAGCTCGAGATCCTCGACGGCGACATCGTCCGCGAAAACCTCTCCAAAGGTCTCGGCTTCTCGAAAGAGGATCGCGACACGAACATTCGCCGGATCGCCTTCGTCGCCGACCTGCTCAGCCGCAACGGCGTGCCGGTGATCACCGCGGCGATCTCCCCCTACGCGGAGATCCGCAACGAGGCGCGCCAGCTGATGGGCGAGCGCTTCGTCGAGGTCTACGTCAAGGCCTCGGTCGAGACCTGCGCCGAGCGCGATGTCAAGGGGCTGTACGCGAAAGCCTTCGCCGGCGAGATCAAGGAATTCACCGGCGTTTCCGACCCCTACGAAATCCCGGACAACCCGGAGTTCGTCTGCGACACCGAAAACGAGACCCCGGAGGAGTCGGCGGAGAAGCTGCTGGCCTACCTCGAAGAGCGGGAGCTGATTCCGGCCAAGGCTGCGGCGGCCGCCTAATTTCGCCCCCTTTAGGGGGGATTCAGCCGGGTGGGGAAGGCTGGGGCTGTGCAGCGGTTGCCGGCTGAAGGTGCTGGGCGGGCGCGGCGGCCGATGCCGTCGCGTGCGCAGCGCCGCCGTCGTTTGCTGCTGCCCGCCGCCTTGCTGCTGGTGGCGATATTCCTCGGGATCAGGGCCATCGGTGGGTCGAGTGGTTCGGGCACTATCGGCTCCGTCGCCCCTGCGCCGAAGAGGCTGATTGCCCGAGACCTCGGCAAGGGGTTGCCGGCGCCGATCTCGGGAGAGGCCGCTGCGGTCGTGCCCGGCGGAACGCTGATCCTCGGTGGGCTCGACGCGAGCGAAGCTTCGGTCGAAGGTGTCTTCCTGCTCGATGGCTCGGGCGGGCTGCGACCCGTCGGCGACCTCGCCGGGCCGCTCCACGATGCCGCCGCGGTGGTGCTCGGCGACAGGGTCCTCGTCTTCGGGGGCGGCACCGAAACCAGCACCGACCAGGTGCAATCCCTCTCGGCAAGCGCCTCGCCGGGGGAACCCGCGACGGCGACGGTGGTCGGACAGCTGCCGGCCGTTCGCTCGGATCTGAGCGCGGTGACGGTGGGGTCGAAGGCCTACGTGCTCGGCGGATACGACGGCACGACCCCCGATCCGGCCGTGCTGGCGACGGCGGACGGGCGCTCCTTCTCCCACGTCGCCGATCTCGAAGAACCCGCTCGCTACATGGCGGTCGCGGCGCTTGGCGGTCGCATCTACGCCTTCGGCGGCGAGACTGCGGAAGGCACGCCCACCGACGCGATCCAGGAAGTCGACCCGGCCTCCGGGACGGCGCGGGTGATCGGCAGGCTCCCGCACCCGGTTTCGCACGCCGCGGCGGTGGCGCTCGGCGGCAGCATCTACGTCCTCGGCGGCGAAGAGGCGGCTGGCGCCACCGCCAGCTCCTGGCGCTTCGACCCGGGCGGCGGACGGGTCAGCTCCGCCGCTTCGCTTCCGCGCCCGATCGCCGGCGGGGCGATCGCCGGGTTCGGACACTCGGCCTACCTCGTCGGCGGAACCGGGGCGGGCGGCGAAGCGCTCTCGTCCATCGTCGCCCTCACCCTCGAGCCCGCGAATAGGGCCGGGGGCGGCAAGGCGGCGGGCGCCGGGGCAGCCGGCGCCTCGCAGGCCCAGAGCCAGGATCCCCCGTTCCAGGGCCGGCTGATGATCGCCGACCGCGGCAACAACCGGATCATCGTCGTCAACAACCGCAAGCAGGTCCTCTGGCGCTATCCCTCGAAGGCGCACCCGCCGCCGCCCGGCGGCTTCTACTTCCCCGACGACGCCTTCTTCACCCACGGCGGCACCCAGATCATCTCCAACGAGGAGCAGAACGAGCGGATCGTCCGGCTCTCCTTCCCGGGCGGCAAGCTGCTCTGGTCCTACGGCCACGCGGGGCAGACCGGCTCCGAACCGGGCTACCTGCACGAGCCCGACGACGCCTACCTGCTGCGCAACGGCAACGTCAGCGTCGCCGACGCCCAGAACTGCCGCATCCTGATCATCTCGCCGCAGAAGAAGGTCCTGCGCGAATTCGGCGACCCGGCCGAATGCACCCACGACCCGCCCCGTCGCCTCGCCTCGCCGAACGGCGACACCCCGCTCGCCAACGGCGACATCCTCGTCTCCGAGGTCAACGGCTCCTACGTCGACGAGATCACGCGCACCGGCAAGCTCGTCTGGAGCCTGCAGCTGCCGCTCTCCTACCCCTCCGACCCGCAGCAACTGGGACCAGACAAGTACCTCGTTGTCGACTACGCCGACCCCGGCGGCATCTACGAGTTCAACCGCGCCGGCAAGATCCTCTGGTCCTACCGCCCCGAAGGCGGCAACGGCCGCCTCGACCACCCGAGCCTCGCCGAGGAACTGCCGAGCGGCGACATCGCCGTCAACGACGACTACCGCCACCGAGTCGTGATCATCGACCCGAAGACGAAGAAGATCGTCTGGCAGTACGGCGTCACCGGCCACCCCGGCACCGGCCCCGACCACCTCCGCATCCCCGACGGGTTCGACCTCCTGGAATCCGGCGGAAGGATCCCGACCCATCCGTATACCGGTTGAGCCTGGCCAGGGCTATTCGGCGAGGCGTTCGAGGAGCTCGCGGTCTTCCTCGAGGCGCTTTTTCAACCGTGCTTTGAACGCTTTGTCAGCCCGTTCGGTGGCGACATAGTCTTCGATCGCGAGGCGGATGGCTCTGGACACTGATACGCCGTTGGCGCGGGCCACGGCGGCAATTTCCGCCGCGATCTCCTCGGGAAGGCGCAGGCTCAGGACTTTGGTCGCCATCGGTAGCTCACGGCGATCTTAGTGGGAAATGTAATACTTTGTCTGTATACGGTTTGCGGTGTCTGTTACGGCATATCTGCTTAAATCCGGTTGACGGTATGCGGAATCGATTGAGCTTGGAGAGACTGCTTCTGATCGCCGAGGCGAGGCTCGGGATCCCGTACGAGGAGCTGGAGGAGGCAGTTTGCGTCTACAGGGCCGAGTCGGCATTGGCGGCTCCGTTTGTCCGTATCCATGGCGTCCTCCTCTTTCCCGATCCGGTCGAGCAGTCAGCGATCTGCGCGTACCGGCTTATCCGCACTCGCCCGCTCCCTCTCGGCAACAGGCTTATCGCTTACGAGGCGATGCGCGAAATGATTGTTCTCGGCGAATGCCGGTGGCTTTGGCAGATGGAGAACGCGGACGCGGTGGACGGAACCCTGCTGCGCGTGGAAACCGGAGAGAAGGGCCTGGCGGAATTCGTCGCTTGGATTCGAGAACGGGTGATTAAGGCCTAGCCGGCACCTGCGGCTCGCCCAGCCCGTAGGTGTCGTAGGCGCCGAACTTGGCGAAGGTCTTGTGGGTCGGGCCGTGGTAGTCGGAGCTGGCGGTGGGGACCAGGTCGAGCTCGGAGCAGAGCTCGAGGAGGTGTTCGGTCTGCTCCTTGGTGTGGGTGGGGTAGTAGGTCTCGACGCCGTCGGCTTGGAGGGAGCGGATCAGGTCGTCCACCTCGTGGGGGGCCGAGATGTCCCAGTAGGGGTGGGCGATGACGGCAATGCCGCCCGCGTCGTGGATCAGCTCGATCGCCTGCTCGGCGGTCGGCCAGCGTCGGGCGACGAAGGCTTTGGCGCCGGGCACCAGGTACTCCTCGAAGAAGGGGCCGAGGTCGCCGGTCGCGCCTGCGGCGCGGGCGATGTGGGGCCGGCCGATCGAGAGCGCGTCGCCGGCCTCGCGCACCGCGTCCTCGAGGTGGAGGTCGAAGCCGTAGCCGCGCAGCTTCGCGACGATCTCCCCGGCCCGCGTCACCCGCTCGTGCTGCGCCCGCTCGCAGGCCGCGGCGATCTTCCCGACGTCGACCCAGTACCCGCAGATGTGCAGGTCTTCCGCATACTCGTGAACGCAGGACATCTCGATCGCCGGCACAAGCTCGACCCCGTGCTCCTCAGCCGCCCGCTGGGCCTCCCCGACCCCGGCGATCGCGTCGTGGTCGGTCAGCGCCAGCGTGGTCACCCCCGCCTTCGCGGCTTCGGCGACGACCTCGGACGGCTTCAGCTGTCCGTCGGAGACGGTGGAATGGCTCTGCAGCTCGATCAGCATCGGCCGCGCAGCCTAACCGGCACGGGCCGCCAGAAATTTGTTCGGGACAATTAGTTGGCGCGAAACCGAACAACATCGAAAGTGTTCGGTACAATTAGCAGGTGGCTCAACCGAACAAATCCTCCACGTCGCGTCGTGGGCGCCCCACACGAGCAGACGTCTACCAGCGGCTGAAAGTCCAGATCGGCGAGCTTCGCGAGCGGCTGGGCGGGCTCCCCTCGCCGGACGAGGCGGAAGGGATCTGGCGCGGCATCTGGCTCGAGGAGGCCCATCACTCGACGGCGATCGAGGGCAACACCCTGGTCCTCAAGCAGGTCGAGCAGCTCCTCGACGAGGGACGGGCGGTCGGCAACAAGGAGCTGAGCGAATACCTCGAGGTTCGCGGCTACGCCGACGCCGCCGGCTGGGTCTACGGGCGGGGGCCCCACCCCGACGGCTGGAGCGGCGGCAAGCTGATCACGCTGTCCGAGCTTCGCGAGGTGCATTCGCTCGCGATGACCCCGGTCTGGGAGGTGGCGCCGCATCCCCAGGCAACCGCGAAGGAGCGTCCCGGCTGCTTCCGAGAGCACGACATCGAGCCGTTCCCGGGAGGCATGCGGCCACCCGACTGGACGCAGGTCCCGATCCTGATCCGCGACTGGGTCGGCGATGCACAGGCCCTCTGCAAGCTGAACGAGGCCGAGCTTCCGGAAGCCCTGGCCAGGCTGCACGCCAGGTTCGAGCAGGTCCATCCGTTCCTCGACGGAAACGGCCGCGCCGGCCGGCTCGTCCTCAACCTCCTGCTGGTCCGGCTCGGGTATCCGCCGGCGATCATCTACAAAGGCAACCGGGCGCGCTACCTGTCCGCGCTTCGCCGAGCCGACCAGGGAGATTGCGGGCCACTCGGCGAGTTCCTCGCGCGGGCGATCCTGGACAACCTCCACAAGTTCGTCGTCCCGGCGATCGCCGGTCCGGCGCGGTTGGTGCCGCTCCCGGCGCTGGCGACCGAAAAGCTCTCGGCGAATGCGCTCCGTGTGGCGGCGGTGAGGGGAAGGCTGAAGGCGGCAAAGGCCGCCGACGGCACTTGGCGCAGCTCTACGGCTTGGGTCGAGGAGTACGAAGCGAGTCGCTACAAGCGGGAATAGCAGTTTCTGCTGGAGGGTCACACGACCCCCCTTGGCGCCCCTAAATAGACTGCCCCGCCGTGTTCGAGAAGGTGCTGATAGCCAACCGCGGCGAGATCGCGATCCGGGTCGCCCGCACGCTGAAGGAGATGGGCATCACGTCGGTGGCGGTCTACTCGGAGATCGACCGCGACGCCCCCCACGTGCGCGAGGCCGACGAGGCCTTCCTGATCGGGCCGGCCGTGCCCGCGGAGAGCTACCTGAACATCCAGAAGATCATCGACACGGCGAAGGAAGCGGGCGCCGAAGGCATCCACCCCGGCTACGGCTTCCTCGCCGAGAACGCCGACATGGCGCGTGCCTGCGCCGAGTACGGGATCACCTGGATCGGTCCGCCGCCGGAGGCGATCGAAGCGATGGGCTCGAAGACCAGGGCGCGCGAGATCATGGCCGAGGCGGGGGTGCCGATCGTGCCGGGAGCGACCGAGACCGCGACCGACCTCGAGGACGCCCAGCGCCAGGCCGAGGAGGCCGGCTACCCGGTCGCCTGCAAGGCCGCGGGCGGCGGCGGCGGCAAGGGCTTCCGCGTGGCGATGAGCGCCGAGGACCTGCAGGACGCCTACGAGGGCGCCGCCCGCGAAGGCGAGAAGTTCTTCTCCGACGCGCGCGTATACGTCGAGCGCTACCTGGAAGACCCGCGCCACGTCGAGGTCCAGGTGCTCGCCGACTCGCACGGCAACGTCATCCACCTCGGCGAGCGCGACTGCTCGCTCCAGCGCCGCCACCAGAAGGTGGTCGAGGAGGCGCCGGGGCCGCACGTCGATTCGGAGATGCGCGAGCGGATCGGCAAGATCGCCACCGACGCGGCGGCGGCGGTCGGCTACCGCGGCGCCGGCACGATCGAGGGGATGCAGGTGGGCGAGGAGTACTTCTTCCTCGAGATGAACACCCGCGTCCAGGTCGAGCACTGCGTGACCGAGATGGTCACCGGCATCGACATCGTCCGCGAGCAGATCCTGATCGCCGCCGGCGAGCCGCTCTCAGTCGCCCAGGAGGACGTCGAGCTGCGCGGCTGGTCGATCGAGTGCCGGGTCAACGCCGAGGCGGCGCACAAGAACTTCGCCCCCGCCCCGGGGCCGATCGGCGACTCCTACCGCGAGCCCTCGGGGCCAGGGGTCCGCGTCGACTCCGGGGTCGAGGCCGGCGGTGAGGTGACGCCGACCTACGACCCGATGGTGGCCAAGCTGATCGTCTGGGACGTCGACCGTGAGAAGGCGACCAAGCGGATGCTGCGGGCACTGGGCGAATACGACACCGGCGGTCTCACCACGCTGATCCCCTTCCACGAGGCGATCCTGCGGACCGACCAGTGGGCGCGCGGGGAGACCTGCCGCGACCTGATGGAAGACAAGGAGTGGCTGAAGACCACCGCTCCCGGGGATGCAACCCCGCCCGAGCCGAGCGAGGGCGGCGAGGTTCTCAGCCGCGACTACAAGGTCGAGGTCTCCGGCAAGCTCTTCGACGTCAAGGTGATCGGCGAGGCCCCCGCGGGCGGCGTCGCCGCTGCGGCCGCCGGCGGCAGGAAACCGCCCAAACGCGAGCGCAAGGGCGGCAGCGGCGTCGGCGCCTCCAGCGAGTCCCTCCCCTCGCCCCTGCAGGGCACCGTCCTCAAAGTCGCCGTCGAGCAGGGCCACACCGTCGAAGAGGGCGACCTCATCTGCGTGATCGAGGCGATGAAGATGGAGAACGAGATAACCGCCCACCGCAGCGGCAAGGTGGAAGAGCTCCCCATCTCCGAAGGCACCGCCGTAGGCAGCGGCGACACCCTAGCCGTCATCAAGTAGCTGCCTTCCAGTCACCTGACCACGCTTCGGCTGGCGGGGCGGGTGGGGGTGCTCCAGACACTCAACCGCGAGCCATAGGCGAGC
>DASTTQ010000007.1:0-41942 GCA_035760065.1 Solirubrobacterales bacterium
GCTGGGTGGGTCCCGTAAATGCCGCCCCCCCCCGAAGCGCACAAGCCAGCTTCCAAGCCACCGCGGTCCCACAAAGCGATTCGAACGGGTAACCACTCACCGCCGGATGCAGGGTCGGGCACTCCGGCAACTCCGCTCCCGGCTGGTGGTGATCCGTAACGACCACCTCCATCCCCAGCTCACGCGCCAGCGCCACCTCCCCGACCGAGGTGATCCCGCAATCGACCGTCAGCAGCAACTCGGTCCCCCGCTCCGCCAACCGCCGCACGTTCGCCTCGCTCAGCCCGTACCCGTCCTCGATCCGGCTCGGAATGAACCAGTCGCAATCGGCGCCGAGCTGACGCAGCGTCCTCACCATCACCGCGGTCGCGCAGACGCCGTCGACGTCGAAATCGCCGTGGACGGTGATCCGCCGGCCGGCCTCGACCGCAGCGCGGATGCGCTCGACGACCCTCTCCATCCCCGCGAACGCCGACGGCGGATGCGACTCGTCGGCCGCCAGGAAGGCCTTCGCCTGGGCCGGAGTTCCATACCCCCGCCGCACCAGAGTCACCGCGACCGGCTCGCTCAGGCCCAGCTCCTCGCAGAGGGCGCGGGCGTCGGCATACGAGTAGGGCTCTGCGACGAAGGTGTCGATGGTTTCCGCCACGCTTCCAGGCTAGGAGCGGCGGCGGCGGCAACCCGTCCGGACCCGCGCCCCAAGCTGCGGGGAAATCCCGGTCAGGCGGAGACTTCGGACCGCATGCCGATCGCGTAGACGACCGCCAGCCCGATCAGGGTGCCCGGGATCGCGATCAGCGCCGTCCCGAGGTCGGTGTCGCCGAGGCTCTTGCCCAGGGCCGTCTGCACGATCAGGCCGAAGATGAGAGAGCCGAGAACCGCGCCGACGAAGGCGCCGACGATCCCCTGCCAGAAGCGGTCGGGCACGAACACGGTGAAGTGCCAGAGGGCGATCCCCATGGTGAAGAAGACGACCAGAGCCACGGTTACCTGCTCCTCCCGTGCTTGCGCCGGGCCTGGCGGCGCGCCTTGCGTTCGGCGTTGCGTTGACGGCGCTCGGCCGACGCCGCCGCGGCCGCGTCGCTATCGCCGTTGCTCTTGGCGCTGGCCCCGTTGCCCGAGCCGTCCCCGGTCCGCTCGACCGTGGCAACGGCGCCGGGCGCGGCCTCCGCCGCCGGCTCGTCGGCCACCGCGGCGGCCTCGCCTTCGCGCTCTTCGTCGCGCCCCAGCTTGGCCATCTCGATCTCGTCGGCGTAGGGCGGTACCTGGCCGCCCTCGACCTCGGCGATCCGCAGTCGGCGCCGGACGAAGCCCGGCTCGCGTTCCTTCCACGCGGTCAGCACCGGCGAGGCGATGAAGATCGACGAGTAGGTTCCGGAGGCGATCCCGACCAGCATCGCGAAGGCGAAGTCCTGCAGCGTCGGCCCGCCGAAGACCAGCAGGGAGCCGACCGCCAGCAAGGTCGAGAAGCTGGTCGCCAGCGAACGGTTCAGCACCTCGCTCATCGAGCGGTTGACGATCTGCGAGAAGGCGGCGCGCGGCATCCGCGGCACGTTCTCGCGGATCCGGTCGAAGACGATGATCGTGTCGTACATCGAGTAGCCCAAGATGGTGAGGAAGGCGGCGACCGTCCCGCTGTTCACCTCTTTTCCGGTCAGCGAGTAGACGCCACCCGTGATCAGGATGTCGTGGAAGATCGCGATCAGGACCGGCACCGCGAACTTCGGGTCGAACCGCAGCGCCACGTAGCCGCAGATCACCAGCAGCGAGAAGATCAGCGCCTTCAGCGCGCTGTTGGCGATCTGCTGGCCGAAGGTCGGCCCGACGCTGGTGCTTTCGAACCCGTTCTTGACGATCCCGTATTCGGATGCGAGCGCGGCTTCGGCTCGCTGCACCTCCCCCGGTTCGAGTTCGTGCGACTGGACCTGGAAGACGTTGTCGCCGAAGTTGGGGTCGCTGACCTGCTGCACCTCCTCGCCGCTGATCCCGACCGAGTCGAGCGCTTCGCGCACCCCTTCCTCGTCGGTCGTCTTTTCCAGCGCCGCCGTGATCCGCGTGCCGGATTCGAAGTCGATGCCGAAGTTGAGCTGCTTGGTCGCCAGGGACAATGCCCCGACGAGCAGGATCGTCCCCGAGAGGGTGAAGAACCAGCGGCTCGCGCCCATGAAGTCGAAACGCCAGTGTTTGCCCTCACCGCCGGCTCCCAGCGCCTGCGGCGAGCGCAGCAGGCGGGAGCGGCTCATGCTGCCGAGCAGCGCCTGGGTGAAGACGACGGCGGTCAGCAGCGAGACGATCGTGCCCACGCCGAGGGTGAAGGCGAACCCCTTGACGCCCGCGGTCGCAAGGACGAAGAGGATGAACGCGGTCAGCAGGGTGACGACGTTGGCGTCGACGATCGTGCTGATGCCCCGTTTGTAGCCGGCGCTGATCGCGCTCGCCATCGAGCGACCGGCCCGCACCTCCTCCTTTATTCGCTCGAAGATGACGATGTTGGAGTCGGCGGCGACGCCGATCGTCAGCACCAGGCCCGCGATCCCCGGCAGGGTGAGGGTGATCGGGATCAGTTTGATCAGGGCGAAGAAGATCACCCCGTAGGCGCCCAGGGCGATCGAGGCGACAAGGCCGAGGAAGCGGTAGTAGAGGAGCAGGAAGATGACGACGAGGCTGAGGCCGATGATCCCCGCCTTGATCCCGTCGTGGAGCGCCTGGCTGCCGAGGGTCGCCGAGACCTGGGTCTCGCTGATCAGCTTGAGGTTGATCGGCAGGGCGCCGATCTGCAGCGTCGTCGCCAGTTCCTGCGCTTCTTCGAGGCCGTGCGCGCCGCCGAACCCGCCGCCGATCTGGGCCCCGGTGCGGCCGTCGATCCCGTCCGGGTTTTCGGCGAAGTTGATGATCGGGAGCGTCTTGATTTCGTTGTCGAGGACGACGGCGAAATGCCCCGATAGAGCCGCCGCTTCTTCGGGGCTGACCGGCCCGATCGCCTGCGCCTGCCCGCGCTGGGCGATCCTGCGGGTGACTTCGTGGAAGGCGCTCTGGCCGTCGCCGGTGAATTCGAACTGGACGACAGGTTCGTTGGTGACCGGTTCATAGGACTGTTCCGGGTTGCTGATTTCGCTGCCGCTCAGCGCCGGGTTGTCCTTGATCGCCCACCAGGCCGGGTCTTCCGTTTCGTCGGGGTTCCCTTCTTCGTCGAGCGGGTACTCGGAGATCAGGACCGTCCCGGCCGGGACTTCGATCACGATCCCGTCCTTCGGTCGCTTCTCCCCGGTCGGGCTGACGTAGAGGTCCTTCTTCTTCAGCTCGGGACCGGCGATCAGGTCGTGCGGGGCGGCTTTCCCGAACAGGTAGAAGCGCGGTTTCGCGACCGAGCAGCTTTCGCAGTCTTCAACCGGCTTTTGCTGCGAAGCCAGCAGCGCCGCCTGGTATGCGTTCGGGTAGCCGCCCGCGAAAATCTCCCCTTTCTGCCCTTTTTTCGCCGGGTTGCGCCCAGCGTCGAGCCAGCGTTTTTCAGAGGCTTTCAGCGCCCCTTCCGGGGGTTCCCGCCCGGGGCGCCCGGCGATCACCCGCTCCGGCCCGATCAGGTTCGGCTCCCAGTCGTAGTAGTAGAGCTGGGCGGTGGTGCCGACCTGTTCGGAGGCCCGGGTGGGGTCGGTGACGCCGGGCAGGCCGACGGTGATGTTTTCGTTGCCCAGCCGCGCCACTTCCGACTCGGAGACGCCCAGCTTGTTGATCCGCTTTTCGATGATCGAGATCGAGTCTTCGATGTCTTCGCCGCTGACTTCGGTCCCGGTCCCGGTCGCCTGGCCCTGGTAGACGAGCTCGAGCCCGCCCTGGAGGTCGAGGCCCAGCTTCGTTTCCTTGCTGGCGATGACCAGCGCCGACACGACCACCAGGCCCACCACGAACAGCAGGACGAAGATGTGCCGGCGGCGCGTTCCCATGCCCTAGCCCTCCGGGGTGAGGACGAGCAGGAGCCCGCCGTCGTCGTCGTAGGCGGGAAAGACGTCGGCGACCGCCTTGGCCGGCAGGTCGCCCTCGGCGTTGACCGAGACCCGCTTGCCTAGCGAGCGCACCCCCCACTCCAGCGAGGTCTCGATCGGATCGGTGACCCCGTCGCCGTTGGCGTCGGCCTCGGCGCCGCCGTTCCCGCGGTCGATCCAGTCGAGGCCGAGGACCTCCTCGACCGGACGGCCGATCACGTCCTCGTCGGTCAGGCCGGTCAGCTCGAAGCTGCCTTTGCCGGCGTCGATCACGCGGCCCTGCTTGTCACAGACGAAAAACGCGGCATTGGGAGCCGGATAATAATCGTCGAGTAATTCGAAGACAAAGCCGAAGCCGCATTTCGAGCAGCCCTTCGGACGGGTGCTGAACCCCGCGGTCCGCTCCCCGCTCACCTCCCGATGTCCGCAGTTCGGACAGATGAAAAACGGCATAGGCGACAGGCTAGATGATCGGGTCTCGATCCGGATTCGGCCCGCTCAGAAGAGGCTGGCGGCGCCTTCGGGAGCGGGAATCCCGAGATGGTCGTAGGCGCGCTGGGTGAGGACCCGCCCGCGCGGGGTCCGCTTCAGCAGTCCCTGCTGCAGGAGGTAGGGCTCGAGCACGTCCTCGATCGTGTCCTGCTCCTCGCCGATCGCGATCGCCAGGGTGGAGAGGCCGACCGGACCGCCGCCGAACTTCTCCGCGATCGTCTCCAGGAGGGCGCGGTCGCTTCGGTCGAGGCCGGCCTCATCGACCTCGAGCATCGCCAGGGCGGCGGCCGCCACGTCGGCGCCGATCCGACCGCTGCCCTTCACCTCGGCGAAGTCGCGCACTCGCTTGAGGAGCCGGTTCGCCACCCGCGGGGTGCCGCGAGAACGGCCCGCGATCGTCTCCGCGCCGCCGCCGTCGACGTCGACGCCGAGGATCCCGGCGGAGCGCTGGACGATCCGGCCGAGGTGCTCGGACGAGTAGTACTCGAGCCGGTGCGAGACGCCGAAGCGGTCGCGCAGCGGCGTCGTCAGCAGGCCGGCCCGCGTCGTCGCGCCGACCAGGGTGAAGGGCGGCAGGGGGAGGGTCACGGTCCGGGCGCCCGCCCCCTGACCCAGGACGACCGGCAGCTCGCCGTCCTCCATCGCCGGGTAGAGCGTCTCCTCCACCGCGCGGCCGAGGCGGTGGATCTCGTCGATGAAGAAGACGCTGCCGGGCTCGAGCGCGGTGAGAAAGGAGGCGACGTCCGCCTTGCGCTCCAGAGCCGGCCCGGCGGTCTGCACCATCGGGACCTCCAGCTCGGCGGCGACGATGTGGGCAAGCGAGGTCTTGCCGAGACCCGGTGGGCCGGCGAGGAGGACGTGGTCGAGCGGCTCACCGCGCTTCTTCGCCGCCTCGATGAAGATCGCCAGCTGGTCGGTCACCTGCTCCTGGTTGACGAAATCGCCCAGCGTCGGCGGCCGCAGCGAGCGGTCGAGCTCCTCGTCGGGCGCCTCCGCGCGCGCGTCGTGGACCTTGACCTCCGCGTCGACCGGCACCGGGTCGCCGTCGAGCCCCGGGGTGCGGATCCGGTTGCCGCCGATCTCGGGCGGCCTGCTCATAGGAGTGCCTCCCATCTCACGCGGCGTTCCTGGAGGCTCCGGCCTTGCGCAGGGCGGCGGCGACCAGCTCCCGGGGCTCGGTGCCATCGATGCCGTCGAGCAGCTGCTCGGCTTCGAGCGGCGCGTAGCCGAGGTTGACCAGCCCGTCGCGGGCCAGCGTGCGGGCGCTGCCCTCATCCCCGGCAACCGCGACGACCTCCTCCTCCAGCGCGCCGGCGACCTTCTCGCGCAGCTCGACGATGATCCGCTCGGCGGTCCGCTTGCCGATCCCCGGCACCGCCTGGAAGCGCTTGACGTCGCCGGCGGCGATCGCCCGCAGCAGGTCGCGCGTGCTGCCGCCGGAGAGGGTGGCGATCGCCACCTTGGGGCCGATGCCGCTGACCGTGACCAGGAGGCGGAAGAGATCGCGCTCCTCCTCGGAGGAGAAGCCGTAGAGGGCCAGCGAATCGTCGCGGGCGATCAGCTCGGCGTGGAGGAAGGCATCGCTCCCGGCGGCCGGCACCGCTTTCAGCGTCTCCGAGGAGACCGCGAGCCGGTAGCCGACGCCCGCGGCGTCGATCACCACGTGGTCGGGCCGGCGCACCATCACCTCTCCGCGCACCGCAGCGATCATCCCGCGATCCGCTCCCCGATCGGACCGTCGCTCGCCTCGACCGCGGTGACCGCCCGTCGGTGGCCGCTGCCGCCGCCGTGGCAGATCGCGACCGCGAGCGCGTCGGCGGCGTGGTCGGGCGAGGGCGGCTCCGGCAACCCGAGGAGCGTCTTGACCATCCGTTGCACCTGCCGCTTCCCGGCCGCACCCGATCCGCAAACCGCCATCTTGATCGCCTGCGGCGTATAGGCAAAGCAAGCGACCCCCTGTTGAGCCGCAGCCAGCATCGCCACCCCGCTCGCCTGACCGACGGCCATCGCCGAATGCACGTTCTTGCCGAAGTAGACCTCCTCGATCGCCATCGCCACCGGCTCGTGCCACGCAATCAGCTCCTGGAGCGCATCATGGATACGCGCCAGCCGCCGCTCCATCGGCACCTCCGGCGTGGTCTCCACCACGCCCCCGTCGAGGGCGACCATATGGTTGCCCTCGACCCGCACAACTCCAAAACCAAGATTGGCCGCACCAGGATCAATGCCCATCACCACCTGCATGCGAACTGATTCTCGGCGTCGGGTCGGATGCCTTCCCATCTGCTCTCCCAGCGGATCGTAGGGAGGGCGGGAGGCCCTCTCCAGACACTCAACCACGAGCCATAGCGAGTGGTGTCTGGGGAGGGCCTCCCGCCCTCCCCCGAGCATCACGCCGCGAGCTGCTCCAGAACCTCAGCCGGAATATCGAAGTTGGCAAAGACTTCGTCGACATCGTCCTGGTCATCGAGGGCATCGAGCAGCTTCAGCACGCGTTCGGCATCGTGACCCCTGACCTCGACCGTGCTCTTCGGTTCGATCGCCAGCCCCGCTGACTCGACCTCGATCCCTTCCCCTTCCAGCGATTCGCGGACCGCGGTCAGGTCGGCCGGGTCGCAGACGACCCGCAGCTTCTCCTCGTCGACCTGGACGTCCTCGGCGCCGGCGTCGATCGCGCCGATCAGGTCGTCCTCGCCGTAGCGGGCGCCGTCGACCACGATCGAGCCCTTGCGCTCGAAGATCCAGGCCACCGACCCCGGCTCGCCGAGGTTGCCGCCGTGCTTGGAGAAGGCAAAGCGGATCTCGGCGCCGGCGCGGTTGCGGTTGTCGGTCAGCGCCTCGACCAGGATGGCGACGCCGGCGGGGCCGTAGCCCTCGTAGACGACCTTCTCGATCGCGGCGCCCTCGCCGCCGGCACCGGTGCCGACGTCGATCGCCTTCTGGATCTTGTCCTTCGGCATCGAGGCGTCCTTTGCCTTCTGGATCGCCGTCGCCAGGGTCGGATTGTGATCGGGGTCGCCGCCGCCGTCACGCGCGGCGACGGTTACCGCCCGCGCCAGCTTGCTGAAGAGCTTGCCGCGTTTCGCGTCGGCCGCGCCCTTCTTGTGTTTGATCGAGTGCCACTTGGAATGCCCGGACATCGCCTGGCATTCTATGAACTGGCCCCAATGGCGACGCGAGCGCACACCCACACCACCGGCCAGAGCCTGGCCGCCGGCCTCGTCTTCCTGGCGATGCTCATCGCCGCCTTCTCGCTCTGGACGGCGATCCCCCTGAGCTGGGTTTACATCGCCTCCAAGCTCTCGCAGACCCAGTTTCCCGCCGGCGGGCCCTACGCGATCGTCGCCGTCGGCATCATCGCCACGATCGTCGTCGTCGCCTGGCTGATCAGCCGCCTCAACAACCTCTACATCCGCATCACCGGCACCAACCGCGTGACCCCGATCCGGCCGACCTGGCTGAAGAGCATGCGCGACACGGCGCCGCCCCCCAGCTCGGTGACCGTGGTCGAGGCGGTGATCATGGGCTCGGTGATGCTGGCGATGCTGGCGCTGACCATCTGGTTCTTCCTCTGGGCCGGATCGCCGATCCCCAACCAGTAGTTCCGGTTCCGTTTCATTCTTGTTGCGAAACTTTTAAATTTCGCGCACAACACGTTGCAGGTGATCCTCTAGGGTGCCATCATGGCCGTGATGGCAAGGGAAGCATGGACCGACGAGAGGCTCGACGACCTGAACAAAAAGGTCGACGACGGCTTCAAGGAGATGCGTACGGAATTCCGCGCGCTGCGCGGCGGCGTAGCCGGCGAGTTTCAGGCCGTTCGAGGCGAGATGAAGACCGAATTTCAGGCCGTTCGGGGCGAGATGAAGTCCGAGTTTCAGGCCGTTCGAGGCGAGATTCAAGGCGTACGGGACGAGGTTGCTGCGATGAACCGCAACCTGATCCAGCTCACCTGGGGGCTGATCGGGATGATGCTGGTCGGATTTCTAGGCATCATCGCTACGATCCTCGCCCAGGCCTGACGGCTCAAACGATAAATCTCCCGTCTTCCTGCATCACCACGCCGTCGACCTCGAGCTTGCCACCGAGGCGGAGGTCGCAGACCAGGTCGGTGTGGACGGCGGACTCGTTCTCGCCGCCCGACTCCGGATAGCTGGAGCCGACCGCCATGTGGACGGTGCCGCCGATCTTCTCGTCGAGCAGGACCTCGCGGGTGCCCTTGCCGATCCCGTAGTTGGTGCCGATCCCGAGCTCGCCGAGGGTTCGCGCGCCCTCGTCGGTGTCGAGCAGCTTCAGCAGGTACTCCTCCCCCCGCTCGGCCGAGGCGTCGACGACCCGGCCGGCCTCGAAGCGCAGGCGGACGCCGGAGACCTCGCGACCGCCGATCACCGCCGGCAGGTGGAAGCTGACCTCGCCCTCGACCGAGTCCTCGACCGGGCCGGTGAAGAGCTCGCCGTCCGGCATGTTGTTGTCGCCGACGCAGGGGATGAACTTGCGGCCGGCGATGCCGAGCCTGATGTCGGTCCCGGGCGCGGTCACCCGCACCTCCTCGTGCCCTTCGATCCAGTCGGCGAGGCGCCGCGTCTCCTCGGAGGCGCGCTGCCAGGCCGTCAGCGGCTCGGGGTCCGTCGCCAGGCAGGCGTCGTAGTAGAAGTCTTCGTAGTCGGCGAGGCTCATCTCGGCCTCGGAGGCATAGGCGCTGGTCGGGTACAGCGTGTAGCACCAGCGGAACTCGCCCTCGGCGGCGCGCTGCATCGCCCGCTTCATCAGGTCGCCGGTCGCCGACTGGCGCAGCGTCTGGCGCTCCGGGGGCACCCCCGAGAGCTCGCGGGTGTTGGTGCTGGCGCCGATCGCGATCCGCACGTCGGCGTTCTCGACCATCCACTCTGCGTACGGCGAGATCCACTCCAGCTGCCGGTCCGAGGCCTGCTTGAAGTAGGCGGCGACCTGGCCCTCCAGCGCCACGTTCAGCATCGGGTGGCCGCCCGCCTTCAGCACCTCTTCGTAGACCGCCAGCAGCAGCGGCGCCGCCGCGCTCTCGCCGTCGATCGAGACCACGTCGTCCTCCTTCACCCCGGTGGAATATCCGACCAGGATCTTCGCCAGGTTCTGCACCCGCGGGTCTCCGCCGCTCACGTTCTTGCCGCCTCCTCCGCCCGTTCGCGGGCTGCCGTCGCCATTGCCATGAAGATCGCGTGGAACCGCGGGTCGTCGGTCA
This sequence comes from Solirubrobacterales bacterium, assembly GCA_035760065.1. Lineage (GTDB taxonomy): Bacteria > Actinomycetota > Thermoleophilia > Solirubrobacterales > 70-9 > VAYN01. Next base: position 9,691 of record DASTTQ010000007.1, read on the forward strand.
GCTCGGGATGGAAGGCGCAGGCGAGCACGTTGCCCTCGCGGATCGCCACCGGGTGGCCCTTCCAGGAGGCGAGGACGTCGACGCCCGGGCTGTGGCGCTCCACCAACGGCGCCCGGATGAAGACCGCTCGCAGCGGCTCGTCGCCGATTCCCTCGACCTCGAGGTCTGCCTCGAAGCTCTGCAGCTGGCGGCCGAAGGCGTTGCGCCGGGCGGTCGCGTCGATCAGCCCGAGGTGCTCCGCGTCGCAGACGATCAGGCCGGCGCAGGTGCCGAGGATCGGACGCCCCGCCCCGTGGTGAGCGCGGAGCGCCGGCTCCAAGCCGGCGGAATCGATCATCTTGCCGATCGTCGTGCTCTCTCCGCCGGGGATCACGAGGGCGTCGAGCGCCTCCATGTCCTCGGGAGCCCGCACCTCCCGCGGCTCGGCGCCGAGCCCGCGCAAGGTCGCGGCGTGGGCCTCGAAGCCCCCCTGCAGCGCAAGAACGCCGACCTTGAGGCCAGCCACCTACGCTCCGCGGTTCTGCAGCAGGGCGTCCTCGGCTGCGAGGTCGGCGATCTCCAGGCCCGGCATCGCGTCGCCGAGCCCGATCGAGGCGGCGGCGACCCGCTCGGGGTCGTTGTAGTGGGTCGTCGCCTCGACGATCGCCCGTGCCCGGCGCTCGGGATCGGCGCTCTTGAAGATCCCCGAGCCGACGAAGTTGCCCTCGGCGCCGAGCTGCATCATCAGCGCCGCATCCGCTGGGGTAGCGATCCCGCCGGCGCAGAAGAGCGGTACGGGAAGCCGGCCCGCCGCGGCGACCTCCTGAACCACTTCCAGCGGCGCCTGGTGCTCTTTCGCCGCCGCCGCCAGCTCCTCCGGGCGGAGCTGAGCCAGCCGCCTTATCCCACCGGTGATCTCGCGCATGTGGCGCACCGCCTCGACCACGTTGCCGGTCCCGGCCTCGCCCTTGGAGCGGATCATCGCCGCCCCCTCGCCGAGTCGCCGCAGCGCCTCGCCGAGGTTGGTGGCACCGCAGACGAAGGGGACCTCGAAGGCGAGCTTGTCGATGTGGTTGCGCTCGTCGGCCGGCGTCAGCACCTCGGACTCGTCGATGTAGTCGACCTCGAGCGCCTGCAGGACCTGGGCCTCGGCGAAGTGGCCGATCCGCGCCTTCGCCATCACCGGGATCGTCACCGCCCCCTGGATTCCCTTGATCATCGAGGGGTCCGACATCCTCGCGACGCCGCCGTGGGCGCGGATGTCAGCCGGAACCCGCTCCAGCGCCATCACCGCGCAGGCGCCGGCCTCCTCGGCGATCTTCGCCTCCTCGGGCGTGACCACGTCCATGATCACCCCGCCTTTCAACATCTCGGCCAGGCCGGTCTTCAACCGGAAAGTCGCTCGCTCAGTCATGAATTCCCATCTTACGTGCCCTCCGCGTCCAGGCGGCTCAACCAGTGACGCACCTCCCGCGGGTGGCGACGATCGGGGGGACTCTCCCGGCAGGGAGAGCCCCCGATCGGAGACGGGACCCGCGGGCCGGTACGCCTTGTCTACTTGAGCTTGTAGGCCCGGATGCGGTCTTTGTGCGTCGCTTCGTCGCGGGCGTAGAGACCGTGCGCCAGGCCTTGGACGAGTGCCATCAGGGCAGTGTGGCTTCGCGTGAAGCTGGGGCTGTTGGAGGAGAAGTAGAGGGTCAGCTCGGCGTGCTCGCCTACCTCGGACATGGTGGCGTCGGAGATCGCCAGGGTGCGGGCGCCGCGGTGGAGAGCGAGCTTCATCGCCCGCAGCAGCAGCGGGTGGGCACGGCCGGCGGAGAGGGTGATGACCAGGGTGCTCTCGTCGATCCGGCCGAGCCGCTGCAGCGACTCGCCGCCGGTGCTGGCGACGATCTCGGCGCGGATGTCGAGGAGGCTGAGGGTGTGGCGCAGGTAGCTGGCGAAGAAGGCCATCTGGTCGACCCCGACGATGACCACCCGCTGGGCTTCGGCCAGCGCCGCGATCGAGGCGTCCACCTGCTCGGGGGTGAGCTTGCGCGCGGTTTCCTCCAGGTTCGAGTAGTCGGCGCTGAGCGAGCCCTCCATCTCCGAGTGGTCGAAGGAGAAGAGCGCGCCGCCGTTGCCTGCGCTGCCCGCGATCGTCGTCCGGTACTCCTCGATCGCCGCCTGCTGCAGCTCGGGGTAACCCTCGAAGCCGAGGGCCTGGGAGAAGCGCACGACCGTCGAGGAGGAGGTACTCGCCCTCCGGGCCAGCTCCTCGGCGGTGAGGAAGGCTGCCTCGTCGAGGTGGTCGACGATATAGCGGGCGACATCCTTCTGGGAGCGGGAGAACTCGTCGAAACGCTCCTGGATGTAGTCGGAAAGGCTCTTCAGCTGTGGGGACTTCGTCGCGGTCTTGGTCACGGCGGTCCATTTCGCCGAACCCGACACTTTCCCTTCCGGGTTCTGGTTGGATTGTCGGAGGATGACCCTCGAGAGAGCCCTGCGGCTGACCAACCGCAACATGATCGTCTTCGACCTGCTGCTGGGGAGCGCGGCGATCGCCGCCCCGGCCGCGACGCTGAAAATCCTCGGCCACGACGAGCCCTCGCCGGACGCCAGGCACCTCTTCCGCCGCTGCGGCCCGATCTGGCTCACCTTCGCCGCCGCGCACCTCGTCGCCGAGCGCCGCGGCCGACCCGCCGACTGGCAGTCGCTGGCCTGGCTGCGCGGAACCGAGATCGCGACCGACGCCCTCTGGTCCGCCTCCCCCGCCGTCAGCCGACCCGGGGCCAAGCTCGGCCTGCGGCTCGCCGGAGCGGCAAACCTGGCGATGGCCGCCGGCTTCGCCTGGATGTCGAGGCGCCGATGAGCCAGTTCGAGGGACAGCCGAGCATCCGCTGGAGCCTCGCCGGCGTCAACGAAGAGGGCGACGAGGTCTACCTGATCCGCGGCATCTCCCGCAAGCTCTACCGCTGCCCCGGCTGCCACGGCGAGATCCCGGTCGGCGAGGAGCACACCGTGGTCCAGTTCGTGCGCCGGCTCGGCGGCACAGACCACCACCACTGGCACCGGCGCTGCGCCGAAGAGCTGCTGATCCCGGAGCTGGGCAACCTGAAGCGCGTGCCGGCTTCGGAATCGAGCCAGTCGAAGCTCGAGGAGCGCGGCCGCCGGCCCGCCGGTCGCCGCGACCGGCGCCGGTGACCCTGCTTCACCGCGTCGCCGGCACCTACCTGCGGATCTGGCGCACCTACTGGGGCTGGATGCCCTCGCTGCTCGCCCTCTCGATCGTCGTCTTCGTCCCACTCGGTCTGCTCGACGCGCTGAGCCTGACGGTCGACCTCGACTCGCTCGACCTCGCCAGCGGGATCAAAGTCGCGGCGCTGATGCTGGCGGTCGGGGCGGTGACGATGACCGGCCTGCTCGGCGAGATCTTCTTCAGCGGCGCGATCGCGATCTCGCTCACCCATCCCCACGGCCAGGGCCCGCCGTCCCTGCGGGAGATCGCCGGGCGGATCAAGTACGGCCGCCTGATCCTCGTCGACGTCGCCTTCGTCGCGATCGTCGCGATCGGGGTGATCCTCGGGTTCGTCCCGGGTCTCCTCGCCTTCGTCTTCCTCGGCCTGTCGGGCCCGATCGTCGAGATCGAGGAGCGCTCGGCGCCGGCGGCGCTACACCGCAGTTACCAGCTGGTCCGCGGCAGCTTCTGGCTCGTCTTCTGGGTGATGGTCCCGATCGAGCTCGCCGGCGACGCGATCGGCACCGGCCTCGCCGACTTCGTCCATCACCGGCTCGGCGACACCTTCCTCGCCACCTGGCTTGCCGAGGCGCTCGCCAACGCGGTGCTATCGCCGATCTTCGCGGTGGCGGCGGTGCTGCTCACCGTCGACCTGATCGCCAGGAAGGAGGGGACCGCCCCGCCCCTGCACTCGGCGCCGGTGCCGGCATGATCACCGCCTCGGTCTTCAGCGACTTCTGGACGCGCCTGGAACAGCATGACGAGCAGGGGCTCTTCCTGGTCCTCGTCGGCTTCATCCTCTCCTTCGCCTTCATCCGCATGAGCACGCGGCTGATGCGCAGCCCGAAGGTCCCCTGGTGGCCGGGAAGCATCGTCAGCGACAGCGGCGTCCACCTCCACCACCTCGTCTTCGGGATCGTGACGATGATGATCGCCGGGGCCGGCGGCTTCCTCGCCTTCGGCAACTCGCCCTGGGCGGAGATCTGCGCCTTCGCCTTCGGCGTCGGCGCCGGCCTGACGATCGACGAGTTCGCTCTCTGGGTCTACCTCGACGACGTCTACTGGGCCGAGGAGGGGCGCAAGTCGATCGACGCGACCGTGATCGCCGCCGCCGGGATGATGCTGGTCCTGCTCGGCTTCACCCCGCTGACGATCGAAGACGGCTCGGTCGGGGCGATCCTGGGGAGCTTCCTCAGCGCCCTCGTCGTCTTCGTCCTGGTGGCGATCTGCTTCCTCAAGGGAAGGGTCCTGCACGGCAGCGTCGGCTTCTTCGTCTTCCCGATCGCGCTCTACGGCGCCTGCCGCCTCGGCAAGCCCGACTCCGCCTGGGCCCGCCGTCGCTACGGCGAGCGGCGGCCGAAGAAGCAGGCGCGCTCGGAGGAGCGCTTCCCCCCGGACCGCCGCACCGATCGCTTCAAGAACGCCTTCCGCGACGTCGTCGGCGGCAAGCCCAGCGAGGGCCTGGAGGCGGCGCGCCAAGAGGCGATCGCGGCGACCCGCGAAGCGAGCGAGGAAGTGCGGGAGCGGGCCGAACGCGTCACCCATCCCGGTGAGGGCGATCGCGACTGAAGCGCATCCGATTCCTGCCACGCCCTGGTGTGTCGAGAATCGGATGCGCTACCGATTTGAACGCAGGCGCCCGAGAGGTGTTCCTTTTCCACGCTATCCAGGGCAAAGGAACACCGTCCGGGCGAGTCGCCGTCGAGCCGTTGTCCTCGCCACCCCGATGGCCGCGGTAGCTGGCGACCGTCTTCATCGCTGCCCTGACTCAGGCTTCGCTGCCGCTGCAGACGTGGAAACCGACCGCTTCGGCTAGCTGCCTGCGTTCTTCTTCGGTCGCGTTGCGGTCTTCGCGGGCGGCGAGGTAGGCGGTCGGGTCTTCCTTTTCGGCGGCTTTGAGGGCGTCTTTGTCCCACTGGGCCACCTGCTTCTGCGACTTCACGTAGGCGTCGTAGCTCTTCTTCAGCCCCGGCGGCGGTTTCAGCTCGTCGAAGCGCCGCACCGCTTCGCTGGAGATCCCGACCAACAGGCGCGAGTAGCCGACGCTGGCTTCGTTCTCCCCGTTGGGGAATTCGGCGCGGTAGGACTTGTACGTTTCCTGGCTGTCGGTACAGATTTCGTCCCCCTTGGCGATCAGGGCCGCGGCGGTGATCGGCGCCGGCTTCGGCTTCGGTTTGCGCTTCGGCTTTGCCGGCTTGGTCTTGGCGATGGCCTGGGAACCGGTCGTGTCGCCGCCGCTCGTCCCGCCGCCTCCGCCTGAGGCGAGAACCGCGATCAGGGCGATCGCGGCCACAGCCGCCAACCCTGCGCCCAGAGCCAGGGCAAGGCGAACCGGGCTCCGCGGCTCGTCGCCGGGGAGCTTCCGGGTGCTCGTCGCCCTCGAGACCTCGCGCGTCGCCTCGGTCGGCGCCTCTCGCTCGCGGGTCGCGGCTGCCCCGGTCGCGACGGTCCGCTCCGGAACCGAGACGGCCCCGCCGCCGAGCGCCGCCTTCGCGGCTCGTCCCAGGTCGCCGGCGGAGGGATAGCGGTCGTCGGGCTCCTTCGACATCGCCCTGACGACGACGTCGTCGAGCGCCATCGGTACCTCGGGCACGTAGAGGGAGGGCGCCGGCGGCGGGTCGTGGAGGTGGGCATAGAGACGCGCCGCCTCTCCGTCGCGCGGATAAGGGACCTCGCCCGTGAGCAACTTGAAGAGCAGGCAGCCAAGTGCGTAGACGTCGACGCGAGCGTCGATCGCCCCGCCCGAGATCTGCTCGGGCGCGACGTAGTCCAGGGTGCCGACGAAACGGCCGGTCTGCGTCAGGCCGGACCGGGTGGCGACGTTCCGGGCTACGCCGAAATCGGTGATGTAGGCGTGCTCGGAACCGGGAGTGCCGCTGAGCAGGACGTTTGCCGGCTTGACGTCGCGGTGGACCAGGCCGGCGGCGTGGATCGCATCCAGCCCGTTGCCGATCTGCGCGATCAGCTCGACCGCCTCGGCGGCGGCGAGCCGGCCCTCGCGGGCGATCCGGCGGCCGAGGTCGGAGCCGGCGACGTAGCGCATCGCGATCCACGGCACCCCTTCCTCTTCTCCCGCCGCGTAGATCGGCACCACGTTCGGGTGCTCGATCGAGGCGGCGATCCGCGACTCCTCGGCGAAGCGCTTGGCGAAGACCTCGTCGGCGGCGGCCTCCGGCGCGATCAGCTTCAGCGCCACCCGCCGCTCGAGGCCCGGCTCGACGGCGAGGTAGAGGATCCCCATCCCGCCGCGGCCGAGGCGACGCTCGATCCGGTAGCCGGCGAACCGGTCGCCGTCGGAGAGCTCGGACCAGCCGCCGGTCTTAGCCATCGCCCAACCCTAGCCGCAGATCCAACGCCTAGACTCGCCCCAGGATGAGACGCCGGCCGGTCATATTCGCCCTCTTCGCCGTCCTCGCGCTCCTCGTCGTCGGCGCCTCCCAGGCGGAAGTGCTTCAGCGAGGCAACCTGCGTGTCAACTTCCGCGCCGACTTCGATCCGCACGCGCTGCCGCGCGACCACCCCGCGCCGGTCGACATCGAGATCCGCGGCGCCATCTCCACCACCGACGGCAGCCACCCGCCGCCCCTGCGCTGGATGGAAGTGGAACTCAACCGCAACGGGCGGCTGAGCACCGCCGGCCTGCCTGTTTGCTCCGCCCCCCTCCTGCAGTCGACCAGCACCGAGCAGGCGATGTCCCGGTGCGGCAAGGCGGTAGTCGGGCAGGGCCGGTTCAAGGCCGAGGTCCTGCTCGGCGGCGAGGTGCCCGCGAGCGGCAAGATCGTCGCCTTCAACAGTCGCCTCAACGGCAGGCCGGCGCTCCTGCTCCACTTCTTTGCCCGGGTCCCGATCCGCTTCACCCTCGTGGTCCCGCTGCGGATCGCGCAGAAGAGCAGGGGCGAGTTCGGCACGCTGTTGCGAACCCGGGTCCCGCGGATCGCCGGCGGACTCAGCTCGATCACCGAAATCGACCTGACGATCGGCCGCCGCTACGGCGCCGGGGTCCACCGCCGCAGCTACGTTTCCGCAGCCTGCAGCGCCCCCGCCCAGCTGAACGGCGCCGTCTTCTCCTTCGCCCGCGCCAGGTTCCGCTTCGAAGGCCATCCGGACATTCGCTCGACGCTGGTCGACAGCTGCCGGGTCCGCTCGCCCTAGCGCGAGCGACCGACAAATCCGCCGCGGTCTGATTCACTCCGACCGACGTTACCCAGCTAATACCGGGAGCAGGAACACATGGAGAGAAACATCCGCGGTCTCGGCGCCCTCCTTGCCGTACTCGCGATCGTCGCCGGCGGCGTCGTCTGGTCCGGCTGCGGCGGCGGCACCGATACCGAAAGCATCAAGAGCCAGGCCAAGACGGAAGTCGAAGAAGGTGCCAAGAAGGCCGAAGAAGTCGTCCAGGAAGGCGCCGAAAAGACCAAGAAGGGTCTGCACGAAGCCCAGGAAGAAGTCGAGAAGAACCTCAAGGGCAGCGCCAAGAAGAAGGTCGAAAAGGTTCAGAAGGAAGCCGAAAAAGGCGTGGAAGAAGGCAAGGCCCAGGCCGAAAAGGGCATCGAAGAAGCCAAGGAACAGGCGGAAAAGTACCTCGAATAGGGCCCGCTCAGGTGGAGGTCCCGGTGGCCTCGAGGCTCTCGCCGAGGATCTCCACCGCCCGCCCCGTCACCTCCGCTCAGGGTTCGCGGAGGTAGACACATTGTCTATACCTCAGAGGAGGACTTTCTCCCCAACGGGCTTGTCGGGGCTTCCTCGGGCGGAACCGAGCAGAGCGAGTACCAGTGCAGCAGTGCCAGTTGATGGGCGACGTGGTTGATCTCCTCCTCGTCGGAGGAGACGTCGAACTCCGAGAGGATCGCCTCGATCATCGCGTAGGTCGCGCGGACGCCGAATTCGAGATCGACGCCGTCGCGGATCACGCCCGCGGACTCGTCGGCGGCGTGGACCGCCATCACCCATCCCAGCATCGCGTCGTCGACGGCCTTGTCCGCCTCCTCCCAGCCGCTGCCGCGGAGGTTCTTCGCCACCGCCACGACCGGGCGCAGATCGGCGTTCTCGACCCTCCAGCTCAGCGCCTCCCGCACCATCTCCTCCACCAGATCGAAGGAGCTCTGGCCCGAACGCGCGTTTTCGCGCAGTTTCTGCGGGATCTGCGTGTACCCCACCATGTAGTCGCGGATGATCACGGCAAGGATGTCCTGCTTGTCGTCGAAGTTGTTGTAGACCGTTGCGCGAGCCACCTGAGCGGCGCGCGCGATGTCCCCCATCGAGGTCTCGGAGAAGCCGCGCTTCGAGAAGAGCCTTCGGCTCGCTTCGAGGATCTTGATCCTCGCCCGAGGCTCGCCGCGTCGGGGCCGCGTCACTTTTGCCCCTTCCCCCGGCGATTGCTCAGCCTCTTCACATAATCGAGACTATCCAAAGCGTGTGACATGAGTTGTCTCAATGGACCTCTTCGGGAAGTTCGTACCAGCGCTTGCGGTCCCCGATCCGCGAACGCAACTTCCAAGCTCGGCTCTTGGGAACCCTGTCCAGTTCCTCCCGCAGCCCCCGCAGACGCTCGGCGACCAGCTCCGCCGCATCGAAACCCGGCAGCTCTGACGCGAATCGCTCACAGCGCTCCGCGACCATTCCCAACGTGCGCCACAGCCCCCAGTCGGACGCCGCGAGCCGGGCTATGTAGGCGACGTCGATGCCACTGTCGTCGTGGGTCAGGTCGTGATCGGCGAAGAGCGCGCAGATGTCCAGGTAGTCCTTTTCGTTCGTCTCCACCACCTGCAGCTTCAACACCGTCAGGTCCGCGAGGGTGAGGGTTAGTGGCACGTTCTCGATCCTGGCGCTGAGCCCGACCTGGTGGCAGAGGTTCGCCTCGTCGACGAAGACGTCGAGCTGTCGCCGGTTGCGCTCGTCCCAGAAGAAGAGACGCCGGCGGCCGTGGAGCGCGTTGAACTCCCTGTCGCCGGAATAGCCCAGGGATTCGATCAGCTCGACCACTTCGTCCCTTGCCCGGCCCACCGTCGCCAGGTCGATGTCGCCGTAGCTCCTCGCCAACGGCGCTTCGAGAGCCCTGGGGCAGCGGATCGCCACGGCGACGCCGCCCAGCAGCCGCAGTGGCAGGCCGCGCTCCGCCGCGGCTTCGGCGATCCGGCGGCCCTCGGCCACCGGATCCTCGACCGGCTCTGAGTCGATCCCGGCCACTACTCCGGGGGGATCTCCGAGGCGAGCTTGTCGACGTCGACGCCCTGCCGCAGGCGCGCGGTGCGGGCGACGAAGAAGGTGAGCAGCGCGCCGGCGAGGAGGATCGCGACGTCGCGAAGGAAGTGCGGCTTGTCGATCTTCAGGCCTTCGTAGTGCAGGTAGACGAAGAACACGCCGGCCAGCAGGACGGCGAGAAGGGCGCCGGAGATGCTGATGACGGGCACGCCGAGGAAGTGCCGGGTGCTGGCCGACGATCGCCAGGCCTCTGGGCGCCGGTAGGGCAGCAGCAGTGCAGAGATCCCGATCAGGGTCATCGCGATCAACTGGACCGCGACGGCCTCGACGAGGACGCCGAAGAAGCCTCCGCCGTTGGTCACCGCCCAGCCGAGGACGGCGATGCTGAGGATCACGGTCAGGGCGATCGCCTCGTTGGGAGCGTGGGTCCGCGAGGAGACGCGGGCGAAGCGGGAAGGGAGCAGCCCGTCCAGCGCCCAGGCGAAGAACGTCCGCACCGCGATCGTGATGTTGGGGATCATCAGCAGCGGGAAGGCAGCGGCGAAGGTGATCAGCAGCCACCAGGCGAGCACGGTGCTCCCACCCGCGATCGAGGTCAGGAACGTGTAATACGGTTCGACTTCGAAGGGGTAGGTTTCGAGCCCGGCCAGGCCGTTGATCGCGACGAAGAATTCGTTGCCGAACTTGCCGAAGAAGACGGCTGCGAGGACCGCGGCGATCGCGACGTGGACGATGCTAGCCAGCCCCATGACCTTCATCTGGGTGGTGTCGCGTGCCCGCCTCACCTCGCCCGAGATGTAGATCGAGAGCCAGGCGAAGAGGGTGAGGCTGCAGATCAGGGCCCAGGTCGGCCAGGTGTTGTTCATGCTGAACGCCGGGCTGGTGTCCACACCTTCCTTGTGGGCGTTGGCGATGATCGTGTGGTAGGTGTCTCTTTCGCCGGTGATCGAGCCGGCGAACTGGTTGAAGCTGTCGACGAAGCCGGCGTGGCTCTTGAAGACCAGGACCAGGAGCACGGTCCCCAGACCCAGCATCATCAGCACCCAGAAGCCGTTCATGATTCGCGTGGTCCAGCGCCAGCCGCCGGCGAGGAGGAATGCGGAGCCGACGATCAGCGCGGTCCCGACCCCGAACTGCCACCCCTCGCTGGTGGCGAGCTCGTTGCCCGCGGTGACCAGGGAGTGATGGCCGCTGACCAGGCCGACGGCGGTCAGCGATGGACCGAGGGCGACGGTGACGAAGGCGAGGGCGATGAAGGCGATCGAGAGGACCACGCCCGAGGTCCAGAAGAAGGAAGAGATCAGGCCGATGATCGGGTGGGTGACGCGACCGACGAGGACGTAATCGCCCCCGCTGCGGGGGATCGCCGAGGTGAAAAGGCCGTAACAGACCGAGATCACCAGCGCGACGCCGAGCGCCATCGCCAAGCCGAGCCAGATCGAGCCGCCGGGAAAGGTCGCGAGGGCGATGAACACCGAGGTCGCGAGCAGGACCGAGGTCGGCTGCCCGGCCATGTTGAAGACGAAGGTGGAAAACGGGGAGACTTCCCGCACCAGCCCCGTCGCTCTGCGCGCGTAAACGCCTTGGGACCCGCCGACTCCCGCGGCTCTCTCCCCCGACCCAGTCATGCTCTCCCTCCCCCTTTCCTAACCTGAGACCAGGTACTGGTTGACGACGCGTTCAGGCGTCAGGTGGACGAGGCACCCGTCGAGGCGTCCGCTGCCGTAGTCGGACCCGGGGTTGATCGCCACCGTGCGCCCGATCTTGGTCACGCCCCTGCTCTCGTGGATGTGGCCATGGAGGCTCAACAGCGGCTGCGTCTCTTCGATGATCTGGCGCACCGCTCGACTCCCGGTCGGCACCTCGTGCGGGCGCCCTCCCCTGGTCACGTACCGCAGCTCCTCGTCGACCTCGAAAGCGGTGTCGAGGCTGCTCTCCCAGGGCGGCACGTGGATGTTGAAGATCGCTCGTTCGGGAGCCTCCAGCTGGTCGGTCAGCCGCTTCAGGCGCTCGTAGATCTCCTCCTCGTCGAGCTCGCGGGGCGTGTGCCAGGGGGTCCGGTTCGAGTAGCCAAGGGAGACGAGCTCATGAGGGCCGACCAGCTCGACCGTCTCGTCGCAGGCAATGACGCTGGTGCCGGCGGCGAGTACCGCGTCGACCGACCAGGGGTCGTCGTTGCCGGGGATCACGTAGGCGCGGGTACCCGAAGCGGCAAGACGCTCGTCGGCGAGCTCGACCCAGAGGCGGAGCTCGTCGAGCAGCGCACGCTCGAAGGCCTCCTCGCGACGATCGCGGTCGTCGTCGAGCAGCCGCGCCTCGTCCTCGTCGAGGATCAGCGGGTACATCCCGTTGGTCGAGATCGCCTGCTGGAGCTGGTCGAGCTCCTCCGCCGTCCGCGCCAGGCGCTCCTCGCCGATCACCCGAGCGCTGTAGGAGCCGTCTCCGTGGCGGACGATCGGGACCAGCGCCTTGCCGGTCAGGTCGCCGCCCATCACGAGGACGTCGGCAGGGTAGTGCGCGGCGGCGTTGACGAACTTCTTCCAGCACACACGCGACCCGTGGACGTCCCCGGCGTAGAAGAGGCGAGTGAGATTCTCTCTCTGGAGTTTCCTGAGCATCTTTCCTTTCCCTGCCCAGATCATGCGTCATTTGGAGGATGGCCTACGAACTGCTCAAATCGCTCCACTGGTCATCCTGTCTGTTCCGCGGTCGAAAGCAGCTCGCTGCGCAGCAGGCGCATCGCCGCTTCGGGGTCCTCGCCTGCGAGCAGCCCGGCGGCGGCGAGGACGTAGCTCGAGTCGATCGCAAACTCGGGCTCGCGCGGTGAAAGCGAGCGCGGGGCGCGCCGCCGGAGAGCCGTCTCGAGCACCCCGTGGCCGTCCTCCCGGTGGGCGAAAACCCCACCGGTACCGATAACGCGGGCCACCTCGCGCAGATCCGGCCCGCTGCGGACCAGCGTCGGCGGCGCGTTGCCTTCGCCGCGGCTGAGGAGCATCGTCCCGCAGTGACGACGAACCGCGTGGGTGGCGCAGCCGACCGCGAGCAGGCGGTCCAGCTCTCGCTCCGCGGGGCTCTCCGGAATCCACCTCACCTCCGCTCCCCGCCGGGCGACACCGCGTCCAATCGCGGCCTCGTCCAACCCGCCCCGGTCGGCGATCCAGCCGGCATCGACTTCGAGGACGCCCGCCGCGCCGGAGCGCAGGCCGAGGTCCCCCTCGACCGTGCGCAAGGTCAGAGGCGACGGCAGCAGAGCGTCCTCGACCCCCGGCGTTGCCGCCCGCACGGCCCGGCTCGAGTGGACGTCGGTGGTCGCCCCGCCGACGTCGATCGCCATCAGGTCTCCGACCCCCGCGATCCCGTCGGTTCCGTGCGAGAAGAGGCGGACCGCCTCCAGGACCGCCTCGGGAGTCGGCATCTGCACCATCCGCTCGAACTCCGGGCTGGCGCTGAGGCCCTTGCCGCCGATCACGTGCTCGAGGAAGGCGCCGAGGATCGCCTCGCGGGCCGATTCGATCTCCAGCACGCCCAGTTCCGGCATCACGTTTCCCGCCACGGTCACCGTCGCGCCGACGTCGCGGAACAGGCCTGCTGCCCCCTCCGCCACGTCCGCGTTGCAGGCGACGACGAAGTGGGCATCCAGGTTCGCCGAGGCGAGAGAACCGGCGTTCTCGAGCACCAGATCGGCCTGCCCCCCGTCGGTTCCGCCGGCGAAGAGCACGATCTCCGGCCGCGCGGCTCGCAGCTCGTCGAGCTGCTCGTCGTCGAGCCGACCCGCCAGAACCGACCCGACCCGCGCCCCGGCGTTCAGCGCCGCCTGCCGCGCCGCCGCCGCGGTCAGGTCGGCGACGAGCCCGACCGCCGCCACCCGCAGGCCGCCCCCGGCGCTGGAGGCCGCCAGCCGGTGCTCGACCTCGACCCGCCCCGCTGCGGCCCGGGCGGCGCCGAGCGCTTCCTCGTAACCCTCCATCAGGTCGGTGCCGGTGCTGGTCGGCGCCTCGGCGCGGGCGAGCAGCCGGCCCTCCTCGGGGTCGACCAGGCTGAGCTTGGTGTAGGTGCTGCCGAAGTCGGCCAGCGCGACGGCGCCCACGCAGCTAGACCGGGACGCTCCCGGCGCGGCGCTCGATCAGCGCCTCGACGAGCCGGTCGATCGTCCCCGGGGTGCCGATCCCCGCCGCGTTGAGGTCGGCGCTGACGTCGATCGGCACCTCCGAGCCGCCGACGTCTTCGTTAAGCACCCCGCCCATGAAGATCGCGACGTCGCCTGCCCCGGCCGCCTCCAGCTCCCGCACCAGGTGCCGCCCGAAGGCGCGGGCGACGCCGTTGTGGGTGCTGATCACGACCGCGTCGGCGTCGGTCTCGATCACCGCCTTGACGATGTCCTCGGGATCGCGGTTGATGCCGAAGTCGATCACGTCGGTCCCCACCGCCGAGAGCGTCGAGCTGAGCAGGAAGGGGGCGAATTCGTGGACGTCGGTCGAGGTGACCAGCACCTTCATCCCCCTGATCGCCTCCTCTTCGCGGCGGCCGTGGAGCCGGGCCAGCAATCGCTCGCGCTCTTCCATCGTGCTCTTGACCAGGTCGGTTTCGAGCACCGGCCGCCTCCCGCGCGGGAACCCGGGGTCCGGGTCCCCCGCCCCGAACAGCTCCTCGCAGCGATCGGAGCCGAGGCGTTTCAGCACCAGCAGCAGCTGCGCCGGGTCGCGGACGTCGATGCCGGCGCCGGAGAGCCCATGGATCGCGGCCTCGAAGAACCTGCGACCGCCCTCGACGAGCCGGTCGCGAATCGCCTCGATCTTCCCCCAGTCGATCACCGGGGCGACCAGCGGCACGTAGTCATCCAGGCGGCGGCTGATCGTCTGCACCGTCGCCACCTCGTCCCAGGACGGGATCCGTTCGGTCTCGGTGACCGGGACCGCGATCGGGGCGGTGCCGAGGCGGTAGCGCACGTCGACCATCTTCATGAAGAGGACGTCGGTGTTGAGGACGGCCATGTTGGCGTCGAAGTCCGGGGTGTTGCCGATCGTGTCGCCCTGCGTGTAGTTGAACGGGACCCGGTCGGGGTTTACGGCCTCCAGCGCGAGCGTCACCGCCGACTTGACCACCGGGTTCTGGGTCAGCCCGCCCCAGGAGGGCGAGTAGGCGGCGCCGATCAGCTCTTCGCTGACGTAGCGCTCGATCATCGCCCAGCCGATGTAGTTGGCGTAGTCGTGGAAGACGCCGGGGTGGCCGTCCTCGAGGTAGGAGTCGAAGACGACTCCATCCTCTTTGAACGCGGCCAGCAGCCCGGCGCCCTTCAGCGTCACCATCGTCTGGCCGACCTCGTCGTCCCAGTAGGGCCAGCGCCAGGAGTACTGCGAGAGGACCCCGATCGTCGTGATCCCGGCCTGCAGCGCATCGACGGCGTTCTCGACCGAGGCCGGGCTGCCGACGTTGTTGTCCGCGGCCTCGGGCTCGATCGGCACCGTGTGCGCGAGCTCCCACCAGTCCCGCTCGGTCATCATCGCCGGGCCGGTTTCCTGGGGGGCCTCGCTGCGTTCTCCTTTCGGCAGCCCCTGCCGGCGCTCGGCGATCAGGTTGAAGCGGTCGGGCGGGCGGACGCCGCGCGAGAGCGCGTCTTCGTAAATCAGCCCCAGCGCCTCGCGGGTGTCGGCCCAGCTGCTGAGGCCGATGTTCATGCAGGTGCAGGTGATCCCCTCGGCGCGCGCCCTTTCGCGCCACTCCCTCTCGGAGCCGACGCCTTTCTCCTCGCAGTAGAGCGAGCGGCTCCGCTCCAGGCCCCTCGCCATCGCCCTCCCCTCCTCGACGGCTTCGCGCCCGTCGGGAAGGTCCGCCGGCAAGAGCGCGCTCAGATCGACCTCAAGCTCGGTCACGACTTTCCTCTTCCCAGATCCATCGGCCAGCGGTTCGAACCCTGCCTAGCACTCCATTCGTTCCTGAATAACTGAAATCTACAGAGGCGGGCAAGCCCGCCCGATTCGCAACGGCGGTCGACAAGGGAACCTCGCCCCTCACTCGACCACCCGCAGGGTCGAGGGGACGTCCATCCGCCTGATCCGGCGTGCGCTGAGCAGGGGCGCGAGGGTCACCGCGGCGATCGCGACGGCGGCCGACACCGCGACCGAGGTCGCGGCGAGGTGGGTCACCATCCCGAGGTCGGGAATCGTGTCCGGCAAGGTGCTGTCGACGACGTAGCTGGTCAGCAGGTAGCCACCGGCGATCCCGACCAGGGTGCCGAGGGCGCCGCCGATCACGCTTTCGCCCACAGCCAGGCGCATCGCCCGCGCCGCCGGGACCCCGAATGCAAGCATCGTCGCGTTCTCACGGCGCCGCTCGTCGACGCTGATGCTCGACGAGTTGAAGGCGATCAGCAGCGCGAGGGCCAGGGCGAAGCCCTCGATCAACCGCAACACGCCGATGAAGTCGTCGAGCCGCTCGCGCACGAACCTGGTCGTCGCGGTCGCCTCTTCGACCGCCGCCACGGAAGGATCGCCGAACAGGTCTCGAGCGATCCGCTGGCTCGAGAACCCGGGCTTCGGCGTCACCGCGATCTGGTTCGCGCGGCCGCCGAGCCCGGCGGCGGCCGCGACGCCGCGATCCATGTAAGCGAAGGTGCGAAACGGATCGGGGTGCAGGCCGGTGACGGTCAAGCTGACCTCTGCCTGGCGAAGCTTCCCCGCAGCCCGACCCGGGAGGCGGATCGAGATCGGATCGCCGACCGAGACCCCGAGATCATGCGCAGCCTTTTCGGAGATGACGACGCCGGGTTCCCCCCGCCCCGGCGCCCGGCCGGAGACGATCGTCGGTGCCCAGATCGGGCTGGAGAAGCTCAGCAGGGTGATCGAGCCGTCGAAGCTCTCGCCCCCCGGAGCCGAGAACCCGACCGGGAGCACGAGGCGCGGTTCCGCCCGCGCGATCCCGGCTGCACGCCTAGTAGTTCGCAGCGCCGCTCGATTGCTCTCGAAGCCCGAGAGCGAGACCGTGATCCGGCCGGGATTGCCCTTTGCGGTCTCGGCTTCGCTGCGATCGACGGTCGCGCCGAAGGAATCGATCAGGCCGAGGAAGGAGACGAGGACGCTGAGCACCGCCCCCAGCCCGAGGACGGTCAGGAGCGTGCGGCGCGGCGCTCGCAGCACGTTGCGGAGCGGCATCTGGGCGACGCTGGACCCGGGAAGGCGCAGGTGCTTGCCGAGAGCGGCGATACCGCTGCCGGCCGCCGAGCGGAAACCGACGCGAATCGCCTCCACCGGCGTCTGCCGCAGGCCGCGCCAGACGGGGATCGCGGTCGCCAGGATCGGCAGCACGAGGCCGAGCAGGGCAGCGCGGAGAAAGACGCCTGCCTCGAACGGGGTTCGCATCACCGGCAGCGGCAGCAGGTCTTCCAGCACGCCGCGGAAGATCTCTCCCATCAGCAGGCCGAGGATCAACCCGAAGACCGTGCCCGCGATGGCGATCTCGACGCCGAGCAGCAGCGGGCGGATCGCCAGCTCCCGCCGCGGCACCCCCAGCGCCATCCCGATCCCGATCTCGCGCCGCTCGGCTTCGACGATCCTGGTCGCCAAATTGAAGGCGGCCAGGGCGGCGCCGGCGAGGATCAGGAAGCCGAAGATGTCGAACATCTCCTGGTCGCCTTCCGCGTCCTTGTACAGGACCCGGTGAGCCGTCTCTTCCCCGAGCGTGGTCACCTCGCCGCTGAGGCCGGCGGCCGGAAGGGCACGCGCGAGCTGGCGGCGGAGAGCCTGAGCATCGCCGCCTCTTCTCAGCCTCAGGACGAGATCGTTGACGGACCGCGTCCCGGCGACCTCCTGCACGGTGCGGAGGCCCGTGAAGACGGCCGCGAACTGGGCCTCGGCGCCGCCGAAGTCGCCGCCGCCGGGACGGGTCACGAGGAAGAATTCGGGCGCGGCGCCGAGCCCGACGTAGCGCAGCCTCCGACCTCCCGAGAGCCGCATGGCGCCGGAGGCGGGCAGGTCGTAGCGGGCGGCGAAGGCACGCTCGAGCACCGCCGTCCGCCGCCCTTCGTCGCTGGCGGCCAGGGAACGTCCTCGTTCCGCGTAGACGGAATCGATCCGCGGCCCGTCGGGGCCCAGCGGCGCGCCGATGATTTCGGCCGAGACGAGGACCGGCTCGGCGCCGGAGCGGGTGACTTCGACCTGGGTCGGGACCCGCAACCGCTCCTCGACACCGGCCACTTCCGACGCCCCGGGGATCCGGTGGGCCAGGCGGGCCAGCCTCCCCGGCGCCACCGCCGTCCCCTTCGTCAGCGAGACCTCCAGGTCGTGCGAGCGCAGCGCCGCGTAGCTCGCGTCGTTGGACGCGATCCGCCAGCTTTCCATGCTGCCGAGCCCGGCGTTGACCCCGGTGCCGATCGCGATCACCAAGCCGATCGCCAACACCAGCGCCCAGCGCCCGCGCAGGTCGCGGAGCGACCACCGCAGCCAGAGCTCCAACCGCGGCACCCTCACCACCGCAGCTCGGATATGTCCGCCGGGCCGCCCGGGTTGGGGGCGTCGGAGACGATCCGTCCGCTGGAGAGCTCGATCGCCCGGTGGGCGACGCGGGCGATCTCGCGGTTGTGGGTGACGACGAGGACCGCGGTCTCTTCGGTGTGCGTCTGCTCGTGCAGGAGCTCGAGGATCTGCACCCCGGTGCGGAAGTCGAGCTCGCCCGTCGGCTCGTCGGCGAGCAGGATCGGGTTGCGCGTCGCCAGGGCACGGGCGATCGCCACCCGTTGCTGCTCGCCGCCGGAGAGCTCATGCGGGAAGTGCCCGGCGCGGCGCCCGAGGCCGACACGCTCGAGGGTGTGTCGCGCGACCTCCCGGGGTTCGCCGCGGCCGCTGACGTCGGCGCCGAATTCGACGTTCTCCAGCGCCGTCAACGCCGGAAAGAGGTTGAAGGTCTGGAAGATGAAGCTGACGGCGTGGCGGCGGAAAGCGAAGAGCGCGGAGCGGGAGGCGCGGCTGATGTCCCTGCCGCCGATCCGCACCGTTCCCTCGGTCGGCGAATCGAGCGCGCCGATCATGTTCAGCAGCGTCGTCTTGCCGCTGCCCGACGGGCCGAGAACGACGGCGAACTCGCCACGCTCGACCCGGAGGTCGACGCCCTCCAGCGCAGTCACCGTGATCTCGCCCATGTCGTAGCGGCGGGTGACGGAAACGAGCTCGACCAAGGGCCCCGACTCGGTCTGCTCGGGCCGGCTGATCGAAGGCTTCTCGCTTATCCGCGTCACCTTCGATGCGGATGCGGGGTCGCCGATCGACGGTGGGCGATCAGCGCGACCGCGATCGGGACCGCGGCGGCCGAGGCCGCCATCAGGGCTTCAGCGCCCCGCATGATGTGTCCGCTCCAGCCCCACATGCGCCACGGTAGGCGTGCCGGGGCGGGGCGCCATCCGTACAAAGACGCTGCTAGAGCGAGACCGGGCACGGAGAGCCTTCAGCCTCCGGTGGCCTGCCCGAAATCAACTACGAGCGCGGGGGGCAAGGTGCGCGAAGGCGGCTTCGACCTCGCGCAGCAGGGAGGGGGGGCGACCGACTGCGAGCAGGGGGTCCGCAGTCGGTCGCCGGCCACGCGCCCCGGCGGGGGAACTGCTCGTCTTCCTGGCTGGCCGACGCCGAAGGGGTTTCGGCGCCGGGGTTTCAGCTCGACCGAGCACAAGAAAGACCATAGACCGGTGGGTGCCCTCCGTTAGAGTGGCTGCACCCGCCCTCGGAAGGGTTTTGCGGTGGCAGACCCAGCGGTTGACATCCACAAGCTTCTCGACGCGCTGCCCGCGATGGTCAGCTACTGGGACCGGCAGCTGCGCAACCGGATGGCGAACGAGGCCTACGTCGAATTCTTCGGCAAGTCGCCGCAGGAGATCCGCGGCATGCACATCAGCGAGGTGCTCGGACCCGAGCACTACGAGAAGAGCCTCCCCTACATCGATGGGGCGCTGCGGGGCGAGCGACAGATCTTCGACCGCGAGATCCGCACCCCCAGCGGCGAGATCCGCTACACGCAGGCCTCCTACGTTTCCGATCTCGACGACGGCGGGGACGTGCGCGGGTTCTTCGCACTGGTCACCGACATCACCGACCGGCGGCGGATCGAAGAGGAGGTCGAGCACAGCCGCGAGCGGCTGGCGGAGGCCGAGCAGGTAGCGCGACTCGGCAGCTGGGAGTGGGACATCGCCCGCCAGCGCATCGCCTGCTCGGACGGGTTCTTCGCGATCTACGGGATGACCGCGGACGAGCTCGAGGCCACCTTCATGCCCGGGGAATCGAAGCACGTGTATCCGGAAGACCGGGAGCGGGTGGACAGGGAGCTCCACCAGACCCTCGAAACCGGCGCCCCGATGGACTTCGAGTACCGGATCGTCCGCACCGACGGGCACGTGCGGCGCCTGCACACCCGCGCCGAGCTGGTCGCCGACGACGACGGCAACCCCGTTCGCATCACCGGCACGGTCCAGGACGTGACCGAGGTGCGCGCCGCCGCCGAGCTCCTCAGCCGCGCCGGCGACCTCCGCCACGCCGCCGAGCGGCACGACTTCCCCACCCGTCCCGGCGCAGCAGACGATCTGCCGAGGCTCCTCACCTCGCGCCAGCGCGAAATCCTCGGCCTCGTCGCCGAGGGGCTCAGCAACTCCGAGATAGCCGCCCGCCTCTACCTCGGCGAGAGCACGGTCAAATGGCACGTGCGCAAGATGCTCAAAGCGCTCGGCGTGGCAAACCGGGCCCAGGCCGTGGCGCGCTATCTCTCGGTCACGTCAGGTCGCTGAGCCGAGGTCCGGCGCTGGCCGACTCCCTCGCATGGGGCGGGGCGCCTCACCGTGGACCTTTTGGAGGCGGAACGCCCAGCTGCTTGCAGATCGCGCGCGCCAGCGGATAGCTGATCTCTCGGTGCCGCGGCACCGAGGTGGAGCGCTCGGCGTCCATGCCCCAGTAGCTGTGCCGGCCGCCCTCGCGCAACAGGTGTGCGCCGTGCTCTTTCAGATGCCGCTCGAGGTCGCGTCGCTTCACGCCGGGACGATGTCGAGCGACTCCCTGCCGACGTCCTTGCCTTGCGGCTCGTGCTCCGCGGCGCGCAGCTCAAGCATTCCGCCGAGAGCGTCGAGCACCATCTCACGGGCTTCGGCTTTCGTCTTGCCCTGGCTGAGTACGCCGGGTACCTCGGGAATCGAGGAGAAGATCCAACCGTCCTCGCCCTCCTCGTAGAGGATCGTGAGATGGAGGGGGTTGCTCATGGGCCGAGTGTAGCGGCACCCCCACCGGCCAATTCGGCATCGAAT
This sequence comes from Solirubrobacterales bacterium, assembly GCA_035760065.1. Lineage (GTDB taxonomy): Bacteria > Actinomycetota > Thermoleophilia > Solirubrobacterales > 70-9 > VAYN01. The sequence continues at coordinate 30,357 of DASTTQ010000007.1, forward strand.
GGGGCGGGCTGGACTCGAACCAGCGACCGACGGATTATGAGTCCGCTGCTCTGACCAACTGAGCTACCGCCCCGGAGGGCGAGCGTACCGTGAGGCGCTAGGCGCTGAAGAGCTGGGCGAGGGAGCGACCGACGTCCGGCGGCTCCTCTTCGCCTTTGGCGGCGGCGGCAGCCCCGTCGGCGAGGGCCTTGGCGGCGTCGGCGATCTGGTGGTCGCGGCCGCCGCGGATCGAGCCGGTCTTCTTCGCTTCGGCGAGGTCGGACTCCATCAGGCCCGCCAGCTCGGCGAGGCGGCGGAGGCCGACGACGCTGGCGGTCCCCTTGAGGGCGTGGGCTTCGGCGCGCATCGTCTCGAAGTCGGTGGTGGCGGTGGCGAGGCCGGCGGAGATCACGTCGCAGCGGCGCTTCGCCTCGTCGGCGAAGGACTGCAGGAGCTCCTCCTCGGTGGCGGCTTTGTCGTTCATGGTTCGATCGCCTTCTCGACGGCTTCGCGCATCAGCTCGAGCCCGAAGGCCCCCTCGACCGCGTCCCTGACGACCCCGTTGCGGTCGATCGTGAACAGCCACGGCTCGCTCGGCAGGTGGAAGGCGCGCACTTGATGGCGCACGTGCTTCGCAGGGTCGTTTGCGTTGTAGATCTCCATGTGGATGAAGGCCGCCTTGTCTCCGAATTCGTGTTTTGCCTGCTCCGCCACGTCGACGACGGGTCCGCAGACCCGACTCTGGCAGAACTGGGGGGTTGCGAACAAGAGGACTATCGGTTCTCTGCCCAGCGCGTCCGCGTAATCCACTTTGTTCTGCGTGTCGGGAGGGATTCGAGTCGTGATCTTCGACAGGTCCCCATGCGCGTCCTGCGCGGTCGGGGTGTGAATCGGGGGGGCTTTCTGACCGACCTTCGGAACCCGCTTGAACTCCCCGACTTCCACGCTTGGGAGCAGCGCTCCTCTCAGTTCTCCTCCTTCTCTGAGGATCGCGGCGATCCGCCAGTCTCCGTCGCCGGGGAAACGGAGCTTGGTCGAGTAGACGACGCCGGCCGCGTCGGGGTCCTGACTGGTCGTGTCGGCGCGGAATTCCGGCTTGGTCGCAAGGGTTTCGATCGAAGCCGGAAAGGGCCCGACCGCGGGCTGGTCGAGAGCCTGCGCTTCGGCTTTGGCCTGCTGGCCGCGGTTGCCTGATTTCGATTCGGCGCCGGGCCCGGGCGCCGGCACCTTGGCGTAGTAGAGGGCGACTTCGGCGTCCGAGATCGGGCTGCGGTCTCGTTCGCGTACGCCGAAGGGGTAACGATTCGTCCCCGGGTGGAAGACCATTGCCGCCGGTTCGACGACCAGCTCGGCAGGACCGTCCGCGGCCTTCAAGACTTGGCGGAGGGTCCGCCCTTCGGGGCTCGGGAACTCGGACTTCGGCGGCGCCGGCCGGCTTTCCGCAGTGTCCACGGAGCCGGCGCCCGATCGGCCGGTGTCCGAGCCGCCCCCGCAGCCGGCGATCGCCGCGGCGGCAAGCAGGCAAAGCAGCCCGGGGGCAATGCGGGGGGCGCGCATCGGCGGCATGTTATGGACAGATAGGGTGCCCGGGGTTCTCGACGAGAGGAGATGGAGATGGCGGATCGAGCGGCACTGGTTACCGGAGCGTCGAGCGGGATCGGGCTCGCGATCGCCAAGGTGCTGGGGGAGGAAGGCTACGCGCTGACCGTCGCCGCCCGCCGTCCCGAGAAGCTCGAGCAGGCCGCCGAGGGACTGCGCGGCGAAGGCTTCGAGGTCGAGCCGATCCCGGCCAACATGGCCGAGGAGGACCACGTCGTCGCCATCTTCGCCGCCCACCGCCAGAAGTTCGGCCGGCTCGACGTCCTCGTCAACAACGCCGGGGTCGGGATCGGAGCGCCGATGGAGCAGATCCAGACCAAGCACCTCGACATGCAGCTCGCGGTCAACCTGCGAGCGCTGATCCTGGGAACGCGCGAGGGCCTGCCGATGCTGCGCGAGGCGGGCGCCGAGCACGGCAAGGCGCTGATCGTCAACACCGCCTCGATCGCCGGGAAAGGCGGCCAGGCATGGCTCTCGATCTACGCCGCGACCAAGGCCGCGGTGATCAACTTCACGCAGTCGACCCACCGCGAGGCGGGCGACGCCGGGATCCAGTGCACGGCCCTGGCGCCGGGCTTCGTCGAGACGCCGATGACCGAGTTCGTCCAGGGCCAGATTCCGCCGGAGCAGATGATCCGGCCGGAGGACCTCGGCGAGGCGGTTCGCTTCCTGCTGCAGACCTCGCCGAGCTGCCACGTGCCGGAGATCGTCTTCACCCGCCCCGGCCAGGGCCTCGATACCCCCTGATGATGTGGATCGTTTCCACCCTTTGACCCCCTATAGGGGGCAAAAGGCTGGAAACGATGCGGGTCTGCGGGTTCTGGTAGCCGCCTTTGGCGACGCGGGTCATGTCTTTCCGGCGATCGCGCTGGGCAAGGCGCTGGCGGCGCGGGGGCACGAGGTCGTGATCGAGACCTGGGAGGAGCGGCGGGGCGCCGTCGAGGGCGAGGGGCTCGGCTTCGCCGCGGCGGAGGAATACCGGATGTTCCCGCCCCCCGACCCCGACTCCGAGGAGGGGCAGCACGCCGCCGAGGCGGCGCGGGCACTGCAGCCGCTGCTGGAGGACTTCCGTCCCCATCTCGTCGTCAGCGACATCCTCACCCTCGCCCCCACCCTGGCGGCGGAGCGGGCGGGCATCCCGCTGGCGACGCTGATCCCCCACATCTACCCGGTGGTCGAGCCGGGTTACCCCTTCTTCGCGATCGGGCTGCGACCGCCGCGGACGCGGCTCGGCCGGGGCGTCTGGCGCTACGGCCACGACCGGGCGCTGAGGGTCGGCCTCGAACAGGGCCGGCGCGACCTCAACGTCCAGCGCGAGCGCCTGGGTCTGGCGCCGATCGACCGCTTCCACGGCGGCATCAGCCCGGACCTGGCGCTGGTGGCGACCTACCCGCAGCTCGAGTACCCGCGCCGCTGGCCGTCGGGGGTGGAGATCACCGGACCGATGACCTTCGAGCTGCCGCACCCCGAGATCGAGCTGCCGCCGGGCGACGACCCCCTGGTCCTCGTCGCTCCCAGCACCGCCCACGACTCCGACAACCATCTGGTGCGCACCGCCCTCGCGGCGCTGGCGGGCGAGCCGGTGCGCGTCGTTGCGACGACGAACCGGGTGGCGCCGCAGAACCCGATCGGGGTCCCCGCCAACGCCGTCCTGGTCGAATGGCTCAGTTACAGCCAGCTGATGCCGGCCGCCTCCCTCGTCATCTCCCACGGCGGCCACGGCACCGTTTCCCGCGCCCTCGGTGCCGGCACCCCCGTCCTCATCAGCCCGATCATCGGCGACATGAGCGAGACCGCGATGCGCGTCGCCTGGGCCGGCGCCGGCCTCTCCCTGCCGTGGCGGTTGTGCCGGCCGGGGCCATTGCGCTGGGCGGCGGGGAGGCTGCTGAACGAGCCTTCCTTTACGGCAAAAGCCGGGGAGATCGCCGCCTGGGGTCGAGAGAACGACGGTGCCGCGCGAGGGGCAGAATTGGTCGAGCAACTCGCAGTGAGGAAGCTAGCCGCCGCCTAAGAAACTCCGGGGGTGGGACTCGAACCCACAACCCTTCGATTAACAGTCGAATGCTCTGCCGATTGAGCTACCCCGGACCGTGCTAACCCAATTGCGCTACCCCGGATCAGCGTCCGGAACAGAATTTAGCGGCACCGCCGTAATTCCTGCCTCGATCTCCGCATGGCAGTTGCCACAGAGGAGAACGCACTTGCGGGCCTCTGCCCTCGCTCTAGCGAGAGAACGCTGGACTTCGCGATCTCGCGCAGCGACATTCCAAGACGCAGAAGCCGTTCGAGCTCCTCCTTTGAAGGCGCTCCCTTCGCTGCGTGCTTCTCGGCCCGCGCCGCCGCGAGCCCGTGCTTTTTCAGCCAGTGACTGACCGTCGATTGGTGTTTGCCGACACGCTTGCCGATCGCTTCGAGCGACAGGCCCTCCGCCAAGCACTCTTCTAGGAACTCTTTGTCCACGGCGACATCTTTGCAAATGCCTCAGACAGAACAATGCGCAGCGTAACCATTTACACGCTGCCTGCCGGGCGCTCCGCGTGGGCGATCCGTTCGACCAGCGCTGCTCGTTCGCGGCTGAGGGCGGCGCGGCGCTCGTAGTCGCCGCGCTCGCCGGCGGCGGCGATCTCTCCCTCGAGCCGGCGCTGGTCGAGGAGGAGGAAGTTGAGCTCCATCGCCTCATGCGAAGCGGGCTCCTCGCGGGCCATGATCACCAGTTCGGCGATCAGGCCGGCGAGCTCCCCGTCGTCGCGAGGCAGATCTGAAGCGGGGTCCTCGGGGTGCTCGCGCAGCCAGGCGGCTGCGCGCAGGCCACTTGGCGAGAGGTGGGCCTCGGTCAGGCGCGCCAGGTACTCGCGTCCCTCGCTCGGGATCGCGACGCACATCGCCAGCAGCGCCCGCTCGCGGCGCTCGCGCGAGGTCAGCTCGGCGCTCCGGCGCTCGCGCGGCTGCTCCTGCTCGTGCCGGCTCGGAGCCGGTTCTTCGCGGCCACCCGTCGCGGGCGTCGCGGCGACGACCCGCCCCATGACCATCGCCGGCTCCAGGTCGAGCCGCTCGGCCACCCGCCGCACCAGCTCGTCACGACTCGCACTCTCCCCCATCCCGGCAAGGACCGGCGCCACCTCGGCCAGCGCCCGGTCGCGCTCGACGGGCGAGGCGACGTCGGTCCGCCCGAGGACGAGCCCGACCTGGAAGGAGGTCAGCTCCTCGGCCCGATCCAGCAGAGCCCGGAACCGCTCCGGCCCGCCTTCCTCGGCCATCATCTCCGCCGGATCCTCGCCCGCGGGCATCGCCGCCACCCGCAGCCGCACACGCCGCCCGGCGGCGACGCGCTGGGCGCGCAGCATCGCCTCCTGCCCGGCCGAGTCGGCGTCGAGCGCCAGCACCACCTCGTCGACCATCCCCGAGAGCGCCGCCACCTGCTCGCCGGTGATCGCCGTGCCCATCACCCCGACCGCCTCCTCGATCCCCGCCTGGTGCAGGGCGAGGACGTCGGTGTAGCCCTCGACGACGACGGCGCGGCCGGCCTTGGCGATCGACGCCTTGGCCCGGTCCACCCCGTAGAGCATCTGACTCTTGTGGAAGAAGTCGGTCTCGGCGGTGTTGACGTACTTGGCGCCCTGGTCGGCGCGCATCGCCCGGCCGCCGAAGCCGAGGACGCGGCCGCGCCGGTCGCGGATCGGGAACATGATCCGCTCGCGGAAGCGGTCGTAGTCGCCGCCGCTGCGCCCACGCTGGGCGAGGCCGACGCTGCGCAGCTCCTCGACGCTGAAGCCGGCCTGCTGGCCCCGGACCAGGATCTTGTCCCAGGCGCTGGGGGCGTAACCGACGCCGAAGGCCCGCAGCACCCCCTCGCCGAGGCCGCGCCCGACGAGGTAGTCGCGCGCTTTTCCCGCCTCCTTCGACTCCCAGAGGTAGTTGGCGTAGTAGGCGGCGGTGCGGTCGAGCAGCTGCTCGAGGCGGCGGCGGCGCTCGCGGCGCCGCTCGGCCTGCGGGTCCTCCTGCTCGCGCTCGATCTCGACTCCGTAGCGATCGGCCAGCAGCTCGACCGCCTCGGTGAAGCCGACCCCCTCCTTTTCCTCGACGAACTTGATCACGTCGCCGCCAACCCCGCAGCCGAAGCAGTGGTAGAGCTTTTCGGTCGGCTCGACCGAGAACGAGGGCGAGCGCTCCTCGTGGAACGGGCAGAGGCCCATGTAGTGGGATCCCTGCCGGCGCAGGTCGGTGTGGGCGGAGACAACCTCGACGATGTCAACCGCCTGCTTGACCCTTTCGAGGCTCTCTGAAGAGATCAGCGCCATCAGAAGCGGGACTCTTCCGGAATCGTCAACTCGGTGAACTTGGCGATGCAGAAGCGGTCGGTCATCCCGGCGATGTAGTCGGCGACGCGCTGGCAGTCGCTCGCGCCGGGGTCGCGGGCCGGCACCTCGTCGGGATGGGCGAGGTAGTGGCAGAAGAGGCCGTGCATCGTGCGCCGGACGCGGTCCTGCTCGCCGCGCGCCTCCTGCCCGAGGTAGACGCGGTCGAACATGAACTTGCGCAGGCGCAGCATCGCCTGCCCGACCTCGCGGCCCTGCCTGATCTCTCCCTCGCCCTCGGAGTGGTCGACGATGTCGCGGACCAGGGTGTCGATCCGCTGCGAGCCGGTCGGGCCGAGCAGCTCGATCTCCTCGGCCGGAAGGTCGTCGGAGCGAAGGATGCCCGCTCGCAGGGCGTCGTCGATGTCGTGGTTGATGTAGGCGACGCGGTCGACCAGCTTGACGATCTGGCCCTCCAGCGTCGCCGGCCTGCGCGAGCCGGTGTGGTTGAGGATGCCGTCGCGGACCTCCTCGGTCAGGTTCAGGCCCTGGCCGTCGCGCTCGAGCACGTCGACCACCCGCAGCGAGTGCTCGTTGTGGCGAAAGCCGGCGGCGCAGTTTTCGCGCAGCGCCGCGTCGAGCGCCTCCTCGCCGGCGTGGCCGAAGGGCGGGTGGCCGAGGTCGTGGCCGAGCCCGATCGCCTCGGTCAGGTCCTCGTTCAGGCGCAGGGCGCGGGCGACGGTGCGGGCGATCCCGCAGGCCTCGAGCGTATGGGTGAGCCGGGTGCGGTAGTGGTCGCCCTCAGGCGCGACGAAGACCTGCGTCTTGTGCTTGAGCCGGCGGAAGGACTTGGAGTGGACGATCCGGTCGCGGTCGCGCTGGAACGGCGTCCGCAGCGGGCTGTCCGCCTCCTCTCGCTGCCGGTGCGCCGGATAGGAACGAGTCGCCTGGGGAGCAAGGAACTCTTCCTCAAGGGCCGAAATGCGCGCCTCGAAGGTGACGGTGGCTGGCACCCGCCGATCATACGACCGCTCGGGTAGGCGACGGGGAGGGGTTCGGCGGACAAAAGCGGGGAGTGTCCGGCGAACCCCTCCCCGTCGCCTAGGCCGCAGCGCGAAGTTGGACGTGCGCGTGGTGCTCCAGGGTTTCGTTAACTGCGCGTTCCACCTGGCGGAGCGCTCGCGGGTCGCCATCGGGCGCCTCGCTTAGCGGCTTCGCCACGGCTTGGACCATGAATCGGTGCGCTTCCTCGTTGAGCAGGAATGACCCTGCTTCGCACCCGGCGCAAACGACGCCACCGGCAGCTCCAGAAAAGCCGACCAGATGCTCCGCCTCGCCGCAGCGGGCGCACGAAGCCAGCTCAGGGGCGAACCCGGCCACTAGGGCCAGCTTCAGCCTGAAAGAGAGAGCAGTCTGCAACTCGGCCCCGCGCGGCTCGGAGGCATCATCAAGCAACGCGAGGTAGCGGCAGAGCAGGTTGTAGGCGGGAGGGTTCGGCTCGGCTGCGTCGAGCAGCCGCAGGACCGCGTCGCAGCCGCGGGCGCCGGCGGTGAGGGCGGCGCCCGAGGAGCGCAACCGCGGGTAGCCGTCGACCGTGCTCGCGCTGGTCACCGTCAGCAGCTCGCCGCGACCTTCGTGGAGGACGAGATCCAGCCGGAAGAACGGCTCCAAGCGGCCGCCGAACCGGGATCGGGGCTTGCGCGCCCCCTTGGCGATCGCCCCGATCCGGCCGCGGCTCTTGGAGTAGAGGTGGAGGATGCGATCGGCCTCGCCGTAGCGAATGCTGCGCAACACAACCGCCTCCGTCTTGACCGTAGACCCGGCCACGAGACCAAATATGAGCGACGGACCGGACGGAAAAAGGACTTAGGTGACGCGCCGCGACCGCTGTCTGGGCCGTTTCCGCAAACGCACCTGGCAGCTCGGGCAAAAGTAAGTGGAGCGCCCGCCGACGACGATCCGACCGATCGTCCCGCCGCAGCGCAAGCATTCCTCCCCCTCGCGGGTGTGGACGAGGAACTCATCTTGCATGGTCCCCTTCTCGCCGCGGGCGTCGCGGTAGTCGTCGATCGAGGAGCCGCCGGCGCCGATCCCCGCCTCCAGCGCCGCCACCACCGCGTCGCGCAGCGCCTCCAGGTGCTCCGCCTTCATCGAGCCGGCGGGCGAGAGCGGGTGCAGCTCGGCCCGGAACAGGGCCTCATCGGCGTAGATGTTGCCGACCCCGGCGACGCCGGACTGGTCGAGCAGGAAGGACTTCAGCGGCGCCTTCCGCCCCGCCGCTATCTCCCCCAATGCCTGCGGCGTGAATTCCGGCGAGAACGGCTCCATCCCCAGCTTGGCAAAACGCTCCTCCAGCCGCGCCTCGTCGACCAGGAAGCCCTCGCCGAAGCGGCGAGGGTCAGTGAACCAGAGCTCGCGCCCGTCGTCGAGGACGAAGCGGGCCCGCAGGTGCCGTTCCTCGGTCGAACGCTCGCTCTCGTACAGGCGGCGCCCCTCGGAGGGGTCGAGCACCTCCCCGCCCCCGCGCAGGACCAGGTTCCCCGTCATCCGCAGGTGCATGACAAGCACCCGGGCGCCGTCGACGTGCATGAGGATGTACTTGCCGCGGCGTCCAAGCCGCTCGATCGTCGCGCCGTCCACTGCCTCCCCCAATTCCTGAGGCGGCACGGGTCGCGACCACCGCGGATCGAGCACCTCCAACAGCTCGATCCGCCGCCCCTCCACCTCCGGCTCCAGCTGCCTGACGACGGTCTCGACCTCCGGCAGCTCGGGCATCAACCCGTTCTACCGCATGACGTATCTGACTAGAGCCCCCATATAGGGGGCAGGAAGTCAGACACCCCCTACTCGCTGGCGCGGGGGTGGGCGCTGAAGTAGACCTCCTTGAGGCGGTCGCCCGAGAGGTGCGTGTACATCTGGGTGGTCGAGATGTCGGCGTGGCCGAGCATCTCCTGCACGGCGCGCAGGTCGCAGCCGCCGGCGAGCAGGTGGGTGGCGAAGCTGTGGCGCAGCGTGTGAGGACTCATCCTGCCGGCGAGGCCGGCGTCGCGAGCGTGGCGCTGGACGATCTTGTAGAGGCCCTGGCGGGTCAGCGGCCCGCCGCGGAAGTTGACGAAGAGGCGCGCCTCGTGACGTTCGCCGACCAGCTTCGGGCGACCCCCGCGCAGGTAGCCGTTGATCGCCGCGATCGCCTGGCGGCCGAGCGGCACCAGCCGCTCCTTCGAGCCCTTGCCGCGGGCGCGCAGCATCCCCTCGCGCAGGTCGACGTCGCCGAGCTCGAGCCCGATCGTCTCCGAGGCCCGCAGCCCGCACGCGTACATCACCTCGAGCAGGGCGCGGTCGCGCAGCGCCGTCGGCTCGCTCCCTTTCGGCGAGGCGAGCAGCTTCTGCACCTCGGAGTAGTTGAGGACATGAGGGAGCTTCTTCGACCGCCGCGGCGCCATGAGCGCTGCCGTCGGGTCGTCACCGATCAGCTCGTCGCGCCGCAGGTGCTTGTAGAAGGAGCGCAGGCAGGCCGCCTTGCGGTGGATGGTCGCCGCCGAGCAGGCAGGCCGACCCTCCCCCGTCGCCAGCTCGGCGAGGAAGTCCGCGACGTCGGCGCCGGTCGCCTGCAGGGCGTCACGCTCGTGAGCCGAGAGGTATTCGCCGTACTGGAGGAGATCGGTGCGGTACGCGTTCAGCGTGTTGCGGGAGAGGCCGCGCTCGAGCTCCAGGTAGGAGAGGAAGTCGAGGAGGAGGGACTGGAAGCGCTTCTCGGCGCCGGGTTTGGCCGCGGCTGCGGGTGCCTCTGGCTTGATCGCGATGGCCATGACGGCAGCTTCGCCCCATGCAAACCCGATCCTTGGGCCGCAAGGGACCGTGCGCTTGGGCCGGGAAGGGGGGCCCTCCCCAGACACCTCTCGCTAGGGCTCGAGGTTGAGTGTCTGGGGAGGGCCCCCCTTCCCGGCTACCCGCTCGGCGAGGAGGCGTCCGGCGGCCAGGGGGGCCGCGAAAAACAGAGGGTCATCCCGGAGGGATCGACCCATCGTGGTGCTGGGAAGATCCGCTGCCGCGTAGCCGTCGAGGTCGGCAGGGACCGGCTGCACTGCATGTGGGAGGGCTTCGAGGGCGGCAGCTATTTCCGGCTCGCCTTCGGGGATCGCTACGTCGACCGGGGCTAGAAGCATTTGGAGGACGGTGCGGGTGTGGTGGCTCAGGCCGCGGTGGCGGGCGCGGGGGTCGGTGGAAGAGAGGCGGGGGGAGATCAGGGTTGGGAGGTCGAGGCTGAGGGCGGCGTGGGCGTTCTCCAGGGCGGCCATGCCGCCGTGGCCAAGGGCGGTGTCGGAGCCGATGATGCCGGGGCCGGGGCCGATCAGGACCGCCTCCCAGCCGAGCTCGTTCGCGGCGGCGTCGAGGGCTCCGACAGTGCTCAGCGCCTCGTGTTCGCCGCCATAGGCGGGGGCCGCGGTAATGTGGCCGCAGAGCAACTCCCGCCGGCGCAGCTGCTTGACGTCGCGCGAAAGAGAGCCCGGTAGCGCGCCGCCTCCCGTCTGCACGAAGCCGACCCGCCGTCCCGGGGCCGCCTGCGCCGCCGCCCATGCCGCCGGCGCCAGATGCCCGTGCAGCGGCAGCACGAGCACGGCGACTTTTGTCTGTATATCCGACATAAGTCGCCGCTCGACAGGCTCGACCGGGTGCTGAAGCGAGGTGTAGTTGAGCTTCATCACGTGGGCGTCGCCCTCTCCCCCGGCCTCCAGCCCACGGGTGAGGTTGACGTGGACCACGTCGAAGCCGCCGGAGCCGAGGTCGAGGTCGCGGGCGGCGACGTTGACCACCACCTCGTCGCCCTCGCGCATCTCCCCCAGCAGGGTCTCGTCGGCCCAGGCGCGGCGGCGCTCCCCGCCGACCTCGACCTCGAGCGGGTCGTCGGAGACGACGACGCCCCGCCGCAGCTTCAGGCGGCCTCCCACCTACTCGCCTGCCGGGGGCTCCGCCGCAGCGGCGAGGATCTGCTCGCAGACCTCGAGCATCTTGTCGAGGGCCTTCGCCGGGACCCGCTCGTCGGAGGTGTGGACGTCGGCGGTGCCGTTGGAGAGCAGGAGGCAGTCGAAGCCGTCGAGGCGGAAGACGTTGGCGTCGCTGCCGCCGCCGATCGCGACCCGCCGCGGCTCCAGGCCGGCCGCGCGCAGGCCCTGCTCGGCAAGCGCCAGGGCGGCGGAGTCCTTCGGAACCCGGTAACCGCGAAACAGCTCTTCGATCCTCACGTCGACGTCGCAGCCGTGCTCGCTCGCACCCCACGCACAGGCGTCGGCGATCGTGCCCGCCACCGCAGCCGCCCGCTCGGCGTCCAGGCTGCGTGCCTCGGCGTGGATCGCGCAGTGCCCCGGAACCACGTTGCCCGAGGTGCCGCCGGTGATCAGCCCGACGTTTGCCGTCGTCTCCTCGTCGAGCCGCCCCAGATCCATCCGCGCGATCGCCGCTGCCGCGGCAGCGATCGCGTTGCTGCCGTCCTCGGGCTTGATCCCGGCGTGCGCCTCGACCCCGATGAAGTCGGCGAGGATCCTCTGCTGGGTGGGGGTCGAGACGACCACCTCGCCGACCGCGCCGGCGTGGTCGAGCACGAGTCCCGCCCGCGAGCGCAGCTGAGAGGCATCGAACGCCTTTGCTCCCCGCAACCCCTGCTCCTCGGCGACGGTCAGGACCAGCTCGACCCCGACCGGCGCCGGGCCTTCGA
>DASTTQ010000008.1:0-33105 GCA_035760065.1 Solirubrobacterales bacterium
GAGGGGTGACCCTCTCCAGACCCTCAACCACGAGCCATGAGCGAGTGGTGTCTGGAGAGGGTCACCCCTCCTACCCCGCCCCCCTACGCCGACGTCGTGCTCTCGCGCGCGTGCAAGTCGCGCTTGAGCACCTTCCCGGTCGCGTTCCGAGGAAGCTCGTCGAGGAACTCCACCTCGCGGGGCGCCTTGTAAGAGGCGAGGTGGGCCTTGACATGCGAGGTCAGCTCCTGCTCGGAGACGTCGATCCCGGCGCGGATAACGACGAACGCCTTCAGGCGCTGGCCGAACTCGGCGTCCTCGACCCCGATCACCGCCACCTCCTCGACCGCCTCGTGGTCGGCGAGCAGGTCCTCGACCTCGCGCGGGAAGACGTTCTCGCCGCCGGAGACGATCATCTCGTCGTCGCGGCCGTCGATGAAGAGGCGCCCGGCCTCGTCGATGTGGCCGACGTCGCCGCTCGAGTAGAGGCCGTCGATGATCTCCTTGCCGCCGCCGCCGGTGTAGCCCTCGAAGGCCATTTCGTTGCCGACGAAGATGCGGCCGACCCCGCCCTGCGGCACCTCCCTGCCGTTCTCGTCGTAGAGCCGGATCACGGTCCCGCGCGGCGGCTTGCCTGCGGTGCCGGGGGCGGCGCGCAGGTCCTCCGGAGTGGCGACGGTGGCGTAGGCGACCTCGGTCGAGCCGTAGAGGTTGTAGACGTTGTCGCCGAAGCGGTCCATCCACTCGATCGCCAGCTCGCCCGGCAGCGCCGAGCCCGAGAGCGAAGTGATCTTCAGCGCCGGCAGGCTGTAGCGGTCGAGGGTCTCCGCGGGCAGGTTGAGGATGCGCTGGATCATCACCGGCACCGCCGCCAGCACGTCGGCGCGGCTCTGCTCGGCGGCCTTCAGCGTCTCCTCCGGGTCGAACTTGCGCCGCAGCACCATCGTCGAGGCGGTCGGCAGGCTCATGATGAAGTGGAAGAAGCCCCAGGAGTGGAACAGCGGCGCCGCGATCATCATCGTCATCCGGCTGCGGAAGGGGATCTTGTCGATCAGCGAGGCGACCGCCAAGAGGCCGTCGGGGCTGGAGCGCTGGGCGCCCTTCGGCGTGCCGGTCGTTCCCGAGGTGAGGATCACGAACTTGGGCTTGTCGGGGGGCGGCTTGTGGTCGGATTCGTCGCCGCCCTCGATCAGGCCCTCCAGGGTCGGCGCCGAGATCTCCCCGTCGCACCACCCTACGATCCGCTGCACCGAGGGGTCGACCCCGCTCAGCAGGTCGGTGAACTCCTCGTCGTAGACGAGCGCCCTCGGCCCCTCGCGCCTGGTCACCTCGGCCAGCTGCGGCCCGGCGAACATCGTGTTCAGGTAGAGCGCGCTGGCGCCGAGCTTGGCGGCGGCAAGGGTGGTCTCGACGAAGCCGCGGTGGTTGCGGCACATCACGCCGACGCCGTCGCCGGGCCCGATCCCCATCGCCTCCAGCGAGTGCGCGAGCGCGTTGGAGCGCAGGTGCAACCGCTCCCAGCTGAGGGCGCCGCGCTCGTCGACGATCGCCACCTCGTGCGGGTGGTGGATCGCAGCGGTGGTGACGCCGGTCGCCGGCGAGGCGCCCCAGCGCAGGAAGGTGCCGCCGATCCTCAGCGCCTTGTCCGGGCGCATCGGCTCGAGGATCCCCGCTTCCCGCAGCACCTTCGCCTCGAAGATCGAGTCGGAGATCGAGCCGCGCAGGCTTGACGGACTGAGGGCGAAAGACGCCATAACCAGCGGGAAGACTATTCGGTCTCGACGCTTGCCACGGCGATGCAGGCGATCCCCTCGGCGCGACCGACGAAGCCCATCCCCTCGTTGCTCGTCGCCTTCACCGTCACCCGGGCCGAGGTGGCCTCCGACAGTGTCCGCTCCATCTCCGCCTTGTAGGGGCCGAGGCGCGGCTGCTCGCAGACGAGGGTGGCGTCGATGTTGACGATCGGGCCGGCGAGCGTGCCGACGACGGTACGCAGGAGGTCGATCGAGTCGGCGTCCTCGAAGGCCGGATCGTCGTCGGGGAACATCTCGCCGATGTCGCCGCCGCCGTTGGCGCCGAGCAGGGCGTCGATCACCGCGTGAGTGAGCACATCGGCGTCGGAGTGGCCTTCGAGGCCCTGGTCGTGCTCGATCTCGACCCCGCCGAGAACGAGGCGCCGCCCGGGCGCGAAGCGGTGGCTGTCGTAGCCGAGGCCGACCATCATCTTTGGACTCGGGCGCCGAGGGGAGCCAGGCTCCGCTGACGCTGCTCGAAGACGCATATCTCGTCTATTCCCAATTGCTCGAGAAAGTCGACCGCGCGGTCGTACTCGAACCCGACCTGCTCGGGCAGGTGGGCGTCGGAGGAGAGGGCGAAGGGGGCGCCGGCTTCGACGCACATCTCGGCGAACCGGCGCGAGGGGTACAGCTCGCCGACCGGCTTGCGCAGACCCGCGGTCGAGATCTCGACCGCGATCCCGCTCTCGGCGATCGCTTCCACCGCGGGCTCGTAGAAGGCGCGCGGATCGCGGTCGGGCAGCGGCCGCGCCCTTCCCCAGACCTTGACCAGGTCGGGATGGGCGATGACGTCGAAGAGGCCGGAGCGGGCGGCGGTGGCGACCTGCTCGAAGTAGCGGCCCCAGATCTCGTCGGCGTCGCCGTCGCCCTCCCAGACGTCGAAGCCCTCGTGGTCGACGGCGGCGTCCCCCTCGCCGACGAAGTGGACCGAGCCGACGACGTAGTCGAAGTCGCGCGCCTCCAGCAGGGCGGCGGTGCGGTCCTCGGCGCCGGGGACGAAGTCGCACTCGATCCCGAGGCGCAGCGGCGTGCCGCGGACGAACTCGCAGTAGGCGTCGAGGTCATCGACCGCGTTCTCCACCCAAAGCGGGTGCTGCCAGAGCTCGAGCGCCTGACGGAAGCGGTAGACGTGCTCGGAGACGCCGAGCTCCTCGATCCCGGCGGCGCCGGCGGCCTCGAGGTAGCGCTCGACGTTCTCGGCCGTGAAGTGGCGCTCGAAGTCTGTCCCGGCCTCGTCGGGGCGCAGGTGCACGTGGTAGTCCGTCAGCATGGGGGCGAGCATAGACTTCGCGCCCAATGGGCCGTCAGCTCGCGCTTCTCCTCCTCGCCTTTGGCGCCGCCACGGTCGTCGCCCTGATCGTCGGGGCGAAAAACCTCGGCACCGCGCTGGCGATCGGCCAGCTCTGCTTCGCGGCGACGCTCGTCTACGTGCTGCTGCGAGACTGAAGCAGCAACTCGGCCACCTGCAGGTCGAGTGGCGTCGTCACCTTCAGGTTCCGCTCGGCGGCCGGGTGGATGAGGACAGTGCCGCCATGCTCCTCGACCAACATCGACTCGTCCGTCGCCTCCTCCGGCCGCTCGGCCGCCGCCAGCGCATCGCGCAGCGCATCGGTCCGAAACACCTGCGGCGTCTGCGCCCGCCACAGACGCGAGCGGTCCTCCGTCGCCTCCACCGTTAGCTGTTCCTTTCGCTCGCTATTCGAGGATAAGGAACAGCTTGCGGTGCGCTTGATCGTGTCGGTGACGGGGGCGGCGGCGATCACGCCGGCGGCATCTGCGTTCGCATCGAGGTCCGCCACCAGGGCTTCGACCAGCTCGGGCGACAGCAGCGGCCTCGCGGCGTCGTGGATCGCGACGTAGTCGGTCCCCACCGCCGCCAGGGCGTTGGCGACCGACTGAGCCCGGGTCGCCCCGCCGGGGACGACCCCGAGGTCGTGGCCGCCGAGGTCGCCGATATGGCCGGCCGGTGCGGCGACGACGATCGAGTGCACCGACTCGCACGCCCGGAAGGCGTCGATCGACCACTCGACCATCGGCTTCCCCGCCACCGGCACGAAAGCCTTCGGGCCGCCGGCTCCGAGGCGCTTCCCGGAGCCGGCGGCCGCGATGACCGCGGTTACGGCTGGACTCCTAGGCGGTCGCAGTGGCGGCGAACCGCTCCTCGAGGAGGCTGTCGAGGTATTCCTCGGCGCCCTCCTCGTCCTTGTCGAGCGCGTACATGAACTCCGAGGCGAGGATCTTCTTCGCCCGGGTGTACATCTGCTTCTCGCCGGTGGACAGGCCCTTTTCCATCTCGCGGATCGCGAGGTTGCGGACGACCTCGGCCAGCTCGAAGACGTCGCCGGTCTTGATCTTCTCGCGGTTGTACTTGAAGCGCCGGTTCCAGTTCTTCGGCATCTCGGAGACGTCGTCGGTGAGGACGTTTGTGACCTTCTTGATTTCTTCCTCGTCGATCACCCGGCGCAGACCCGCCTTGCCGGCGTTCTCGCAGGGAACCATGACCGTCAGCTCGTTGTGGAGGATCTTGATCGTGAGGTACTCGCGTTCCTCCCCCATCAGCTCGCGCGTCTCTTTGGTCATCACCAGTCCTGCGCCGTGATGCGGGTAGACGACCTTGTCGCCCTCCTCGAAGTCGCAGACGTATTCCACGTCCTCCTCGAAGACAGCCTCCACGGTGGCCTCGTCTAGCTCGGAAATCGGTGACTCCTTTCGTTGTTCGACGGCCCAGTGCCGTCAGCTCTGCAAGTACCGGTCGACCAGATCGACCTCCTGGAGCCGCCGCAGGCCCTCGCGGATGTCCTTGGCGCGCTGCGCCCCGACTCCGTCGACGGCGGCGAGCTCTTCGTCGGAGGCCTCCAGGACCTCCTCCAGCCCGCCCAGCTCCTGGGTGATCTTCTGTACGACAAGCTTGGGGATGCGCGGCACCCGGCCCAGCACCCGGTACCCGCGCGGCGCGACCGGGAAGTCCAGGGTGTTGACCTTGCGGTCGTAGCCGAGCAGCTCGGCGAGGCGACCGAAGTCGAGCACGTCCTGGTGGGGCATCCGGCCGAGCGCCTGCAGCACCTGGGTCAGGTTCTGCTCGGAGTCTTCCACGCTGTAGTCCCGGATCAGCGCGGTCTTGTCAGCGGCGACGCCGACCATCGTCTCCTCCAGCTGCATCTCGATCAGGCGGCCCTCGGTGCCGAGCTCGACGATGTAGCGCTCGACCTCGACCGCCATCCGCGTCACCAGCTCGGCCCGCTGCAGGACCGAGAGCGCGTCGTGGAGGACGCCGCCGCCCTCGAACTCGAACTGGGTCAGCCGCGCCGAGACCTGGTCGAGGCGCTGGCGATACTTCTCGAGCGTGGCGAGGCCCTGGTTCGCTTTCGCCAGCACGGCGGGGATGTCCTGCAGGATGTACTTCGTTCCCTCGACGTAGAGCGAGACGACGTCGCGGCGCTGGGAGATCGCGATCACCAGCGCCGTCGTCTGTTTGGAAACGCGCTCGGCGGTGCGGTGGCGGGTGCCGGTCTCCGAGCTGAGGATCGTCGGGTCCGGCATCAGCTGGACGTTGGCCCAGGCGATCTTCGTCGCCTCGCCGTTGAGGACGATGGCGCCGTCCATCTTCGCCACCTGATAGAGCATCGCCGGCGTGTAGTCGACGTCGAGCTTGATCCCCCCCGAGAGCAGGTGGGAGATGTCGTCGAGGTCGCCGACCACGAGCAGGCCGCCGGTCCGCGAGTGGACGATGTTGTCGATCCCCTCCCTGAGCGCACCGCCGGGGGCGACGACGTCGAGAGCCCTTAGGAGTCGGGGATCTTGGCGTTCCGATAACTCTTGAAGCTCATCCCCGGACAGCGAAGGCATCAACAAGAGGATGGCAGAAACGGCTCTGGAATGCGGTCTGCCTCATTCCGAGTGGACAGGTCGGATTGAGGTTTGTCAAGTTGCGACGAGGTCGCGCTGGGGGTCGATCCCCCAGCGGGTGCCGACGGCGGCCAGGTCGTTGGTGAGTGGCCAGCGATCGGGGCGCTCGTCGCCCTCGTGCTCGGGGTTGGCGCCCTTGAGGGCCATGCAGCCGGTGTTGTCGCCGATCTCGCGGATCGCGGCGACGTCCTCGGCGCTGAGGCGTTGCTCCGCGGGGAGGTGCGCGAGTTCGACCCGCTTGGCCTCGATCGGGCAGGCCTCCTCGCCGATCTCCTGGATCAGCGTCGGGGCCACGCTCCCGACCGCCGGATGGGCGAGGTTCCACTGGCAGGCGAGCTGGATCGGGGTCAGCTTCGCGCGTTCGGCGATCGGCAGCAGGCGGTCGAGCTTCTCCAAGCCCGCCTCGATCCAGCCAGGAGGCCGGAAAGCGCGGTGGTCGCGCTCGGCCAGCTCCATCCCCGGCCGCAGGTCGCCCCAGAAAAGGCCGCCGTAGTCGACCACCCGGGTCAGCACCTCGACCTCGTGGCGCGCCGCCGCGTCGAGGCAGAGCTCGCCGGGCCAGGGCTCGAGCGGGTTGAGGATGATCATCGCCCAGTCGATGCGCTCGCCGAAGCGCTCCAGGCAGCCGATCAGGTCGAGGGTGAAGCCGTTGGCCGGCCCGGGCGCGACGCCGATCCGCGCCGCCAGCCCCTCCTCGCGCAGCGCCGCCATCCCGTCCCAGACGGTCTCGCTGGTGTAGCCGGTGCGATCCGGATTGTGGAGGAGCAGGAGATCGAAGGAGTAGGCGCCGATCCTGCCGAGGCTTTCCTCGGTCGCCATCCGCAGGTAGTCGGCGTACTTCTCAGGCCCGCGCAGGCGCGGATCGGTGAAGCGCGGAAACCCTTTCGGCCCTTCGCGCTCACCCTCGTAGAAGTCGTGGCCGACCGCTCCGACCAGGCAGAAGTCCTCGCGCGGCACACCCTCGAGCGCCCGTCCCAGCAGCCGATCGGCTTCGCCCTGGCCGTAGGCATCGGCGGTCAGGAGCGTGTCGATGCCGTCGCCCGGGCGCAGCAGCGCCGCCAGCCGATCCTCCTCGACCGCCTCTCCGAAATGAAGGAAGCGCCCTCCGCTCCAGGTGCCGATCGCGGCCCGGCCCGGCTCCTTCACCGCTACCTCGCTCAGGACTCGTCGGCAGAGGGGTCGGAGCCGTCGCCCTCGGGCTCGCCCTCGCCGTGGTCCTTCTTCGCCCCGACGCCGACCTTCTCGCGTTCCGGCTCGGCTTTGCGCTTCGGCTTCTTCGGGGGGATGATCTCCAGGCTGAGCGGCTTGTCCTCCTCGTCCCCGCTCTCGTCGCGGCTGACCATCACCGTCGAGCCGGGGGTCATCTCGCCCTGGCGCAGGACTTCGTCGGCCAGCGGGTCCTCGATGTAGCGCTGGATCGCCCGGCGCAGCGGGCGGGCGCCCATCGACGGGTCCCAGCCTTTCTCGACCAGCAGGTCCTTGGCATCGTCGGTCAGCTCCAACTGCAGTTCGTGCTCGGCGACCTGGACGCGGACGCGGTTGATCATCAGGTCGATGATCTCCTTGACCTCCTCCTTCGCCAGCTTGTGGAAGACGATCACCTCGTCGATCCGGTTGAGGAACTCCGGCCGGAAGACTTTTTTCAGGTCGGACATGATCCGGTTCTTCATGTCGTCGTAGGACATGCCGGTCTCGTCGGAGACGGTGAACCCGATCGAGGTGTTCTTGGCGATCTCCCCGGCGCCGATGTTCGAGGTCATGATCACGATCGCGTTGCGGAAGTCGACCGTGCGACCCTGGGCGTCGGTGAGGCGCCCGTCCTCGAGGATCTGCAGGAGGATGTTGAAGACGTCCGGGTGCGCCTTCTCGATCTCGTCGAGCAGTAGCACCGAGTACGGCTTGCGCCGCACGGCCTCGGTCAGCTGGCCGCCCTCGTCGTAGCCGATGTAGCCCGGGGGCGAGCCGACCAGGCGGCTGACCGCGTGCTTCTCCATGTACTCGGACATGTCGATCCGGACCATCGCCTCCTCGTCGCCGAAGAGGAACTCGGCGAGGGTGCGGGCGAGCTCGGTCTTGCCGACCCCGGAGGGGCCGAGGAAGATGAACGAGCCGGCCGGGCGCTTGGGGTCCTTGATCCCGGCGCGCGAGCGGCGGATCGCCTTGGAGACGGCGGTGATCGCGACCTCCTGACCGATCACGCGCTTGTGCAGCTCCTCCTCCATCCGGATCAGCTTCTTGGTCTCGGCCTCGGTCAGCTTGAAGACGGGGATGCCGGTCCACATCGAGACGATGTCGGCGATCTCCTCCTCGCCGACCTCGGGCCGTTCGCCGTTCTCGCCCTCGGCCCACTCGTCTTCGAGCTGGCGCTTGCGGGTGGTCAGCTGGCGCTCGGTGTCGCGCAGGTTGGCTGCTTTTTCGAACTCCTGGGCCTCGATCGCGGCCTCCTTCTCGCGCCGCGTCGTCTCGATTTCGTCCTCGAGGTCGCGGTACACGGGCGGAGTGCTCATGCTCTTGATGCGCATCCGCGAGCCGGCCTCGTCGATCAGGTCGATCGCCTTGTCGGGCAGGAAGCGGTCGGAGATGTAGCGGTCGGCGAGCTCCGCGGCGGCTTCGAGGGCGTCGTCGCGGATCGTCACCCGGTGGTGCTGTTCGTAGCGCTCGCGCAGCCCTTCAAGGATCTTCACCGTGTCCTCGGGCGAGGGCTGGTCGACTTTGATCTGGGCGAAGCGGCGCTCCAGCGCCGAGTCGCGCTCGAGGTACTTGCGGTACTCGTCGAGCGTGGTGGCGCCGATCGTCTGCAGCTCGCCGCGGGCCAGGGCCGGCTTCAGGATCGAGGCCGCGTCGATCGCGCCCTCGGCGGCGCCGGCGCCGACCAGGTTGTGGAGCTCGTCGATGAAGAGGATGATGTCGCCGCGCTGGGTGATCTCTTTCATCACCTTCTTGAGGCGCTCCTCGAACTCGCCGCGGTACTTGGAGCCGGCGACCAGGGCGGCCAGGTCAAGGGTGTAGATCTGCTTGTTCTTCAGCAGCTCGGGGACTTCGCCCTTGTTGATCCGCGCGGCCAGGCCCTCGACGACGGCGGTCTTGCCGACGCCGGGCTCGCCGAGCAGCACCGGGTTGTTCTTGGTCCGGCGGGAGAGGATCTGCATGATCCGCTCGATCTCGGTTTCGCGGCCGATCACCGGGTCGAGCTTGCCCTCCTCGGCGAGGCGGGTGAGGTTGCGCCCGAACTGGTCGAGCAGTTTCGAAGACTTTTTGCCCTCGCCCGAACCGCCGCCTCCGCCGCCGCCCTGGCGGCGGCCGCCGGGACCCGACAGCATCCGGATCACCTCGTTGCGGATCTTGTCCGAGTCGGCGTCGAAGTCGAGCAGGATGCGGGCGGCGACGCCCTCGTTCTCGCGCACCAGGCCGAGCAGAATGTGCTCGGTGCCGATGTAGTTGTGGCCGAGCGAGAGCGCCTCGCGCAGCGCCAGCTCCAGCACCTTCTTGGCGCGCGGCGTGAACGGGATCTGGCCGGAGGTGACCTCCTCGCCCGAGCCGACGATCCTGACCACCTGAGAGCGCACGCGTTCGACGGTGATGTCGAGGGACTCGAGGACGCGGGCGGCGAGCCCCTCCTCCTCGCGGAGCAACCCCAGCAGGATGTGCTCGGTCCCGATGTAGTTGTGCTTGAGCGTCCGGGCCTCCTCCTGCGCTAGGACGACGACCTGGCGAGCCCTCTCGGTGAATCGCTCGAACAAATGAAGACCTCTTCCTGGTTGTCCAAACCCGGGATACCCGGATTCGTACCGCCGGACGCCTTGACCCTCTTCGGGAGGCGCCCATCTGTCCCTCTACTCTACCGGCCTCGGCTGTCCGGCCTCCGTTGCACTTAAGGCGCTAGTAGCGACTTTTCAGGCGACTCTCGTCACGTTTTTGCGCATTTGCGGTTACAGAAACGCGGATGGGATCGCGCCGTGTCCGCGGTAAGCGCCGGCAGCGCGCTCGAGAACTTCGCCAAGAGCCGTGGCTTGAGCTACGCCGAGCGTGCCGACCTGCCCCCAGCAGGGGAGCACCCTGGCCACTCCGACGCCAAGCTGGAGGGGACGGCGAAGGGGGCTCTGCCGGGCGGGATCGAGGGGACGCTCGCCAACTTCACCTACACCTTCAAGCCCGACCGGGTGATGAGCGGGCCGCTGCCCGCCGGCGGCGAGGGCGCGCTCGTCCTCTGCGCGACGGCGGCAAGTGCTCGTGACCGGATCGCGGTCGTGCTCGGGCCCAAGGGGCCGGTCGCCGAAGCGGGCCTCGAGGCCGAAGCGCCCGGCCTCTCGACCAAGGATCTCGACACCTTCCTCGAACAGCTCGCCGGCGAGGCGAGCGAAGACAAGGCGACCGCACCCGCCTGAGCGACGGTTGGCGAGTTGTGGCGGCTATAGGCGCCCAAATTCGCCACTCGCGGCTCAGTTGCGCATCGCCGGGAAGAGGAGGACCTCGCGCAGGGTCCTGGCGCCGGTGAGCATCATCACCAGGCGGTCGATGCCGAGGCCGGCGCCGCCGGTCGGCGGCATTCCCACCTCGAGCGCCTCGACGAAGCCCTCGTCGTAGGGCTGGACCTCTTCGTCGCCGCGCTTGCCCTCGGCGACCTGTTCGGAGAAGCGGAGCCGCTGCTCGTCGGGGTCGTTCAGCTCGGTGAAGGAGTTGGCGATCTCGACCCCGCCGACGAAGGCCTCCCAGCGCTCGACCAGGCCCTCCTCGGAGCGGTGGCGCTTGGCGAAGGGCGAGAGCTCGACCGGGTAGTCGAGGATGAAGGTCGGCTGGATCAGGCCCGGCTCGACCTCGCGCGAGAGCAGCCCGTCGACGAGCTTGCCCCAGCCCTCCTTCGGGTCGGGCTCGGTCCCCATCGCCTGGGCGAGCGCCTCGCGGGTCGGATGCTCGGCGAGGTCGATGCCGGAGCGCTCCCGGATCGCCTCGCGCAGGGTGATCCGGCGCCAGGGCGGCTTCAAGTCGATCTCCACCTCGCCGCGCATGACCTTGGTCGTTCCCAGCGCCCGCTCGGCGACCTCGGCGACCAGCAGCTCGAGGTCGTGCGCAGTCTTCTGGTAGTCGGCGTAGGCTTCGTACCACTCCAGCATCGTGAACTCGGGATTGTGCTTGTGGGAGACCCCCTCGTTGCGGAAGTCCTTGCCGAGCTCGTAGACCCGGTCGATGCCGCCGACGACGAGTTTCTTCAGGTAGAGCTCGGTCGCGATCCGCAGGTAGAAGTCGCGGTCGAGCGCATTGTGGTGGGTCGTGAACGGCCGCGCCAGGGCGCCGCCGTAGAGCGGCTGCAGGACCGGCGTCTCGACCTCGAGGAAGCCGTGCTCGTCGAGCCAGCGGCGGATCTCGGAGATCGTGCGGGCCCGGATGCGGAAGGCCCGGCGGCTCTCCTCGTTGGCGATAAGGTCGAGCTCGCGGCGGCGGAAGCGGGTCTCGGTGTCCTCGAGGCCGTGGAACTTGTCGGGGGGCGGCCGCAGGCTCTTGGCCAGCAGGCGCCAGTGGTCGATCGAGAGCGAGAGCTCGCCCCCGCGACGGGTCGCCATCGCCGTCCCCTCGACGCCGACGATGTCGCCGAGGTCGAGGTCGACCAGAAGCGCGTAGGCCTCCTCGCCGAGCAGGTCCTCGCGGGCGTGCAGCTGGATCCGGCCGCTGCCGTCGCGGATATCCAGGAAGCAGGCCTTGCCGTGGCCGCGGCGGGCGACGATCCGTCCCGCGACCCGGTGCCGCGACTCGGTCTCCGCCCCTGGCGCCAGCCCCTCGTGGGCGGCCCGCACCTCGCCGATGTCCTCGCGCCCGGAGAACTCGTGCGGGAACGGCTCGATCCCCGCCTCGCGCAGCTTCTCCAGCTTTGCGCGGCGGTCCTCGAGAACCTGGGAGAGCTCTTGCTCTTGCTCTTTGGGGGGCTCGCTCATCGAGGCGCGAGCCTACCGTCCCCTAGGACTTCTCGATTTTCGTGATTTTGAGTTTTTTCTTCGGCCCGCGCGGGACCTCGACCTCGACGATGTCGTTGCGCTTCTTCCCGATCAGCGCTTTGCCGATCGGCGACTCGTTGGAGAGCTTGTGCTCCATCGGGTTCGCCTCGGTCGAGCCGACGATCTGAAACTTCTGCGAGTTGCCGGTCTTCTGGTCTTTGACGTGGACGATCGAGCCGAAGCCGACCTCGTCGGTGCCGATCGCCTTCTCGTCGATCACCTGGGCGCGGCGCAGCTTCTCTTCCAGCTGGGCGATCCGGCCCTCGAGCAGCGCCTGTTCGTTCTTGGCGTCGTCGTATTCGGCGTTCTCGGAGATGTCGCCGAATTCGCGCGCCTCCTTGATCCGAGCCGCGACCTCCCGCCGCTTGGTCGTCGAGAGGAACTCGATCTCCTCTTTCAGTTTCTCCAGCCCCTCGGGGGTAATGACGGCCTGACGCACTTAACGACCTCGCTTTGCTTGAACGGGGAGCCTGGCCGGTCTCCCTGGACCTCAAAAAAACGCGCCCGATGCGCTACCTGAGGCAGGCACACCCGGCACGGAGTCGCGGGATTATAGCGGGGCTAGTTGACCGGCCAAACCGGCGATCAGCTCGCGGACGCGCCCAAGGTCGTCGCTGCGCTGGAGCTGGTCGACGACCTCCCTCGGCGCCGCCAGCCTCTCGGCGTACCAGGGGTGGAATTTGCGCAGGTAGCGGGTCGCGCGCTCGGGCCCGAGGTGCTCCTCGCCGCGGTCGAGCACCCAGAGCCACTCGGCGACCATCTCCTCCCGGCTCGGCGGCTCGGTCCGCCGCCCGGTCAGCTCCTCGAAGACCCAGGGGTTGCCGAAGGAGCCGCGGGCGATCATCACCGCGTCGGCACCGGACTCCTCGTAGGCGCGGCGGGCCGCCTCGGCGCCGGCGAGGCCGCCGGAAACGATCACCGGCACCTCCAAGCGTTCGACCAGCTCGCGGGTGAGGGCGTAGTCGGGGGAGCCCTTGTGGCCCTTGGTGGCGGCCCGGGGGTGGAACCCGATCGCCGCCACCCCGGCCTCCTCGGCGAGGCGGATCGCCAGGTCGAAGCCGGAGCGGTCGCCGGCCTCGATCCCCGAGCGCAGCTTCACCGTCACCGGCAACCCGCTGCCCTCGGCGGCACCGCGGGCGAGGGCGAGGGCGAGCTCGGGATCGCGCAGCAGCTGGGCGCCGGCGCCGGTCTTGCGCACCTTCGGCACCGGGCAGCCCATGTTGACGTCGATCAGGTCGGCGCCGGCCTCGGCGGCGATCGCGGCGCCGGAGCGCATCACCTCGGGGTCGTGGCCGAAGAGCTGGATCGAGACCGGATGCTCGTCGGGATGGATCCGCATCAGCTCGCGCAGGGTGCGCTCGTTGCGGTAATGCAGGGCGAAGCTCGAGACCATCTCCGAAACGGCGAGCCCGGCGCCGTGGCGTTTGGCCTGCAGGCGTACGAACCAGTTGCCGATCCCCGCGAGCGGCGCCAGCAGGACGCGGTTGGCGAGCCGCACCCCGCCGATCTCGAAGGGGTCGGTCAGCGCGGGACGGGCACTTCCGTTCTCACCGGTTGCGCTCATGGATCAGCCGCAGCCCTTTCAGGGTCACGAGGTCGTCGACCTCGTCGATCGTCTCCGTGAACGGTACGACGGCGGCGGCGTAGCCCCCGGTGGCGAGCAGCCGCGGGTTCGGCAGCTCCTCTTCGATCCGCCTGACGACCCCGTCGATCAGGCCGGCGAAGCCGAAGATGAAGCCCGAGTTGATCGCGGCGCGGGTCGAGCGGCCGATCGCTTCGGTCGGCTCTTCCAGGTCCATCCGCGTGATCCGCGCGGCGCGTTCGATCAGGGCGCTGAGCGAGGGCGCGAGGCCGGGGCCGATCGCGCCGCCGAGGTACTCGCCCTCCGCGGAGACCGCGTCGATGTTGATCCCGGTGCCGAAGTCGACGACGACGCAGGCCGCCTGGAAGCGGTCGTAGGCGGCGATCGCGTTGACGAGGCGATCGGCGCCGACCTCGAGCGGGTTCTCGATCCGGATCGGCATCCCGGTCTTGACCCCGGGCCCGATCGAGAGGCAGCCGGCCTGCAGGTAGCGCTCGGCCAGCTGTTCGTACTGGCTGCCGAGCGGCGGCACCACCGAGGAGACGCAGACGGCGTCGACCGCGTCGAAGGGCTTCTGCGAGATCGAGAAGAGGCCGGCGATCTTCTCCGCCAGCTCGTCCCCGGTGGCCCCGGAACGGGTCTGGAAGCGCCAGTGCTCGACCAGGTCCGCGCCGTCGAAGACGCCGAGGTGGGTCTGGGTGTTGCCGACGTCGACCGCCAGGAGCATCGGGGGATTATCCCGGCGCCGGGCTGGCTAGGTAGCCAAACGGGCGAGGTTGTGCATAGGATCGCCCGCGATGGACGCGCGCCTCTACGTGATCCCCGCCTCGCACCCGAGCATCGCCGCGGCGCTGATGCTCGAGCACAAGGGCATCCGCTACAAGCGCACCGACCTGATGCCGGTGGTCTCCAAGGGCGTCCTGCGAGCGGTCGGCTTTCCCGGCAACACCGTGCCGGCGCTGAAGATCGAGGGCGACAAGGTCCAGGGCTCGCGGCAGATCGCCCGCGAGCTCGAGCGGCTGCGTCCCGAGCCGCCGCTCTTCCCCGCCGACCCCGAGCGGCGCGCTGCCGTCGAAGAGGCCGAGCGCTTCGGCGACGAGGAGCTGCAGCACCCGATCCGCCAGCTGCTCTGGTGGGGGTTCAGGCAGGACAAGGAGCCCCTTCGCGGCTACTCAGAGGGCGCGAAGATCGGCGTCCCGATCGGCCTCGCGGTGAAGACGGGCGGTCCGCTGGTCGCCCTCTCCGCCCGCTTCAACGAAGCGAGCGACGAGAACGCCCGGGCCGCCTTGGAGAAGCTGCCGGGCCTGCTCGACCAGGTCGACGCCTGGGTCGAGCGGGGCGTGATCGGCGGCGACCGACCCAACGCCGCCGACTTCCAGATCGCTCCCTCGATCGGGCTGATGATGACCCTCGACGACCTCCGCCCGACGATCGAGAATCGCCGCGCCGCCGAGCTGGCGAGGCGGTTCGTCCCGAACTACCCCGGCCGGATGCCGCCGGTGCTGCCGGCCGAGTGGCTGGCGCCGCTGCGAGCGGGCGCCGCTCCCGCCTAACTGCCGGCACGCGGAGACCGCCCGACGAGGCGACGCACGGTCAGATCGGCGGGGCGTCCTTCTTCGGTGAATTCACACCGGAGTCCGCCTTCGTCCCTTTCGGCGCTCGCATGGCGAAGACCCTGAGGACCGGAAGGTCGGGTGCCCCCTCGGACCGCTCGAAGTATTCGGCTTCGATCTCGGCCAGACGAGCATTCGTCCTTCTCACGGCCTCCATGAGTTCCCTCTCGCCCTGTGCGTCCACTTCGATAACCCGTCTCATCGGCACCCCCCGGTGGTCTGCATCCAAATGAGCTAAGCACCCTTCATCTAATCAAAGATGCCCCCTTTTCGACCCGCTGGCCCTCGGGAAGGCCTGCAAGGGCTCCGGCCAAGCGCGTCCCGTCAGGCAGCGTCAGCTCCGGGTCGAGCTCCAGCAGGGGCACGAGGACGAAACGGCGGGTGGTCACCTCACGATGCGGCAGGGTGAGGCGGTCCGTGGTGAGCTCGAGGTCGCCGAGGAGGAGCAGGTCGACGTCGAGGGGGCGCGGGCTGTGGCGGGGAAGGTCGAACCGGCGGCCGCGCTCGGCCTCGACGCGCTTGCAGGCGTCGAGAAGGTCTTCGGGCTCGAGGGCGGTGCGGATGCGGACGGCGGCGTTGAGGAAATCGGGCTGGTCGAGGATCTCGCCGACCGGCTCGGTGGCGTAGGCGGAGGAGACGGCTCCGACCTCTATCCCCTCGGCTTCCAGCAGCTCGATCGCGGCGCACAGGTGGCCGGCGGAGTCGCCGACGTTGGAGCCGAGGCCGAGGTATCCGGTCCGCCTCTTCCCCACGGCTACTGCTCGGGTTCTTCGTCTTCTTCGACCGCGCGCTCCTGGGTGACCTCGACCGCCACCTCCTGGATCGCCAGCGGCAGCGGCGGCTCCGGCTTCGCGGCGCGCACCCGGACCGATTCGCAGCCGTAGCGCTCCATCAGCCGCTCCCCCACCACCTGCGCCAGGCGCTCCAGCGTCTTGTAGCTGCGCTCGGTCGCGGCGAGGGCGACGATGTCGCAGACCTGGCCGTAGTCGATCGTGTCGTCGAGCCGATCGGTCAGCATCGCGTCGCAGTCGGGGACGTCGAAGGAGATGTCGAACTCGAGCCGCTGCCCGACCTCCTGCTCGGCTTCGGAAACGCCGTGGTGGGTGTAGATCGAGAGCCCGCGCAGCTCGATTTCGGCGCTCGCCTCGATGCCGTTGCCGTGGGACTCCATCGCCGGGGACGCTACCCGAGTATCGCCGTCGCCACCGCCAGCGCCTGGCGCATCTCGGCGACGTCGTGGACGCGGAGGACGTCGGCGCCCTCGGCCGTGGCAAGGATCGAGGAGGCGATCGTGCCGCCGCGACGTTCGTCCGGAGGCGAGCCGTCGACCTTGCCGATGAAGCTCTTGCGCGAGGTGCCGACTACCAGCGGCCGCCCCAGCTCGCGCAGCTCGCCGAGCCGGCGCAGCAGCTCCATGTTGTGGGCGGCGGTCTTGCCGAAGCCGATGCCGGGGTCGAGCCAGATACGCTCCTCGGCGATGCCGGCGGCAACGGCCGCCTCGAGCCGCTCGGCGAGGAACGCCTTGACCTCGGCGACGACGTCGTCGTAGCGCGGGTCCTCCTGCATCGTCCGCGGCTTCCCCAGCATGTGCATCAACACGACGGTGGCGCCGCGCTCGGCGCAGAGCGCCGCCGTGTCCGGATCCCCGCGCAAGGCGGTGACGTCGTTGACGATCTCAGCACCGGCATCAAGGGCCGCAGCGGCAACCGGAGCCTTGGAGGTGTCCACAGAGACGTGACAGCCAGTGGCGACTAATCCCTGGATAACAGGGATAACTCGCCGCATCTCCTCCTCGCCGCTGACCGGCTCGGCCCCCGGCCGCGTCGATTCCCCGCCGATGTCAAGGATCTCGGCCCCATCGTCCGCCAGCTGTCTCCCATGAGCAATCGCCGCGTCCGGGTCGAGATAGAGCCCCCCGTCCGAGAACGAGTCGGGAGTCACATTGACGATCCCCATCAGCCCTGGAGTCACAACCGAAGTATCTCCCCTGTCGTAGGGGAGCGGGTGACCCTCGAGGTGACGGATACTCAAAATGCCGGTCTAATTAGACCGGCATTTGTCAGAGCGAGGGTCACCCGCTCCCCTACCCCGCGGTCTCTGAAACTTCAGGAAGCGTCGCCGCCGGCGAAGCCGGGACGGGGCCGTGGCGTAGGCCGGGCGCCCTCGCGCTGGGGCCGTTCAGCCGTAGGCGCCGGCGGGGCCGGCTGCGAAGGCTCCTCCTCGTCGGCGAAGACCTCCTCCGGCGCCTTGCCCTCGAGCAGGGCGACGAACTGCTTGGCGTCGATCGTCTCCCGCTCGAGCAGCAGCTTCGAGACCCGCTCCAGGTCGTCGCGGCGCTCGTTCAGCAGGCTCTTCGCGGTCTGGTGGGCGCTCTCGACGATGCGGCGGATCTCGTCGTCGATCTCGCGGGCGATCTCGTCGGAGTAGTCGGGCTCGGCGCTGAACTCGCGGCCGAGGAAGGGCTGGCCGCGGTCGTGGCCGAAGACGCGGGGGCCGAGCCGCTCGGACATCCCGAACCGCATCACCATCTGCTTCGCCGTCTCGGTCACCTTCTCGAGGTCGTTGGAGGCGCCGGTGGTGATCTCGCCGAAGACGATCTCCTCGGCGGCGCGGCCGCCCAGGGTCATCGCCATCGTGTCGGTCAGCTCGGCGCGGGTGGTGAGGAACTTGTCCTCGGTCGGCAGGCTGATCGTGTAGCCGAGCGCCTGGCCGCGGCTGATGATCGAGATCTTGTGAACGGGGTCGGTGTTCTCCAGCAGCTGGCCGACGATCGCGTGGCCGACCTCGTGGTAGGCGGTGACCAGACGCTCTTTCTCGCTCATCACCCGGGTCTTCTTCTCGGGGCCGGCGATCACCCGCATGATCCCCTCCTCGAGCTCCTGCATGGTGATCTCGCGCTTGCCCGAGCGGGCGGTCAGCAGCGCCGCCTCGTTGATCAGGTTGGCGAGGTCGGCGCCGGTGAAGCCGGGGGTCTGGCCGGCGAGGGTGTCGAGCTCGATTTCGCGCCCGAGCGGCTTGCCCCGGGTGTGGACCTCGAGGATCTTCTTGCGGCCCTTGCGGTCGGGGCGGTCGACGACCACCTGGCGGTCGAAGCGGCCCGGCCGCAGCAGCGCCGGGTCGAGGATGTCGGGCCGGTTCGTGGCCGCGATCAAGATGATGTTGTCCTTCATCTCGAAGCCGTCCATCTCGACCAGCAGCTGGTTCAGCGTCTGCTCGCGCTCGTCGTGACCGCCGCCCATGCCGGCGCCGCGGTGGCGGCCGACGGCGTCGATCTCGTCCATGAAGATGATGCAGGGCGAGTTCTGCTTCGCCTGCTCGAAGAGGTCGCGGACGCGGCTGGCGCCGACGCCGACGAACATCTCGACGAAGTCCGAGCCGGAGATCGAGAAGAAGGGGACGCCCGCCTCGCCGGCGACGGCGCGCGCGAGCAGCGTCTTGCCGGTCCCGGGCGGTCCGTACAAGAGGACGCCCTTCGGGATGCGGGCGCCGAGCGCCTGGAACTTCTTCGGGTTCTCGAGGAATTCCTTGATCTCCTCGAGCTCCTGGACGGCCTCGTCGACGCCGGCGACGTCGCGGAAGGTGATTTTCGGCGCGTCGACCGACATCCGCTTCGCTTTCGATTTGCCGAAGTTCATCACCCGGCTCCCCCCGCCCTGCATCTGGTTCATCAGGAAGATCCAGAAGCCGAAGAAGAGGATGAAGGGCAGGACAAGGGTCAGCAGCGAGAGCAGGCTGGAGCTGCCGGAGCCGTGGACGTCGGTTTCGACGTGGTTTTCGTCGAGCAGGTTGACCAGCTGCCGTTCGCCGTCAGGCGGATAGCCCGTCGAGAAGCTTTCTTCGTTCTTCAGCTTGACGTCGAGCGTGTTGTCCTTGGTGTTGACGTCGACTTCTTTGACTTCCCCTTCGACGATCAGCCCGACCTTCGGGTTGATCAGGTCGTTGTAGTGGTGTGGTTCGCCGCCACCACCGCCGCTGATCACTTTCTGGGCGACGAAAGCCAGGATCACCACCAGCAGGATCGGGAACGCCGCGCTTTTGAAAAAACGCCTCACGGTCGGAAATCAGCGTACCAGGGCGGATTTTCCGGGCTATTGATTCAGCGCGGCGACGAAATCGAGGTTTCGGTACTTCTGCGCGTGGTCGAGGCCGTAGCCGATCGCGAACCGGTTGGGGATCTCGAACCCGACGTACTCGGGAGGCTCGAGATCGGCGCGCAGGCGCTCCGGCTTGGTCAGCAGCGCGCAGACCGCCAGCGAGGCCGGCTCGCGCGCTTCCAGGTTGCGTTTGAGGTACTGCAGGGTCAACCCGGAATCGACGATGTCCTCGACGATCAGCACGTCGCGGTCCTTGATCGGGGCATCGAGGTCCTTGAGGATGCGGACGACGCCCGAGGAATCGGTCTGCGAGCCGTAGCTGGAAACGGCCATGAAGTCGATCTCGCAGGGGACGTCGACGTGGCGCATCAGGTCGGCGAGGAAGAGGACGGCGCCCTTCAGCACCCCGACCAGGATCAGCTCCCTGCCCTCGTAGTCGCGGCTGATCTCCGTCCCCAGCTCCGCGATGCGGCGCTGCAGGTCGTCTCGGGCGACAAGGGTCTCGCCGATCGCGGGATCCGACACGGCGCGCAGTCTAGGCGACGGGCCGATAGGTCGAATCCCCAGCGCCGACGGGCCGAAAAGCCCACCTATCGTGGACTTTTCGGCCCGTCGGCGGATCAAGGTGGACTTTTCGGCCCGTCGGCGCGGAGGACGCCGGCTTGGAGGACGGCGCGGACGCCGTCGCCGAGGTCGAGGGTCGAGCCGCCGCGGCTGAGGCTCGCCACCTGCTCGGCGAAGCGGGCGGCGCCGGCGACCGGGCGGCCGGCGGCTTCGTCGGCCAGACGCTGGAGGACGAGGCGACGCAGCGCCGGGTGCAGCCCGGCGAAGCGGCGGTGGAAGATCGTCCCCGGCTCGACGCCCTCTCCGCCGGCCAGCTCGGCGTCGACGAGCGAGTCGAGCAGCTCGGCCTCATCGCGCAGCAGGGCCGCCGCCCGCAGCACGTTCTCCTTCGCCGCCGGATGGACCTTCTCCAGCTCGGGAATCAGGCCCGCGCGGATGCGGTTGCGGACATAGGCGTCGCTCTCGTTGCTGGCGTCGTCGCGCCATGGGAGCCCCCGCTCTTCGCAGTAGGCGGTCGTCTCCGCGCGGGTGGCGCCGAGCAGGGGCCGCACGAGGCGGCCGTCGCGAGGGCGCATCCCCAGCACTGCCCTCCGGCTCGGCGAGGAGGCGAGCCGGTAGAGGATCGTCTCGACCTGATCGTCGGCGGTGTGACCGGTGGCGATCGTCGCCCCCCCGGCATCGGCCAGGCCCGCCGCGGCGGCGTAGCGGGCCTCGCGCGCCCAGGCCTGCAGGTTGCCCGAGCCCTCGGGCCGCCGCGGACGCTCGACCTCCAGCGCCACCCCGAGCCGTTCGCACAACTGCGCGCAGAAGCGTTCGTCCTCCCCCGCCTCCTCCCGCAGGCCGTAGTCGACGTGGAGCGCGCTCACCGCCTCCGCCCCCCGAACCCGCAGCGTCAGGTCGAGCAGGCAGACCGAGTCGCGTCCGCCCGAGAGCATCACCAGAAGCGGCTCGGGCCCGGCGATCAGCCCGCCCTCTTCGACCCGCCCCAGCAGCTCGTCGCCGATCATGCCGACCTGACGACGAAGAGCTCGGTCGGCACCGGAAAGCCCTTGAGGTTGACCTGGCCGATTCCCTCGAACGTCAACCGGTCGCTGGCGGCGATCGCCTCGCAGACCTTGTCGGTGACCAGCACCTCCCCGGCCAGCGCCCGGTTGACGACGCGGTGGGCGAGGTTGACCTGGCTGCCGAAGTAGTCGCCGTCGCGGTAGACGGCGTCGCCGAAGTGGATGCCGACCCGCGGCCGCGGCCGTTGGGCGAAGCGGGAGAGGAAATCGACCGCCCACTCGGTCAGCGAGGCCGGGTCGGGCGAGACGACCATCACCTCGTCGCCGATCGTCTTCACGATCGCCGCTTCGCGCGGCAGCGTCTCTTCCACCGAGGCGACGAAGTTCTCGATCACGTCGAGCGCCTCGATGTCGCCCTCCTCCTCGGTGTAGCGGGTGAAGCCGGTGAGGTCGATGAAGCAGAGGACGATGTGGACGTGGCCGAGCTCCATTTCCGCGGTGTCGACGGCGCCGGCGTCGGCCTCCATGTGGCCGACCACGTCCTGCTCGACGAAGAAGCGGAGGTAGCGGCGGTGCAGGTACTCGGTCAGCGGCGCGGCCAGCGGCAGGACGTCGGCCGCCAGCTCGCCCATCTCCTCCGCCATTTCCAGCTCCGGCACCGCGTCGCGGATCAGCGGCTCGTGCACGTAGAGGTGGAACAGCCGCACCTCGGAGTCGGCGATCCGCCGCATCGACTGGGCGTAGACGCGGACCAGCTGCAGGAAGGCGACGAGCGGGAAGCCGGCGGCCAGCACGCGCGCGCAGTGGCGCAGCGCCGCCGCGTCTTCCCGGTTGACCTCACGGCGGCGGTCGGTCGGGGTGCCGACGATGACGAGGATGCGCTCGACCAGCTCGGGCTCCAGCCCCGTTTCCGCCGCCACCGCCTCCACGCTCACCGTTTCCCGCTCCTCCGAGAAGAGCTCTTCGGTGAAGCCGAAGGCGAGCCGGCCCTCGCGCCCGGCGGTCTTCAGGTCCTCCAGCGAGTAGCCGCGCTCGCGCATCCGCGCCACCACCCGCGCCTGCGCCGCCGCCGTCGCCGTCCAGCGCCCGCGCCGCACCGGCACGATCTTCTCCGCCGCCCAGCGTTTGAGGGTGCTGGGGGGGACGCCCGAGCGCCGAGCCGCCTCGCTGAGGGAGATTCGCTCGTCGGCCATGAGTTGAGGCTAACCATCGGCTCCCCGCGAGAAGGGTCCCGGGGCGGGTCGCGGACGGTTAGGGTCGCCCGCATGCCAGCCCGCCTGCGACCCACCGCGCCGATCGCGCCGGCCGCGATCCTCGTCGGCGACCCCGGCCGGGCGCTGATGCTGGCCCAGGAGCTGCTGCGGGAGCCGAAGATGAGCAACCACGCGCGGGGGCTGTGGGGGTACTCGGGGGTCACCCACGCGGGCGACGAGCTGACGATCCAGTCGACCGGGATGGGCGGCCCGAGCGCCACCGTCGTCCTCCGCGACCTCGCCGAGCTCGGCGTGCGGCGGGCTATCCGGATCGGCACCGGCGCCGCGCTCGGCGACCTCGGCCTGGGCGACCTCCTCATCGTCGAAGAAGCGCAGCCGTTCCGCGGTTCCTTTGTCGGCCCAGGCACGACAAAGGAACCGCGGAGCTCGCTGCGGCCAGACCGGGAGCTGACGGCGCAGCTTCGAGCGACGCTTCCCGACGCCCGAGCGGGGATCGCGGTCAGCCTCGACAACCTTCACGACCCGGAGCGGCAGTCGCCCGCGCTCGCCGCCGAGGTCGCCGACATGCAGACCGCGGCGCTGTTCAGAGCCGCCGCTGAGCTCGGGATCGAGATGGCGGCGGTCTTGATCGTCAGCGATCGCAGGGACGCGGGCCACCTGCAACCCGAGGACTTGCAGGTGGCGGCGAAACGGGTGGGCGCCGCCGCGGCGGTCGCACTCTTACCCTAAGGTTGAGAGTCAGCCTCGCTTTTCTTCGTCTCTTTTTTCGGCTTCTTCTTCGCGTTTTCGCGGCGGATCGCGCCAAGCTCGCGGCTGAGGTCGTCGATCGCCTCCTCGACGTCCTCCAGTCGCTGCGAAAACGAGCGCAGGCGCCGCTCGAGCCGTTCGACGTCGCTGGCCGAGGGCAGGTTGAGAGCGCTCATAGCCGCGTGCTGCGCCTCCAGGGCCTTCTCCCGGGCCCCGAGCGCGGCGGTGACCGCGTCGTGCAGGGTGGGGTTGTCGATCAGGGCCTGCGCCAACTCTCCCAGCGCCTGCTCGGCCCGCGCCCGCAACCCGTCCTGCTCGTAGTCCTCGAAGGTCAAGTCACAGCAGCTTAACGAGCGCATCCGGCCCAGCTGAAAATCTGCCGTTACAACGATGTTGCAGGCGTTGATTAAGCCCTTGTTGGGAGCGGCGGCAGCCGTTGTGGACGTAAGGACTAGTGGGTAGCCTGACCTCCGTTGCTGCCCGGGGAGGGGTACTCGGCGCGGGCAGGCACGTTTCGGCATGAGAACTAGGCTCATATCGATATTCGCCGCACTGGCCGGCTGCTTGGCGATCACCGCAGTGGGGGCCGCCCTAGCCGGCGGCGAGCCCTTGGCCGAAAGCAGCCCCGTCAGCCCCTCGGCGACCACCACGACGGCGATTCCCTCCCTGCAGGCGCCCGCCTGCGCCAACGGCCTCGACGACGACCACGACGGCCTCGTCGACACGGAAGACCCCGATTGCGAATCGCCCGAAGACACGACCGAGACGCCGCCGGCCGAAGCGACCGAAAGCGAACCGCTCCCGGTGCCCGGATCGGCTCCCGCATCCGAACCGGGCAAGAAGAACGGAGGGGTCCGGGAAAACAGCGAAATCGACGGCGGCAGCGGCGGCTCCGGCGATCGCGGCACTGCCCGCAACGACGAAATCGCCGCCCCGGGCGGCGGCAACGACGGCGGCGTCACCGCCCCCAGCGCCAACGGAGGCGGGGATCAGCCTCTACCTGAGGGTTCGAGCAACGGCGGCTCCCAGTTCACCGAAGGCGGCGCCCCCACCACGCTCAACCCGACGACGACGATCGCCCCCTTCGGCCCGGCCCCGATCGGGGTCCCCAACTTCGTCATCGACTCCTTCGAAATCCCGCCCTTCCTGCTGCCGATCTACCAGGCCTGCGGCACCGAATACGGGATCCCCTGGGAGGTGCTCGCCTCGATCAACAAAATCGAGACCGCCTTCGGCACGAACCTCAACGTCTCCAGCGCCGGCGCGGTCGGCTGGATGCAGTTCCTGCCCGCGAGCTGGGAACAGTTCGGGCTCGACGCCAACGGCGACGGCAAGAAGGACCCGTACAACCCGGTCGACGCGATCTGCGCCGCCGCCCACTACCTGAAGCTCGCCGGCGGCGACAAGGACCTCTACCGGGCGATCTTCGCCTACAACCACGCCGACTGGTACGTGCAGGAGGTACTCCTCTACGCCCGCGCCTACGGCCGCCTCCCCTCGGACCTGGTCGGCTCGCTGACCGGCCTCACCGAGGGCGCCCACTTCCCGATCGCCGCCGACGCCCGCTACGCCGACGACATCGCCGCCCGGAGAGCGATCGACGAAGGCAACGGGCTCGGCAGCGCCGCCGAAGTCATCTCCTCCTCCCCCACCCCCCGGGGGATCAACATCTTCACCAAGCAGGGGGCGCCGGTCGTCGCCGTCAACGACGGGGTGATCCGCAAGCTCGGCCACTCGGCCAAGCTCGGCAACTTCGTCGTCCTCGAAGACACCTACGGCAACCGCTACACCTACGCCGAGCTCGGCCGGCTGGTCCGCAGCCACCGCCTCGTGGTGGAGCCGAGCAGCAAGGAGAAGCGGGTCCCGGTCGAAAGCGAGAACCTGCGGCCCCGGCTGCGGGCCTACCCGGGCCGCTCCCAGAGCGGCGACAAGGAAGCTCGCCGCATCGAAACTGCGCTGGCGGCCAGCGGCCAGGGATCGCTCCAGGTCGGCTCGAAGGTGGTCGCCGGAACGATGCTGGCACGGGTCGCGCCGGGCGGGGAAGGCATCGACCCCCACATCAACTTCTCGATTCGCCCGGCCGGCAAGGGGGCGCCGCGAATCGACCCGAAGCCGATCCTCGACGGTTGGAAGCTGCTCGAAGCGACGGCGATCTACCGCGCGAAGGGCAAGACCCCGTTCGCCGACCTGAGCGGCGCCGGCGTCCTGCTGCTCTCCAAGGACGCGCTGCAGAAGCGCGTCCTCGACGACAACGGCCTGGACGTCTACAGCTGCGGCCGCGAAGACATCGCTGCCGGCAAGATCGACCGCCGCGTCCTCGCTGTCCTCGAGTACCTGCGCACCAAAGGCTTCAAGCTGACGATCACCTCGCTCGAGTGCGGGCACAGCCTGATGACCAGCTCCGGCAACGTCTCCGAGCACAGCACGGGCGACGCGGTCGACATCGCAGTGATCGACGGGGTGCCGGTGACCGGCCATCAGGGGCCGGGAACGCTGGTCGACGAACTGATCAAGGACGTCCTGCAACTGCAGGGAACGATGCACCCCCACCAGGTGATCTCGCTCGAGGACCTGCCGGGAGAAACCAGCTTCGCCCTGCCCGACCACTACGACCACGTCCACATCGGCTACCACCCGATCGAAGGCGGCCCGGAAGCCCAGTTCACGGCGCTGCTGAAACCGGATCAGTGGCAGCGGCTGATCAACCGCCTCGGCCAGATCGAAAACCCGAACGTGCCGGTGCGGCCCTCGAAGTACGCGGTGCCCGACCAGACCAACGGCGGCCTCTCCGCCGGCGGCGGCGACTGAGCTCGCGCTCCCCGGCCTGAGCGGCGAGAATCGCGCCGTGGCAATGCTGTTCGGGTTCGTCCAGTTCGACTTCGCCGGGAGGCTGCCGCTGGCCGACGGGCGCTACCTGGCCGGGTCGGAGGAACCAAGGGAGAGCAGTGAAGTCGATGAAGCCGACGGCGGCGACTGTGTCCTGGTCCTGAAGACGATCGGCGCCGCGCCTGCGGGCGGACGGCGCCGGCGTCGCGGCCGAGCCGCCGCGGCCGAGCCAGAGCCGGCGCCCCTGGCTATCACGCGGGTTACCGCCATCCGCGCCTCCGTCCGCCTCGCCGACAAGGCCGAGGCGGCCCGCTGGCTGGACGCGGCCTGCGAGGCCGAGGACACGGTCGAGGTGCTGGCCGAGGAAGCGATCGCCCCGCTGAACCGCGCCCTCCACGCCCACGCCGTCGCCGCCGCCGACCCCTACGGCCGCGAACTCTCCCCCGCGCAGGCCGAGCGGGTTCTGATCGGCTACGGCAGCGGCGAGGAGACGGCGGCCGGTCGCTTCGCCGACGCCCGCCAGGTCGACCTCTCTCCCCGCGCCTCCGCCCGCCGTCGCCGTCGCGAGGAGGACCTGCGACCGCAGGAGCGAGTCGCGGGAGTCCTCCGCGGCCGCGAGCGGCTCGACGCCTGCGAGACGCTGCTGCTGCGGGCTCGGGCGGACCTCGACGCGGGCCGCGATCGCGAGGCGGCGATGCAGTTGCGCGTCGGCCTGGAAGCGCTGCTGGTCGAGCTGGAGGACGCGGTAGACGACCCAGAGCACGCGAGGGACATGCGGACGCTGCGCGAGCGGCGAGCGGAGGCGGAAGCGGCTGCTAAGGCAGCGATCGGCGGCCGCCCCAAGGACGAGCAGCGGGACCAAGTCGAGGAGCTGCTCGGTCTCGGTGAGCGAGTCCTCCGCCGCCGCCGCGTCCTCCGCGGTTGACGAGGCGACTTATGTCGCTATAGCCGACATAAGTCGCCTCGCTCAGAGCGAGAGGCGGTGCGCGACGATGTCATCGAGCAAGGACTCGGCGAGGTGGTGGGCCTCGTCCAGCAGGACTCCCTCCACCGAGGGGATGCCGATCACGATGAGGCCGGCCGCGCGGGCGGCGGCGACTCCGGTCGGCGAGTCCTCGAGGGCGACTACGGACGGTCCCGCCTCCACCCCGAGTCGCCGACACGCCTCCAGGTAGGGATCGGGCGCCGGCTTCGGCGCCGCCACCTCGTGGGCGCTGACGACGACGTCGAAGTGCTCGCCGAATCCGGCCAGCTCGATCGAGCGGTGGACGAAGCGCAGCGGCGAGTTGGAGACGAGACCGAGCGGGACCCCGCGCTCGCCGAGCCGCTCGAGCAGCTCACGCGCCCCGAGCATCGCCTCCACCCCTTGCTCGAGCTCGGCGACGACGAGCGCGTTCAGCTCCTCGATCAGCTCGGCCGCCCGGCCCGGCTCGCCGAGCCGCCGCTCGAGGACGCCGCCGGCGATCTCGGCCGAGGTGCCGACAAGCTCGAGCTTGTCGGCGGGGGTGAAGTCGAGGCCGCGGCGCTCGAAGAGGTCTTCCTCGGCCCGGGTCCAGACGGACTCGGTATCGAGGAGCAGGCCGTCGTTGTCGAAGACGACCGCGTCGGGCAGGGTTGGTGCCATCGGCGCGGAGGATATGTTCCTTTCATGGCATTCCACGTCGAAGTCAGCGCCGGGTTGCGCCACGCCCGCGTCTTCAACCTCAGCGGGGAGGAGGTGCGGCGGTCGGTGCTCGATCCCTGGCTCGGACGCCGTCAGATCAGCCTCGGCGACCGCAAGTGGGACCCCGAGGAGAGCGA
This sequence comes from Solirubrobacterales bacterium, assembly GCA_035760065.1. Lineage (GTDB taxonomy): Bacteria > Actinomycetota > Thermoleophilia > Solirubrobacterales > 70-9 > VAYN01. Next base: position 27,113 of record DASTTQ010000008.1, read on the forward strand.
GCTGCGGGTGCTGGAGGGACCGGAGCTGAGCAACCCCGAGCTCTCCTTCGGCCAGGGCTGGGCCAACGCCGAGCGGGCCTCGGAGGACGTCACCCAGCGGGTCCTCGGCGCCGCTCAGGAGGCGCGGAGCGCCGCTGCCGGCCCGGCGGCGCTGTTGATCGAAACCGACTCGGCAGTGCAGACCGTCGCCGAGCTGGCGACCGCCCACGCCGCTCGCAGCGTGCCGATGGAGGAGCTGAGCGAGCGGATCGACGGCCGCGACCCGGAGGTCGCGGCCGTGATCGTGGTCGTCCAGCGGCAGCGTTAAGCCGCTGGATCGGGGGCTGCCGGCGCCGGGGCGCCGAAGTCGATCGAGACGCCGCGCGGGATCACCAGCACGGGGTAGCGGGCGTCCTCGACCGCATAGTCGCTTTTCGCGCTGAGGACGACCCGCCCCGCGGGCGCCTCGGGGCGAGAGCCGACGACCAGCATGTCGAGCGCCCCGGAGCCGTAATCGGCGCAGGTGGCACCGAGCGCGCCGGCGAGGCTCTCGGCCGTCGTCCGCGCACTCGGATCGCCCTCGTCGATGACGCCGACGGTGGCGACGCTGACCGTCGGGGTCTCGTGCAGCCCGGCCGGGGCGACGGCGATCGCCGAAGGCCCGCCGAGGAGCAGTTTGTGAGCCGAGATCCCCGGCTTGACGAGGCCGGCGGCGGTCCGGTATTCGGAGCCGAAGGCGATCACGTCCGCCTGCTCCTTCTCCGCCAGCTCGGTGAGCCCGACGCTGGTCGCCGGGTTGACGACCACGTGCTGGGGCATCTCGGGCCTGCCGATCGAGGCGGCCCCCCGCGCCAGCAGCTCCTCGGCCTGCTGCTGCTCGAGCGATTCGCCGAAGGAATGGCGGACGTAGGCGAGCGCGAGCTCGCCCCCCGCGGTGGCGAGGAGTCGACCGAGGGCCAGCGCGTCGCGGTCCATGTCGGTGTCGTCGTAGGAAACGATGATCTTCAGTGACATTCGGGTTCCTCCGGAAGGAAGGTGGGTGGTCCGAGCCTAGAGCCCGAGAGCCGGGGCCCGGAACCGCCCCCCGGAGAGGGAGGGGGCGGTTCCGGTCCGGTCTCGTCCTGCGCCTAGGCGGTGCCTCCAGCGGGTGCCGGTTGCGCCGCGGGCTGCGCCGGGACGCCGTCCGGGTAGCCCAGGGACGGCACGTCCGACGGGTACACCTCGTGGCCGTGGACGGCGATGTCGCCGGTCTCCATTTCCTCCTCGGTCATCCTCAGCGACACGAAGAGGCCAACCAGCTTGAGCAGGACGAAGGTGCCGATTGCCGAGAACACGATCACGAAGAGGGCCGTGTACGCCTGGACGCCGAGCAGGTGGAGGCCACCGCCGGAGATCAGGCCTTCGTGTTCGCCGGCCATCAGCTTGTTGGCGAAGATGCCGACCAAGAGGCCGCCGGCGACGCCGGCGAAGCCGTGGGTGTAGACGACGCCGAGGGTGTCGTCGACGTTGCGGAACGGAGCCGTCCGGCTCAGGTAGTTGAGCGCCAGGTAGACGAGCGCCGAGGCGACGACGCCGATGATGATCGCGCCCCAGCCGTTGACGAAGCCGGCGCCGGGGGTGATGGCGACGAGGCCGACGATCATCCCGTTGACGCTGCCGATCAGGCTCGGCTTGCGGCCGGTCAGGTAGTCGAGGCCGACCCAGACCAGGAAGGCGACGGCGGTGCAGAGGTTGGTGTTGAGCACCGAGGCGGAGGCGAATTCGCCGGCGCTGTACCAGTCGCCGCCGTTGAACCCGTTCCATCCCATCCACAGCAGGCCGGCGCCGACGGCGACCATCGCCAGGTTGTTCGGCGCGTCGACCTCGCGGTCGCGCTGCAGGCGCGGGCCGATCACCGCCGCGGCGACGAAGCCCGAGACGCCGGCGGCGAGGTGGATCACGTAGCCGCCGGAGTAGTCGACCGCGCCCTGCTGGGCGAAGAAGCCGCCGCCCCAGATCAGGAAGGCGTTGACCGTGTAGATCAGGAGCGTCCAGAGGGCGACGAACGGGATCCAGGCCTTGAAGTTGAAGCGGCCGAGGACCGAGCCGAGCATCAGGATCGGCGTGATCGCCGCGAAGACGATCTGGAAGTAGGCGAGCGTCGACTGCGGGAAGAGGAATTCTTCTTCCGGCAGCTCCGGGATGTGCGCCTGCTTGAGCAGATCGCCGCTGTTGAGGATCGACCCGGGCTTGCCGATGAAGTTCCCGAAGAAACCGCTGTTAGTGATGTGGATCGGGTCCCCGAAGCCCATCTTGAAGCCGACCAGGACCCAGAGGATCAACACGATCGCGAAGGCGACGAACGCCATCATCATCGAGTTCACCGACCAGCGTTTCTGCATCACGCCGCCGTAGAGAACTACCAACCCGGGGACGCTCATCAAGCCGACCAGGGTCGCAGCGGTGAGCTGCCACGAATTGGCGCCTTCGCTCAACCATTCCATTTACCAGGACTCCCTTTCTCAGTAAGTAGGTGCTTCTCCGACCGGCTAACCCTCCCGCTGAAGCCGCGGCGCCACTACGTACGAGTGTCTAAAGATCGGCGTCGATCGTTCGCCCCGGCGGCGATACCGCCTGCGCCAGGAGCAGCGTTACGCTGCCGTCATGCCACTGGAGGGCCACTACGAGCGGCAGACGACGCCGCTCTACAAGCTGAGCCGGCGCGAGATACGGGCGGCCTCGGCCACGCTCCTGGCGACGTTGGCTGCGATGGCAGGGGTCGTGATCGCCACCGCGGGAGACAGCGCACCGCCCACTCCGCAGGGCTGCATCAAGGCGACCGTGGCCGGGGTCGTCGGAGCCGAAACGATCAGCGGCTGCGGCGCCGAAGCCGAAGCTAAGTGCGCCCAGGCGGCCCAGTTCGACAGCCCGCGCTCGGACACGGTCGTCGCCGAGTGCGAAGCACAGGGCGTGCCGCTGAACGGCGCGACGGGCGACCCGTCCCAGACGCGCCGCAAGGGATAGCGGACGACGCAGTTGTCCCCGGTATGCGGGGGCAACTGCGTCCGGTTATCCGAGTGCAGCCACCAGCGCGGCGAGCTCCTCGTCGACCTCGCCGTCGAGCTTCAGCTCGGCCTCGCGGTCGTACGGCGTCTCGCCCCTGGTGACGATCGCCAGCGCGCCGCCGGCCTCGAGGGTCAGCCGCGGCAGGCCGGCGACCGGATGCACCGCCAGCGAGGAGCCGGCGCAGAGCATCAGCTCGGCGCCTTCGGCCAGCTCGGTCGCCCGCGCCATCGCCTCCTCCGGCAGCAGCTCTCCGAAGAGGACGACGTCGGGTTTGACCGCGCCGCCGCAGGCGGCGCAGCGCGCGACGCCGCGCCCGTCGAAGAGGTCTTCGACCGCGTCGATTCCGTAGGCGGCATCGCAGGCGAGGCAGGAGGAGGTCTCGATCGAGCCGTGGACCTCGATCACGTTCTCCGACCCGGCCGTCCGGTGCAGGCGGTCGATGTTCTGGGTAATCACGCCCTCGATCAGCCCCCGCCGCTCCAGCTCGGCCAGCGCCTCGTGAGCGCGGTTTGGCTGTTTGTCGCCGAGCGACTGGAAGCGCGGGCGGTAGTAGGACCAGAACCGCTCCGGGTCGCGTTCGAAGACCCCGATGTGCGCGACCTCCATCGGGTCGACGTTCGCCCACAGCCCCGTCCCCGGCGTGCGGAAATCCGGAATCCCCGAAGGAACCGACACCCCGGCCCCGGTCAACGCGACGGCGGACGAAGCCCCCTCGAGCAACCCCGCCAACCGACGCACCGACGGGCCGATCTGTCCCATCCCCGCAGCCGACGGGCCGATTTGTCCACTATCGACAGACATTTCGGCCCGTCGGCCTAGAGCGGACGACATTTCGGCCCGTCGTTACTTGCCGCTCCATTTGGGGGTGCGTTTGGCTAGGAAGGCGGAGATGCCCTCTTTCGCGTCCTCGCTGAAGAAGGCGGTGGCGAATCCGACCTTCTCGGCCTCGATGCCCTGGTCGATGTCGCCCTTGTTCGACACGGCCTTGATCTGCTCGACCGCGAGCGGCGCCTGGGCGGCGAGCTTGCGGCCCCACATCAGCGCCGTCTCGAACAGCTCGTGGTCGGGGACGACGCGGTTGGCGAGGCCGAGCTCCAGCGCCTCGCCGGAGAGGATCGCGTCGCCGACCAGGTTCATCTCCAGCGCCTTGCTCGGCCCGACCAGGCGGGGCAGGCGCTGGGTGCCGCCGAAGCCGGGGATGATCCCCAGCTTCACCTCAGGCTGGCCGAAGACCGCCGCCTCGGCGGCGATCCGGAAGTCGCAGGCCATCGCCAGCTCGCAGCCGCCGCCGAAGGCGATCGAGTTGACCGCGGCGATCGTCGCCACGCCGGCCTGGCCGAAGTCGCGGAAGAGCGCGTGGGCACGGTTGATCAGCTCCGCCCCGCTCTCCTGGTCGAGGGTCGTGAAAGCCTTGATGTCGGCGCCGGCCGAGAAGACGACCGGGACCGAGGAGGCGACCACCATCGCCCCGATCCCCTCGTCGGCCTTGACCCGGTTCCAGACCGTCTCCAGGTCCTCGATCACCTGCGGCGAGAGCGAGTTCATCGGCAGGTTGGCGAGCCAGGCGATCGCCACCCCGTCGCGGGTCTCGAGCTTGACCGTCTCCGCCTGCTCGCCCTCGTCGGCCTGCGGGTAGGGGTAGAAGCCCTGGCCGGTCGAGAGGCCGTGACGCCCCTGGGCGACCAGCCGCTTGAGCAGGACCGGCGGGGCGAAGCGCTCGCCGTGCTTCTCCTCCAGGTTCTCCATCGTCTCCAGCGCCTTGTCGAGGCCGGTGACGTCGGCTTTCCAGAACGGCGGCAAGAGGCCTTTGCGCGGGTCGAGCCCGGCCCCGGCCATCATCCCGAGGTCGATGTCGCGGACCGAGCAGATCCCCTCCTCGACCAGCAGGCAGGCCTCGATCAGAGCGCGGCTGGAGAACATCGCCACCAGCTCCTCGGCGTCGGGCGCGGCGTCGCCGGGGACGTTCTGCTCGCCGGCCTTGAAGAAGCCCTCGCCGCCGGTCTTGGCGCCGAGCTTGCCTTCGCCGACCAGGCCCTGCAGGCCCTTGTGGACGTAGAAGTGCTCGCCGTAGGACTCGTGCATGTGTTCGGCGACGTGGAGGACGGTGTCGAGCCCGAGCAGGTCGGTGAGGAAGAAGGGGCCCATCGGCGCCAGCTGGGCGCCGGCGATCGCCTCGTCGATCGCCGCCAATGAGAGGCCATGCTCCTCCTGGGCGCGCCAGATCTCCCCCATCGTCGCCATCAGGATCCGGTTGACGACGAAGCCGGGGACCTCGCCGCAGACGATCGGCTGCTTCTTGATCGCCTGGGCGAAGTTGTAGGCGGCGGTCGCGGTTTCCAGCGAGGTGTCCTCGGAGGCGATCACCTCGACCAGAGGCATGATCGAGGCCGGGTAGAAGAAGTGGAAGCCGACGACCTTGTCGGGCCGCAGCGTCGCCTCGCCGATCTCGGTGATCGAGAGCGAGGAGGTGTTGGAGGAGAGGATCGCGTGGCCCGGCGTGGCGGCGTCGAGCTCGCGGAAGACCGCCTGCTTGATCTCCATCTTCTCCGGCACCGCCTCGATCACGAAGTCGACGTCGCCGAACTCCTCGTAGCCGGTGGTCCCGATCACGTTGCCCATCACCTCGGCGAGGCGGGCGTCGGCCTGCTCCTGGGTCAGCTTCTCCTTCTTGACCAGGCGGGCCAGCTGGCCCTCGGTGACGCCGCGGGCTTTCTCGAGGGCTGCGTCGACGAACTTGCGGTCGATGTCCTTGACGACGACGGGGATGTCGGCGGCGGCGATCGCCTGCGCGATCTCCCCGCCCATCGTGCCGCCGCCGACGACGGCGGCCTTCGATACGAACATGAAGAGCGATTCCTCTCGTTAATGGCTTGCCAGTGCGGCAGGGGAGGCTATCCGGTAGGGAGGGCTGGGTGTCCCTCTCGCTCCCTGGGATTTTCGCCACATCGTCGTCAGGCTGCCGCAGGAGC
>DASTTQ010000009.1:0-20199 GCA_035760065.1 Solirubrobacterales bacterium
CTGACCATGATCGCCCTGCCCTTCGGGCCGAGGGGCGCGTTAGCGTGGAGCTTCATCCGGTTCCTCCTTGTTGCTGGGGCTTCGACACCGCCAGCCTCCAAGGAGGTCCGGATGAACAACGTGCTTAGGAACTACATCTAGTTCTGCGCACGCTCGCGCAACAACTGGGGCAGCATAGCTCGTCCCCTCGCAGGCTCCCACCGTGCCGTCTGGAAAAAGTGCAGCAAATGGGGTCGCGTCCAAATTTCCCCCGAACTGAACGCCAGTTGGGGCCGTCATGGCACCGGGGCGACCAGGGCCGACGCAAGAGTAGCCATCCCGCTTCGCCAAGCCATCCTTCTCTGAGCACGAACCGACGCTCAGGCCATTGATCAGGTCAGCGGGCACCAGAATGCGATTTAGGTCGGGCTCTAGGTCACCCACATTCCCAGCAGCAACCACAAAAAGAACGTCGTGTTCAAGAGCTAGTCGATCTAACGACGCAGTCCAGAGATGAGGGTCGGAATCTTCCGCGTTGAGGGCCGGCGCGAGAGTGATCACGACGATCTTGTGCTCGCCCCGTGCAACGATTTCCTCGATCCTGTCAAGAACCCATGGAAGCTCGATGTCGCTCTCAACACCGGAAGGCATTGGCCAGATCCGGTAATGGTCTATTGCCGTATGGGGGGCCTTGCCTTGATCGTCGAGTGAGCCGAATAGCGCTGCGCTGGTCACCGTGGCACCATGCTCGTGATGCGTCTGCAACCGAGGACGGTTCGTCAGATCGTGCTCAGTAACCCACCCTGACAGGCCGAGGGCATCCACATTGATTCCGCCATCGAAGATGGCGATTCTGCGAGTCGTCAAGGGCGTTTTGGCCACAATGACATTGATGTCAGGAAGACCCTCCCCTGATGGGCGCAGGTCACGAAACTGCGGCGTCGGCCTCAGAACCCTAAGTTGACTGAATGCCGCAGCACGCCGGAGCACAGCAGGATCACGTGGCAAGAGGACAGGCAAGTACCACATATCTGCCTCGAGATGGGCAAAGTCAATGTTGACGATGCCTCCAAGGCCTTCGATGTAGGAGACGAAATCCGCACGGACGCGCTCTCCTGCCAGAGGGTCCACCTCACCATTCTCGATCAACTGAGGATGGAGGACAGCTTCGAAGGCAAAGTGGCTATCGACAATGGCAGGAACGGCGCCCTCGCCCATTTTCAGAACCTGGTCTGGACCCTCTAATGCAAAACCGGTGAACTTGAGGGCGTCTTCTCGTATTGAGTCATCCAGATCCCCGCCGCTCCTATAGATGTCTTCTAAGCGAGCAAGAGAGTCCGCATCGGCCGATAACAGATAGGTCTTTGCTGGCTGATTCTCTTGATCCGCCGCTTTGCGCTGACGGCGTATGCCGGTTGAGGTGCGACTACCCACCGGAATCAAACCGGCGGCTCCAAAAAGATCTCCCGGGTAGTGGCTCGCGGCCAGGAAGTTAGGCATCGCCTTGGCCTCGATTACAACCCGCCCGCTAGACCCAATCTGCTCGGGGGTTAGACCAGCTGCGGCAGCCCGCGCCGTCTCTATCTGGGGTAGGACTTGCTCTGCAGTCGAGTTGAATGACCACCAGGGCTCAGACGCTCCCCCGCCCGGAGGAAAGTCGATGTCGTGAGCATATGCCTCTCCGTTTGAGAGGGGCGGCCGTTCAAGACTTCGGCGCCCCTCATTGCCTCCCGATGCCTCCATCGAGAGCTATTTTAAGTGTTAAGACCTACTCGCGCTTTGACGGATTTCCCTGACCGCCCTGGGCCGGACTTCCAGGAGAGGAGCGATCTGCTCCGCAGTCCAGCCCACGCGCGAGAGTTCCATCACAGCTCGGCGGCGCGCGTTCGAAGCCACACGACCTCGTCCGCGATAACGGGAGGCGAAAAATTGCTGACCGAGCGCCTCATCCATAGGAACCTCATCGATGATTGACCGACGGATTCCAGAAACAGTGTTGTTAACAAGCTCTGACCCAGCTTTGCCTTTGGTCCCCCGGGAGATAACTTGGAGGAGATCGAAGGAGCAGTCTCGACCAGCCCGACGGAGTACGTCAGCAATGATAGCTAAGCGGCTCTCCTCGGAAGGGAAGCCAAGCTCGATAGTCATCTCGAATCGGCGACGAACTGCCTCGTCTAGAACCTCTGGGTGATTGGTGGCTGCGATAAGGAGACCGTGGGTAGGCCAACGATCCAACTCGAGCAATAGAGTGTTGACAAGCCTCTTCGGCTCAGCGATGTCCTGAGTTTCATCTCGACGGCGAGCATAGGCGTCGAGCTCGTCAAGAAAGAGGACACACGGACGCTCGGAGGCCGAACGCATAAGAACTGACAAATTCCGAGCGCTCTGACCCATTACCCCAGTAAGGACCCGACTAGGCTCGGCGAGCATAAGAGGGAATCCAAGCTGGTGGGCAATGAACCGGGCGGTCATGGTCTTGCCACCGCCGGGAGGACCACTTAGGAGGACGCGGGTCGTGGGGGCGAGGTTTGCCTCCTCAAGCAAGTGGCGGTGTTGACACTCACGTATGAGGCGCGCTACCTGTTCATCGGCAACGCCATCGAGAACCGGGCGAGGAGCCTCTAGCTCTGAATCGGGGACCGGGAGGGCCTCTCCAGGAGGAGGCATGGCCGCTGGCATCGGTTGCGCCGATGACTCCGACCGCAAGTCGGGAAGGTCATCGTCCGCCGCAAGCAGAGCGTTGAGATACCGCCGCGCCTCCTCGGAGACCAAGGGGTCCGAGCCGGTGCGCAGCATGTTACGCACCCGTTGACGCAACGACCGGATGTCTCCATTCAGCCCAAGTCGGACGGCATCTAGCAATGCGGCCTCTTGGCGCTCCTTGCGTTTACTTTCGCTCATCGTCCCCTTATAGCTGCCATTGCCTCAACCTGCTCACTTCAAAGACGAAAGAAGCGATTGATGTGGCCTCCGACCGGTGTTGAATTTTCCTAAATAGTCCGGACATCAAAGTCCTCGCGCGATCCCCGCTAGACAAAGAGATGACCGGTACTGGGTTAAGAGACGACCTTTGCATCTGATCGCTAGGCTCACCGAGCAGCGTCGATCGAAGCGGCGACCGAGCCTGCGCGGAACGCCTCTGAGATCCGGCGAGCGGCATCCTGCCGCGGCTTGAACTGGAGGTAGCGCTGGGTCGTCGCCAAATCCTGATGCCCCATCCACTCCATGACCTCGCGGGAATCGGCGGTTCGGATCGCGTGGGAGCCGAAGGTGTGGCGGAGGTCGTGGAAGCGCAGATCGCGCAGGCCGGCCTTCTTGAGCGCAGCCTTGTAGCGGTCGCGGAGCTTGTGGCCGGAGAGGTGGCCGCCCTTGACTCCGCAGAAGACGAGATCGTCGTCGGCTCGAAACTCGTCGCGTTGGCTGAGGGCGGCGAGAGCTTCCGCGACCTCTTCGGCCATCGGCACGGTGCGCTCTTGGCCGCTCTTGGGCGTATCGACCCTGCCGTTGGTGAAGCTCTGGCGGACGTGAACGGCGCTGTTGGTGAAGTCCACGTCTCGCCAGCGCAGGGCGAGCAGCTCCCCGAGGCGTAGGCCGGTGAACGCAGCGGTGAGATAGATCGTCCCGTCCTGCTTCGATGCAGCTGCTCGAACGAGGGCCAAGACCTCCTCTCGCGAGAAGACGTCGATGTTGCCGCGCTTCGCATGCGGGCGTCGCTCGACGTTCGCCACGGGATTCGCCGGCAGCTTGTAGCGGCGCTGCGCCCAGACGAAGAGGCCGTGAAGCACGGTGAGGTACTTGTTGACGGTCCGATCTGAAAGGTCTTCGGCCACCAGGGCATCGCGGAAGCCTTCGACCATTTCCGGCGTCACCTCCTCGAGGCGCACTTTGTCGCCGAACTTTTCGCCGAAGACCTTCTTCATCCGGTCGACCATGTGCTCGTAGTCGATCTGCGTCGAGAGCTTGATCTTGCGGTCGCGCTTGTAGTCGAGCCAGTCATCGCAGGCGACGGCGAAGGTCGTCCCGGTGCGAACCATCCCGGGCAGCTCCCCTCGCCGCGCCTTCGCGAGCGTTTCGTCCAGCCAAGCCCGCGCGGTGGTTTTCGTGAAGTAGCCGGCGGGCGGCTCGATCTTGCGGTCGGTCCAGTGCGGGCCGATCCGCCGCTGGACCTGGCGACCGTCAGGAAGCCGGTACTTCGCGTACCACTGTGCCCCGCGTTTGCGCTCGACCTTGAAGACGTGGCCGCTGATCGCTCTGTTCGCCTGTCGCTGCATCGTGTCCCAACTTTCTAGCACGACTTCGGGACACGTTTCGGGACATGCTTTGCGATTAAAGCCTCCCCGAGAACGAGAAAACCCCGCATTTGCGAGGCTTTCGTGAGGTACCGCTACCGGGATTCGAACCCGGGTTTCCGGACTGAGAATCCGGCGTCCTAGTCCCCTAGACGATAGCGGCGCGGTATGGGCACTTTATCGAAGCCGCGGGTGTGGGCGGTTGCGGTGGCGAGGTCGGGCCGGAGGCGCGCAACCGGTAAATTGCCTGCTCCGCGCGGCTGTGGCGGAACTGGTAGACGCGCACGGTTCAGGTCCGTGTGGGCGAGAGCCCGTGGAGGTTCGACTCCTCTCAGCCGCATCGGAGTTTGTCCCCGCCGAGGTGGGAGAGAATCGGATGCGTTCAGGCCGGCTGGCCGATGGTCCCCTCCGGCGCCCGCGCCGCGGTGGCGGCGATTTCCTCGACGAAGCTGGGCCAGAGGGCGCGCGGGAGATCGTGGCCCATGCCTTCGACCAGCCTCAGGCGAGCCTTCGGGATCGCTCTGGCGGTTGCGCGGCCGCCGGAGGGGTGAACGAGAACGTCGTTCTTGCCGTGGATCACCAGGCTGGGGACGTTCAGCTGGCGGAGGGCCGGGGTGCGGTCGCCGGAGGCGGTGATGGCGTGCACCTGGCGGGCGATCCCGGCCCCGCTGTGGCCGCGGTCGAAGGAGCGGCCGGCTATCTCGCGCACGCGCTCCTCTTCGAAGGGGTAGCCGGGCGAGCCGATCGTCCTGAAGGTCTTGACCACGCGGTCGATCGCCGCCTCACGCTCGCGCGGCGGCCTGCCGAGGAGAAGGCCGAAGGTGCGGTAGCTGGGATGGCCAACGCGGCGACTGCCGGTGGTCGACATGATCGAGGTCAGCGACCGGACCCGGTCCGGGCGCTCGATCGCCGCGCTCTGGGCGATCATCCCGCCCATCGAGGCGCCGACCAGGTGGGCCGAGTCGATCCCGAGGTGGTCCATCAGCCCGAAGGCGTCAGCCGCCATGTCCCGCAGCAGGTAGGGAGCGGTGCCGCGGCGGCCGACGATCATGTCGAGCTTGCCCGGCACGCCGGCGGCGCGGATCCGGGTCGAGCGGCCGATGTCGCGGTTGTCGAAGCGGACGACGCGGAAGCCGCGCTCGGTCAGCATCTCGCAGAACTCCTCGTCCCAGGCGATCATCTGGGTTGCCAGGCCCATCACCAGCAGCAGCGGCTCGCCCTCGGGGTCGCCCATCTCCTGGTAACAGAGCTCGATCCCGTTGGCGGGGGCGAACCGCTCGTCTGAGAACCGCGGCATCCGCAGATGCTACCCAAACTGGCCAGGCAGCCAAACGCGGCGTCGCCCTTTTTCGTCCATAGGGCAAGAAAGGACGAACGCCGGGTCGCCTTCGGCTAGAAAGTGGGGATGCGGACGGCGATCATCTCCGACCTCCACCTCGGCGTCGCCAGCGACGAGGACGTGCTGCGGCACCCGGCGATCCGGCGCGTCCTCTTCGATGAGATCGCCGGCGCGGACCGCCTCGTCCTGCTCGGCGACGTGGTCGAGCTGCGCAACCTCCCGCTCGGACCCTCGCTCGAGCGCGCGCGGCCGTTCTTCGAAGAGCTCGGCGAAGTGCTCGGCCACACCGAGGTCACGATCGTCCCCGGCAACCACGACGCCCGCCTCGCCGAGCCGCTGCTCGACCAGCTCTCGATCGCCGGCGGCACGCCGCTGGGGCTGGAGCACCGCTACGAGCCGCTTCCCACCGGGAACGCCCCCTCCCCCGGTCCCGCCGAGCTGCTCGACGAATGGCTCGGAACGGCGCGGCTGGGTCTCTCCTACCCCGGCACTTGGCTGCGCGAAGACGTCTACGCCACCCACGGCCATTACATGGACGCCCACCTGCGCCTGCCGCGGGCCGAGTGCGTAGCGGCGGCGACCATGGCCCGCCTCCTGCGCCCGCCGCCGCCCGATGCCACCCCCGCCGACTACGAGCGCATCCTCCGCCCCCTCTACGGCTTCGCCTACGGACTCGCCCAGGTGCTGCCGGTGAGACGTCGCCGCAACGGGCCGTTCGAGAGCTGGTGGGAGATCCTCTCCGGCGAGCGCAAGCAGCTGAGCTGGCGCGCCAAAGCGGGGAAGGCGGCCTTCCCGCCGGCGATCGGCGGCCTCAACGCGCTGCTGCGCTCCGATTTCGAGGCCGACGTCAGCGCCGCCGCGATCACCCGCAGCGGCATCGCCGCGGCAACCGAGCTGACGAGGCGACTGGGCGTCGACCACGCCCACGTGATCGCCGGCCACACCCACCGCGGCGGGCCGCTGCCGGACGAACCCGAGTGGCTGCTCGCGGGCGGCGGCAAGCTCCACAACACCGGCAGCTGGGTCTTCGCCACCGCCTTCCACCACCCCGGCCGGCCGCCAAGCCCCTACTGGCCGGGGACGGTCACCTGGGTCGAGGACGACGAGCCGCCACGGCGGGTGCAGTTGCTTCAGGACCACACCCACGCCCAGTTGCTGGAGCTAGTCGAGGGCTCCTAGCCAGTCCGCGACGATGGCTCCGATCTCGGGACCGGCGTCCTCCTGAAGGAAGTGCGAAGCGTCCTCGATAGGCCGCGGGGCGGGAAAGTTCAGCTCGCTGGAGACACGCTCTCCCACTGAAAAGGGCAGCACGGGGTCCGAGTCCGCCCAGAGGACGAGCGCCGGGCGCGTGTCCTCGCGCAGGGCGTCGGCGACCCGTTTGCCCTCGACTGCACCGACCGCGTCGGGGGTCGTCGGCAGGATCAGCGGGAAGGCGCGAGCGCCGGCCTTCGAGGCGGGGTCCGGGTAGGGCGCGTCGTAGGCGGCGATCACCTCGTCGCCCGGGTCGTTCCTGCACCCGCCCTTGATCAGGAACCCGACCGGCACGTCCTCGTTGTCGCGGACGAAGTCGCGGAAGGCGAACCAGGCGTCGCTCATCTTCTGGTGCCCGGTGAAGGGACCGGTCTCCATGATCACGATCCGGTCGAAGCGGTCGGCGTGCTCGACCGCCAGCCGCAGGCCGATCGGCCCGCCCCAGTCGTGGACGACAGCGGTCGCCCCGCGCAGGTCGAGCTCCTCCAGCAGCGCCGCCATCAGCTCGACGTGGCGGTCGTAGGTGTACCAGCCGACGTCGATGGGCTTGTCGGAGCGGCCGAAGCCGGCGTAGTCGGGGGCGATGCAGCGGTAGCCGGCGTCGCGCACCGGCGGGATCACCTTGCGCCAGAGGAACGACCAGGTCGGCTCGCCGTGGAAGAAGACGACCGGCTTGCCCTGTCCCTCATCCAGGTGGGCCAGCCGCAACCCGTCGACTTCGCGGTAGCGCGACTCGAACGGATAGTCCGGCAGCCCCTCCAGGCGCTCCTCAGGCGTGCGCACCGCATCGACTGGCATCGGCGCGAAGTCTATGCCGGAATTGAATCTTTACTTTGTTCATCAACTTTGTGCTAGGGTGCCGCACCTTATTTGGAAGTAAGTTACTCAAGAAAGAAAGGAATGACAGATGCGAATTGCTCCCGGCACTCGGCGGCGCAGGGGGATGACGGTCGCCCCGCTCGCGGTGCTAACCCTTCTCGCAGGAGTCCTCGCGGCCGGCTGCGGGGGCAGCGACAACGCCACGGGGGCCGGCTCCTCCTCCCCGGGCGGAGCCAAGCTCGACGTCGTCGGCTACTCCACCCCGGAATCGGTCTACGCCGAAACCCTCGAGCCCGCCTTCGCGAAGACGCCCCAGGGCAGGGGCGTCAGCTTCAGCAACTCGTTCGGCGCCTCCGGCGACCAGAGCCGCGCGGTCGTGGCGGGCCAGCCCGCGTCGGTCGTCCACTTCTCCCAGGCCGGCGACATGGAACGCCTGGTCGAAGAAGGCGAACTCGTCGCGAAGGACTGGGAAAGCCAGCCCCACCACGGCATCGCGACCGACTCGGTCGTGGTGATCATGGTCCGCAAGGGCAATCCGGAACGGATCCACTCCTTCAAGGACGTCGAGGACAAGGACGTCGACGTCGTCACCCCCAACCCGTTCAGCTCCGGCTCGGCCCGCTGGAACATCATGGCCGTCTACGGCTCGGCGCTGGAGGAAGGCGACTCGCCCGACCAGGCGCTGGCCGCGGTCAAGACCGTCCTCGAAAAGACCGTCGCCCAGCCGGGCAGCGGCCGCGACGCCTTCTCGGCCTTCGGCCAGGGTCAGGGGGACGTGCTCCTCACCTACGAGAACGAAGCGATCAAGGCCGAGAAGGAAGGCGAAGCCGTGGAATACGTGATCCCGCCTTCGACGATCCAGATCGAAACGCCGATCGCGCTCACCGCCGAAGCGCCGGAGCCGGCGGCCGAAGACTTCCTCAAGTTCCTCTGGTCCGACCAGGGCCAGGAGCTGTGGGCCGAAAACGGCTACCGCCCCGTCAACCCGAAGCTGGTCGACCCGAAGCAGTTCCCGACCCCGAAGCAGCTGTTCAAGATCAGCAAGTTCGGCGGCTGGGGCAAGGTCAACGACGAATTCTTCGACGAAGAATCCGGCTCGGTGGCCAAGATCGAGGGCGAACTCGGAGTCTCGACCTCCGGCTAATCGATGGAGGCCGGGACCCTCACCCAGCGCAGCGCTCCCCGGGCAGGCATCCGCCTGCCCGGGGTCGGCGCCGGCGTCGGCCGCGGCATGGTCGTGCTCTACCTGAGCCTGATCGTGCTGCTGCCGCTGGCGGCGCTGGCCGACCAGTCGCTGAGCCTCGGCCTCGGCCACTTCCGGGAACAGGTGACCGAGCCCCAGGCGGTGAAGGCGCTGGAGCTGACCCTGGTCGCCTCGACCGTCGTCGTCCTCGTCAACGCCTTCTTCGGCACGATCCTCGCCTGGCTCCTGGTCCGCGACGAGTTCCCAGGCAAGGCGGTGGTCAACGCCGTCATCGACCTTCCCTTCGCGCTGCCGACGATCGTCGCCAGCCTGGTCCTGATCGAGCTCTGGGGCGAGGAGAGCCCCTTCGGCGTCCACATCGCGGGTACCCGCGCCGCGGTCGTCGTGGCGCTGTGCTTCGTCACCCTCCCCTTCGTCGTCCGCGCCGTCCAACCGCTGCTGATGGAGATGGACCGCGAGATGGAGGAGGCGGCGGCCTCGCTCGGCGCCGGCGGCTTCACCGTCTTCCGCCGCATCGTCTTCCCCAACCTGTTGCCCGGCCTCGGCGCCGGCGTCGCCCTGGCCTTCGCCCGCGCCCTCGGCGAGTTCGGCTCGGTCCTGCTCTTCGCCGGCGGCCTGCCGGAAACGCAGGTCTCCTCCGTTTACATCAAGCAGCTGATCGAGAACGGCAACGACACCGGCGCCGCCGCGGCCTCGGTCGTGCTGATGGCCGCCTCGCTCGCCTGCCTCCTCGTCGTCGGCCTGATCCAGCGCTGGAGCGCTCGCCATGAACTCGCGTAGCCGCTGGGGCCTGCGAGCCCTCGGCCTCGGCTACGTCCTCCTGCTCCTGCTGCTGCCGCTCGCCTTCATCTTCTACAAGACCTTCGAAGACGGCCTCGCGCCGCCATTTGAAGCGATCGCCTCCCCCGACGGCCTGCACGCGCTGAAGCTGACCCTGATCACGGTCGCGATCGCGGTGCCGCTGAACACGATCTTCGGCGTCGGCTGTGCCCTGCTCCTGGTCCGCCACCGCGTCCGCGGCAGCGCCCTGATCGACGCCGCGATCAACCTCCCGTTCGCGATCTCGCCGGTGGTGATCGGCCTCTCGCTCTTCCTCCTCTACGGCAAAGACGGCTGGCTCGAACCGGGCCTCGCCGAAGCCGGGATCGAGGTCCTCTTCTCGCTGCCGGGGATGGTGCTCGCCTGCATCTTCGTCTCGCTGCCGTTCGCGGTGCGGGAGACCGTCCCGGTGCTGCAGGAGATCGGCACCGAGCAGGAGCAGGCCGCCTCGACCCTCGGCGCCGACGCCTGGCAGACCTTCCGGCGGGTGACCCTGCCGGCGATCCGCTGGGGCGTCGCCTACGGCGTCGTCCTCACCACCGCCCGCGTGCTCGGCGAGTTCGGCGCCGTCTCGGTCGTCTCCGGCTCGATCTCCGGCCAGACCCAGACGCTGCCGCTGTTCGTCGCCAAGCAGTACGAGAACTTCAACCTCCCCGGCGCTTTCGGCGCCTCCGTCCTGCTGGCGCTGCTGGCGCTGGCGACCCTGCTGGCGATGAACCTGCTGAAACGAAAGGAGGCCGCCTGATGGCAATCTCGGTCGAGGGGGCAAACAAGCGCTTCGGTGACTTCCAGGCGCTGGAAGACGTATCGATCGAGGTCCCGAATGGATCCCTGACCGCCCTGCTCGGGCCCAGCGGCTCGGGCAAGTCGACGCTGCTGCGGGCGATCGCCGGACTGGAGACGCTCGACTCGGGACGCGTCCTGATCGACGGCAAGGACGTTTCCGCGACGCCGCCGCAGAAGCGCGAAGTCGGCTTCGTCTTCCAGCACTACGCCGCCTTCAAGCACATGACGGTGTACGAGAACGTCGGCTTCGGGCTGAAGATCCGCAAGTGGGACAGGGCGAAGATCGCCGGCCGCGTGCACGAGCTGCTCGACCTGGTCCAGCTCGAGGGACTGGCCGACCGCTATCCCTCCCAGCTCTCCGGCGGCCAGCGGCAGCGGATGGCGCTGGCCCGGGCGCTGGCGGTCGAGCCGCAGGTGCTGCTGCTCGACGAGCCGTTCGGCGCGCTCGACGCGAAGGTGCGCAAGGACCTGCGTACCTGGCTGCGCAACCTCCACGAGGAGACGGGCGTGACGACGATCTTCGTCACCCACGACCAGGAGGAGGCGATGGACGTCGCCGGCCAGCTGGTGGTGATGAACGAGGGGCGGGTCGAGCAGTCCGGCGCCGCCGACGAGCTCTACGAGCACCCGGCCAACGAGTTCGTGATGAGCTTCGTCGGCGAGGTCAACCGGCTCGGCGACCATTTCGTGCGACCGCACGACATGGAAGTCGTGCTCGATCCCGACGAGCGCACCCAGGAGGGCCTGGTCCAGCGGATCGCCTCCCTCGGCTTCGAGATCCGGGTCGAGCTCCTGCTCGCCGACGGGACCGAGGTCTGGGCGCAGCTGACGCGCGCCGAGCTGCAGCGCCTCGAGCTGCGCGAGGGCCAGATCGCCTACCTGCGCCCGATCCAGGCGAGGAGCTTCAACGGCGCAGCCCCGGCGGGAATCTCGGCGGGGGCTCAGTAGGGCGCCCGGAGGCCCTTGAACATCGGGAAGTGCTTGATGTTCCGCGTCGCGAGGGTTGCGTCGAGCTGCTCGGCCGTCGCGGCGATAGCGAGATCGGCAACGCCGATGCCGGGATGACTGCGTCGCCACCTGCGTCCTAAATCGCCCGCGCGCCGGGCGATCGCTTCGGTCACGGGCACCCACTCGATCAGCGCGAAGAGCCGTGCGGCCACCCGCTTTTCCGCGGAGCGCAGACCCTGAATAACCTCGATTCGGCTGATCTCCGAGCAGGCCGGCCGGCCGTCGAGCCCGGCCAGGTATTCGGTCGCCGGGGTCGAGGCACGAAGGTGGTCGACCAGGATGCTGGTGTCGAGCACGACGCTCAAGCGTCGAGCCGACCCAATCGCTCGGCATCCCGACGACGAAGGCCCTCTACGTACTCGGCGCCCTCCTCGAGGTGAGAGGCGATACCGGCCGTCCTGTCCAGGGCCCTCTGCCACTGCTCATTCCACAAGGCGGCGTCTTGCTCTCCCTCCGAGAGGTAGATGTCGACGGCCCGACGGATCAGCATCGAGCGCGAGGTCCCCTCGGCGGCAGCACGTTCATCGAGGCGCGCCGTCTGCGCGTCATCGAGGTAGATCTGCGTGCGGTTCACAATGTATGAATATACATCGCCGACAGCGCCGACCGCTCGCGAACAGGGGCGTCGGCGGCTGGTTTCTGCCAGGCTCTTCGCATGAACGCGCAGGATCAGGCTGGCGAGCCGATCACGCAGGCCGGGCTCGAAGAGCTGACAGCCGAGCTGGCCGAGCTGGAAGGACCGGCGCGGAAGAAGATGGCGGAGCGGATCAGGGTCGCCCGGGAGCTCGGCGACCTGAAGGAGAACGCCGACTACCACACCGCGAAAGAGGACCAGGCGCACCTGGAGACGCGGATCAAGCGGCTGGGGCAGCGGCTGCACAACGCGGTCGTGGTCGAGGTCTCCGAGATCGACAGCGACGTCTTCTCCTTCGGCCGCAGCGCCGAGGTGCTGGACGAGTCCAAAGGCGAGAGCAGCGTCTGGACCCTGGTCGGCTCGACCGAGGCCGACCTGGCCGAAGGCCGCCTTTCGGCCGAGTCGCCGATCGGGCGGGCGCTGATGGACGCCCGGGTGGGCTCGACGGTTACCGTCGAGACGCCCAAAGGCGACCGCTCGTTCAGGGTCCTGAAGCTCGTCTCCTGACGCCGGGGCGACCGAGCCGAGCTAGGCGCTCTGCTCGACGGCCGGCTCCGGCCCGGACCACGGCGCCGGCTCCGGCCGGCGCTCGTCGTAGACCACCCCGGTGCCCGAGAGGCGGTCGTCCCAGGCGCGCCGCCGCTCGCCGAAGAGGACGCCGAGGAAGCCGATCCCGAACGTCAGGACCGCGAGGCCGAGGCCGATCAGGCGCTTGACGCTGCGCCCCAGCGGCAGCCGCTCTTCGAGCCGGATGCCGAGGAAGCGCATCCCCGGCGTCTGCCCGGCCAGGGACCAGAAGCCGACCAGGTAGATCGCCCCGAAGGAGAGCCAGGCGGTCGAGCCGACGACGATCGCCAGGCCGCTGCCGCCTTCGCCGCTGCCGCCGAAGGCGTTCCCCACCAGCGTCACCAGGGCGACGAAAGCCGTGAAGGCGAGGTTGACGAAGACGCCGTCGACGACCATCGCCAGGGCGCGGCTGATCGCGCCCGCCCGGCTCGTCGGCAGCGCCCGCCGCGGCCGGAAGAAGACGCGGCGCACGATGCGCTCGAAGCTGTCGTCGAGGCGCCTCGCGAGGTTGCCGATCGTGCGGCCGATGTCCTCGACCAGCCCCATCCCCTGGGCGCTGATCGCAGCGCGCACCTCGGGCGCCTCGGCGATCCGTTCGACCAGCTGCTGCGCCTCCTCGCTCGCCAGCAGGCGCCGCCAGACCTCGTCGACCAGCTCGCTGTCCATCGCCTCCAGCAGGGCGCGCTTGACCGCCTCGCTCTCGAGCGCGCCTTCGACCGCCTCTTCGATCACCGGCCCCTCCAGGACCCGGACCATCGCCCGCTCGACGGCTTTGCTTTCGACCGCGGCGACGATCGCCTCCTCCGCGGCGACTTCCACCGCGCGGTCGATCCCGGTGGCCCTGGTGACGGTGCGGGCACCGCGCACGCCGACCCCGAGCAGCCGCGCCGGAAGCGGCAGGCTGCCGTTCTGCGTCGGATCCCCGGACCCGACGGCGGAGCGCGGAGCGGAACCGTTCTCCATCTCGCCAGCGACTATAGGCGCTCCAGCAAGCGATCGAGCAGCTCGGCCTGGGCCGGAAGGATCTTCTCCCGCGCGGTCGCGAGGTCGAACCACTCGACGCGATCGACCTCCGGATACTCCCGCTCGCTGCCGCTGCGCGGCGGCCACTCCATCGTGAACGTGTTGCTGGCGAGCGCGGCGGGGTCGAATTCGGCCTCCGCCGCCCAGGCTGCGACCACCTTCCCCGCCCGCTGCCGGATCGAGCCGAGCTCGATCAGCTGCTCGGGCTCGAGCGCGGGAGCCGGCCCCAGCTCCTCCCGCAGCTCGCGGATCGCGCAGGCGCGCGGTTCCTCCTCGTCCTCGATCTGGCCCTTCGGGATCGACCAGGCGCCGGCGTCCTTCTTCGCCCAGAAGGGGCCGCCCGGGTGGACGAGCAGGAACTCGACTCCGCCGCCGCCACGGCGGAAGAGCAGGATGCCGGCGCTGCGCTTGGCGGCCATCGGCCCGAGTCATACCGACTCGGGCCGATCGAAGCCAGTACTACTTCTACCCGCCGAGCTTGAAGGCGACCAGCGATGCCGTCTGCCCTTCGGCGACCGGCAGCCCGGCCGGGGCGAGCAGCGTGTCGCCGCTGACCATCACGCCGGCGTTGGTGCCCGAGGGCAGGGCGGCCTGCCAGACTTCGCCGCCGCTTTCGGCTTTGAGCGCGTGGACGGTGCCGTCGGCCGTGGTCGCGAAGACGAGGTCGTTGACCACCAGCGTCGCCCCGTAGGCGGGCTGTTCGAGTTCGCGCGTCCATTCCTGCTTGCCGGTCTTCAGGCTGAGCGCGACGACTTCGCCGGTGGCCGCGCTTTCTTCGGTGATTTCAGAGCCCGAGCGGACGGTCATCGAGTGGTTGACCACCGGCACGTAGAGCCGCTTGCCGTCCGTCGACATCGGCGCGATCACGCCGCCGAGCTCGCCCGGGAAGACTTCGCCGAGCTTGATCTTGCTGTATTCGCCGCGCATCGCGTACAGCGGGTCGTTGTCGTGCCCGTTGTGGGTCCCGACCGAGGTCTTCCAGATCGGCTTGCCGGTCTTCGGGTCGATCGCGACGACGACCCCGGACTTGCCGGCGCCGATCGCCATTTCCTTGCCGCCGACCGTGACCATCACCGGCGAGTCCTGGAAGTCCCAGTCGTAGATGTTGTGCGGCGTCTGCTGGTAGTGCCAGATCACCTTGCCGGTCTTCGGGTCGAGCTTGACCATCGAGTCCGCGTAGAGGTCGTTGCCGGGCCGGCTCGACCCCCAGGGATGGCTGCCGGTGCCGGGGAGCGGGGCCGGGTTGCCGGTGCCGGCGTAGACGTCGCCCTTGGCGTCGAAGGAGGGCGGGTACCAGAGGCCGCCGCCGGAGTTGATATCCGGGTGTCCCCAGAGGTTCTTCGGGACGGTGTAGAAGTGCCAGAGCTTCCTGCCGGTCTTGGCGTCCAGCGCCCACAGGGTGCCGACCGCGCCGGCTTCGTATTCGGCGCTGGTGTTCTCGGGGACCGTCGATGCGTAGACCGTGCCTTCGTTCACGCTGGGCGCGATGTCGACGGGGCCTTCGAGCGGGACTTTCCAGAGTTCCTTGCCGGTCTTCTGGTCGAGGGCGAAGGCTTCGGAGTTGGTCGTGCCGTAGACGCGTCCTTCCGCCACCGCTAGCCCGTTCGGGCCGTGGCTCGGCGATTCGAACTTCTGCGTCCAGAGGACGTCGCCGCTTTCGAGGTCGAGCGCCTGCACGTTGGATTCGAGATCCTCCGAGTAGACGACGCCGTTGGCGACGACCGGCGCCCAGGCATAGCTGCCGTAGATGCCCTGCCCTTCGATCGGGACCGACCAGCTTTCCTTCAGCTGGTTGACGTTGCCGCTGTTTATTTCGCCTTTGGCCTGCCGGGTGTTCGCCTGGTCGATCCCGGGATAGACGGTGCCGGTGAAATCGGCTTCGCTCGACGAGGAAGACGAGGAGCCGCACCCCGCCATCAGCGCCCCCGTGACCAGCATCGCCGCGAGCAGCGGCAGCCCCCTGAACTTGGACAACGTCGACATCCCGTCTCCTCTCCCTAATCGAGTAATAAGGACTTGTCTTCTATCGTTTCAGAAATCCCTGCAAAGGAGGGATCGAGTTCGTTCAAGAGCGGTTGCAGCACGCGATTGGCGAGGAGGCCGAGGCTGCCGAGGTTGGCGAAGCCCGGCCCCTGGCGCAGGCCGCCGAGGCCGGGGACGTGGAGGCGCGGACGCACGCCTTCGAGCTCGAGACTGCGGCCGATCGGCACCTCGGCCTGCGGCGGTCCGTCCCAGAGCGGGCCGCACTGTTCTTCGACCTCGTCGCGCACGGCGTCGGGGAAGAGGCCGCGCAGCTGGCGCAGCAGGTCGAAGCCGGTGCAGTTGACGACGAAGTCGTAGCGCTGGGAGCACAGCCCATCCGAGGGGCTGTCGAACTCGAGCTCGGCGGCCTGGCCGTCGTCGCTAAGCGAGACGTGGATCGCGCGGCCGCAGACGAAGGAGAGGTGGTCGTCGTCGGCGATCCGCTCGAGCACGCTGGCGTCGAAGACGCCGCGGTCGCAGTGCTTGACGAAGTCGCGCCGCGTCTCGACGTCTAGGTGTTCCCAGTCGACGTTGTCGGGGTCGGCGAAGACGCGGTTCTCGAGGAAGCTCTCGCCGCGGCTCAGCGGCAGCATCGGCGTGTAGACGGTCAGCCGCGCCGCGGGCCGCAGGTCGCGGAGGAAGACGAGGGCGCTGAGGGCGCTCTCGCCGCCGCCGACGATCGCGATCTCGACCGACTCCCCCTCGGGGACGCGGGTGAGCTCCTCGCGGCGGCTGTCGCAGTGGAAGACGCGCGACTCGACCTCGGGGTCGTGGGGGAAGTGGCGGTGGACGCCGGGCCCGGTGAGGACGAGGTTGCGGCCGCGGTGCCGCTCGGGGTCCCCGGGACGGCCGCGCTCGGCGACCTCGACCTGCCAGGTCTCGTGGTCGCCGGCAAGCGAGACCTCGGTCACCCGCCCGTCGTAGATGGTCACTCCCTCGGTCGCCCGTTCCAGCACCCAGCCGAGGTAGGTGCCGTAGTCGCGGTGCATCACCGAGGGCGAGCCGGAGTTGACCCAGGCGGCGTATTCGTGGCGTTCCATCGCGAAGCGCTGCCAGGTGAACGGCAGCAGCGCCGCGTCGATCTCGTCGCCGAGGGTGCCGAACTGGCGCGAGCTCTGGTACGGGAAGCCGACGTCCTTGATCGGCGGGATCGCCAGCGGCTCCTCGCCCGAGGTCATCCCGTTGCGGCCGAGCCAGGAGGCGGCCGGCTGGGTTTTCTCGATCACCGTCATCGAGACGTCGGCGAGGCCGAGGCTGTTGATCACGTGGACCTTGGCGCCGATTGCCGCGGCCTTGGCCCCGGCGCCGACGATGAGGATGTCGCTCTCGCTCACGATCGCTCCTAGACCGGTGCCAGGGCGCGCTCGGAGGCGGGCTCGGGTTCCCTCGGTTCGGCGATGACGAGACCCTTCTGGTCGGGGCTGAAGGAGATCGCGCTTTTGCGCGCCCGCTCCCCGCTGGAGGCGACCGGCCGCAGCTCGGTGGTCTCGAGCACGATCCGCAGCACCCGCTTCATCTCCATTTCCGCGTAGCTGGCGGCGAGGCAGCGGCGGACGCCGCCGCCGAACGGGATCCAGGTGTAGGTGCCGGGTTGCCTGCCGAGGAAGCGCTCGGGCAGGAAGCGGTGCGGCTGCGCGTACCAGCGGGCGTCGCGGTGGATCAGGTGGATGCAGGGGGCCACGATCGTGCCCGCCGGCAGGTCGCAGCCGCCGAGCGTCATCGGCTCCAGCAGGGTGCGGACGACGACCGGGACCGGCGGCCGCAGCCGCAGCGTCTCCTTGACGACGGCGTCGAGGTAGGTGCCGTCGCCGCCGAGGACGTCGGCGCGCAGCAGCTCCAGCTTGTCGGGGTTGCGCAGCAGCCGCTCGAAGGTCCAGGCCAGCGTGCTCGAGGTCGGCCCGTCGGAGAGCAGCGTCACCAGTTCGTCGCGCAGATCGTCGTTGCTCAGCGGCGAGCCGTCCTCGTAGGTGGCGCCGACCAGCATCGAGACGACGCCCGGCTCTCCCCCGTCCGGCTCGGCCTTGCGCCGCCGCACCTCGGCCATCACCGCCTCCTCGACCGCGCCCATCGCCTCGCGGTAGCCGCGGCTGCGGGTCACCCAGCCGGGGCCGAGGGCGGCCAGCATCGCCAGGTTGCGCGGTTCGTTCATCCAGGTCGTGAGCGCCCGGAGGCGATCTCGCAGAGGCTGCAGCCGCGGCCCTTCGGCGTCGGGTCCGAAGACCGCGCGCATGACCACGTCGAGGGTGACGTCCTGCATCCGCGGCCAGAGCGCGAACGGCTCGCCGACCGGCCACCGCGAGATCTCACGCCGCGCGACCGCGGCCATCATCTCCGAGTCGGCCTGCACCGCCTGGCCGTGGAAGGAGGGCAGCATCAGCTTGCGGCGGGTCATGTGCTCCGGTTCTTCCAGCAGCATCACCGAGCGGGGGCCGAGGAGCGGTCCAAGCAGCGGGTTGGCGGTGGCGACGCCGACGGCACGCCCGGCGGTGAAGACCGCTTTCACGTCGTCGGGGTCGGCCAGCAGCACCCAGTCGCCGTAGTGGCGGATGCGCAGGGTGAAGGTGTCGCCGTAGCGGCTGTGGCAGCGCTCGAGGAACGGCATCGGCCGCTGCGTCCAGCCGACGGCCTGCAGGGCGCGCGGCATCCGCGGCCCGGGCGGAAGCCCGTTCATGCCGCCTCCCTCCCGTCCTCGGCGGCGAGCCCGTCCATCAGCTCGTCCTCGAGCTTGCAGGTGGTGCCGATCAGGAGCTCGAAGAGCTCGGAGCTGAACTCCTCCGGCAGCTCGTGCTCGGCGCCGCGGGTCAGGTAGCGCTCGCGCACGATCCGCACCCGGTCGGGCTGCATCATCGGGATCTCGTGCTCGTGCTTGTAGACGGCGACTTCGCGGCAGATCCGCAGGCGCTCGCCGAACAGCCTCGCGATCTCCTCGTCGATCTCATCGAGGCGGCGCCGGAAGGGCTCGAGGCCGCTGGCGTTCATCGCTCCTCCCCACCCAGGAGGCCGGTGGCGAAGGCGTGGCTGCAGTCGGCGAGCTCGTCGAGGGCGTAGCCGCCCTCCTGGATCACGCAGACCGGCAGCCCCGAGCGCGCCAGCAGGCGGCCGATCTCGGCGAAGATCTCGGGCTGGAAGCCCCAATCGCCGTGCGGGTCGCCGGCCACCGTGTCGTAGCCGAGCGAGACGACGAGCGCCCGGGCGATCTCGGAGAGGTCGTGGATCGAGTGGGCGACCTCCTGCAGGTAGATCGCCTCGTCGGGGCTCTCGGCGAAGGCGACGGCGCGTTCGCCCGGGACCCGCGGCAGCGGCGTCCCCGGCGGCAGGTTGGTGACCGGCGCCGCGTGCAGCGAGTGCAGCGCGGCGATCGGGCCCATCCGCTCGACCAGGGCCGAGGTCCCGTTCGGGTAGTGGAGGTCGAGGTCGATGATCCCGACCGGCTTGACGCCGCCGTCGGAGAGGCGCCGCACCGCGGCGGCGGCGTTGTTGAGGTAGCAGTAGCCGGCGTGGAAGGCGGGGCCGGCGTGGTGGCCGGGCGGGCGGCACACGGCGTAGGTGAAGCGGGCGCCGCCGAGCACGCGCTCGGCGGCGGTGATCGCGGTGCGGATGCCCTCCCGCGCGGCGGCGACGAGGTTGGCGTTGACCGGGATGTCGGGCTCGAGGCCGGGCGGGGCGAAGTCCGCCATCACCACCGGCTCGGGCGAGCGCAGGTCGTCCAGCGCCCGCAGATAGGTCGCCTCGTGCAACCCCCCCAGCGTCCGCTCGACCTCCTCGTCGGCGACGTCGGCGGCGACCGGGCGCACCCGCGAGTGGCGGACCAGCCCCGCGCGCAGCTCGACCAGGCGGCGGTTGCCGTCCTGGCCGGGGATGCGGCGGTCGCCTTCCCGCACCCAGAAGGCGTCGTCGTCGCGACCCTGGCGCTGCTCGACCATCACCAGTTCCCTAGGCGTCATCGAGCAGCCTCCGCATCCGCGGCCCGAGGTGCTCGAAGCCGTTGCGCCTGTAGAAGGACTCGGTCGAAGCGATCGCCGCGAAGGTCTCGCGGGGCAGGCCGACCTCGAG
This sequence comes from Solirubrobacterales bacterium, assembly GCA_035760065.1. Taxonomy (GTDB): domain Bacteria; phylum Actinomycetota; class Thermoleophilia; order Solirubrobacterales; family 70-9; genus VAYN01. The sequence goes on from DASTTQ010000009.1 coordinate 19,794, forward strand.
CCGACCGACCCCGCGACTTCGCGCCTGGGACGCGATCGCCTCGACCAGTTCCGCTCCGACGCCGCGACTGCGCCAGTCCTCGTGAACCCAGAGGTCCTGGATGGTCGCGTAGGCGCCGGGAACGTGTATCGCTCGCTGCCAGCTGGCGCTGAGGACGCCGACGAGCACGCCGTCGGCCTCTGCGACAAGCACCGACCCCCCCGCGGGATCGGCGAGCAGCGCCCTCACCTCGGCTTCGAGGTCCGGGCGCTCGGGCCGGCGGCCGCCGAGCTCGACGAGAAGGGCTTCGACCGCGGTCGCGACCCCCTCGACGTCCCCGTCTCCCGCCTCGCGAACGTTCGTAGCGCTCGGCGTTCGTCCTTTCCCATGCATATGCATGGGAAAGGACGAACGCCGAGCGCTACGA
>DASTTQ010000010.1:0-29569 GCA_035760065.1 Solirubrobacterales bacterium
AAACGTTGGTGAAGGTCGAGTTCTCGATCGTCGGTGAGGATTTGTTGATCTGGATCGGCGCCTTGACGTAGAATTCGCTACCCACTTTCGTCATTTCGACGTGGTTCAGGACCGAGGCGCCGCTGCCAGGTTCGAAGGTGATCGGCGTGTAGTTCCCGCTGCTTTCGGAGACGACGATCGGTTCTGAGGCGGTCCCTTCGGCGTTGAGCGTTCCTTTGACTTTGAGGCTCAGGCTGCTGAATTTCACCCCCGGTTCGACTTTGAGGGTCACCCCGGATTCGATCGTGGACGTGCCGGTGTAGGGGTTGCCGGCGGGCATAAGAGTCGTGTTTTCGGTGATAGTCGCCGGGAGGGTGGTAGCGGAGGCCGCCGCCGGCAGGAACAGAACGAAAAAAAGCACGACGATCGGCAAGAATCGGATGGACCCACCGCAGCGGGAGCCACCCTTGCTCGACTTGGGATTTGCCACTGCGTCCCACCGTTCCTGCTGCTTCATTCTCATCCTGCCTCTGTTCGTGGAGCGTCCCAGGAAGTTCCCGTAAATGCCTGCGAGCGTTCCGATTCAGTCCGGGATTCTTACCACCTGCTCTGGCGGGAGACCTGCACGCCAGCGTTCAGCCCAGTGGCGAATCTCCGCAAATTCCCGGAAAAGCGACAGGGTACTTTAGGCCGTGGCGCAATAGGTCGTGGGCCGAGAGGCTGCCCGCGCAATGTCACGGTCGCGGTCGCAAGCCTTCGGCGCAGCGCTTCGAGAGCTGAGGGAAAAACGGAACCTGAGCCAGGAAGATGCCGCGCTCCAGTGCGGCATCGACCGCGCCTATTTCGGGCGGTTGGAGCGAGCGGACAAGACGCCTACGCTCAACACCCTGTGGCGGATCGCCGACGGCCTCGGCACGCGACCTTCGAATCTGCTGGCTCGTGCTGAGCGAATTCTCGACAACGAGCGTTGACCACTTGGCACGGTCGGACCCGCCTGGTCTATTGATTTAAGCCGCGCGTGAACTCGCCGGGGCCGCCATTAGCTTCCCCCAGCAGGCGCTTGACATGAAGTGCCGGTCGGCTCGGCCGCACGAGGACACCGTCGCTAAAGACCAAACCCTCGTTGTCCAGCTCGCGGATGGCGCGGGCGAGCGCCACGCCTCCTGGGAGGCTGCGAGGGTTCGCGAGCAACCGGCCAGCGAGCGTCGGGAGCGTAAGCACGTCCGGGTCCTCGCGAAGAACCAAGACCAGGACATCGAGCTGCATCTGGAGGTCGGTCGTCAACTCCGGACGCTCCCCCCGCGCAGGCGGGCCGCTGGATGCTCGATGTAGAAGTCGCCATCGACATAGCGGCCGGGGCGCCACTCCATCCCTTCCAGCAAGACGCAGACCGAGACGTTCGTGCCGGCGGCGAGCATGGCGATGGTGTCGATACGGGGAAGACGCAGCCCTCGCTCCAGCGCGCCGATCTCCGTGCGATGCATCCCGACGAGATCGGCTAGGCGTTCCTGGGATAGATCAGCTCGGCGCCGGCTGCGCCAGAGGTTGAGCCCGAACCGCTCTCCCAGCGTCGGCGCCGGACTCAGTTGGGGCGGGGTCCGCACCATCATCGCCGCCGTTCCAAATCCTCGACTCGGTTGACCAGCACCGACCGCGGCACTCCGAGCCCCTGAGAAATCCGGCCGAGCGCAGTCCAGGTCAGATTGGTGACGCCCCGCTCGATGTGGCTGATGTAGGTGTTGTGCAGGCCGGCTCGCCCTGCGAGTTGCATCTGAGTCAGGCCCGCTTCCGCGCGGAGCGCCTTGACCGCCCTTCCCAGGGAGACGAGCGAAGAAGGATCGGGCTTGAAAGACCGCGGAGACATTGCCGCTACCCCTCGGCGCGGCGGGCGTCGCGCTCGGCCAGCTCGTCCAACACCTTCTGAACGGCGGCAGCTCGGGCAGCCCGCACCGGCTCGATCAGAGAGAAGAGGTCGGACCCGTCCCCATCCAGGGCACGGCAGATTTCTTCCAGAATCCGTAGACCCGGATCGCTGCACTTCCCCTCTTCGATTTCACTGATGAAAGGGGCCGTGGTCCTTGCCCGCTCCGCCAGCTGGTCTCGGGTCAGGTCCCGCTCCACGCGGAGCTCTTTAAGCGCCTGCCCGGTGCGCAGGACCCAGGCTGCATCCGGTCGTTCGCGGGGAGGAACAGGAGGAGCATCGTCCCGCAGCAGCTCGAGGACGGGATCATCTTCTTCTCCTTGCTCTTTGAGCCGCGCCTTGAACTCCTCTTTTGTCTCGTAGCCGATGCTTGACACCCGGAAGCCGGCCGGGGTGACGAAATCCCAAACTTCGTAGCCGGTGATGTCCGCGACCTCCGGCGGGGTCTCGTAGTAGTGAGGGCGGGCGGGGTCCCACCACATCCACGCGAGTAAGTCGCCGGCCGAGACCTCCAGACCCGCGATCAATTTGAGGACCGTGTCGAGCCGAGGCAGTATGCGTCCTCGCTCCAGACCGCTGATCCTCACGCGATCCGTCCCGACCCGCTCACCTAGCGCTTCCTGAGATAGACCGGCTTCGTGGCGGAACCAGGCCACGTTGGCGCCGAACCGCTCGGCGACCGTCCACTCTTTCTCCCGGTCGCTCATTTCGATCCCCCCTCCGGCGGGTCGAGCTTCCAGGCCATATCCCTCAGCAACGCGCAGGGCTGCACTTCGACCGCCCCGGCGAGCTTCACGATCGTGTCGAGGCGTGGGACGCGCCGACCGTGCTCAAGCAGGTTGATCTCGGTCCGGTCGAGGCCGGCGCGCTCAGCGGTGCCGATCTGCGACAGGCCGACGCGACCGCGCAGCTCGACCAGGTTCTGACCGAAGCGCAGGCCGAACTCGGCCTTCTGGGTTCCTCTCTTACGCCCCATCGCTCAGCCCTCCCCCATGCCGAGCGCCGCCCGGACTAACGGCGATCCCTTGACGCGGGAGGTCGGCAAGTAGAAGTGCTGGAGCGCGCCGCGGACCTGCTTTTCCCCGGCGATCTCGACGGCGCCCAGCTTGTCCAGCTCGCGGACGTGATAGCTGACCTGCGAGAGCGAGAGCTTTTCAAGCGTCGCGAGCTCCCTGGGGCTCAGCATGTCCTTCGAATCGAGAAAGCGTTGGAGCAGGCTTCGCCGAAGCGGATGCCGGAGGGCGTTGAGCAGCGCCTGGTCTGGATCGAGCCCTGCCATTCAGGACGCCTCCCCACTCAGCTCGAAGTAGCGGAGGGCCGAGCGGGTCGGGTTGACCATCTCGTCCTCGCCGGGGCGGTGGAGCAGGCCGGTCCCGGCCAGCTCGCGGATCGCCCGCTCGACCCGATCTACCTCGCAGAACTCCCGCGGCCGACCGCCGTTGAGTTCGCGGACCAGCTCGTCTCGCGTGAGCGTCGCCGGGTGGAGCTCGAGAACTTGACGGAGAAGCGCCCACTGCTCGCGGTCGTCTTCCTCCCAGTTGGTGATGGCGCGCTCGTCCCTCGCGCCCTTAGGGTTGCCCTGCATGGGAAGCCTGCCTTCCTGTGCCACGCCCCCGGCTGCTACAACAGCGCGGGGGCACTTTTGCCGTATGTCGGCGGCGAACGTAGGTGGACCGGAGGCCCTATTTCAAGGGCTGGATCGACCTCTCTCGGACCTCATGTTGCCCCAGGCGTTGCCCCAGGGGCCATTTTGAACCCCTTTGTCTGCGCTCCCAGAAAGGCGAAAACCCCGCATTTGCGGGGCTTTCGTCCTATAGCGGGGGCAGGATTCGAACCTGCGACCTTCGGGTTATGAGCCCGACGAGCTACCTGACTGCTCCACCCCGCGGCGGACTGCCGATGGTAGCAATTCGGTGAGGGCCGGGGGGGGCTTTGGAGGGTCGTGGTGGGTTGATTGCGCGGGGGTCTTTGCGGGGCGGGGGGCTCTAGAGTTGGCCGGGTGGCCGAACGGGGGATGAGGGTCGCGGTGATCGACGTCGGGACTAATTCGACGCGGTTGCTGGTCGCCGACGTCGAGGATGGGGCGGTCTCGCCCCTGGAGCGACGCAGCACGGTGACGCGGTTGGGGCGCGGCGTGGACCTCTCGGGGCACCTGGCCAGTGAGGCGATCGAGGACGTCTGCGCGGCAATCGGCGATTACGTCGGCATCCTGCAGGAGCTCGGGGCCGAAACGGTCGACGCGATCGCGACCAGCGCGGTCCGCGACGCGGACAACGGCAGCGCCTTCATCGCCGAGCTGCGCGAGCGCTTCGCGCTCTCCGCCCGCGTCCTCGACGGCGAGGAGGAGGCGCGCCTCACCTACCTCGGCGCCACCTCGGCGTCCCCCCCGACCGCGCCGACGCTCGTGGTCGACATCGGCGGCGGCTCGACCGAGCTGATCGTCGGCCGGGGTGAGGAGATCTCGTTTCACGACTCCCTCCAGGCCGGGGTGGTCCGCCACACCGAGCGCTGCATCGGCACCGACCCCCCCACCGCCGGCGAGCTCGAAGCGGTCGCCGACGACGTCCGCGGGCTGATCGAGACCTCGGTCGGCGCCGGAGTGGAAGCAGCGCAAGGCATCGCAGTTGCCGGCACGCCCACCTCCCTCGCCTCGGTCGAGCTGGAGCTCGAGCCCTATGACCCGTCCCGCGTCCACGGCCACGTCCTCGCCCTCCCCTCGATCCAGCGGATGCTCTCGCGGCTTGCCTCGGTCCCGCTGGCCGAGCGGGTCGAGCTCACCGGTCTCCATCCCGACCGGGCGCCGACGATCGTCGCCGGCGTCGTCATCCTGGTCGAGGCGATGCGCGCCTTCGGCCTCGAGGAGATCACCGTTTCCGAGCACGACATCCTCTACGGCACGGCGATTGGGGCCATTCGTCGAAACTCCTCGACGTACTAAGTGGACATCGTGTCTTATACGTCTGGGCCGAATGGGCTACACCTCATACCAAAAGACAAGAATTTGCTGCCTTTCTTACCCGCTTTTGCGTAGTTTCAGTAAACAGCGAGTAGCACTCGGGGACGACGGGGTACATACTGCACTCAACGGGACATGAGGTGGGGTTTTCACCTTGCGACCCGTATATAGGGCTTAGGCGATTGCCGCATCATGGCGCCTCCCGCCGTCTGGGCCCACTTAATAAAGAGGCCCCTGAAGACGTACCCCTGCCCGTCCTGAGGGGCCACTCGAATCGGTCGCCAGCGATGGCGGCCGATTCTTGTATTTGCGGGTCCCTAGGCCAGATTGGCCTTGCGCGGGTAGGCGACCTCGGGATCGGTGAGGACGTTGACGAGAGTCGGCCGGCCTGAAGCGAAGGCGCGCTCGAGCGCCGGCTTCAACTCGCCCGGCTCGCGGACCAGGATGCCGTCGCAGCCAAGCGATTCGACCAGCTCGTCGTAGCGCGTTTCCGGTTTTAGCTCGGCAGCGACTGAGTATCCGTAGAGGAACTTCATCGGATGGTGCTCGAGGGCCCAGATCCCGTTGTTGCCCATCACCCCGACCACGCCCAAACCATGACGCGACATCGTGTCGAACTCCATGCCGGCAAAGCCGAAGGCGCCGTCGCCCAGCAGCAGGCAGACCTGGCGATCGGGATGGGCGACCTTGGCGCCGATCGCCTGCCCCGGGCCGGCCCCGAGGCAGCCGAACGGCCCGGGGTCCATCCAGCAGCCCGGTTCGTAGGTGTCGATGAAGCGGCCCGCGTAGGAAACGAAGTCGCCGCCGTCGCCGACGACGATCGCGTCGCGGTCGAGCACCTCGTTGAGCTCGCGATAGACCCGCACCGGGTGCAGCGGCGAGCGCCCGTCGTCGAGCTCGGCCCGCTCGGCGGCCCGCTTCTCCTCCTCGACGTTCCGTAGCTGTTCGCGCCAGGGGCGCGTCCGCGAGGGATTGCCGCCGGCAGCCTCGCGCAGCGCCGCCAGCGTCGCCCGCACCGCGCCGACCAGGTCGACGTCGGGTGCCCGGTTCCTCGTCAGCGCGTTCGGCGCGACGTCGAGACGGACGATCCTGGTCTCCTCGCCGAAGCTGCCGCCGAAGCCGAGCCGAAAGTCCAACGGCACGCCGACCACCAGCGCGACGTCCGCCTCCTTCAGCGCCATCCCGCGAGTGCGGCTGAAGGCGAGCTCGTGGTCGGCGGGCAGGCAGCCGCGCCCGAGTCCGTTGAGGAAGACCGGGATGCCTACCGCGTCGGCCAGCGCCCGCAGCTCCTCCTCCCCGCGGCCCCAGTAGAGCCCGGTCCCGGCCATGATCGCCGGCCGCTCGGCGCCGGCCAGCAGCGCCGCCGCCTCCTCGACCCCCTCGGCGGGCCGGCCCTCCCCCGCCTTCGGCGCCGGCGGCAGCTCCAGCTCGGCCTCGGTGAAGACGACGTCGAGCGGATAGTCGACGAAGGTCGGCCCGCTCGGCGCCGCGGCAGCGCGGTCGAGCGCCGCGGCGGTGACCGGCGCGATCCGCGCCGGGTCCTTCACCGTCTCGGCCGACTTGACCAGCGGCGAGACGAACGGCAGGTGGTCGATCTCCTGCAGCGAGCCCGAGCCCCAGCGCAGCTCCGGCGCCCGCCCGCCGAGCACGCATACGGGCGAGTTGTTCGCCTGGGCCCCGGCGATCGCGCTGATCCCGTTGGTCACCCCCGGCCCGGCGGTCAGCGCCGCGACCCCGACCCGCCGCGTCGCCTTGGCGATCCCCTCGGCGGCGAAGGCCGCGGTCTGCTCGTGGCGGACGTCGACCAGCGCGATCCCCTCGTCCTTGCAGCCGTCGTAGATCGAGAACAGGTGCCCGCCGGAGAGCGTGAAGAGCTGCTCGACGCCGCGCGACTTCAACGCCTTAGCCACCAGCTTGCCGCCGTGCTCAGCCATCGGCGGAGCCTATTTGATGGCGACGGTTGTCCCCGGTAAGCGGGGACAACGGGGTTCGCACTTATGTGACGCCGGGGCTACCATCGCCAGGCCCGGATGGCGAAACCGGTAAACGCGGCGGCCTTAAAAGTCGCTGCCCCTCACGGGGCTTGCGGGTTCGAGTCCCGCTCCGGGCACCTCGTTTTTCCTGCTTTTCGTGGTTTTACCTCGTCTAAAACGGCAATAAATGTTCTGGGGTCGCAACTCGACCCTTGTTACGGTGTCTACTAGATCAAGACCCGGTCCCCAGGGGAGAGATCTTTGGAGGCTTCAGCCCTAACTCACGCCAGTCGCCGCGGGCTCCTCGCCCGCCGCTCCCCCCTGCTGAAGCTGCAGGGCGACGAGAGGCTGATCGCGATGGCGCGCAGCGGCAACCCGGGCGCCTTCGAGACGATCGTCGACCGCTACCAGGGCCGCCTGCTCGGCTTCTGCCGCCAGATGCTGGGCTCGACCGAGGACGCCGAAGACGTCCTGCAGGAGGTCTTCGTCAACGCCTACCGGGCGATGCTCGCCGACGAGCGCGAGATCAACCTCCGTCCCTGGCTCTACCGGATCGCCCGCAACCGCTGCCTCAACCACCTGCGCAAGCCGAAGGCCGACGCGCAGGAATCGATGGACATGGTCCCCGAGGTCGACGCCGCCTCCACCGCCGAGCGCGTCCACAACCGCGAGGAGTTCCGCCAGATCCTCAGCGACGTCAACAAGCTTCCCGAGACCCAGCGCGCGGCGCTGCTCCTGCGCGAGATGGATGCCCTCTCGTACGAGGAGATCGCCGCCGCGATGGACACCACGGTGCCCTCGGTGAAGTCGCTGCTGGTGCGGGCGCGGATCTCGCTCGCCGAGGCGAGCCAGGCGCGGCTGCTGACCTGCGGCGAGGTTCGGGTCGAGCTCTCCGAAGCGGCCGAGGGACTGCGCAAGGTCTCGGCGCCGGTCCGGCGCCACGTCCGCGAGTGCGACGAATGCGCCGACTTCCGCAGCCAGATCCGCTCCACCGAGAAGGCGCTGACGGCGCTCTCCCCGGTCGGGCCGCTGCTCGCCTTCAAGGGCTTCGTCGCCTCCAAGCTCGGCCTCGGGTCCGGCGGCGCCGGCGCTGCAGGGGCCGGCGCCGCGGGCGCGGGCGCGGGCGCGGCTGGTGGCCTCGGCGCGGCGATCGGCGGCGGCTCGGCTGCCGGCGGGATCGGCGCGATCGGCGGCGCGATCGGGACCAAGGCAGCCGCCGGGGTCGTCACCGCGGCGCTCCTGACCGCCGGCGCGGTCGAGGTCAAGGAAACGACCAGCTCAGAGCCGGTCACGCCAGCGCCGAGGACCAGCCAACCCTTCCAGCGGATCGAATCGAATCCGGCGATCTCGACCGCCGTCGCCGCCGCCCCCGTCAAAGCCGCGGAGCCGGTGGAAAGCACGCCCCCGCCGGCGTCCGAAGCGACGCCGGCGGAAGCCCCTGCAGGCGAATCGGCGCCCGCGCCGGCCATTGCCAGCGAAGAAGAAGCGGCCGACCAGTCCAGCGCCGAAGGCGAAGTCACGATCGGCGATGCGGAGTCCGAAGGGATCGGCAGCGCCAAACCTTCCCAGCAGGTCCCCGGCGCCCCCGGCGGAACCGGCACCGTGGTCGTGACCGTAAGCCCGCCGCCGCCGAGCGAACCGGCGCCGGCGCCCGAAGCCAGCTCACCGCCGCCGCCGCCGAGCGAATCGCCCGCCGAATCGGGTGGCGCCGAAGCGCCGCCGATCGAAGTCCCGCCGGTCGCCGAAGGCCTATAGCGAGTGGGTCTGCCCGGGCTCTAGGAGGACGACCGTCGACGAGGTCTGCGACTCGACGTCGGACTTGAAGGCCTCGGCGTCGGTCTCGATCGCCGGGAAGGTGTTGTAGTGCATCGGGACCACCGTCCCGGCCCCGACGAACTGGCAGGCGAGGACCGCGTCGCGGCGGTCCATCGTGTAGTGGCCGCCGATCGGCACCAGGAAGACGTCGATGTCGCTCCGTTCGGCGATCAGCTTCATGTCGCTGAAGAGGCAGGTGTCGCCGGCGTGGTAGACGGTCGTCTCGCCGATCTTGATCACCAGCCCGGCTGCCGGGCCGAGGGAGATCCCGTGCTCGGCGCTGAACGGCGCTTCTTCGGAGCCCGGCAGCGTGCTGGTGTGCCAGGCTGGGACGAGGCTGACGTAGCCCCAGTCGAACTCGACCGTGCCGCCGAAGTTGGGGTCGCTGAGCTCTCCGATCCCCTGGCCCTTGAGCCATTCGGCAAGCTCGACGATCGCGATGCAATGGGCGCCGGTGCGCTTGGCGACGGGGACGGCGTCGGCCATGTGGTCGGCGTGACCGTGGGAGATCGCAATGTGGGTCGGCTCGACTTCCTCGGCCGTGTGGACGGCGCTGGGGTTGTTCGGCTTCAGGAAGGGGTCGGTCATCACCCTGACGTCGCCCTCGCTCAGCTCGAAGCAGGACTGCCCGTGAAACTTGATCTCCATCTCAGCCATCTCCTCCCGGCTCGCCGGATTCGCTCGTGTTGATCCTGTTGGACGAGGCCAACTCTTCCTTCAGTGCCCAGCCGACCGCGACTCCAACCATCATCCCCATCCTCGCCTCCTCGGCGAGCAGGGCCCGGACGGCGGCGAGGCGCTCCTCGGGGTCGGGGGCGGTCGCGGCCCTGAGCGCCTCGGCCTCGTGCGCCTCCCCGAACCAGCCGCCCTCGGCGAGCGCTGCCACCAGCACCTTCTGCAGCTGCGGCGCCGCCTGGGCGACGACGCGCTCGGCTGCGGTGAACCGCTCGGGGTCCAGCAGCCGCTCGATCGCGGCTTCCAGGTCAGGGTCGCCAGGCACCCTCAGGAGCCTAGTCCGAGTGGTGCAGCGCCGAAGTTGCGAGGCCGGCGAGGCCGCCGACGGCGCCGCCGACCAGGCCGGCGACGAAGTCCGCGGTCGGGGCGAAGAGCGGCAGGGCGATGAGGACGACGGCAGCGACCGCCACGCCGATCGCGTCGTAATCCTCGCCGATCACGCCGTGGACTTCGGAGCGGCGGATCGCGAACCAGGCGGCGACGGCGCCCAGCGCCATCCCGTTGCCGCCGCCGACGACGGTGAAGTCGCCGCGGGCGTCGGCGACCACGCTGGCGGCGAGCATGCCGAGCGCCCCGCAGGCGATCAGCAGGACCGCGGTGGGCATGGTGCCGAGTCGGCGCTCGACGCCGGTGGCGAAGATCGCCAGGCCGACGGCGACGACGAAGAGGTAGCCGACGTCGACGTAGGCGAAGGGCGCGACCAAAACCCGCCACCAGTCGCCGCCTTCGAGCGGGACGACGAGGCCGCCGAGGCTCGCCAGCGCGTCCCCGGTCGCCTTCTGGACCAGCAGCAGGATCGCCGAGGCGAGGATGACCGCGATCGTCGCGTAGGGCCGCTCGGCGGAGACCTCGAACCGGGGCCGCCCGGGACGCGGAAAGCGCCGCCGCCTGCGCGGGCGCTGGGCCTCCAGCGCGTCGCCGCGGCGCTCCAGCTTCGGCGCCCGCTTGCGCAGCCGCGCCCCGCAGTAGGGGCACTCGGTTACGTATGGACTGACCTCGGAGCCGCAGTTCTTGCAGATGACGCTGAGCTCAGTCTCGCTCATCCATCGAGGATACCCGTGCGGTGGCATACTGCCGAAATAACCATCTTCGAGGAGGCAATCACGTGGAGTTGAAGAGTCTGACCGAGCAGAAATCGCTGCTGGAGGCCCTGCCGCCCGGCAAACGGGCGCGCCTGCACCGCCTGCTGTTCGAGTTCGGCCCGGGCAACGGGACCCTGATGCTGCTGCCGATCGATCAGGGGATCGAGCACGGCCCGCGGGACTTCTTCCCCAACCCCGCCTCCAAGGACCCCGACTACCAGTTCCGGCTCGCCGCCGAGGCCGGCTACTCGGCTCTCGCCTGCCAGATCGGGATGGCCGAGAAGTACTACCCCGACTACGCCGGCCGGGTGCCGCTGATCCTCAAGGTCAACGGCAAGACCGACATCCCCTCCTCCTCCAAGGCCTTCTCGACCTGCAACGCCAGCGTCGAGGACGGCGTCCGCCTCGGCGCCGACGCGATCGGCTACACCCTCTACGTCGGCTCCCCGCGCCAGGACGAGGACCTCGCCCAGCTGCGCGGCGTGCGCGAGGAATGCGACCGCTTCGGGATGCCGCTCGTCGTCTGGTCCTACCCGCGCGGCGAAGCGGTCGAGGCCAAGGGCGGCCAGAACAGCTTCTACGCGATCGACTACGCCGCCCGGATGGCGATGGAGATGGGCGCCGACGTGGTCAAGCTCAACATGCCGAAGATCGATGCGGGCAAGGACAAGGACGCCCCGGCGCCTTACAACGAGATGGAAGTCGACCAGGCCGACGCGATCCGCCAGTGCGTCGAGTCGGCCGGCCGCGCCCTCGTCGTCCTCTCCGGCGGCTCCAAGACCGATGACGAGACGGTGCTGCAGAACACCCGCGACGTGATGGCCGCGGGCGGCTCCGGCGTCATCTTCGGCCGCAACGTCTGGCAGCGCGAGTGGAACGAGGCGCTGGAGATCATCGGCCAGATCAAGGAGACGCTGCTCGGCAACGTTCGCCGCACGCCGTAGGGGGAGAGTTTTCCCGCGCCGCGCCTTAAGGAAGGGTGCGGCGCGATATCGGCAGTCTCGTTCTCCTCGGCCTGATCGCCCTGGTGCTCCTGCGGCCGTGGGAGCACGTGCGGCTGGGTGATCCGCCGCCTCGCAGCGCCTCGGCCTACGTGCTGCGAGCGGTCGACGGCGACACGATCGAAGTGCTGGTCGACGGCGACCACGAGGACGTCCGCTACATCGGCGTCGACACGCCGGAGACGGTGAAGCCGGGGACGCCGGTGCAGTGCTTCGGACCGCGGGCGCACCGCTTCAACGCCCGCCTGGTCACGCACCGGCGGGTGCGCTTGGTCTTCGGCGTCGAGCGCCGGGATGTATACGGGCGCCTGCTCGCCTACGTGTACCTCGGCCGGCGCATGGTCAACGCCGAGCTCGCCCGGCGGGGCCTCGCGCGGACGCTGACGATCCCTCCCAACGACCGCTTCGCGAGGCGCTTCAAGCGGCTTCAGACCGCGGCTGCACGGGCCGGCAAGGGGCTCTGGGGAGCCTGCGGAAGTGTGAGCGAATCGTGAGGCATGCAAGATGTTTTGCTACGGTGCCCGCTGTTCCCGAGGCGCCCTCAACGCCTGGGACCCCTCAGTTATGAGAATGCGACAGAGCATCTCCCAGTTCGAGACGGCATTCGAGCAGGAGACCTACCTCGAGCGCCGCCGGCGCGAGCAGCTGCGCCGCCGCGCCGCCAACCGCTCGCGGGCGCGCAAGATCAACCGCGTCGAGCAGGAGGGGAAGGTCCGCTTCAGCGTCCTCGCGGTCTGCCTGACCGCCACCGTGATCGTCGTCGTGATGGCGATGTTCGAGGCGCTCTCCTTCCTGATGTCGTAGGTCACCGCCCCGCGCCGCAGCCGAATGCCCTCCTTCAATAGACTCGCGCGCCGATGGCTCGTCGTTCGCTGAAGCCGCAACTGAACCAGATCCGCGCCTGGGTGCAGCAGGGGCGCACCGACGCCTGGATCGCCCACCAGCTGGAGATCAGCGCCCAGGAGCTGCGCGAGTTCCGCAAGCAGTACGACCTGACGGCCGACGACGAGGGCGCAGGCGGAAACGACATCGACCTCCGCGACGAGATCGAAGCGGAGATCGAAGCCGCGACCGAGGCCGAAGAGGAGGAAGCCGAGGCGGACGAGGAGGAGGACGAGGAGGAGCGCGAGGAGCGCCCCGAGCCCGGCGCCGGGCGCCGCCGCCGCCGACGCCGCGGGCGCCGCGGCGGGCGCGGGCGCCGCAAAGAGCTCGAGGCGACCTTCGACCACGGCGAGACCGACGGCTACGGCCTCTGGCTCGACGCAGCGGTCAAGGACAACCCCGTCTACACCGAGCACTGGGCCGGCAAGCGCGACGTAACCGTCCGCATCGAGGCCGACCAGATCGTCATCCGCCGCGCCGGTGAGCCCGGCAAAGCCGGGGACGGCAATGGCGATTCCGAGTCCGAAGACTCGGACGAGTAGTCAGACCTCCAGCTTCCTCCCACCGGCGAAGTCGGTGGCGCCCCGGAGGTACAGCCAGAAGGCGGCGTCGGCGAGCGCCTGCGCCTCGTCCTCGATCGCAGGGGCGACGTCGATCGCCACCTGCTGACACCAGTCCGTCCCCTCGCCGTAGAGGTCGGCGAGCTCGGCGGCGCCGAAGGTCGGGCCGATGCGGCGACGCAGCTCCTCGCGAATCGCGTCGACCACGCGATCGGCGAGGCGGCGCCGGCGCTGATCCTCGATCGCCTGCAGCGTCCGGCGTCCCTCCTCCCACTGGAAGAGCGCGTTCTCGAGGGGGTAGCCCACGGGCCGAGGTTACCCGGCGCCTGCTGTCCGTACCAGCCTTGGGCCGGCGCAGGCGCCTTTCCAAACCCCTGGTTCGGAAAGGCGCCCGGACTCCTCTTAGGTCGCCGGGGTGTCGGGGATCTCGCGCAACGGCGCGTTCTGCAGGCCGCAGGCACCCGGGTCGAGGCGGCCCTGGATTTTCCAGACGGTGACCGGTCCTTCGCGCAGGATCGGCTGGACGGCGGTCTCGCCGCGGAGCCAGCGCGCCTCGGGTGAGGGAATCGGGCTACTCGGGTGGAGGAAGTCGAGGAAGGGGGCGGTGACGAGGTAATCGAGGTCGGCAGCGTTGACGGCGGCGCGGAAGGCGGCGCAGGTCGCGATCGCGTTGAAGGCGCCGTGCGGGCCCTCCTGGCCGAGGTATGCGACGTGGTTGGTGAGGTCGGTGCCGTAGAACCCGTAACCGGCGAAGCCGGCGGTCGTGCCGACGAGGCCGATCCGCGAATGGTCGACATCACGTGCCCAGCGGTAGGCCTTGTCCAGGCTCATCCCCGGGATCTGCTCTTCCTTGGAGCCGGTGTTGGCGAATCGTCCCTCGAGGTAATGGCGCTGCAGCGGGTAGCCGACCGCGACGAAGGCGAGGAGCAGCGCCGCGAAGGCGACGACGAGGACAGGAGCCGTCGTCCCGCGCGAGCGCCCGTAGAGAAACAGCGCCGGGATCGCCGCCACGCCGACGACGAAGAGCAGCGCGAAGACGCGGGCCGGGTCGTGGAGGGATTCGTCGGGACGGTTGGTGGCGAGGAAGACGATGACCAGCGCCCCGAGCACACCCCACTGCCTCCGCCTGCCATCGACCCACCGGTCAAGCGGGACGAGGACGATCCCGGCCAGCAGCGCCGGGATCACGTAGCGGATGTTGATCCCGAAGCCCACCGGATGCCCATCGGCTCCGGCGGCGCTGAGCGGCGTGAAGATATAGGCGGCGAGCCCGAAGAGGGCGACGGCGCCGACCCAGCGGACGATCCGGTCGCGGCCGCGGAACACCGCCAGCAGCGCCGCCAGAGCGGCCCCGAAGACCACCAGCGGCCAGAGCGCTCCGAACGCGTCGTGCAGCCCCGGAGCGAAGTAGTGGCGCCAGACGCCCGTGTCCGTCGCGTAGTGGGCGATGCTGAAATCCGGCCGCCCTTCCTGCAACCGCTCGGGGTGCGGCAGCGAGATCGGCCCGAGCGATTCCACCTCCGGAATCGGGTTGCCGGCGACGACGAGGTTGCGCAGGTACCAGAACGCCCCACCCGCGAGCGCCGGCAAGAACCACCACCCGAACGCCGCCACCCGCCTCCCCCGCGGCGCCAGCACCATGACGGCCACCGTAAGAGCCCCCGCCAGCGCCAACCCGGTCACCCGCGTCCCGGCCGCCAGCCCCACCGCGAGACCAGCCGCCGCGACAGCCCACCGCTCCATCTCATAGTTCCTCTGTCGTGCCTGACCCGACAAAGGAGCCACGGAACCACGGGCCTGCGACCACGCCTCGACCAGGATCGCGATCGACGCCAGCAGCAGCGCCGCGGCGGCCAAGTCGTTCTTGGCGGCACCGGGGTCGCGGACCACCAGCGTGTGACACTCCAAGAGGATCGCGGCAGCAACCGCCGTGAGAGCGCCCCGCCCATACGGCCGCCCCACGCAATACGCAGCCAGGAACGCCACCGCCAACCACCCGAAGTTCATGAACAGCGACAGCGTGTCCCTGCCCGTCAAGAGGATCCCAACTGCGTGCAAGACCTCCGAGTTCTGCGGATAGAACCAGTTCGTGAAGACCGTCTCCACGTGGTGCATCCCGACTACGGAGTGCGTCTGCACCATGTCCACCGCGAACGGCAGGTGGTACCAGAGGCTGTCGAAGTTGAAGACCCCTCGGTCCAGCGCGTGCTTCGTAGTCACCGCCCAGCTGAACACCGTGGCAGCGATCACCACGGCCATCACGAGCAGCGAGACAAGCGATTCTGGGCCGGCGGGTCCTGTCACCGATTTGGTCCCACCATCCCTGCGCTGCAGTAGCTGCTCGGGATGGTCCCCCAAATCGGCGCCACCCCCCGGCAGCAGCCACGTGGCTAGACAGGTGAATACCGAAGCCGCAACCAGGGCGCCGGCGTAGAACAGCCCAAACGTGCCGAGGATCTCGGAGATCCAGATGACAAGAGCTACGAAGGTGATCGACTCGACGAGACGAGCTGGAGCTCCTAGCCAGTCGGGCAGCAGCTTCCGCCGCAACCGGTAGGCGGCGAACGCCAGGGGGACGAGGACCAACGCCAGCTGGATCGCCCCCACGAGGTAGGAGCCGAGGTCAACCATGAACTGCTCCGGGGAGGGCGCTCAGCCGCCGCGGACGACGGCCGGCGTCTCGCCTTCGGCGACCATGCCCTGGGCGCGGGCTTCGCGCTCGACGACCAAAGCTTCGTCCGAAGACTGGATCCGATTGTGGAGCTGCCGGTTTTCGCGGAGGAGTTCGTGCAGCTTCGCTTTCGCCGCCGTCGTGCCCGTGTAGGTCTTGAAGAAGTCGACCGTCGGGTTGAGGTACGAGTAGAGGACGGCCGCGAGGACCAGCGTCAGGGCGACGCGGCCCACCCGGTCCCACCTGATCCGGCTCGGCCCGCTGCGGACCGCGGGCCGGGCTTTGCGCGCGGCCGGGCGCCTGCGGACCGTTCCGGCCCGCCGCGCGGCGTGAGCGCTGGCTGCCATACCCGGTGCTACGCGGCCGGGTCCCGCTTTCCTGCATTTACGACTTGCGCTGGGCGAACGCCTGCAGGCCCGGGAACTGCGCCGCGTCGCCGAGCTCCTCCTCGATCCGCAGCAGCCGGTTGTACTTGGCGACGCGATCGGAGCGCGAGGGGGCGCCGGTCTTGATCTGACCGGCTCCGGTGGCGACGGCGAGGTCGGCGATCGTCGTGTCCTCGGTCTCGCCCGAGCGGTGGGAGATCACCGCGGCGTAGCCCGCCTCACGGGCGGTGCGGATCGCCTCCAGGGTCTCGCTCAGGGTGCCGATCTGGTTGACCTTGACGAGGATCGAGTTGCCGACGCCGAGCTCGATGCCGCGGCGCAGCCGCTCCGGGTTGGTCACGAAGAGGTCGTCGCCGACCAGCTGCACCCGCTCGCCGAGGCGCTCGGTCAGCAGCTTCCAGCCGTCCCAGTCCTCCTCGTCCATGCCGTCCTCGATCGAGAGGATCGGGTAGCGCGAGCATGCGTCCTGCCAATAGGCAGCCATCTCCTCGGAGGAGAGGGTGCGGCCCTCGTGCTCGAGTTCGTAGGAGCCATTGTGGAAGACCTCACTGGTGGCCGGATCGAGAGCGATGAAGACGTCCCTCCCGGGCTCGTAGCCGGCGGCCTCCACCCCCGCGAGCACCGCCTGCAGCGCCGCCTCGTTCGAGTCGAGGTTCGGCGCGAAGCCGCCCTCGTCGCCGCCCGCCGTCGAGAGCCCCTGCGAGTGCAGCGACTTCTTCAGGGCGTGGAAGACCTCGACCCCGACCCGGAGGCACTCGGAAAAGCTCTCCGCCCCGGCGGGGACGATCATGAACTCCTGGAAGTCGACCGAGTTGTCGGCGTGGGCGCCGCCGTTCAGCACGTTCATCATCGGCACCGGCAGCACGCTCGGCTCGCCGCCGCCGTAGAGCTCGGCCAGGTAGCGGTAGAGCGGCTGCTGGGAGTCGGCAGCGGCGGCCTTGGCGGCAGCCAGCGAGACGCCGAGCAGGGCGTTGGCGCCGAGCCTGCCCTTGTTGGGCGTGCCGTCGAGCTCGATCATCGTGCGGTCGAGCGCTCCCTGTTCCGCCGCTCGAGCGCCGGTCAGCGCCGCGGCGATCTCGCCGTTGACGTTGGCGACCGCCCGACCGACGCCCTTTCCGGCCCAGCGCTCCCCCCCGTCGCGCAGCTCGACCGCCTCGAACTCGCCGGTCGAGGCCCCGGAGGGGACGGCCGCCAGACCGCGCGCTCCCGACTCCAGCACGACTTCCACCTCGACGGTCGGGTTGCCGCGCGAGTCGAGGATCTGGCGCGCGTGGATGGAGGCGATGGCGCTCACGGGCGCGCCAGTCTATTCGGCGTCGCCGCCGGTTTGTCGCGCGCTATTCGCCGGTTTCGGCTTCGGGGGTGGCGCCCGGGATCGGAGCTTCCGTCGCCGCCCCTTCTTCAGCCACGGATTCAGGGATGGGCCGCTGCTGGAACGGTTCGCCTTTCGGTTTCTGTTCCGTGATCGTCCCCGGCAGCGCGGGTGAGATCGGCGTCACCGGCGCGGGGCATTCTTTGGCCGGAGTTTTCGGATTCGCTTCGTAGCAGGCCGGGGATGCGTTGGCGGGGTGTCCGGAGCCCGTGAAGTTGGTGCATTTTTCGATCTCGTAGCCGCTGGCACAGTAGCTGCGCGAAATCCACTTCGACTGATAGCCGCTGATGAATTCGGAGAAGAATTCCTGCTGCTTTTCGGATTTCAGCGTTTCTTCGATCTGAGCTTTCACTTCGGCCAGCGGTTTGACTTTCGCCGGGTTCAGTTTCACGACTTCGGTCAGGATCCAGTTGGTTTCGAATTTGGTCGGCCCGACGAGTTCGCCGGTCGCGCTGCCGAAGATCGCTTCTTTCAGCGGTTCCTGGAGGAATTCTTCGGTGATGCCTTCCGTCAGACCGCCTTTGGCTTTGCTGGTCGGGTCGCTCGAGTACTTCTTCGTCGCCTTTTTCCAGCCCGCCGGCGAGTGGTCTCCTTCGAGCTGCTTCTTCGCCGCTTCGACCTTGGCTTTGTCTTTGTTGAGGACGATGCGGACGTCGCGACTTTCTTTTTCGCTGAACTGCGTCGCCTTTTCGGCTTCGTAGTAGGCCTTCACCTCCGAGCTCGACGGCGCTGGAGTTTCGCTTTTGACCTGTTCCTGAATCGCTTCGCTCAGGATTTGGACTTCGACGACGCGGTTGACGTCTTCCGGCGTGAACTTCGATTCCTTGAGGAATTTCTGGTAGGCGCCTTTGCCCGGGAAGCTCTGTTGTTTGATTTCTTTCAGTTTTTGTTCGACCTGTTTCTGGGTGACCTGGATTCCCATTTCTTCCGCCTCGCCCCTGATCCAAGTCCCTTCCAGGAGTTCCCCGAGAGCAGCTTTCTTCAGTTCTTCGTATTTCTTGCTGCCGGGAGCAGGTGCCTTTTTCAGTTTCGCCTGCGCCACCTGCCGCTCCATCGCGTGGTCGAATTCGCTCTGGCTGATCGTGGCCAGTTCGGAGGGGACGTCCTGGACCTTGGCGACGTCGCCGGAGGGGACGCTCGGGGAGCCGATGCCCTGGGCGATCGCGAATCCGACGAAGAGCAGGACGAAGACAGCGCCGAAGCCGGCCAGCGCCAAGCGCTGCCTGCCGGCGCCACCGTCCCTGCTCGCTTTGCCTCTCCCACCTTTTGCTGCCACGGAGCGCGCAGCATAGTCAAATCGCCTCGCTTAAGCAGGCTTAAGAGATCCATGAAGCCCGGGGGCGGGTCCTACGCCGCAGCGGGCTCGGCGGCGCGGCGCGCCTCGCGCAGCCCGGCGGCCATCGCCAGCACCGCGGCCAGCCGCTCCTCGGGCTCGCCGTCCACCCTCAGCGCCGCCGTCTGCTCCCGCCATTCGTAGCGGGCGCCCTCGACCTGCTCGGCGAGAACCCCCGCCGCGGCCGAGTCCAGCTCGACCCCGGCGACGCTGAGGCGGCCGCCGCGGAACTCGACGCTGCGCGCCCCCGCGAGGCCGAGCTCGATCCGCGCCTGCTGCAGCTTCAGGAGGTTTTCGGCCGGCGGGGGCGGCGGCCCGAAGCGGTCCTCGAGCTCGTCGCGGATCGCCCGCAGCCGACCCGGCTCGCGGGCGGCGACGACGCGGCGGTGGATGTCGATCTTGGCCGCCTCGAAGGGCACGTAGCTCGCCGGCAGGTACGCGTCGACAGGGACGTCGAGGCGGACCGGCTCGGGTGCCTCCTCGCGCGGCTCCCCCTCCCCCCCGGCCGCCTCGGCCACGGCTTCGTCGATCATCTGGCAGTAGAGCTCGAAGCCGACCGCGGCGACGTGGCCGGACTGCTCGTCGCCGAGCAGGTTGCCGGCGCCGCGGATGTCGAGGTCGCGCATCGCGATCCGGAAGCCCGAGCCGAGCTCGGTGTGGTCGGCGAGGGTCGAGAGCCGCGCCGCCGCCTCCTCGCTCAGCGCCTCGGCCGAGGGGTAGAGCAGGTAGGCGAAGGCGCCCTCGCGAGAGCGCCCGACCCGGCCGCGGATCTGGTAGGCCTGCGAGAGGCCGAGCTGGTCGGCCCGCTCGACGATCAGCGTGTTCGCGGTCGGGATGTCGAGGCCGGACTCGATGATCGTCGTCGTCACCAGGCAGTCGGCGTCGCCTCGCAGGAAGGCGAGCATCGTTTCCTCGAGCTCGCTCTCCTCCATCTGGCCGTGGGCTTCGAGGAAGCGCGCGCCGGGCACCAGCGCCCGCAGCCGCTCGGTCGTCTCCGGCAGCGAGTCGATCCGGTTGTGGAGGACGAAGGCCTGTCCCCTGCGCTCGATCTCGCGCCGGATCGCCTTGGCGACCAGGTCCTCGTCGTAGGGGCCGACGTAGGTGCGGACCGGCCGCCGCCCCTCCGGCGGCGTCTCGATCACCGAGATGTCGCGCAGGCCGGCGAGGCTCATTTGCAGGGTGCGCGGGATCGGCGTCGCCGAGAGCGCCAGCACGTCGACCTTCAGCTTCAGCTGCCGCAGCAGCTCCTTCTGCTTGACCCCGAAGCGTTGCTCCTCGTCGACGATCACCAGTCCCAGGTCGTTGGCGCGGACGTCGCGCGAGAGCAGCCGGTGGGTGCCGATCAGGACGTCGACCTTGCCCGCCTCGAAGTCCTTGAGCACGGCTCTCACCTCGGCCGGCGGGCGCAGCCGCGAAACGCCCTCGACCCGGAACGGGAGGTCGGCGAGGCGCTCGCCGAAGGTGCCGAGATGCTGCTGGGCGAGGATCGTCGTCGGCACCAGGACCATCACCTGCCTGCCGTCGGAGGCGGCCTTGACCGCGGCCCGCAGCGCCACCTCGGTCTTGCCGAAGCCGACATCGCCGCAGACGAGGCGGTCCATCGGCCGCTCCGACTCCATGTCGGCCTTGACCGCCTCGATCGCTTCCATCTGGTCGGCGGTCTCGCGGTAGGGGAAGGCGGTCTCCAGCGCGATCAGCCATTCGCCGTCGGGCGGGAAGGCGTGGCCCTGGCGCATCCGGCGCTCGGCGTAGAGGTTGAGCAGCTCGCCCGCCAGGGCGCCGGCGGCTTTGCGCGCCCGCGCCTTCATGTTCTGCCAGCGCTTGCCGCCGAGCGCCGAGAGCGCCGGTTCGCCGCCGGCGCCGACGTAGCGGCTCAGCTTCGCCAGCTGGTCGGTGGGGACGTAGACGCGGTCCTCGCCCTTGTATTCGAGGTAGAGGTAGTCGCGGGTGACGCCGCCGACCTCACGCGTCTCGAAGCCGGCGAAGCGGGCGACGCCGTGGTCCTCGTGGACGACGTGGTCGCCGACCCGCAGTTCGCTGAACGCGAGCCGGCCGCGGCCGGCGCCGGCCGCCGGCTCCTCGCTGCGGCGACGGTGGACGAGGCGGCGGAAGGGGTAGACCGCGAGTTTCAGCTCCGGACTGACGAACCCCTCGCGCAGGCGCGCCTCGGCGAAGGAGAGGCCCGGGTCGGGCGAGAGGTGGCCGCCTTCGAGCAGGCGGGCGTCGAGGCGGTCGAGGCCGTAGCGAGCCCGCTCGGCCTCGCCGCGGCTGTCGAAGGCGACGACGGTGCGGTAGCCCGAGCGCACCAGTTTCTCCAGCTCGGACTCCGCCTCCTTGATGCTGCGGGCCGGGGACTCGGCGCGGGCAGCGCGGAATGCTTCGTCGTCCTCGTCTTCGTCCCCCTCGCCGATGCCGGTGAGCGAGAGGGCGCCCCGCTCGCCGAGCGGCTCGGCGACGTCGACGTAGAGGTGCCGGGCATCGTCGGCGTGCATCGCCGTGGTCGCGTCCTCCCAGTGGTCGCGCAGCGCCGGCTCGATCTCTTCGGGGCCGACGAGGACGACCGCGGCGCGGTCGGGGACCAGCTCCAGCGGAGCGCGGAAATGCTCGAGCGGCAGGACCTCGGCCAGGTTGGGCGACTCGGAGCCCTCCTCCGCGGCGGCCAGCTCGGCCAGCTCGCGGTGCTCGGCGTCCATCTCCGCCGCCGGCGCCAGCTCGACCCGCCGCGCCTCGCCGAGCGAGCGCTGGGTGAAGGTCGAGAACCAGCGCATCGACTCGATCTCGTCGCCGAAGAGCTCGATCCGCACCGCCCGCTCCTCGGTCGCCGGGAAGACGTCGAGGATGCCGCCGCGGACCGCGAACTGCCCGCGCTCCTCGACCTGCTCGACCCGCTCGTAGCCGGCGGCGACAAGGTCCTCGGCGACCGTGTCGAGGTCGATCTCCTCTCCGGTCTCGATCGCGAAGCCGGCCGGGCGCAGCGAGGCGTCGGGAACGGCCTCGGCCAGCGCCGTCGCCGAGGCGACGACGATCGCGTCCGCTTCGGCCCCGAGCGCGTCGAGGGCGTCGATCCGCAAGCCGACCAGGTGCGGCGGCGGGCTGAC
Organism: Solirubrobacterales bacterium; assembly: GCA_035760065.1. Lineage (GTDB taxonomy): Bacteria > Actinomycetota > Thermoleophilia > Solirubrobacterales > 70-9 > VAYN01. The sequence goes on from DASTTQ010000010.1 coordinate 21,765, forward strand.
GTGCGACGCGTAGCCGGTCCCGCGCGAGGGGTAGAAACGGACCCGCCGCGGCGCCAGGTAGGCGCGCAGGTCGGCTGCGAGGTCGCGGGCGGAGCGGTCGTCGGGGCTGACCAAGAGCGCCGGCCGCCCGGCGAGACCGCGGTCGTCCTCTAACAGCGCCGCCAGCAGCAGCGGCCGCAGCATCGCCGAGGCCCGGACCTCCACGGCCAGGCGCTTTTGCAAACCACCGGTTGACAAAGGCGCCTGGCCCTCCCCGGCGGCCGCGCGCACGCGGGAGGCGAGCGCGTGGACGCGCTCGTTCTCGGCGGCGATCTCGATCAGCGGACGGAGGCTCATGACAGCGGAAACGCCCGGATCGGCCGATCCGGGGCAAGGCGAACGATTCTAGGGAGCGGCGGTCTCACTCAGTTCGTTTGAGACGGCGCCATCTCGCGCCCCTGCCCACTCCCTCGGCTTCGAGCCGACCTTCGTTTCGGAGGGCTCGGAGGGCGAGCCGGATCGTCGGATCGCTGACGCCGGGGAGGGCTCGACGGACGTCCTCGAGCCTGAACTCCGAGGGGGCTTCGTGAAGAGCCCACTGTCGAATCCGCTCCTGTTTGGTGCCTGCCTCCGTTCCGCGACCGGCGGCGACCCGGCTTTCGAAGTCCCCGTATGACTCGGCCAGGATGCGGATCAGGTACTCGGTCCAGGGCCAGATCGAGTGTCGCGCCTCGTACCAGTGTCGCTGAGACTGTTCGAGCGCCGTGTAGTAGGCGTTCTTCGACTCGTAGATCCGCTGCTCGACACTCACGTAGCGGGCAACGCGATACCCGAGGCGCAGCAGTTCGTGGGTGGTGGCCAGCCGTGCCATGCGCCCGTTTCCGTCGAGCACTGGATGGATGGCCAAGAGGTCGAGGATGAAGGCCGAGAGGGCGATCAAGGGGTGGACGGAGCCTTGATCGAGCGTGAATCCATAGCTCGAGCAGAGGCCCACCAGGAGGCCTTCCGCCTCCTGCCAGGGGGGAGGCCGGAAGACGATCCGCGTCGTCCCGTCGGGTTCGCGGTTGACGATCCGGTTGTCCTCCCGCTTCAGGTAGCCACCGCGGCCGTCGGTGTGGGCAAACGTCTTCCGATGTAGCTCGAGCAGCCGCGGAACCGTCAGGATCTCGAGGCTCTCGGCTCGCATCAATCCGTCCAGGGCATCGGCATATCCGGCGAACTCCTTCTCGCTGCGGTTTCGAAAGCGGTGCGACCCCGTCTCGACGAGAACCTCCGCACGATCCGCATCGACCTCGACGCCCTCGATCGCGTTGGAGGCGGTGATCGACTCGACCTTCGTCTGCTGTGCAAGCCGACGGAGCAACTCGGGGATTTGATCCTCATAGAGCTGCTGCCGCCCACTTCCTCGATCCACACGCTGCAGCAACACGCCAAGAGAAGCAGGCATGCCGGCGAAAGTGCGAACGGGATCTTGAAAGCTCTTCATTGGGATAACCAGCCTCTAATTAGGGTAATTATAGACCTAGATTACCCCAATTAAGCCCTGATTACCCCTTTTTTACCCTAATTAAGGTCTCGTTACCCAAATGGGCCCTCCCGCCCCGGCAGGCCCGGGCCGGTGCGCTGCCACTCCACCTGGCCCTTGCCCTCGGCCGCGGAGCGGCCGACGACGTCGTCCCACTCGTGCAGCATCCGCTTCAGGCGGGCGACCGCCTCGGGGGGATGGGCGGCGACGCCGGCGGCGAGCTCGAGCGCGGCTTCCTCGGTCCCGGCGGCGGGAGCGACGCGGTTGACCAAGCCCATCCGCAGCGCCTCGTCGGCGCCGACGGTGCGCGAGCTGAGGAGCAGGTACTTGGCGGCGGCGAGGCCGCAGAGGGTGACGAGGCGGGCGGGACCGACCGGGACGCCGAGGGCGGCGCCGGGGAAGCGCATCCGCAGGTTGGAGCCGCCGATGCGCATGTCGCAGGCGACGGCGATCTCGGCGCCGCCGCCGACGACGTCGCCGTGGCAGGCGGCGATCGTCGGCTTCGGGAAGGCGACGACGGCGTCGTAGAGGTCGGCGAAGAGCTGCATGCGGCGGACCTTGCCCTCCTCGTCGAGCTCCTCGCGCACGTCGGCGCCGGCGGAGAGGCCGAGGTGGTCGGCGGAGCTGAAGACCAGCACCCGCGCCGCCTCGTCGCCGCGGGCGACGGCGAGGTGCTCGAGCAGCTCGGTCAGCATCTGGGTGTTGATCGCGTTGCGCGCCTGCGGTCGGTCGAGGCGGACCAGCGCCACCCCCTGCTCGTCGACGGAGTAGGTGGTGACCTCGTTCCCGGGGGTGCCGCCGTTCTCTGCGCTCATGCCTCTGAAGCTATCCGTTCGACCAGGCGCTCGGTCTCCTCGGCGGCGGCGGCGATCAGCCCCTCGACCTCCGCCTTCGGCTCGCGGAAGCGGCCGAGGACGTAGGCGGCGACGATCTCGGGATCGGTCGAGTCGGGCCGGCCGACGCCGACCCGCAGCCGCCAGAACCCGGCGTCGCCGAAGCCCTTCTTCAAGCTCTTGAGGCCGTTATGGCCGGCGAGGCCGCCGCCGAGGCGCGGCTGGATCTCGCCGAAGGGGAGGTCGATCTCGTCGTGGACGACGACCACCCGGTCGAGCGGCACCTTCAGCGAGCCGCGCGCCGGCCCCGCCGCCTCGCCGGAGGCGTTCATGTAGGTCTGCGGCAGCAGCACCGCGACCCGCGGGCCGCCGGGGCCCGTCCGGCCTTCCCAGAGCCGGGCGCGGAACTTCTCGCGCGGCCGGCCCAGGTCCCAGCGCCGGGCCAGCTCCTCGCCCACCATGAAACCGAGGTTGTGGCGGTCGCCGGCGTGCTCGGGCCCGGGGTTGCCGAGCCCGACGACGAGGATGCGCTCGCCCTGCTCGCCGCCTCCGCGGCGGCGGAACAGCGACAGGGGCTACTCGCCCTCGCCCTCGCCCGACTCGCCGCCGCCCTCGCCCTCGGCGGCCTCGCCCTCGGCGCCCTCCTCGCCCTCGCCGACCAGCTCGGCCTCCTCCTCGACCTCGGGAGCGACCTCTTCGACCCGCGGCGGCGAAACGGTGACGATCGTGATCTCCTCCGGTTCGTCGGCGACGAACTTGACGCCCTCGGGCGGGGTGACCACATCGAGCTGCAGGGTGTCGTTGACCTCCATCGCCGAGACGTCGACGACGATGCGGTCGGGGATCTCGGCCGGCAGCGCTTCGACGGTCACCTCGCGGGTGACGTGCTCGAGCACGCCGCCGCCGCGCACGCCCGGGGCGTCCTCGACGCCTTCGAGCTCGATCGCGACCTCGGCCTGGATTTCCTCTTTGAGGTTGACCTGCATCAGGTCGAGGTGCTGGAGGCTGCCGCGCACCGGGTGGTGCTGCTGTTCCTTGACCACGACCGGGACGGCTTTGCTGCCCTCGATCTCCAGGTCGAAGAGCGCGGCGCCTTCCTGGAGGACGCTGCGGATGTCGCGTTCGCTCACCTGGAAGGGCTTCGCCTCCGAGCCGCCCGAGTAGACGACCCCCGGCACGACGCCGTCGCGGCGCATGCGGCGGGACGCGCGTGAGCCGAAGTCGGCGCGGGGAGCAGCTTTGAGCGTGGCGCGATCGCTGGCCATCGGACGGGAGAGGATAGAGAAACCGGCCGCAGAGGGCCTCCTGTGGCAACCTTGCGCCGATGGCCGACGACTCGAAGATCCCCAAAGGGCGCCTGCGCCGCTCCGCCAAGCTGGGCTCGATCGTCGGCGTCCAGGGGGCGCGCTACGCCGGGACCAAGGCGACCAACGTCGGCCGCTCCGAGGAGGAGGGCAGGGAGCGGCTCGAGCAGCGCCACCTGGAGACTGCGATGAAGATGGTCGGCGCCCTGGGCCAGATGAAGGGCGCGGCGATGAAGCTCGGCCAGTTCGCCTCCTTCATCGACACCGAGTTCATCCCCGAGGAGTACCGCGACATCTACCAGGAGCAGCTGGCGAAGCTGCGCACCGACGCGCCCTCGATGCCCTGGGAGAAGGTCGAGAAGGTGCTGGAGGAGGAGTACGAAGGCGAGCCGCTCTCCGAGCTCTACGCCGAGTTCGACCGCGAGGCGTTCGCGGCGGCCTCGATCGGCCAGGTCCACCGCGCCGAGCTGCTCGACGGCCGCCGGGTCGCGGTGAAGATCCAGTACCCGGGGATCGCCGAGGCGCTCGACTCCGACCTGCGCAACGCGGGGACGATCGTGCGGCTGGCGCGGGTGCTCGCCCCGGGTCTCGACGCGAAGGCGATCGCGGCGGAGATCCGCGAGCGGGTGATGGAGGAGCTCGACTACGAGTACGAGGCCCAGAACCAGCGCACCTTCTCGCGCGCCTACCGCGAACACCCGTTCATCTACGTGCCCGAAGTGGTGACGCGGCTCTCGCGGCGGCGGGTGCTTGTCACCGAGCTGGTCGAGGGCAAGGGCTTCGAGGAGATCAAGCAGCTGCCGCACGACGAGCGCAGCCGCTTCGGCGAGATCGTCTTCCGCGGCAGCCTCGGCTCGATGTTCCACCTGCAGCACTTCAACGCCGATCCCCATCCCGGCAACTACATCCTGATGGACGACGGGCGGGTCGCCTTCCTCGACTTCGGGATGACGAAGAAGCTCGACCGCGAGCAGCTGCTGCTCGAGCAGCGCGCCTTCGACGCCGCCTCGCGCAACGACCCCGAGGCATTCCGCCAGGCGCTGCACGACCTCGGCTTCGTCAAGAACCCCTCCAAGCTCGACGCCGAACGGCTGCTGGAGCACATGGGCGCGGTCGGCGGCTGGTACATCGAAGACCGCGAGATCGAGATCACCCCCCGGCGGGTGATGAAGATCATCGAGTCGACCAACGACCCGCGCTCGGAGTACTACGACCTGATGCGGCGCGAGTCGATCCCCGCCGACGAGCTGATGGGGCGGCGGATGGAAATCGGCGTCGTCGCCGTCCTCGGGCAGCTGCGGGCGAAGCGCAACTGGCACCGGATCTTCCGCGAGTGGGTCTACGCCGACCCGCCTGCGACCGAGCTCGGCGAGCAGGAGTGGGAGTACTTCGACGAACGCGGAATCAAGCGGGCGCCGGGGCTTGCCGAGAACGTCTGAGTCGGTAAGGCTCGGTAGAGCCGAAAAGCGCGAAGGAGAGGAACGCATGAGCCGGATCAAACGGGGCTGGGGCCTGACCAAGAAAAGCTGGGCGCTCCTGAACGAGCACCGGGAGCTGATCCGCTTCCCGCTCTACGGGGCGCTCGCCACGATCGTGCCGGCGGTCGTCTTCCTCGGTCCCGGCCTGTACCTGTTCGACAAGGACGAGCTGGCGGGGGCGATCCCGCTGGTGGTGATCGGGGTCTACGCGCTCAGCGTCGTCGGCTTCTACTTCAGCGTCGGGCTGGCGGCCTGCGCCGACATGATCTTCCGCGGCCAGCAGGCGACGGTCGCCGACGGCCTCGCGGTCGCCCGCAGCCGCTTCGCCCAGATCTGCGGCTGGGCGGCGGTCTCGACCGCGATCAGCGCGGTGATGGGCGTGCTCGAGAACCAGGGCGGCATCGGCGGCCAGATCGCCGCCCGCCTGGTCGGGATGGCCTGGTCGCTCGTCACCTTCCTCGCGGTGCCGGTGATCGCGATCGAGGGCACCGGCCCGTTCGAGACGATCAAACGCTCAGCCTCGATGTTCCGCCAGCGCTGGGGTCAGCAGATCACCGGCAACATCGCGATCGGCGGCGCCGTCTTCCTCCTCGGCGTGCTGCCGGCGGTCCTGCTGATCGCGGTCGGCGTCGCCGTCTGGCCCTCGGCCTCCTTCGCCGGCGCGCTGCTGGTCGTCGTCGGCGCGATCGCCCTGGCCATCGCCCTGCTCGTCTCCAAGGCGCTCAGCGGCATCTTCGGCGTCGCCCTCTACCGCTACGCGCTCGAGGGCCAGGCATACGGTCCGTTCACGCAGGAGGACCTGGAGTCCGCCGTGCGGACCAAAGGCGGCCGCGCCTCGAGCCCGCCCGGGGCCACCCCCGGGACGGTCTGACCAGCCTCTCCGAGATTTCGGGGGCGATGACCCCCTCAATCTCGGAGCTGTGCGAACAGGCGCGGGTCGTTGGAGCAGATCCCGTGCACGCCGGCGGCGACCAGCCGCTCCATCCGCGGCCGCTCGTCGACGGTCCAGGCGATCAGCTCGACGCCGGCGAGCTCGCAGATGCGAGCCAGGCGGGGTGAGATCAGCGGGTGGTAGACCCACATCGCCGCGACGCCGAACTGCGGCAGCTTCTGGGCGGCGAGGCCGGGCAGCTGGGCGCGCATCCCGATCAGGGCGGCGCGCATCGGCAGCCGCGCCCAGCGGCGCGAGGTCCAGTCCCTGGTGACCTTGGGGTAGGTCCAGCCGCGGCGCAGCTCCGGCGCCAGCTCGAGGATGCGCTTGAGCGTGTGCATCTCCATCGTCGAGATCATCGAGCGCTCGATCAGGTCCCGCTCGCGCAGCGCCGCGACCACCTCCTCCTCCCTGCCCGGCAGCTTGATGTCGAGGTCGATCTCGACTTCATCCAGCGGCGGCTCGAGGAAGGCGTCGAGCGCCTCGGTCAGCTTCAGCGGCGTCCGCCGCGCCGCGTCCTCCCAGTCGTGCGCGATCACCAGCGGGTGGCGCTGCTCCAGCGGCAGGTGCGCGTCCGCCAGCCAGAGCACGTCCATCTCGATCATGTGCACCCCGGCCTCGGCCGCGGCGTGGAACGACTCGATCGTGTTCCCGGGCGCGATCAGGTCGGCCCCCTTGTGGCCGACCAGGCGCAGCTTGCGGTCCTCCGCGGCCAGGGCGCTCAGAAGAGTTGGTTCTCGCCGGCGAAGATCTCGGAGACCGAGTCGTCGGTGAAGATGCGGCGGATCGAGTCGGCGAAGGTGCTGGCGGTGCTGAGGACGGTGATGTTGTCCGGGGCGCCGGGGCGCAGCGGCAGGGTGTCGGTGACGACGATCTGCTCGATCGCCGAGTTTTCCAGCCGTTCGTAGGCGGCGCCGGAGAAGACGCCGTGGGTGGCGCAGGCGATCACCCGCGCGGCGCCCTCGTCGATCACCGTCTGGGCGGCGGCGCAGAGGGTGCCGGCGGTGGCGATCATGTCGTCGACGAGGACCGCGGTCTTGCCCTTGACGTCGCCGACCACGTAGCCGATCTCGGCCACGGCCTGGGCCGGGCGCTCCTTCTCCATCACCGCCCACTGGGTGCCGATGCGGCGGGCGAAGTTGCGGGCCGTCTTCACCCGGCCGGCGTCCGGGGAGACGATCACGAGCTCCTCGGTCATTTCCTGGTCGATGAACCACTGGGTCAGCATCGGCATCGCCGTCATGTGGTCGACCGGGACGTGGAAGAAGCCCTGCACCTGGCCGGCGTGCAGGTCCATGGTGAGGACGCGGTCGATGCCGACCCCCTCCAGGCACTTGGCGACGATGCGGGCGGAGATCGGCTCGCGAGGCGCCGACTTCTTGTCCTGGCGCGCGTAGCCGTACCAGGGCATGACGGCGATGATCCTGTGCGCGGAGGCGCCCTGCGCGGCGTCGATCATCGTCAGCAGCTCGACCAGCGAGTCGTTGGGGGTCATGCCGCTCTGCTCGTTGGCGCAGGTCGACTGGACGAGGAAGACGTCGGCGCCGCGGATCGACTCCTCGTAGCGGCAGTAGACCTCGCCGTTGGCGAAGGTCTTGAGGGTGACCTGGCCGAGGTCGAGCTCCAGCTTGCCGGCGACCTTGGCGGCCAGCTCCATCGAGGAGCGGCCGCCGAAGACCATCAGCCGCTTGGAGTAGTCGTGCGGGATCGCGGTCGCCGCGCTTGGCACCGTCTCGGGTCGCTGCTCGATCGTGC
>DASTTQ010000011.1:0-12501 GCA_035760065.1 Solirubrobacterales bacterium
CACCCCGCTCCCCCTCAACGCACTGAGGCTTAAGCCGCGACCGCCTCGCGGCCGACAGACCGCGTGACGAGCTCCTGGGCCAGCATCCGCCGCTGCCGCTCGGTAAGCGTCCCCAGCTGCTTGTTCTCGTTCAACGACAGCGGGATCAGGAACTTGCGCGCCCGGGTCCGGCCCCAGCGCCGCTGGCTGGTCAGCAGCTCGGCGATGGTCATGCTCTCGGTCTCCCACGGGCAACTGCGAACCACCTCCGCGGCGTCCATATCGCCCCGTGCGATCGCGCGCTTCAGCTCGGCGCGCGCAAGTCGCACCATGTTGGCCCTCTCCAGCGCCCTCATGTGCTGTGGGGCCTCGGATGGGGCAATGGTCGATGATGGTGGTGCCGTTGAGGCAGCTTCCACTGGACTCCTCCCTTCAAGGAATCGTTTACTGGGGTATGGGGTCCGGGCCGGGCGACCAAACGCCTCTCCCAAGGCCGTCGGTCCTACCGAACCCTCTTCTCTCTCTTGCCGAGCGTCCTCACCGGGTCGATCAGCGAGGACGCCAAGCTACGTCTTCCGGGTACCGCGCGTCAACCCGGCTGTGCCGAAATGGCGTCCGACCCATTCGCTAAGAGCAACAATTTCGGCGCCTTCCCCCGCTTGTCCGAATTCGGACAAGCCTGAAACTACCCCGGCCGGGGGATGTCAAGAATCCGTTACCGGCGGGCTAAGGTCGGGAAGTCCGCGACGATCCGGGCGAGCGTGCCGAGCGCGCCGTCGAGATGCTCCCGCTCGTGGGTGGCCATCAGGCTCGTCCGCAGCAGCGCTCCGCCGGGCGGCACCGCCGGGTGGATCGCGACGTTGGTGTAGACGCCGTTGTCGAAGAGAGCCTTCCAGAGCAGGACGGCCTGCCAGTCGTCGCCGACGACCACGGGCACCACGGGGGTGGTGGCGACGGTGCCGTCGGGCAGCGTCCCCGGCTCGACCACCGTCAGCCCCAGGTGGCGCAGCCCCTCGCGCAGGTACTCGGCGTTGCCGAGCAGGCGCTCGAACAGCTGCGGCCCGTCGGCGCGGATAACCCGAAGCGCCGCCAGCGCCGCCCCGACCGCGGCCGGGACCGCCGAGGCGCTGAAGACGAACGAGCGGGACGAGATCCTCAGGTACTCGATCACGTCGGCCGGGCCGGCGATGAAGCCGCCGCAGGAGGCGAGGCTCTTGGAGAAGGTCCCCATCCGCAGGTCGACCTCGTCCTCGAGCCCGAACAGCTCGCAGGCGCCGGCGCCGCGGGCGCCGAGGACGCCCGCTCCGTGCGCCTCGTCGACCAGCAGCCGGGCGCCGTGGGCCTTGCACAGCTCGACGATGCGGGGCAGGTTGCAGACGTCGCCCTCCATCGAGAAGACGCCGTCGACGACGACGAGGACGCCGCCCCCGTCCCCGGCGGCGCGCTGGAGCATCTTCTCCAGCTTGTCCATGCGGTTGTGACGGAAGGGCCGCAGCTTGGCGCCGGAGAGGCGGCAGCCGTCGAGGATCGAGGCGTGGTCGCCGGAGTCGCAGATGACGGTGTCGCCGGGACCGAGGATGGTGCCGATGCAGCCGACGTTCGACTGGTAGCCGGTCGTGTAGACGATTGCGTCCTCGGTCCGCATCCATTCCGCCAGCTCCTCCTCCAGCTCCAGGTGGAGCGGCGTCGTCCCGTTCAGCAGCCGGGAGCCGGTCACCCCGGTGCCGTAGGTCTCGAGCGCGTCGCGGGCGCCGGCCTTGACCCGCTCGTCGCCGGTCAGGCCGAGGTAGTTGTTGGAGCCGAGCATGATCGTCTCCCGGCCCTCCATCTCGACGACGGGGCCGGCCTGCGACGTCAGCAGGCGGAAGTAGGGCAGGAGGTCGTGCTCCTTGGCGGCTTCGAGTTGCTCGAGGCGGTCGTGGTTGCGCGCCTTCTCGAAGACGTCGACCGGAGCCTTCGCGGTCTCGCTCATCTCCCGAAAGTGTAGGTTGCGCCCCGTGAGCGCGGAGCGCGAACCCCCGACCGCCGGAAGCCTGACCATCCGCCCGGTGCGCAGCCGGCGCGACCTCAAGCGCTTCATCGACCTCCCGTTCCGCCTCCACGCCGGAACCCCCTGGGTGCCGCCGCTGAAGCTCGAGCGCCGCTTCTTCCTCAACCGCAGGCTCAACCCCTACTTCAAGCACGGCGAGGCGGAGTACTTCCTCGCCCTGCGCGGAGAGCGGGTCGTCGGGCGGATCACCGCCCAGGTCGACCATGCTTTCAACGAGTTCCACGAGAGCCGCTGGGGGATGTTCGGCTTCGTCGAGCTGGAGGACGACCCGGAGGCGATGAGCGCGCTGCTCGGCGCCGCCGAGGAGTGGCTGCGGGATCGGGACTGCGACCGCATGGTCGGGCCGATGGACTTCTCGATGAACGAGGAGAGCGGGGTGTTGATCGAGGGGCACGAGCTGCAGCCGCTGATCAGGCAGCCCTGGCAGCCGCCCTACTACCAGCGCCTCTGCGAGGGGGCCGGGCTGGAGAAGGCGATGGACCTCTACTCCTGGTTCCTCGACATCAGCGACCGCGAGGACATGCTGCCGATCCTCTTCGACCTCGACAAGCGCGCCCGCGAGGAGCACGGGGTGAAGATTCGCCGCATGTCGCGCCGGCACCTGCGCCAGGAGATGGACCGCTTCGCCGAGATCTACAACGCCGCCTGGGCCCGGAATTGGGGGTTCGTGCCCTACTCGAAGGAGGATCTCGACGCCTACACGATGGACATGCACCTGGTCTTCGCGCGGGACTGGTTCATGGTCGCCGAAAAGGACGGCGAGACGATCGCGGTGGCGATCACGCTGCCGGACGTCAACCAGGTGCTGAAGAAGATGAAGGGGCGGCTGTTGCCTCTCGGCTGGTGGTACTTCCTCAACCGCAACCGGATCGCCGACCAGGTCCGGGTCGGCTTCCTCGGGGTCAAGCCCGAGCATCAGCACACCGGCGTCGCCGCCTCGCTCTACGTCGAGCACTTCGACACCGCCGCGCGGTCACGCCAGAAGCACGGCGAGGCGGGCTGGATCCTCGAGACCAACGAGGCGATGAACCGCGGCCTCGAAGCGATGAGCGCGGAGATCGTCAAGAAGTACCGTGTTTACGAGCTATCGCTCGACGGAGGCGACCAGCCGGCGCGCTAGAGTCGCCCGGGTGGACGAGCAACCCCTCCTAGACGGCGAGGTCATCGCCGAAGAAGACGCCGCGCGGGGGGACGCGACCGACCCGGTGCGGCGGCTTCCCACGAGCTACGAAGGGACGGCCGGGACCTCGGTTGTCTTGCGGCCCGAGGTGCGCACCGCCGCGCTTGCCGCAGCCGGGGGCGTCCTCGCTGGCGCCGCCACCGTCGCCGCGGTGCGCGCCGTCACCAGCGCCGCCGGCAAGGTGCGGCCACAGCGCCGCCCGGTTCGTCGCCGCGGCGAGCGCCGGAACGTGATCGCCAGCCGCTCCTTCCTGGTCGACGTTCACCTCCTCGGCCGCTGAGGCCGCCGATGGGCCGATTTGACGCCCGCACGCTGCCGACGGGCCGATTTGACCCATATATGGGGTCAAATCGGCCCGTCGGGCGGAGGAAGTTGACAAATCGGCCCGTCGAGGTGGAGGTGCGGCCGCCTTCGCCGTACCGGCTCCCGCGGGGGAGCGCTGACCGGACGCTGCGGGTGCGGGGCGGGGTGGCGACGCGGCTGCTGCACGTCGAGGGCAGCCCGATCCTGGTCCGGGCCTGGCAGCCGGCTCGCGACCGGGTCCGCTTTCGGGCCGAGGCGATCGACCCGGGGCGCGTCGCGCGGCCGCCGGTCGTCGCCGCGCCCGCCGGCGGCACAGCGGGCCCGGAGCAGCTCGAGCGGGCGATCGAGCGGATGCGCTGCGCCCTCTGGGTCGACGTCGACCTCTCCGAATTCCACCGCCGCTTCCGCCGCGACCGCCTGGTCGGGCCGCTGATCCGCCGCATGCCCGACTTTCGCCCGAAAGGGCGGCCCTGGCCCTGGGAGGCGCTGGCCGCCGCCGCCGTCGGCCAGCTGATCGAGGCCGAGCGGGCGGCGCTGATCGAGCGGCGGATCGCCGGCCGCTGGGGTGCGCGGCTCGGAGAGGGACGGAACGCCCTGCGGGACGTCCCCGGCCCCGAGGCAATCGCCGGCCGGGCGCCGGCCGAACTTGAGCAGATGGAGCTGGTCGGCAAACGCGCCGTGGCGCTGCGGCTGCTGGCCCGCGACGTCGTTGCCGGCCGCTGCCGGATCGAGAGTCCCGAGGGCGACCGGCGGCTGCTGGCGAGGCCGCAGATCGGGCCCTGGACGGTTCAGTGCCTGGGCCTCTTCGGGCGCAACGAAGTCGACTCGCTGCCCGCCGGAGACCTCGGTTACGTCAAGCTCGTCGGTCGGCTCGCCGGGCTCGGGCGCCGCGCCAGCGTACCCGAGGTCGAAGAGTTCTACTCGCCGTATGAGCCCTACCGCGGCCTGGTTGGGGCGCTGACGCTCGCTGGGCTCAACCAGCTCGTTTCCCGGGGCCCGCCGCTGCGTCTGGCCGCCTAGACGCTCCAGGTTCAAGCACTTGTCACCCGGCGTCGATATGCGGGGTGGATGGATGCCCCGGACAGGAACTGGCCCGAGCACGAGGTGCAGCGGTTCCTCGATCAGCTTGCCGCGGGAGGCCATGACTTCCGCCGGCTGGTCGAGCAGCTGCCGGTGATCGTCTACAGCGCCGAGCTGGGCGAGAAAGGGCGCTGGCGCTACGTCAGCCCCCAGGTCGAGGAGATCCTCGGCTACCGGCCGGAGGAGTTCGTCAGCGACCCCGGCCTCTGGGCCGGCCTCCTGCACCCCGACGACCGCGAGCGGGCGCTCGCGGACGAGACGGAGGAGGTCCTCGGCAAGCGCGACGTCGCGCCCTCCGAGTACCGGATGTTCCGGCACGACGGCGCCGTCGTCTGGATCCACGACGAGGCGGTGCTGGAAGCCGACGAGGACGGGGTGCCGATCTGGCACGGGGTCCTCTACGACGTCAGCCAGCGCAAGGAGGCGGAGGAGGAGCTGCAGCGCGCCCTCTCCCAGCAGGCGGTTGTCGCCCGCCTCGGGGAGCGGGCGCTGCAGAACGGCGACCCCGAGGAGCTGATGGCGGTCGCCACCGAGCTGATCGGCAAGGTCTCCGGCATCCACAGCGCCTGCATCTGGGAGCTGGGGCGCGACGGGCGGCGGCTCGGCCTGCGGGCCGGGCTGGAGGGCTCGGTGACCGGCGCCGGCCGCCGCGTTTCCGCCTCGCGCGACTCGCATGTCGGCGCCGCCCTGGACTCCGGCACCCACGCGATCGTCCCCGACTGGGAGCACGAGACCCGCCACACGATGCCGCCGGTGCTGCGCGCCTTCGGCGCCGCCAGCAGCCTCGCGGTCGTGATCGACGGCAAGAACAGGCCCTTCGGCGTGCTCGACGTCCACGCCACCGAGCCGCACCGCTTCAGCGCCAAGGACGTCCCCTTCGTCCAGGCCGCCGCCAACGTCCTCGCCGACGCGATCGAGCGCCACAACGCCGACCAGGCGCTGCGCTACCGCGTCCTCCACGACCCGCTCACCGGCCTGCCCAACCGCCTCAGCTTCGTCGACGCGCTCGGCGAGGCGCTCCGCAAGGCGGCGGCCTCCGGCTCTCCGGTCGGCATCCTCTTCCTCGACCTCGACCATTTCAAGCTGATCAACGACAGCCTCGGCCACCATGCCGGCGACGCCCTGCTGCGCGCGGTGGCGCCGCGGCTTCGCGCGCACCTGCGCCCGGGCGACATCGTCGCCCGCTTCGGCGGCGACGAGTTCGGGATCCTGATCGACCGCCTTGCCGACGAAGGGGAGGCGCTGGCGATCGCCGACCGGGTCGCCGCCGCCTTCGTCCAGCCGTTCTCGATCGACGGGGTGGACCATTTCGTCACCGCCAGCATCGGCGTCGCCGTCTCGCGGCCGGGAGAAGAGCGGCCGGTCAACGCCGAGCTGCTGATCCGCGACGCCGACGCGGCGATGTACCGGGCCAAGGAAAGCGGCCGCTCCCGCTGCGTCCTCTTCGACGCCGAGATGCGCGCCGGCGCCGCCCGCCGCCTCGAGGTCGAACGCGAGCTGCGCCACGCGCTCGAGCGCGACGAGCTCGCCCTCTACTACCAGCCGGTCGTCAACCTGCGTTCCGGCGAGATGTCCGGCCTCGAGGCGCTGCTCCGCTGGCGCCACCCCGAGCGGGGGCTGCTCGACCCCTCCGAGTTCGTTTCGATCGCCGAGGACAGCGGGATGATCGGGCCGATCGGCCGCTGGGTCCAGGAGCGGGCCTGCCGCCAGGCGCTCGAGTGGCACCAGCTGCGCCCCGACTCACGGCCGCTCGACGTCGCCGTCAACCTCTCCGCCCGTCAGGTCGCCCGGCGGGACTTCGCCGCCGACATCGAAGAGATCCTCGCCCGCACCGGGCTCGATCCGGTCAGCCTGCGCCTCGAGATCACCGAGAGCGTGCTCGTCGACGAGTCGACGACGGCGATCGCCTCGCTGGAGAAGCTGAACGAGCTGGGGGTGCGGCTGGTGCTGGACGACTTCGGCACCGGCTACTCCTCGCTCGCCTACCTCAACCGCTTCCCCTTCCACGCGCTGAAGATCGACCGCTCCTTCGTGGAAGCCCTCGGGATCGAGCAGGAGGCGACGGCGATCGTCGAGGCGATCATCGGGATGGCGCGGGGGCTCTCGCTGGAGGTGATCGCCGAGGGGGTGGAGAGCGAGGTGCAGCTGGCCGAGCTGCAGCGGCTGAACTGCGACTACGCCCAGGGTTACCTGTTCCAGGCGGCGATGCCCGAGCGGGAGGTCAGCCGCCTGATCGCCGAAGGGGCGCTCGGCTATTCCGGGATTTCGCCCGAGGGCAGGTAGCCGTCGTCGAGCAGCTCGCTCGTCTGCGGCAGCGATTCGATCAGGCCGTTGTCGCGCATCCAGCCGGCGAAGGCTTCCCACTGCTTCGGGTCCATGTAGCCGAAGGGATGGCCGCTGACGCGGGCGCCGAGCAGTGGCAGCGTCGCCTTCACCTCCGCGGCGGTGAGCTTCGGTTCCAGGTCGGGGTTGGCTTCCGTGACCGCCTTGGTCGCGGCCCCGGGGCTCTTCACCGCCGCTTCGGTCCCGCGCTGCAGCGCGGCGAGGAAGAGGCGGATCTTCTGCGGGTCCTCTTCGAGCTGGCTGCGGTTGGCGACGAAGACGAGCTCGTCGTAGGTCGGCACCCCGAGCTTGTCCACGGGCGTCACCACCGGCGCTTTGCCGCGTTCGCGCAGGTCGACCCCCTCGACGTTGCTGTAGCCGCCGAGCATCGCCTGCGCCGAACCGGAGACCACGGCGGGGATCAGGCCGAAGCCGACGTTGACCGACTTGACGTCTTCGGGGGCGAGGTGGACGCGGGCGAGGATCGTCTTCAGGAAGGCGTCCTGGTAGGGGATGCCGGCGGTGGCGATCGTCTTGCCCTTGAGGTCGCCGACGCCTTTGATCCCGGACTGCTTGAGCCAGATCAGCGAGGTGAGCGGCCGGTTGACGAGGGCGCCGACGGCGACGACGTCGAGGCCCTGCTCGCGCGCCAGGGCGACCTCGGGCTCGTAGGAGATCGCCAGGTCGGTGCGGCCGGCGGCGACCTGCTTGACCGGCGCTGCCGGGTCCGAGGGAGCGTCGATGCTGACGTCGAGCCCGGCTTCTTCGAAGTAGCCCAGCTTCTTGGCCATGTAGATCCCGGCGTGGTCGGGGTTGGGGTAGAAGTCGAGCGTCAGGCTGAAGGGTTCGCGTTCGCCGCCCCCTCCCTCGCTCTTGGCGCCGCAGGCGGCGAGGGCAACGGTCAGGGCGAGGACGGCGAGGGCGATCGCCGGAATCCGGTGGCGGTTCATCGCGGGAGTTCTATCGCCATCTGACGACGCGCCGCTCCGCGAGCACCGTCAGACCCATCAACGCCAGCGCCAGCGCCGAGAGGACGGCGACCGTGGCGAACTGGCGCGCAACCTCGAACAGGGCCGTGTCGGACTGGATCAGGTGGCCGAGCCCGGCGCTGGAACCCGCCCACTCGGCGAAGACCGCGCCGATCGGCGCGATCACGACGGCGATCTTGACGCCGGTGAAGAGGCTGGGAAGAGCGGTCGGCGCTTCGACCCGCCGGAACCGCTGCCAGCGCGAAGCGTCGAGCGTGCGCATCATCTTCACTGCCTCGGGATCGACCGACCGCAGGCCATCGAGGGCTGCGATCGTCACCGGGAAGAAGCAGACCAGGGCGATGATGAAGATCTTCGGCGGCAGCCCGTAGCCGAACCAGACGATGAGGATCGGCGCGATTACGACCACCGGGATCGTCTGCGAGGCGACGATCAGCGGATAGGAGGCGTCGTGGACCGCGCGCCAGCGGTACATCGCGATCGCGAAGCCGATGCCGACGACGAGCGCGCAGAGGATGCCGAAGACCATCTCCCGCAACGTCACCCAGGCGTTTTCGGCGAGCAGGCTGCGGTTCTCCCAGAGCGACTGGGCGATTTCGGCGGGCGAGGGGACCAAATACGGTTCGAGGCTGAGGAGTTCGGCGATCGCGCCGGTCGAGGCGGCGATCTGCCAGGCGCCGACGAGGGCGGCGAGCAGCGCCGCCGGCAGCAGGATCCGCCTCACCGTCCCCCATCGCGTGGTTCCTTTGTCGTGCATAGCCGGACTTAGGAACCACGCATCGCTCGGTGGAGCGCTCGCAGGGCGCTTTCGCGGGCGGCGACGAAGGCGGGGTCGGTGACGGCGGCGTCGCGGTCCTCGGCGCGATGGCCGGGGGCGCTCAGCTCGGCGACCACCCGGGCGGGGCGGGGGGAGAGGACGGCGACCCGGTCGCAGAGGTAGAGCGCCTCCTCGACGTCGTGGGTGACGAGGACGACGGTCCGCGGGTCGGTGCGCAGCGCCCTCGCCAGCCACTCCTGCATCTCCGCCCGGGTGATCGCGTCGAGGGCGGCGAAGGGCTCGTCCAGCGCCAGGACCGGCTTGCCGGCGATCAGCGTGCGCAGGAAGGCGACCCGCTGGCGCATCCCGCCGGAGAGCTCGGACGGCCGCGCCTCCTCGAAGCCGCCGAGGCCGAAGCGGCGGAAGAGCTCGGCCGCGGCGCCCCGGGCCGCACCGCGGCGGATGCCCTGGTTGCGCAGGGCGAGGGCGGCGTTGTCGATCGCCGAGTACCAGGGGAGGAGGAGGTCGCGCTGGGGCATGAAGGCGCAGCGGCCGAGCCGTTCGGAGGGAGCCGAGCGACCACCGACCTCGACCGTGCCGCCGCTCGGCTCGCGCAGCCCGCAGATCAGCTCCAGCAGCGTCGACTTGCCGCAACCGGATGGTCCGACGAGCCCGACCACCTCGTGCGCCTCTGCCGTCAGGTCGAGGCCGTCGACCGTGCGCAGCTCGCCATAGGAGTGGCCGACCCCGCGCAGGAGGATGCCTCCCGCCGTCGTATCTGCGGGGAGCGGCGGCGGATCGACGGTTTGAGATTTCCCAGTTTCGGGCTTGATCCTGGTATCCTGGCGCACTCCGCACTCCTGACCAAGAAGGTCAGGAAAGTCGAAATCAGGGTGGTGCGGCGCCCGAGGAACACTGCATGGATCCGGCAATCGTCCTCTTCGGATTGGGCATCGGCGTACTCGTCGGCATGACCGGCATGGGCGGGGGCTCGCTGATGACCCCGCTGCTGATCCTGATCTTCGGGATCCAGCCGACGACCGCGATCGGCACCGACATCTTCTATTCGGCCGTGACCAAGACCGTCGGCGGCTGGCGCCACCTCCGGATGAAGACGGTGAACATGGAGCTGGTCCGCTGGCTTGCCACCGGCAGCGTCCCCGCCGCGGTCGCCGGCGTCGCCCTCGTCTCCTATATCCAGGGCCGGGTCGGCGAGGACCGCCTCAACGCACTCGTCTACGCGGTGCTGGGTGGCACCCTGCTGATGGTCGGGATCATCACCCTGACCCGGGCGCTGATCCTCCGCAACCTGATCGACGAGCGCGACCGCTTCGAGGTCGAGCGCCGCCACAAGGTCGCCGCGATCGTGATCGGCGCCACCACCGGCTTCGTGATCGGCATCACCTCCGCCGGCTCGGGCACGGTGATCGCGATCCTGCTGATCGCCGTCTACCGCCTGGCGCCGAAGAAGGTCGTCGGCACCGACGTCTTCCACGCCGCGATCCTGCTCTGGGCCGCGGGCATCGCCCACTGGGTCGGCGGCAACGTCGACTTCGTCCTCGCCGGCAACATCCTCCTCGGCTCGGTGCCGGGCGTGGTGATCGGCGCGGCGCTTTCGGACAGGGCTCCGCAGGGCTTCATCCGCAGCGCGCTCGGGCTCGTCCTCGTCGGCTCGGGCATCGTCACGATCCAGAAGGGCGATCCCTCGGTCTGGCCGATCGCCGCCGGGATCGCCGCGATCGGGCTCGGGCTGGTCCTCTACGCGCCGCACTGGCTCAACCGCCGCCGCGAGACCCAGCGCCTCGCAGAGGAGGAGCGGGAGCGCCGGCACGAGCTGGATCAGGCGCGGACGCTCGGCCGCACCCTGCCCGCCGACTGATTTACTAGATACATGCGAGTTTCCGCGAAGGCCGACTACGCAGTGCGGGCCGCCGCCGAGCTCGCGGCGGCGGGAAACGGCGGCCCCGTCAAGGGCGAGCGCCTGGCCGAGGCCCAGGACATCCCCCTGCAGTTCCTCGAGCACATCCTGCTCGAGCTCAAGCACCACGGCATCGTCCGCGCCCGCCGCGGCGCCAAGGGCGGCTACTGGCTGGCCCGACCGGCCGACGAGGTGACCGTCGCCGAGATCGTCCGCGCGGTCGAGGGCCCGATCGCCCACGTCCAGTCGACCCCCCCGGAGGCGATCGAATACCGCGGCAACGCCGAGCACCTCAAGGACGTCTGGATCGCCGTCCGCGCCAGCCTCCGCAACGTGCTCGAGGAGGTCACCCTCGCCGACCTCGTCTCCGGCGAGCTCCCCAGCGTCGTCAGCGACCTCGTCGCCGACCCCGACGCCTGGGTCGCCCGGTAGCTTCGCCATCTCGCCTGCTAGCATTTTGCAAGCATGCCTACCCTTTACGTCAGGGACGTTCCTTCTGAGCTCTACGAGAGGTTGCGTCGTGAGGCTGCATCGGCCCGGCGGTCCCTCAGCGCGGAGACCATCGAGCTCCTGCGCCGTAGCCTTGCACCCCGTGCCGGGACCTCGCTGGAGCAGCTCCTCCAGGAGGCTGATCGGATTCGGGCGAAGCACTCGCTTCCTGCCGGTGCTCCTACCGCCGCTGAGCTGATCCGCGAAGACCGTGACCGGTAGTGGCTGCGATCGTCGTAGATGCGAGCGTCATGGTGGCGCTGTATCTCGACGAGCCGTTGTCGGCACCGGCTCGGGAGACCCTTCTCCGCGCCCGTGGCTCAGGCGATGATCTTCATGCTCCGGATCTACTCTTGATCGAGTGCGCCAACGCGCTATGGAAGCGCGTTGGCCGCAACGAGCTGGATCGCGAATCGGCGATGGCCGCGATCAACACGATCTCGACGCTCGAGGAGCTGGAGTGGCACCCCCTGGATGAGCAGCTGGTCCCGCCCGCGCTGTCCCTTGCGATCGCGCATTCGCTGACGGCATACGACGCCGCCTATGCGGCACTGGCCGTGCAGCTTGGAGGAACCGTGGTCAGCGGAGACAAGCGCTTTGTCGAACGCGCTTCTCAGGCCGGCCTTCCCGTGAGGGCAGCTGCCATAGAGAGATGAGCGGGGCGGCAACGCATCCGACTTTGGACCCACCATAGTGGGGCAGGAATCGGATGCGCCGAACTTCCTAGGCCTTGCTGGGGGCATCGACCTTGGCCGGCACCAGGTCGAAGTCGCGGCCGAGGCGGAGCTCGCTGTAGCGGCGCGTCCAGTCGTCGTTGATCTTGTCCGACTGTTTCTTCATCCGCGGCTCGAACTGGAAGCCGTCGGGCGGGGAGATGTCGAGGCGCTCGAGGAGGTGGAGGGTGCTGGTCTCGTAGTCGGCGCCGAAGTTCTCGTAGAGGACGAGGATCGGCTCGATGCCGGAGTGTTCGAAGAAGGCGTCCCAGGAGGCCTCTTCGACCAGGAGCTGGTCGAGCAGGTGGTCGATCGCGCGGTAGTGGAAGCGGAGCTGCGGCCGGTGCTCCTCGATGAAGCTCTGGTAGGCGGCGCCGTTGCCCTCGACCGAGCCGGCCTCGGCGCCGGCGTGGTCTTCGCGCCAGGTTGCCGTCTGCACCGCCTTCCACAGCGAGACCGCCTGGCGCACCTTGTTGGCGCGGACGACGCGGACGAAGGTGAGGTCGGGGAAGACGGTGGGGAGCAGCGTGGTCAGCGGCACGTCGCGGTAGGCGGGGATGTTGCGCAGGAGGCTGACGAACTCGCCGAAGTAGTTCCACATCAGCTTCGCCCCGAAGACGCCGTTGTCGGTGGTTCCGGCCTCCAGCGCCCACTGCAGGTAGCGGTCGTAGGCGGCGCGACTCCAGAGCGGCGAGCGTGGCTGCGGGTCGCTGCCGACGCT
>DASTTQ010000012.1:0-3674 GCA_035760065.1 Solirubrobacterales bacterium
GCCGGAGGCGCTTGCCTCGCGGCTGGTGGAGGTCGTCGACATGGTCCGCGCCCTCGACCTGAAGAAGCCCCCCTCGATCGCCGAGTCGATCGACTGGGCCCGGACGCTGCTGCTGATGGGCGCCGAGGACATCGACCAGGAGACCTTCGCGCAGTCGATGTCGATCATCGTCAAGCACCGCACCGACATCGACCTCGTCGCCGAGCGAGTCGGGGTGAAACTTGCCGACCCCCTACGGGCCGAAGGCTGACGCCGGGCCGCCGGGCCTGGCGGCGAAGCTGCTCGGCTTCTGCGAGGAGCTGCGCGGCGAGGGGGTCGCGGTCGGCACCTCGGAGATGCTCGACGCCTTCGCGGCGCTGAGCGAGGTCGAGTGGACCTCGCGCGCCGACTTCCGCGAGGCGCTGGCGGCGACGATCGCCAAGTCCCAGGACGACCGCCGCGTCTTCGAGCTGCTGTTCGACCGCTACTTCTTCCGCAGCGCCGAGGCCGAGGCGGTGCAGCGCGGGGTCAGCGAGCAGGCCGAGGGCGGGCCGCCGGCCGGCGAGGGCGAGCGCTTCGACATGGGCGAGCTGAGCGAGGCGATCCGCGAGGCGATGGCGGCCGGCGACGAGGACCGCATGCGCGACCTGGCGCGGCTGGCGATCGCCGCCTTCGGCCGCGCCGAGGGCTCGGGCGTGGTCGGCGTCGACGTGCAGCGGATCCGCCGCACCCTCGGACTCACCGCCGGGCAGCAGCCGCCGGGGGAGGACGGCGGCGAGCGGCCGCCGATCGACCGCGAGCAGCTGACCGGCTTCGAGCGCCACCTGAGGCGCGAGCTCGAAAGGGACCTGATCGAGCGGACCGAGACCCTGCCCCCCTCCCGCCCCCTCGCCGAGCTCGACCGGGCGCTGCCGACCAGCCCGACCCAGGACCTCGCCGCCGTCCACCGCGCCGTCTCGCAGATGAAGCGGCGGCTGGCAACGCTGGGGCACGAGCAGCGCGGCCGCCGCAAGGGTCAGATGGTCGACGTACGGCGGACGATGCGCGCCTCGCTGGAGACCGGCGGCGTGCCGCTGCGGCTGCGCTACCGGCCGAAACGGCCGCGGCGGCCCGAGATCTACGTCCTCTGCGACGTCTCCACCTCGGTCACCTCGGCCAGCGTCTTCTTCCTCTCGGTCCTGCACGCCCTGCACGACTCCTTCCGCAAGCTGCGCAGCTTCGTCTTCATCGAGCGGATCAGCGAGGTGACCGACGTCTTCGAGCACGAGCGCGACTTCGCCACGATCGCCCAGCGGATCTCCAGCGAGGGCGGCGTCGCCGACGTCTCCGGCTACACCGACTACGGCCGCGTCTGGCTCGAGTTCCTGACCGAGATCTCCGAAGACCTCGACCCGCGCTCGACCGTGATCGTGCTCGGCGACGCCCGCACCAACGGCCGCGAGCCCCACGCCGAGGTCTTCGCCCAGATCGCCGAACGCGCCGGGCGGCTGTTCTGGCTCAACCCCGAGCCGAAGCTCTACTGGAACTACGGCGACTCGGTGATGGCCGCCTACGAGCGCCACTGCGACGGCGCCTTCGAGTGCTGGACGACCAAGCACCTGGAGAACTTCGTCGACGTCGTCGCCGGCGCCGCCCCCGCGCGCGAATGAGGGCGCTCTTCCTCCGCCACGGCGAGTCGGTTCACAACGCCGCCCGCAGCGGCGAGCCTGCGCCGGGCTCCGGGAGCGACCGACTCACCGAGCGCGGGGTCGAACAGGCGCATGCCGCCGGCATCGCGCTGCGCGAGCACGGCATCACCCGGCTGCTGAGCAGCCCCCTGCGGCGGACCCGGGAAACCGCTCAGGCGCTCGGCGCGGCGCTCGAGCTGGAGCCGGAGGAGATCGACTACATCCACGAGCTCACCTCGGGCGAAACGTTTGAGCAGGCGATCGCCCGGATCCGGAAGCTGAAGGCCGAGCTCGAGGCGGGCCGGGACAGCGACGTGCCGCTGCTCGTCACCCACGGCATCTTCACCCGCTTCTTCCTCCTCGACTCGGTGCTCGGCGGGCGCTTCGAGGCCGAGATGGCGGCCGGGATCTGGAACCTCGGCTCGCACAACTGCGGCCTCTCGGTCTTCGCCCACGGCGAGAGCCGCGACCCGCTCGGTCAGCCGATCCCAGGCTGGACCTGCCTCACCTGGATGGAGCGGCCGTGGAATCGGCCGTGACGATCCGCACCGGATCGTCGGGCGAGAGCTGCCACTGCTCGTTGACGATCGCCCCCACCGGCGGCGCCACCGGCCCTTCCAGCAGCGGGTCGTCGGTCTCTCGCATCCAGGCGTCGAGCCGCTCGCGAAGCTCCTCCAGCACCTCGGCGCTTCCGGAGTCCCCGGCGACGTTGCGCCCCTCCTGCGGGTCGAGCACCAGGTCGTAGAGCTGCTCCTCGGGCACCGTCTGCTCACCCCAGCCGGCGGCGACGAAAAGGTCCTTGGTGCCGCTGTCGTCGCAGTTAGCGAGGACCGGATGCGGGTAATCGTCAAACCTCCTTATGTACTTCCAACGCTCGGTCCGGATCGCCCGGTGGGGCTGGTAGGCGGCGTGGTAGGTCGTCTCGGCGAAGATCGCCTGGTGGAGGCTCTCGGCCTTGCCGCGGACCAGCGGCATCAGCGAGGTCCCCTGCAGCCAGTCAGGGTGCTCGGCGCCCGTCAGGTCGCAGAGGGTCGGGAAGACGTCCAGGTGGCTGACCGGCGCGTCCACCACCTTGCCGCCGGCGAAGCCGGGCCCGCGCACGATCATCATCACCCCGATGCCGCGGTCGAAGAGGGTCGCCTTGGCGTCGGGGAAGGCGACGCCGTGGTCGGTCGTGCAGAGGACGAGGGTGTTGTCGACGAGGCCGAAGTCGTGGAGCGCGTGGAGGACGGCGCCGACCCCCTGGTCGAGCGAGCGGGCGCTGGCCTTGAACGCGGCCATGTCGCGGCGGCTGACGACCTCGTCTGGGAGGTTGGCCGGCGGCAGCGAGTAGAGCGTGTCGCGGACCGAGGTCGGGGCCGAGAAGTCGCGGTGGGTCTCGAAGAACCCGACCGACATGAACCAGGGCTCGGGGGGCGCCTCCTTCAGCGCCTTGATCGTCAGCGGCGCCACGTAGGAGGCGTGGTTGGAGTCAACCGGGACGACCTCGTCGTAGCCGATCACCCCGGGGTCGACCGAGATGTGCTGCTCGCCGATCAGCGTCGAGCGGTAGCCGACCGCGCGCAGGGCGTGGATCCAGTGCTGCCCGTAGTCGTCCAGCTTCCAGCCGCGATGGGCCAGGCCGAGCATGCCGTTGTTGTGGCAGTAGAGGCCGGTGAGGAGGCTGGCGCGGCTGCCCGAGCAGGTCGGGGCGGCGCAGAAGGCCTGGCGGAACAGGACACCCTGGTCGGCCAGCATCTGGATGTTGGGGGTCGGCACCTGGTAGCCGTAGGGCTGGACGAAGCGGCCGGTGTCGTGGGAATGGATGTAGAGAATGTTGGGCGGCAGCACTACCCTCAAGACTAGATAGATGCAGCCCGATTGCTCGTATCTCGTCTGCGCCACCCCCCGCAGCGGCAGCACCCTCGTCTGCCACGCGCTCGAGGAAACCGGCGTCGCCGGGCGACCCGAGGAGTACTTCGAGGCGCTCCGCCACAGCGGCCGCCCGCGCCGCCCGGAGGAATACTTCCTCGGGGTCGAGGACCAGTC
>DASTTQ010000013.1:0-37363 GCA_035760065.1 Solirubrobacterales bacterium
CGGATCCTGCTCGCGCTGGGCGAGGAGGCGCCAGCCGGGGGGCGCGACGCCTTCGTCGCCGTCACCGATCCCGAGCAGTGCCGGCGGGCGATGGCGATCGCGACCCAGCTCCGCCATGCCGGCGTTTCGGCCGAGGTCGACCTCGCGGGCCGCGGGCTGAAGGGACAGCTGAAACACGCGAACCGGATCGGGGCCCGCCGCGTCCTCATCCTCGACGCCGACGGGGGCGCCCAGCTGCGCGACATGGAGACCGGCGAGCAGCGCCCGGCAGATCCCGGCAACCTTGTCGAGGAGATGAAGGGAGGGGGAGGGTGAGCGAGACCGCGCCGGCGCTGCGCCCGAACGGCTACCGGGACACGTGGAGCGGGCAGGTGCTGCCCGACCGGGTCGATTCGCAGGCGCGGGTCGCCGGCTGGGTCAACCGTCGCCGCGACCACGGCGGCCTGATCTTCATCGACCTGCGCGATCGAACCGGCGTCGTCCAGCTCGTCTTCAACCCCGACAGCTCCGGCGCCTCCTTCGAGCTCGCCCACGAGCTGCGCGCCGAGGACGTCCTGACGGCGAGCGGCACGGTGGTGCGGCGCTCCGAGGACACGGTCAACCCCGAGCTCGCCACCGGCGAGGTCGAGATCCTCGTCACCGAGGCCGAGCGGCTGGCCGACGCGGAGACGCCGCCGTTCCAGGTCGAGGGCTTCAGCGGCGAGGTGGGGGAGGACACGCGGCTGCGCTACCGCTACCTCGACCTGCGCCGAGAGCAGATGCGCAGGGCGCTCGAACTGCGCCACCGCGTGGTCTCGGCGATGCGCGAGTTCCTCGGCGAGGAGGGCTTCCTCGAGATCGAGACCCCGGTCCTGACCCGCTCGACCCCCGAGGGCGCGCGCGACTTCCTCGTCCCCAGCCGCCAGCAGCAGGGTTCCTTCTACGCGCTGCCGCAGTCGCCGCAGCTCTTCAAGCAGCTGCTGATGATGTCGGGCTTCGAGCGCTACTACCAGGTGGCGCGATGCTTCCGCGACGAGGCGACCCGCGCCGACCGCCAGGCCGAGTTCACCCAGCTCGACGTCGAGATGTCCTTCGTCGAGGCCGAGGACGTGATCGCGGTCAACGAGCTGCTGCTGGCCCACGTCTTCGAGCGGGTCGGCGGCCCGCGGATCGAGCTGCCGATGCAGCGGATGGGCTACGAGGAGGCAATCGAGCGGTTCGGCACCGACCGGCCCGACCTGCGCTTCGGCCTCGAGCTGGTCGACCTCGGCGACGCCCTGCGCGAGACCGAATTCAAGGTCTTCCGCTCGGTGCTGGACGGCGGCGGCCGGGTCCGCGGCCTCAACGCCGGCCGCCGCGAGCTGCCCCGCTCCGAGCTCGACGGGCTGATCTCGCGCGCGCAGACGCTGGGGGCGAAGGGGCTGGTCTGGGCCTTCCGCGAGGGCGACGGCTGGCGCTCGCCGACCGCGAAGTTCCTCAGCGAGGCCGAGCTGTCCGGCCTCAACGAGCGCCTCGGCGCCGAGGAGGGCGACCTGCTGCTGCTGGTCGCCGACAAGCCGGCGGTCGTCAACGCCGTGCTGGGGCAGATCCGCCTCGACCTGGCCGAGAAGTTCCGTTTGATCGACGAGGACGACGATCGCCTGGTCTGGATCGTCGACTGGCCGCTGCTGGAGTGGAACGAGGAGGAGAAGCGCTGGGACGCGATGCACCACCCCTTCACGGCGCCGGCCGGCGAGTTCGATCCCGAGAACCCGGGCGCGGCGCGGGCTCAGGCCTACGACGTCGTCTGGAACGGGCAGGAGCTGGGCGGCGGCTCGATCCGCATCCACAGCGCCGAAGTCCAGCAGCAGGTCTTCTCCGCCCTCGGCATCGACGAGGAGACCGCCGCGGCGCGCTTCGGGTTCCTCCTCGAGGCGCTGCGCTACGGGGCGCCGCCGCACGGCGGCATCGCCTACGGCATCGACCGCATCGTCCAGCGCCTCTCCGGGGCCGAGACGATCCGCGACGTGATCGCCTTCCCGAAGACCGCTTCGGGCTTCGACCTGCTGACCGGCGCGCCCGCCCCGGTCGATCAGCTGCAGCTGCGCGAGCTCGGCGTCGCCATCCACAAACCGAAGCTCCCGGGCCATTGAGATGGCCCTGCGGGACTGGATCCCCCGCAGGTGGCGCCCCGGTCCCGGCCCGGGCCAGACGCCGATCCACGTCGACGACCCCGGCTACGACGGCTGGGAGGTCGTCCGCGACTTCGGCGACGTCCGCACCGCCCGGGCCTGGCACCAGTCCCTGATCGAGGCCGGCTTCGAGGCGGCGCTCACCTCCGACTGGCCGATCGACCGCTTCGGCCGCGGCGACATCTCCCTTCGCGTTCCGCCCGAGCAGTGGAGCGAAGCCGAGTGGCACCTCTCGAACCTGGACGATTGAGCGGTTGAGCGGGCCGCCGCGGTGGTAACTTTGGACCAGGCTCGAACCCGTACGAGAGCCGTTTCACCGTTTGACCCAACACAAACGGCGCGGGAGCTGACAAGTCTCCGGGTCCCTTGGGATTCGGGGCAGGCACCCACCTTCACTTGAAGGGATCAAAGCCAGAGGCGGCAACGGCGGGTTGGAGCCTTTTTTTGCGCATCCGTTGATCGAATTGGCACAAACAGCGCACCACATGTGCGCTTTTCCTCCTCACGATCCATGCCGTGGAACGCGAGCCTGCGATCGAGCACCTCAGAGGTGCAGGATCATCGGCTCGCGAGAGGGACCTGGAGCTGGCCGAGCTGGCGAAGCGGCAGCACGGGGTGGTCGCGCGGTGGCAGCTGCTGAGACTGGGGTTCAGTCGAAGGGAGATCGGGGGGCGCCGGCAGCGAGGGATTCTTCACGAGGTCTTCCTTGGTGTCTACGTCGTCGGTGCCCGGCGGATCAGTCGAAAGGGACGATGGATGGCCGCCGTTCTTGCTGCCGGCGAGGGCGCTGTGCTGAGCCATCGCTCGGCGGCGAGGCTCCTGCGTCTGCTGCCGCCCGGTGCGGAACGGATTGAAGTCGCCTGTTCTCCCGGTCGGGTGGTGCGCCGGAAAGGGATCGTCAGCCACGAACTGCTCGTGAGGGAGGACGAGCGGACGGAATTCGATGGAATTCCGGTCACCTCGCCATGTAGGACGATCTTCGGCCTTGCGGCTGTGGCGGAGGTGCGGGAGGTCGAGCGGGCCTTTCATGAGGCGGAAGCTCGGGAGGTGACCGATCGGGTGTCGCTCCCGCTGTTGCTCGAGCGGTATCCCGGGCGGCGGGGGGCCAAGGTGGTACGGGGGCTGCTCGGGTCGGCCGCGCCGGTGGGGATCACGCGGAACGACTTCGAGGAGGCCTTCCTAGCCCTCGTCGACGCCTACGGTCTTCCGCGGCCGCGGATGAACGCCGACCTCGCGATGCGTGGGCGGTTCTTCGAGGTTGACGCCCTCTGGGAGCGGCAGACGTTCGCGGTGGAGCTGGACAGTCGGAGCATCCACGGCACCCGCAAGCGCTTCGAGTCCGATCGGCTGCGAGA
Organism: Solirubrobacterales bacterium; assembly: GCA_035760065.1. Classification (GTDB taxonomy): domain Bacteria; phylum Actinomycetota; class Thermoleophilia; order Solirubrobacterales; family 70-9; genus VAYN01. The sequence goes on from DASTTQ010000013.1 coordinate 3,506, forward strand.
TCGCATCCTCGTTGCTGAAGGTTGGCGGACTATGCGCATCACCTGGTGGCAGCTGCAGGACGAACGGGAGGCCATTGCCGAGGACCTAAAGCTGGCGCTCGAAAGCCCGTCTCCCACGCACACCCACCTAGCAAAGTAGGTGTGCGTGGGAGACGGGCTGCCAGGCGGAGGCGTTTATCGCTTTACCCTTGGAGGCATGGAGCGGGAGCTTTTCGAGAGCTATCTGCGTGACGAGAGCCGGCTCGGGCCGGCGGTGGACGGTGCCTTCACGGGCGCCGCGGGCGGTGCCGCATGCGGGGACCTATCGCGCATCTCCTTCCTTGTCGAGGACGGCCGCGTTCAATCCGTCACCTTCGACGCCGAGGGTTGCGGGGCCACCCGGGCCGCAACTGCCGCCGTCGCCGAGCTGGCCGACGGCTCTCGCGTTCTCGAGGCTGCTCTGATCGACATAGACACTGTTGACGAGGCAATCGGCGGCTTGACGCCCGCGAAGCGCCACGCCGCCCAGCTAGCCACCGACGCCCTCCACCGCGCCCTTTCCGGCGCGGCTTCGTCCCCCCTGACCCTGGTACCCCCGACCGCGTCAGGGACGGGAGCCCCCCCGGAGGAGCCTCCCCATCTTTCGCGACGGAGGGGGGGCTCCCGTCCCTCCCGACCCCGTCGTGTAGCGGTCGCCATGTCCGGCGGCGTCGACAGCGCCGTCGCCGCGCTGCTCGCCCGCGAGGAAGGCGCCGAGGTCATCGGCGTCACCGTCAAGCTCTGGACCGATCCCGAGACCGACGGCGCCAAGGCCTGCTGCTCGCCCGAGGCCGTTCTCGGAGCTCGCGCCCTGGCGCACCAGCTCGGCATCCCGCACTTCACCCTCGACCTCGAGGAGGACTTCCGCCGCCGCGTCGTCGACCGCTTCATCGGCGGTTACGCCGAGGGGCGCACGCCCAACCCCTGCATCCTCTGCAACGGCGAGGTCCGGCTCGCGGCGATGATCGACCTGGCCGAGCGGCTTGGGGCCGAGCGCCTGCTTACCGGCCACTACGCCCGCATCGTCGAGGACGCTGACGGGCCGCTGCTCGCCACCGCCGCCGACCAGGCCAAGGACCAGAGCTACATGCTCGCGGCGCTGCCGCCTGAGCTGCTCGACCGCCTCGGCTTCCCGTTGACCGATCTGACCAAGAGCGAGGTCCGCGAGATCGCCGCCCGCCACGAGCTCTCGGTCGCCCGCAAGGCCGAGAGCCAGGACCTCTGCTTCCTCGCCGGCCAGGGCAAGCGCGGCTTCCTGCGCCGCCACGGAGGCCTGCACGAGCGCGAGGGCCCGATCCTCGACTCGGCCGGCCGCACCCTGGGCCGCCACCGCGGTCACCACGACTTCACCGTCGGCCAGCGCCGCGGCACCGGCGTTTCGGCCAACGTGCCGCTCTACGTCCTGGCCACCGACGCTGCCACCAACGCCGTCACGGTCGGCACCCGCGCCGAGCTGGAGCAGCGCAGCGTCCACGTCCGCGACGCGGTCCTCCACCGCGACGCCGGCGAAGTCGACGCGGTGAAGCTGCGCTACCGCTCCCGCCCCCTCCCCGCCACCGTCGCGGCGGCGGGAAGGGGGCGGCATGCGGCTCTGCAGATCGAGCTCGGCGAGGCCTTTGCCGGCGTCGCCCCGGGCCAGACGGCGGTGCTTATGGCCGGCGAGCGGATCGTCGGCCACGGCACCATCGCCTAGCGCCTCAGCTCAGGACTGCGCTTCTTTTTCTTCCCGTTCCTGGCGGTGCTGTTCCCTCTGCAACTGCGCGACGCCTTTGACGCAGATGCTGAACGGGGTGCCCTGCTGGCCTTTGACGTGTTTCTTGCTCAGGGCTTTGCAGGCTTCGCGGGCGGTCAGCTGTTCGTCGTGCGCGGCATGCGCGGCGGCTTTGACGCAGGCGCTGAAAGCCGTGCCGGGGGTCCCTGGCACATGCTGCTTGCTCTCGCCTTTGCAGTAGTAGCCGTACGCGTGGCCTTTGGGTGGATGCGTCGGGTGTTCAGGGGCGTATTCAGGACCAGTGGCCCCCGCCACTCCCGGCACAGCGCCGATCGCCAGAACAGCAAGGCCCGCCGCGAGCTTCGGATGCAGGCTCATCGTGCCTCTCCTTCCACAAGTCGAATGATCGATTCCTCTGCTGGAACGCAGGAACCATCGGCATGTAAGCCCGAACTTTCGCGCTCGACGCCTCGAATCGAACAAATATTTAGGCTTCCTAACATGAGGGCGAAGGAGATCCGCGACACCTACCTGTCGTTCTTCGCCGCGCGCGGGCACAAGATCGTGCCTTCCGCCTCGCTCGTCCCCTCGGTCCACGACCCTTCGGTTCTCCTCACGACGGCGGGGATGCAGCCCTTCAAGCCCTACTTCCTCGGCCGCGAAGAGCCACCGGCGCGGCGCCTCGCCGACGTGCAGAAATGCTTCCGCACCACCGACGTCGAGGAGGTCGGCAACACCGCCCGCCACATGACCTTCTTCGAGATGCTCGGCAACTGGAGCTTCGGCGACTACTTCAAGGCCGAGTCGATCCCCTGGGGCTGGGAGCTCTCGACCGAGGGATTCGGGATGGACCCGGAGCGGATCTGGGTCACCGTCTTCGGCGGCGACGAGGAGCTCGGCCTCGGTCCCGACGAGGAGGCGATCGAGATCTGGCGTGCCACCGGCGTCCCGGACGAGCGGATCGTCCGCCTCGGCCGCGAGGACAACTTCTGGCAGGCGGGCCCGACCGGCCCCTGCGGGCCCTGCTCGGAGCTCTACCTCGACCGCGGCCCCGAGTTCGGCGCCGAGGACGAGCGCCCCGGCGACGACACCGACCGCTTCCTCGAGTTCTGGAACCACGTCTTCATGAGCTACGACCTCGCCGAGGACGGCACCCTGACCGAGCTGCCGACGAAGAACATCGACACCGGCATGGGCCTCGACCGGATGGCGGCGATCCTCCAGGACGTCCCCTCGGTCTTCGAGACCGACCACGTGCGGCCGCTGGTCGACCTCGCCGAGGAGCTCTCCGGCCGCCGTTACGACGAGGGCGGCCCGGTCACCCGGGCGATGCGGATCGTCGCCGACCACAGCCGCGGCGCCGCCTTCCTGATCGCCGACGGAGTCGTGCCCTCGAACGAGGACCGCGGCTACATCCTGCGCCGGATCATGCGCCGGGCGATCCAGCAGGGCCGCACGCTCGGCCTCGAGGCGCCCTGGCTCGGCCGCTTCGCCGAGCGGACGATCGAGCTGATGGGCGAGGACTACCCCGAGCTGGTCGCCGAGCGCGAGAGCATCGCCCGTTGGGTCGGCGACGAGGAGGAGAGCTTCGGCCGCACCCTGGAGCGCGGCACCGAGCTGCTGGAGCGGCTGATCGCCGGAGCCGAGCTGTCGGAGACCTCCTGGATCGATGCGGCGGACGCCTTCAAGCTGCACGACACCTACGGATTTCCGTATGACCTGACCAAGGAGCTCCTGGCGGAAGGGGGTCTGTCTGTCGACGACCACGGCTTCGAGGAGCTGATGGAGGAGCAGCGGACCCGCGCCCGCATGGCGAGCGCCACCGCCCATGGCTCAGAGGACACCCACGGGCGCGTGCTCGCCTTCGCCGAAGGGGCGCCGCCGACCCGTTTCGTCGGCTATGAGACGCTGCGGGCGACCACCGGCCTGGCCGCGGTCGAGCCGGTCGACGGCAAGGCGCTGGTGAAGCTCGAGGAGAGCCCGTTCTACGCCGAGGGCGGGGGGCAGGTCGCCGACTCCGGCGTCCTGCGCTGGAACGACTCCGAAGCGCGGGTCCTCGACGTCTACCGGGTCGGCGAGGACCAGGCGCTGGAGGTCGAAGCGGATGGCGGGATCGAAGCGGGCGTCGCGGTCGAAGCCGAAGTGGACGCCGGGACCCGTCACGCGACGATGCGCAACCACACCGCAACGCACCTCCTGCACGCGGCGTTGCGCGAGCGGCTCGGCACCCACGTCCGCCAGGCCGGCTCGGCCGTGCGTCCCGACAAGCTCCGCTTCGACTTCACCCACGGCCAGGCGCTCAGCCCCAAGGAGCTGCGCGACGTCGAGGACCAGGTCAACGAGTGGGTCAAGGCGAGCCGGTCGGTGCGCTGGATGAACATGGGGCGCACCGACGCCGAGCAGCTCGGCGCGATGGCTCTCTTCGGCGAGAAATACGGGGAGTGGGTACGGGTGGTCGAAGTGGACTCCGTTTCCCGCGAGCTCTGCGGCGGCACCCATGTCGCAAACACGGCCGAGGTCGGCATCTTCAGGGTCGTCTCCGAGGGCTCGAGCGCGGCCAACGTGCGCCGGATCGAGGCGATCACCGGTCCCGCCGCGATCGACTGGTTCCGCGAGCGCGAGGCGCAGCTGCAGGAGGCGGGCGAGGCGCTCGGCAACCCGCAGGACCCGGTGGCGGCTGCGCGGCGGGCGGCGGTGCGGCTGAAGGAGGCAGAAGCGACGGAAACGGTGCGGCGCGAAAAGCAGCTGACGAAAGACTTCAACAGCTTCTTGGAGGAGGCGACTGAGGTCGCGGGGGTGAAGGTGGTCTCACGCGACGAACCGCTCATCGCGGACGGCAAGCAGCTGCGTGCGTTGGCGAAGCAGATTCTCGGTGCGATGGAGGACGTTCCGGCCGCTGTGCTCCTGGGGAGCATCGCCGGCCCGGACGCACGGGACAAGGTGGGGATGATCGCCTTGCTCTCTCAGGCTGCGGTGGAGAAAGGCCTTTCTGCCGAGGAGATAATCCGCGCTTCGGCGCCGCTGATCGGGGGTGGCGGAGGCGGAAACGCCGAACTCGCCCAGGCCGGGGGACGGGACTCGGACAAGCTTGGAGAGGCCATCAAAGCCGCCGAACGGATGATCGAGCAGGAGGCCGGGTAGTGCGGGTGCTCGCCCTCGACCACGGCACGGTCCGGATCGGTTGCGCCCTCTCCGACCCGAGCGGGACCCTGGCGACCCCGCTGCCGGTGATCGAACCGCCCGAGGCCCGTGCCGTCGCCGAGCTGGTCGACGAGCACGGCGTCGAGCGCGTCGTCGTCGGCCTGCCCGTGCACCTGAGCGGCGAGGAGGGCAGTCAGGCCGGCCTGGCCCGCAGCTTCTGCCGCGAACTGGAAGCGATGCTCGCGGTTCCGGTCGAGACCTACGACGAGCGCCTGACCAGCCGCATGGCCGACTCCAGCCGCCGCGACGGCGCCACCGCGGCACGCGACTCGATCGCCGCCGCGCACCTGCTCGAGTCCTATCTTGCGAGCCGCTCATGAGCGAGGACTGGCTCAAGGGCGATCCCTTCGCCGATCCCGACGATCCGGCCGCGCGCGAACGCGAGCGGCGCCGGCGCGAACGGGAGGAGAAGCGGCAACGGAAGGCGGCGAAGCAGGCTCCGTCTGAAGAGAAGACCCCGCGGCCCGAGCCGCCACGGAAGCGGGAGCCCGCGCCCGAAACTGCCCCGCCGCCCCTGCCGCCTCCTCCTCGCACGCCCGACCAGGAGTTCTGGAACGAGGAGCCCGAGCCCGAACCCACGCCCAATCCGGCGCCTGCGGTCGCGACGGAGCCCGTGCACCACGACGAGGGGGACCCGGAGATGGCCGCTGCCGCCCGCAACGGTCGCCGCGCGGGCGACGACGGCGACGGGCCCCGAGGCGGGCCGCTCGGCGCGATCGCCCGCCACCCGTTCCGAATCTTCGCGGTGGTCGCACTGCTCTTCGTCGCCTGGTTTTTGTTCGAGCTCTTCCAGCCCTTCCACAGCGAGGGCACGGGGCGGGTGGCGGTGACGATCCCCAAGGGCGCGGGCGTCGGCGAAATCGGCGACCTCCTGGACGAAAAGGGCGTGGTCGACGACTCGACCTTCTTCCAGATCCGCGTCCGGCTCGAAGGGAAGAGCTCGAACCTCTACTCGGGGCGCTTCACCCTTGCCCACGGGATGAGCTACGCGGCGGCGATCGACGCCCTCTCCAAGCCGCCGGTCAAGCGGACGCTGACGGTCACCCTCCCCGAGGGCTACAGCCGCTCGCAGGCGGCGCAGCTGGTCGAGGAAGACGGCGTCCCCGGCAGCTACACGAAGGCGACGGTGAGGTCGAAGTACCTGAACCCGGCCCAATACGGCGGCAAGGGGGCCAGGGACCTGGAGGGCTTCCTCTTCCCGGACACCTTCGAACTGAAGCCGAACACCCCGGTCGCCGCGCTGGTCCAGCTGCAGCTGCAGGACTTCAAGCGCCGGATCAAGGGCGTGAACATGAAGTACGCGCGGTCGAAGAACCTCACCACCTATGACGTCCTCACCATCGCCTCGATGATCGAACGCGAGGTTGCGGCGCCGAGCCAGCGCAAGCTCGTCGCCTCGGTCATCTACAACCGCCTGCACGAAGGGATGCCGCTGGGGATCGACTCGACCATCCGCTTCGCCACCGGCAACTACGCGAAGCCGCTGACCGAATCGGAACTGGCGACCGAATCGCCGTACAACACGCGCACCCACGCCGGCCTGCCGCCCGGCCCGATCGACAGCCCCGGCCTGGAAGCGATCGAAGCGGCGGCGCACCCCGCCAGGACCGGCTACCTCTTCTACGTGACCACGCCCGGCGCCTGCGGCAAGCTCACCTTCGCCAAGACCGAAGCCGAATTCGAAGCCGCGGTCGAGAAGTACAACTCGGCCCGCGAAGCGGCCGGCGGCAAGTCGCCGACCAACTGCGGGGAATAGAGCGATGCCCCGCCTGGCGGTCCTCGGCCACCCGGTCTCGCACTCGCGCTCGCCGGCGATGCAGAACGCGGCCCTGGGCGCCCTCGAGCTTTGGGATTGGGACTACGAGGCGATCGACGTCGCGCCGCAGGACTTCGAGACGCGGGTCCAGGAAATGACCTGGGAAGACTTCGCAGGGGCCAATGTCACCGTCCCCCACAAGAAGGCGGCGCTGGCGCTGGCCGACGAAGCGAGCGAAGCCTCGCGGCAGGTCGGCGCCGCCAACACGCTGGTCTTCGCCGAGGGCAAGATCGAGGCCCACAACACCGACGCCGACGGCCTCCTGGCGGCGCTGCCGGTGACCCCGCGCGGGCGGCGGGCGCTGGTGCTGGGCGCGGGCGGCGCGGCGCGGGCGGCGCTCTGGGCGCTGCTCTGGGAAGGCGCCGAGGTCGAGGTCTGGAACCGCACCGCCGAGAAAGCGGCGGTGCTCTGCGCCGAGCTCGGCGGGGCGGCGGTGACCGACCCGAGCCAGGACCGCTACGAGATCGTCCTCAACACCAGCGCCGCTGGCCTGCACGGCGAAGACCCCTTCGAGCACCTGCCGCTGGAGCCCGAGCTCTTCGCCGCCGGCCAGACCGTCGTCGACATGGTCTACGGCGAGCGCCGCAGCCCCCTGCTCGAGGCCGCGGAGCGGGCTGGCGCGGAGACCGTCGACGGGCTCGAGATCCTCGTCCAGCAGGGCGCGCGATCGCTGGAAATCTGGACCGGGTGCGAGCCGGACCTCGAGGTGATGAGGAGGGCGGTCCGCAGTTGATGAGTTGTGGGCGCCATAGCCCCCAAAACTCAGCAATCGTTCCGCCGATAGCCTTGCCCCGATGACGACGTTCCGTTTCACCACCGCGGGGGAGTCGCACGGGCCCGGGCTCGTGGCGATCGTCGAGGGGATGCCTGCGGGCTTGGAGCTCGATCGCGAGGTGCTCGACCGCGACATGGCGCGGCGGCAGCTCGGCCACGGGCGCGGCGGGCGGATGAAGATCGAGGCCGACACCGTCGAGGTCCGCTCCGGCGTCCGTCACGGCCGCACGCTCGGCAGCCCGATCGCGCTGCTGGTCGCCAACCGCGACTACGCCAACTGGGAGGAGCGGATGAACCCCTGGCCGGTCGAGGGCTTCGAGCCCGACGAGGTGCACCTGCCGCGCCCCGGCCACGCCGACCTCGTAGGCGCCCAGAAATACGGCCACTCCGACATCCGCAACGTCCTCGAGCGCGCCAGCGCCCGCGAGACCGCGGCCCGCGTCGCGGCCGGCACGATCGCCCGCGCCTTCCTCGCCCGGCTCGGGGTCGAGATCCACAGCCACGTCCTGCAGATCGCCTCGGTCCACGCGCCCGAGCGCCAGGACCTCACGCCGGACGATTTCGCCGGCGTGGATGAGGACCCCGTCCGCTGCCTCGACCCGGAGGCGAGCAAGGCGATGGTCGAGGAGATCAACCGCCTGCGCAAGGCGAACGAGAGCCTGGGCGGGACCTTCGAGGTGCTGGTCTTCGGGCTCGTTCCCGGGATCGGCTCCCACATCTCCTGGGAGGACCGGCTCGACGGGCGCCTGGCCGGCGCCGTCGCCTCGATCCAGTCGATCAAGGGGGTGGCGATCGGCGAAGCCTGGGACGTCGCCGGGCGCCCCGGCTCGGAGGCCCACGACGAGATCTTCTGGTCGGAGGCGCGCGGCTACCACCGCGAGACCAACCACGCCGGTGGCCTCGAGGGCGGGATGACCAACGGCCTGCCGCTCTCGGTGCGGGCGGCGATCAAGCCGATCTCGACCCTGACCAAGCCGCTGCGCTCGGTCGACACCGAGACCAAGCAGCCGGCTCAGGCCCTGCGCGAGCGCACGGATTCCACGGTGGTGCCCGCCGCCGCCGTCGTCGCCGAGGCGATGGTGGCGCTGACCCTGGCCCGCGCCTACCGCGAGAAGTTCGGCGGCGACCACGTCGACGACGTGCTCGCCGCGCTGGAGGCCTACAAGCAGCGGATCGACTTCAAAGGCTGAGCCGGTGAAGCCGGCGATCGTCTTCATCGGCTTCATGGGCGCGGGCAAGTCGACCGCGCTCGAGGCCGCTAGTGCGGCGGGCCTGGAGACGACCGAGATCGACGAGCTGATGGAGCGCGAGCTCGGCAAGCCGATCGGCCGGGCGTTCGAGGAGGACGGCGAGGAGGCGTTCCGCGCCCGCGAGGCCGAGGTGGTCGGTGGGCTGCTGGAGGAGGCCGACGGCGGCGCGATCGCCCTCGGCGGCGGCAGCGTCCTCTCGGAGCGGGTCCGCGCCGTGCTCGCCCGCCACGTCGTCGTCTGGCTGGAGATCGACGCGCCGGAGGCCTGGCGGCGGATCGCCGACACCGAGCGGCCGCTGGCGACGAGCCAGGGCGACGTCGAGCGCCTGCTCGCCGAGCGTCTGCCGCTATACGAAGAGCTGGCCGACGCGATCGTGCCGATGTCCGACATCGAGGCGATCGGCCGGGCGCTGCCGGCGATCCATGCGCTCGAGCAGATGCCGGCGGGGACGAAGCTGCTCTGGGCGTCGAGCCGGTCGGGCGACTACCCGATCCTCGTCGGCCCGGAGATCCTCGCGACCGGCTGGTGGCCGCTCGCCACGCGCCGCTTCTGCGTCACCGACCGCGACGTGGCGCCCCTCTTCGGCGAGCGCGTCGGGCCGCTCGCCGGCGCGGTCGAGGTCGAACCGGGGGAGGGGGCGAAGACGATGGGCTGGGTCGAGGAGGTACTGCGCGGGCTGGCCCAGCAGGGTATGACCCGCGAAGACCACCTCGTCGCCCTCGGCGGCGGCGTCGTCGGCGACCTCGCCGGCTTCTGCGCCCATCTCTACCAGCGCGGCGTCCCCGTCGTCCACGTCCCGACGACGCTCGTCGCCCAGGTCGACTCGGCCTACGGCGGCAAGACCGGCGTCGACCTCCCCGAGGGCAAGAACTACGCCGGCGCCTACCAGCTGCCGGCCGCCGTCCTCGCCGACACGACGACGTTGCGGACGCTGCCCGCGCAGGAGCTCGCCGCCGGCTTCGTGGAGGCGTTGAAGACCGGCCTGCTCGCGGGCGGCCCGCTCTGGGAGCGGGTGCGCTCGATCGAGCAGCTCGACCCCGACCGGCTCGGCGACGTCGTCTTCGCCTGCGCTCGCTACAAGTGCGCGGTGGTCGCCGCCGACGAGCGGGACAGCGGATTGCGCAACGTCCTCAACCTCGGCCATACCGTCGGCCACGCGATCGAGGCGGCGAGCAGCTACGACCGCTACCGCCATGGCGAGGCGATCTCGATCGGCCTGCTGGCGGCGCTGCGCCTCTCCGAGGCGCCCGAGCTGCGCGACGAGGTCGAAGCGATCCTCAACCGCTTCGGGTTGCCGGTGCGCCTCGACCCGGCGATCGCGATCGAGGACGTCCTCGCTGCGCTGGAGCGCGACAAGAAGAAGACGGCCGCCGGCGTCGGCTTCGTCCTCCTCGCCGAGCCGGGACGGCCCCGGACCGGGCAGCTGGTCGACCCGGCTAAGGTCAGGGCTGCCGTGGAGGAGCTTTACTAGTGCCGGCCGTCCGCAACCGCGTCGCCGTCCTGCACGGGGTCAACTTCGACGTGCTCGAGCGCCGCGATCCCGAGATCTACGGCGGCCTCTCGCTATCCCAGCTGGAGCGGCGGATCTCCGACTGGGCGCACGAGCTGCGACTGGAACCGATCTTCTTCCAGACCAACGCCGAGGGCGAGTTCTGCGAATACCTGCACCGCTCGGCCGACCTCGCCGACGCGGCGATCGTCAACGCCGGCGCCTGGACCCATTACAGCCGCGCGATCGCCGACGCGCTCGAGCTGACCGGGCTGCCCGCGGTCGAGGTCCACCTCTCCGACGTCGAGGCGCGGGACGATTGGCGCAGGCTCTCGGTCTTCGACGGCCTCGTCCTCGCCAAGGTCGCGGGCAAGGGCCCCGACGGCTACCGCGAGGCGCTCGAGCTGCTGGCGCGCGAGCTCGGGGCCGGATCCTGATGCGCGGCCGCGGCGAGCGGCTCGAGCGGCAGCTGGGCGAGCGCGAGCTCGACCTGATGCTGGTCACCGACCTCACCAACGTCCGCTACCTGACCGGCTTCACGGGCACCAACGGGGCCTGCGTCTGCGGCCCCGGCATCCGCCTCTTCCTCACCGACTTCCGCTACACCGAGCGCGCCGCGGCCGAGGTCGAGGGCTGGGAGACGGTGACCCTCGCCGCCGACTGGCTGGGCGGGATCGCCGAGCGACTGCAGGGCCGGGTCGGCTTCGAGGACGACCAGATGGCGGTGCGGGTGCTGGAGAAGCTGAAGGGGAAACTCCCCGACGGGGTGGAGATGGTCGCCGCGGGAGGCCGGGTCGAGGAGCTGCGCCGGGTCAAGGATGCGGGCGAGCTGACCGCGATCGAGGAGGCTTCGAAGCTGGCCGACGAGGTCTGGCGCTGGAGCGTCGAGCTGGGATTGTCGGGGCGGACCGAGCGCGAGGTCGCCCGCGCCGCCGAAGCGCGCATCCGCGAGCAGGGCGGCGACCCGTCGTTCCCGGCGATCGTCGCCGCCGGGCCGAACGGAGCGCTGCCGCACGCCGAGCCCGGCGAGCGCAAGATCGGCCGCGGGGAGCTGGTGGTCTTCGACATGGGCGCCCAGCTCGACGGCTACTGCTCCGACGGCACCCGCACCTTCGCCACCGGCGACCCCGGGGAGGCGGCGATCGAGGTCTACGAAGTCGTGCGCGAGGCGCAGGCTGCGGCGCTGGAGGCGATCAGGGTGGGAGTGAAGGGCGAAGACGTCGACGGGGTCGCTCGCGACGTGATCGACGCCGCCGGCCACGGCCAGCGCTTCGGCCACGGCCTGGGCCACGGTGTCGGGCTCGAGGTGCACGAGGCGCCGCGGCTCTCGCTGCGCTCCGACGACGTCCTCGCGGCGGGCGAAGTGGTCACCGTGGAGCCGGGGGTCTACCTGCCGGGCCAGCTCGGGGTGAGGATCGAGGATCTGGTGGTCGTCACCGAGGACGGCCTGCGCAACTTCAGCTCGCTCCCGAAAGATCTGCAGATGATCGAATAGCGCTGCACCGCTGCAGGAATCGATTTCGGTCAGATTCAAGCCAAGTTTCGCCACTGTCGATGGCGGCGCATGGCCACCAAGCGAGACACCCTCGTCTCGATCCACGAGGAAGCGCGGCGCGAGCGCCTGCTCGACATGGAGGAGCGCGTCCGGCGCTACCGCCTCGCCTGCTTCGGAATCCTCGCGCTCGCCCTCGCGGTCGGCGGCGGTAGGGAGATCGGCTACTGGTGGGTCCCGCTCCTGGGCGCCGGCCTGGTCGGCTTCTGGATCGCCGGTCGCTTCATGCGCAGCGCCGCCCGCCCGGCCCTCTGGGTGGCGGGAGCATGGGCCGCCCTGCCGGCGCTGATCGCCGCCTCGGTCCTCGTCACCGGCGGCGTCACCAGCCCGGTCCTGGTCTGGCTCGCCCTGCCGGCGGCGACGCTCGGGTTTCGCTTCGAGCCGCGCGGGATGGTCTTCGGCACCATCTACGTGCTGGCGATGTTCCTCGCCGCCGCCGTCCTCCCCGACCCGCAGGCTGCCTGGGACCAGCGGCAGGATCTGATCGCGATCGCGGCGCTGATCGTCAGCACCGTGATCCTCTCCGGCGCCCTGGTCGAGTCCGATCGCGCCCACCGCCGCCGCTCGACGCTCGACCCGCTCACCGGCCTCTTCAACCGCAACGCGCTCGAGCAGCGGCTCGCCGAGCTCGACGGCCAGCCCTGCGATCCCAGCGAGGGCCTCTCGCACGCCTTCCTCCTCTGCGATCTCGACCACTTCAAGCAGGTCAACGACCAGTTCGGGCATGCCGCCGGCGACGCCGTCCTCCAGGACGTCGCCTACACGATGCGGGCGGCGCTGCGGGCCGGCGACTCGATCTACCGGGTCGGCGGCGAGGAGATTCTGGTGATGCTCCCCGGCGCGACACACGAGGACGCGGTCGAGATCGCCGAGCGACTGCGGGTGACGGTGCGCGAGCGGCGACCGGTGGGGGTCCCGGTCTCGCTCAGCATCGGCGTCGCCGTCGCCGCGGAGGGGGAGGTGAACACCGAGGACATGCTCGCCCGCGCCGACTCGGCCCTATATGCAGCCAAGGCCGAGGGCCGCGACTGCATCGCGACCGACTCAGCGGCTGAAGTCGACGTCGGAGCCGAGCCGGGAGGCGAAGGCGGCGAGGAGCTCGACGGTCGCCTCTACGTCTCCTAGGTCGACCATCTCGACCGGCGAGTGCATGTAGCGGAGCGGGATCGAGACGACGCCGGTGGGGATGCCGGCGCGGGAGATCTGCAGCGCGTCGGCGTCGGTGCTGGTGCCGCGGCCGCTGGCGCTGATCGTGTGCTCGATGCCCTCGGCCTCGGCGGTCTCGACCAGCAGCTCGAAGACCTTGGGGGAGAGGGTGGAGCCGCGGCCGATCGCCGGGCCGGAGCCGAAGGGGTGGGTGCCGACCTCCTTCTCATCGACCCCCGGCGCGTCGGTGGCGTGGGTGACGTCGACGGCGATCGCGACGTCGGGCCGCAGCTGGAAGGAGGCGGTGCGGGCGCCGAAAAGGCCGATCTCCTCCTGGACGGCCGCGACCGCGGCCATCGAGCCGCCCGGGTTCTCGCCCTCGTGGCAGCGACGCAGGCTCTCGAGGGCGACGTAGGCGCCGAGGCGGTTGTCCATCGAGCGCGAGACGAGGCGCTCGCCGGCGACCGCCAGCGGCTCGGCGTCGATCACGACCGGGTCGCCGACGCGGACGAGCCGCTCGGCCTCCTCGCGGTCGGCGGCGCCGACGTCGATGTGCAGGCCCTTCAGCTCGACGACCTTCTTGCGCTGGTCGGGGTCGAGCAGGTGGATCGGCTTGCGGCCGACGACGCCGGGCACGAGGCCGTCCTTGCTCCTGATCTCGACCCGCTGGCCGACCAGGATCTGCGGATCCCAGCCGCCGATCGGCGCGAACCAGAGGAAGCCCTTCTCGTCGACGTGGGTGACGACGAGGCCGATCTCGTCGATGTGGCCGACGACCGCGAGCAGCGGCGACGCCTCGCCCACCCGGGCGATCGTCGAGCCGATGCCGTCGACGCTGATCTCGGCGAAGGAGGCAGCCTCGCGCCAGACCTCGGCCGCCGGGGCCTCGTATCCGGAGGGGGCGCCGGTGCGCAGCAGCTTGTCGAGGAGGGGCGGAGTGGTCAAAAGGTTGGCGGAGTATGCCTAACCTGGACGGATGCTCGTCGGCAGGCGCCCGGGGGGCCTCGCCCTACCCGGCAGTCGCCGCACGCCGCAGATCCTGCCGCCCCGGACCGTACCCGCGGTGCTCGTAGCCGATCGTCGCCCAGACCAGCACCACCGCCACCGCGAGGGCGACCAGCGCCGGCACCGCGGTCGCGACCGGGATCAGGAAGAGGAGGACCAGCGCGAGCCCGAAGCGGTGGCGGTTGAGCGTGTGGACATGGCGGTAGCGGAAGGCGACCAGGCCGAGGAGATAGAGCGAGAGGCCCCCCAGCAGGGCGAAGGCCGGCACGTAGGCGAGCTCGCCGGCGTGGTGGCCGATCGTCACCTTCATCCCGAAGGCGACGAGGACGATCCCGCCGACCATCATCAGGTGGATGTAGGAGTAGGAGTCGCGGGCAAGCTCGTTCTGGACCCGGCCGGGCTCGGCTTCGCCCAGGCGCCGGGCCGAGATCAGCGCGACGACGTCGAAGTAGGTCCACCACAGCGCCGCGGCGAGGAAGACGCCGAGCACGGCGGCGCTGCCGATGCCGAGGTCGAGGTTGCCCGAGGCGCCGACGCCGATCGCGACGATGCTCTCGCCGAGGGCGATGATGACGATCAGCCCGTGGCGCTCGGCAAAGTGGCCGGGGACCAGCTTCCATCCCTCGGAGCCGAAGAAGTAGGGGCCCGCCATGTCGAGGAAGATCGCCAGCGTCCAGAGGGCGCCTTGGGCGACGCCGTCGAAGAAGGAGGCGAGGGCGAGGATGCCGACCGCGATCGCGGTGCTGACGGCGAGGCCGATCACCGAGTGCCGCAGATCCTCGTCGTCGGTCTCCGAGCCGGCGAGCAGGAAGAGGGCGATGTGGGCGCCGCGGAAGATGCCGATCCCGAGGGCGAAGGTGAGGGCGAGATTGCCGAACGCCTCCTGCACGCAGATCGCGACGATCAGCATCGCCGCCATCGCGACGAAGATGACGCCGCGAATCGCCAGCGCCTCCGGGTCGATGACGCTGGTCAGCCAGGCATAGCCGACCCATGCCCACCAGAGGACGCAGAGGATCAGCAGGCCCTGAACGAGTCCCGACCAGGTCTGGTCGTGCGACATCAGGCCGGTGCACTGGGTGATCGCGAGGACGAAGACGAGGTCGAAGAAGAGCTCCAGGGAAGTCACCCGCTCGCCTTCGCGGCGGATCTCCCCGAATCGTCGGTGGGTTTGAGGCGATCCCTCCATCTCCAATACTGTTGCGGACGTGGGAGTCGTACTGGTTACGGGAGCGTCGACTGGGATCGGGGAGGCGACCGCGGTCCGACTCTCGCGGGAGCCGGGGACCGAGTTGATCCTGGTCGCCCGCCGTGAGGAGCTGCTGCGCGAGGTGGCCGAGTCGCTTCCCTGCCGCGCCACCTGGGTCGCGATCGACCTCACCTCCGAGGATGCGCCAGAACGGGTCCGCACCCATCTCGAGGCCGAACATGGCGGTCGATTGGACCTCCTCGTCAACAACGCCGGCGCCGCCTGGCGCGGAAGCTTCGCCGAGGGCGGCCACGCCAACGTCCAGCGCCACATGGAGCTGAACTTCGACGCGGTGGTTCGCCTGACCGAGGCGCTGCTGCCGCCGCTGCGGGCCACTGCCCCGAGCGCGATCGTCAACGTCGCCAGCACCGCGGGCCGCGTTTCGCGGGCCCGCACCGGCGCCTACAGCGCCAGCAAGTTCGCCCTGATCGGCTGGTCCGACTCCCTCTACGCGGAGGAGAAGGCCGAGGGCGTCCACGTCGGTCTGGTGCTGCCCGGCTTCGTCCGCACCGAGGGCTTCCCCGCCGCCGAGCTGCGCGAAAGGGCGCTGACCCGCTGGATCGTCTCCGAGCCGGCGAAGGTCGCCGAGGCGATCTACGAGTGCGGCCCCGGCGGCAAGCCGGAGCGCTACGTGCCTCGCCCCTACGCGCTGGCCGGGGTCACCCGCATCCTCCTGCCGTCGCTGACCCGCAGGGTCCTCAGCGGCGGCCCGGCCGCGAGCCTGACCACGAGCACCGGCGAAGAATGATCTCCACCGCGGCCATCGCCCTCGTCGTGGTGGTGGTGGCCGCGGTGGTCACGGCGCTTGCCCTCGTCCAGGTGCGACAGGCGAACCGCCGCTTCCGCATGCTCGACGAGGTCTCCCGGGCCGCCGACAAGGGCGCCTCGCTCGACGAGACCCTCGATGCGATCGCCGAGATCATCGTCCCCGAGCTCGCCGACATGTGCGCGATCGACGTGCTCGAGGGAAGCAGCATGCGCCGCGCCGCGGTCAAGGCCAGCGGGCCGGAAGCGGCCACGATCGAGGCCGGGCTGAGGGCGCGAAAACCGCATCTGCAGGAGGAGATCGCGAGCGCGGCCATCCACGAGCGCCAGGAGCCGCGCCTCTTCGAGTTCTCCGGCGACGAGGACCTGCGCAAGGAGGAACTGCGCGAGTACGCCTCCGACGAGGGGGACCTCGAGTTCGTCCGCGGCCTCCGGGTACGCAACGTGGTGACCGTCGAGCTGCGCGCCCGCGGCAGGCCGACGGGGATGCTGACGGTCAGCGTCGGCCCCTCCGGTCGACGCTACCGCTCCGGCGACGTCGAGTTCTCCGGCGTCTTGGCGGGACGCGTCGCGATGGCGCTCGACAACGCCGGTCTCTTCTCGGACCTGGAGCGCAGCGAGCGGGAAAGGGCTGAGATCGCCGAGACGCTGCAGCGCGGCCTGCTCCCGCCCCCGCTGCCGCACATCCCCGGCTGGTCGGTGGCGGCGACCTACCGGCCCGCCGGGGCCGAGAACGAGATCGGCGGCGACTTCTACGACGCCTTCCGGATCGCCGGCGGCTGGATGGTGGTGATCGGCGACGTGACCGGCCGCGGCGCGCACGCGGCGGCGGTCACGGCCCACGCCCGCTACACCCTGCGAACCGCCGCCGCCCTGACCGGCGATCCGGTCGTCGCGCTGCGGACGCTGAACCGCGAGCTGCTCGTCCGCAGTGGCACCGCGCTGTGCAGCGTTGCGGCGATGGCCGTCTCCGACGATTCGCGGCAGCCGGTCCGGTTGGCCGTCGCCGGCCACCCGCCGCCGCTGCTTGTCGACGGCGAGTCGGTCTCGGAGATCGCCGAGCCGGCGCCTGTCCTCGGGGCCTTCGCCGACGAGGTATGGCGGGTCGAGGCGACGCCGGTCCGACCGGGCCAGCAGCTGGTCGTGGTCACCGATGGGGTCACCGAGGCGCTCGGCACGGACGAGCGGTTCGGCGACGCGCGCTTGCGCGCCGAGCTGGCCGGCACCACCAGCCCGGCGCGGGCCGCGGCGAAGATCGAGGCGGCGCTGCACGAGTTCACCGGCGGCAAGCTCGAGGACGACGCCGCGATCGTCGCCATCGCCCCTGCCTCTGCCGACGCAGAGCCGGCACCGGAGGCCGAGCAGGAGCTGATCGAGCGCCTCTACGCCGCCTTCAACCGCCGCGACGCTGAGGAGATCGCCGATCTCTGCGACGACGGGATGGGTTTCTTCCCGGCGGGGACGGCGCATGAGATCGGCCGCGAGGCCCCCTACCTCGGTCCCGACGGCCTGCGGGAATACCTGCGCGACGTCGAGCAGGTATGGGACGAGCTGCTGATCAACCCGAAGACCGTCGAGCGCCACGGCGAATCGCTGCTCGTCCGCGGCCGCGTCTACGCCCGCAGCCGCCCCCTTGGCATCCGCGACGTCCCCGTCGCCTGGATCTGGGTGCTGCGCGGCGGCGTCTTCGTCCGCGGCGAGGTCTTCCCCGACCCCGAGGAAGCCGTCGCACGCCTCAGCCCCGCCTAGCCCTCTGACGGCGTGGGCCTTGCCATCGCCTCGCGGACCCGAATCTCTAGGATTCTCCGCCGATGACGATCACCACCAACCAATTCAAGAACGGCACCCACATCGAGATCGACGGCAAGATCTGGAAGATCATCGAGTTCCAGCACGTCAAGCCGGGCAAGGGCGGGGCCTTCGTGCGGACGAAGCTGCGCCGGATCGAGGACGGCTCGGTGATCGACAAGACCTTCAGGGCGGGGGAGAAGTTCCGTCCCGTGCGCACCGAATCGAAGAAGATGCAGTACCTCTACGACTCGGGCGATGCGGCGGTCTTCATGGACTCGCAGAGCTACGAGCAGATCGAAATCCCGATCGGGTCGCTGGGGGACTCGATGCAGTGGGTGTTGCCGAACGCCGAGGTCGACGTGCTGTTCGTCGACGAGCGGCCGAGCGACGTGCAGGTGCCGAGCGCGATCGAGATGAAGGTGACCCAGACCGACCCGGGCCTCAAAGGCGACACCGCCTCGGGCGGCGGCAACAAGCCGGCGACGCTGGAGTCGGGCGTGGTCGTCCACGTGCCGCTGTTCGTCGAGGAGGGCGACACGGTCCGGGTCGACACCCGCAGCGGCGAGTACATCTCCCGCGCCTGAGCGCTCGGCGCGGCGGCGTTGACAGAATGGCCCTATGCGCAGGTCCGAGCAGCGGCGCGACGCCGTCTTCGCCAACTACCAGCGGGACGTCACCGGCCGTCCGTTGGAGGAGCTGCTGGGGGAGGCGCGGCCCTTGACGCGGGAGCTGGCCGAGGGGGTGGACGAGCACCGCGAAGAGCTCGATGACATCATCGCCGCCCATGCGAAGAGCTGGACCGTCGATCGGATCGCGCCCTTGGAGATGAACGTGATGCGCGTCGCCCTCTACGAGATCGAGTCCACGGACACGCCGGCCGAGGTGGCGATCGACGAGGCGGTGGAGCTGGCAAAGGAGTACTGCGGCGCCGGGGCGCCGCGCTTCGTCAACGGCATCCTCGGCGCGGTCGTGCGCGAGCGGGAGGCGGCGTGAACGTCCGCCTGCGGGAAATCAGCGAGCGCCTCCGTCAGATCACCGCCGAGCTGGGCAGCGAGGAGATCGGCGACGAGCGCGCCGCGCAGCTCGCCGCCGAGGCGGCCAACCTCGCCGCCGAGGCGGTCGAGGAGGCCAACCGCGAGGCGCGCCAGCAGGCCGCCGGCGAGTGAGCGAGTTACGTGGTTCGCTAGTCGTCTATAGCCCGACAAAGGAACCACGGAACGCATGAACTACCCGGAGGACCTCCGCGCCATGGTCGAGGACGCCCTGGAGAGGCTGAAGTTCTCCGGTGCGGCGTCCACCGCTGGCCTGGAGGAGGCGATGCGGTACTCGCTGCTGGCCGGCGGCAAGCGGGTGCGACCGGTGCTCGCCCTCGCGACCGCCCGCGCCCTCGATGCCCCGCCGGAACGCTTCCTCCCGGTCGCCTGCGCGATCGAGCTGATCCATACCTACTCGCTGATCCACGACGACCTGCCGGCGATGGACGACGACGAGCTGCGACGAGGGTTGCCCACCTCGCACGTCAGGTTCGGCGAGGACGTCGCCATCTTGGCGGGCGACGGGCTCTTCGCCGAGGCGGTGCGGCTGTTCTGCGAGCAGCCGGGTGACCCGGCGCGGGTGCTGGCGGCGATGCGCGAGCTGGCCGGGGCGACGGGGGTCGACGGCATGGTCGGCGGTCAGTACGTCGACGTGGTCGAAGCCACGACCGACGCCGAGGGGCTGCGCGCCCTGCACGGGCTGAAGACCGGCCGCCTGATCGCCGCCAGCGTCGGCGTCGTCCTGGAGCTCGTGGGAGTGCCGGAACGTGAGAGAATGCCATATCGCCGTTTCGCCGACGAGCTGGGCGTCCTGTTCCAGATCGTCGACGACATTCTCGACGTGACCGAGTCAGACGAGCAGCTCGGCAAGCCCCATGGAAGCGACGAGAGACATGGCAAACTCACCTACGTCAGCCTTTTCGGGCTGGAGCGGGCGCGCGAGCTCGCCGGCCGATCCCACGAGAAGGCGACGGCGGCGCTTGCCGAAGCGGACGGTGAAACGAAAGACCTGAGGCGGGTCGCCGACTACATCTTCACGAGGAACGAATGAGCGAACAGCCCCCCACCCAGGGCCCCGAGGACCAGAGAGATCAGGGAAACGAGCCGCTGCTGTCGAAGATCGACGGTCCGGCAGACCTGCATGGGCTCGACGACGAGCAGCTGCAGCGGGTGGCGCAGGAGATGCGCACCTACATCATCGACACGATCGGGGAGATCGGCGGCCATTTCGGCGCCAACCTCGGCACCTGCGAGCTCGCCGTCGCCCTCCACAGCCTGCTCGACTCGCCCCGGGACAAGGTCCTCTGGGACGTCGGCCACCAGGCCTACCCGCACAAGATCCTCACCGGCCGCCGCGACCGGCTGCCGACGATCCGCCAGTACGACGGCCTGGCGCCGTTCTGCTCGATCGCCGAGTCCGAGCACGACATCATGGGCGCCGGCCACGCCTCGACCTCGATCGGCTACGCGGTCGGGCTGAAGGAGGCGATGCGCAAGGGGATCGGGCCCGACGGCAGGGTCGCCGCGGTGATCGGCGACGGCGCCCTTACCGGCGGCGTCGCCTACGAGGCGCTGCACGCGGCCGGCGGTCTGCAGACGCCGATCGTGATCGTCCTCAACGACAACGGGATGTCGATCTCGCCCAACGTCGGCGCCCTCTCCCGCTACTTCAACCGGATCCGCCTCAACCCGCGTCTCTGGCACGCTCGCGAGGGCGTCGAGGACCGGCTGACCAAGCTGCCGCTGGGGCTCGGCAAACGGATCGAGCGCCTCGGGCCCGAGATCAAGGCGGCGATCAAGGCCTACTGGGCGCCCGGGCTCTTCTTCGAGGAGCTCGACCTCGCCTACATGGGCGTGATCGACGGCCACGACGTGCACGCCCTGCGGGAGGCGCTGGCCGAGGCCTTCGCCGCCGACCGCCCGGTGATCGTCCACATCCACACCGTCAAGGGCAAGGGCTTCACCCCCGCCGAGGAGGGCGGCCTGCAGTCGATGGAGGAGTGGCACGCGGCGAAGCCGAAGTCGATCGTCGAAGGACGTCCCGCCGCCGCAGAGGCGAAGCCCGTCCCGGTCACCGAAACCGACTCGCCGGAGGGGATCGAGCTGCTCGAGAAGCCGCCGGAGGCGAGCGCGCCGCCCCAGTACACGAAGGTCTTCGCCGGGGCGATGGTCGCCGAGGCAAGACGCGACGAGCGGGTGATCGGGATCACCGCGGCGATGGCGGGGGGGACCGGCCTGCAGCAGCTGTGCGACGAGCTGCCTCACCAGTACTACGACGTCGGCATCGCCGAGCAGAACGCGGTCCTGCTGGCAAGCGGTCTGGCGCTGCAGGGGGCGAAGCCGGTTTGCGCGATCTACTCGACCTTCCTCCAGCGCGCCTTCGACCAGATCGTCCACGACGTCTGCCTGCAGGGCCTCGACGTCACCTTCGCGATGGACCGCGCCGGCCTCGTCGGCGACGACGGGCCGACCCACCACGGCGCCTTCGACGTTTCCTACCTCCGCCCGATCCCCAACGTGGTGGTGATGGCGCCGCGGGACGAGGCGATGCTGGTCCACATGCTTCACACGGCGATCGCCCACGACGGCCCGGCGGCGCTGCGTTACCCGCGCGGTGCGGCCGAGGGCGTCGAGCTGCCGGCGGCGCCGGAGCTGGTCCCGATCGGCAAGGGAGAGGTGCTGGCCGAGGGCGAGCGGGTGGCGCTGCTCGGCTACGGCTACGGCGTCACGGTCGCACGCGAAGCGGCCGCGATCCTCGCCAAGCACGGCCTGAAGGCGACGGTCGCCGACGCGCGCTTCGCCAAGCCGATCGACGGTGAGCTCGCCGAGCGCCTCGGTCGCGAGCACGAGCTGCTCGTGACGATCGAGGAGAACGTCCTGCCGGGCGGGTTCGGCTCGGCCGTGCTCGAGCAGCTCGAGGATTCCTTCGCCGAGAATCCCGGCGAGCGTGCCCGCGTGCTGCGGATCGGCCTTCCCGATCGCTACGTCACCCACGGCAAGCCGGCACTGCTGCGGGCGGAGGTCGGCCTGACGGGGGAGCAAGTGGCGGACAAGGTGCTTGCAGCTACCTCAAACGCACAGCCAGCGCTGACCTAATCAAAATTGGGGATTGAATCAATCGGCGCAATCGATTAGCCTGCGCCAGTCTCTCCGGTGAGAGAAGCAGGCAACAGCCGGCGCTTCTGGGGAAATCGCCAAGGGGAGGAGAGGCGCGCATCTCTATATGTGTTGGATCCGCTTAGGGGAACCGGATCTCTCGCGCCCGCCCTAACCGGCCAGGGCGCGAGGCGCGCCATGGAAAAGGGTGCCCGCTCGAGCGGGCACCCTTTTCCGAAGGTCGAGCCGCGCGTTATTCGCTGGCTTTGACCGCTTCGGGCACTGCTAGCTGAATTTTGCCTTCGAGGATCGCCGTGTTAGTGCCAGCGGGTGCGGGCACTCCGACGATGGAGTTCACGAACGGATCGATGAGCAGGGAGAGGAGGCCTCCACAGCCATTCGCCCCCGGTGCCGCAAACGAATTGTCGACGAGACGACCGCCGCTGATGGTCTCGATCGTCCCGCTCGGGTTGCTCGAGATGGTGCCTCTACTTCCTTTGATCGGTTCGTTTGGCGGCGGAGGAGACGTGGTGCCGCTGGTGAATTTGAAAACCACCGGATTCGAGTTCGACCCGATGTGGCAATTGTTCCCCAGGAACGGGTTGCTGAGCTTGATCTTCGTCGGCAGCGTGATCGCGGTGCCTTTTTCGAACAGCAGGTTCAGCGCGTTGACGTCCACCGGCTGGCCCGCGAGTTCGACGGTGGCGGTCACGCCCGTGAAGCCGTTGTTGATGGTTTCGTTGAATAGGTCACGAAGGAATTTGGGCCACCAACTCGGGGCTTCGATCCCCAGCAGGCCGCCGGGTACCGGCTGCGCCACCGGCGGGAGGGTGTTCCCTTCCTCGGCCGGGATCAACGTGGTGTTCACCGTCGGTTCTTCGTCGAGTCCCCCTTGCAGTACCACAGGGTTTTTCAGGGGAACCGTTTTCTTGCCGATCGTGAACGAGCCGGCCGTCGATTCGGAGTACAGACAGGATCCGAGGTTGGGGCTTTCCAGGGGGCAGTATGCGAACTGGGTGTATTCACCCGTCGGGTGGTGAACGGCTGCACTGGCGGATACCGGCAGGAGCATCGCGAGCAGCAATGCGCCGGCAAAAAGTAGCCTTTTCATGGACTGGTTCCTTTCTCCTGTATTGGCTGCCGCGGGCGCTGAGATCCTCCTGCCCGTGGCAGATTGGAACATCAAAGTTCCATTAGACAAGGCTTCTACCAAAACGGAATCGGCCTGCGCATCCCCATTAATGGGAAAATCGCCGAGCAATCCTCGGCAGGCCTTCCCCGGAGCACGCCGGGGTGCCCCGGCGATTGCCCAGGAGCTCGGCCTGCCCGAGCTCCGCCGTCGAGGACGCGGTGCGGGCGCATCGGCGGCCGAGGGTCGAGGAGCACGGCGAAACGATCCACATCGTTTCCCTTCGGCGGTCAGAGCGCCGCCGGCGGCACCGGCGCCGCGCCGGAGTCGTCCTGATTGCTTTGCGCCAGGCCTTCTCGGGGGAGGGCTGCCGCAGCCGAGGCTGCGCGCCATCGACGCGCCGAAATCCGCCTCCTAGCTAGCCCGCTTCCGCATTCGGCCTCCGTAAGCGGCCCAGCAGAAAACGCCCCGCCGGGGAGGCGGGGCGCTTCTGGGGTTACTACAGGGAGGAGAGATATGTATCTCTATATATGTGTGGATCCGTGGGAGGTAGGTGAGCCCGGTTTGTGTCGAGAGCGTCGCTGTGGGAAGCAGCGAGGCGATATGTCGACGCGGGGCTCAGCCGAGAAGTCTTTGTCGTGATCCTTTACTTCGGTTTCCTCTTGCGAATCCTTTAGCAGCGTACGAACATATGTGCGACTTGTGTGTGAGTGGGGTCACAGAAACCCTGCAACTCACGGATTCTGCGGCTTCCCTGCACCTGATTTGCTCCAGAAAAGCGGATTGAGCGGGGGAAGTTGTCAAAAAAATGTTGCATCCCTCTCTCAGCAGGGCCTAAAGCGCCCTGCTTGCGAGGGACCGCTGTAGCTTTCGGGCGATGAAGAAGGCGCGGATAGACGCCGTTCTGGCCGACCGCGGCCTCTTTCCGTCGCGCTCGGCGGCGGCCGGGGCCGTGCGGGCCGGCGAAGTCCGGGTCGGCGCGGACGGCCCGGTGGCGCTGCGTCCGAGCCAGCTGGTCGATCCGGAGGCGCCGCTGATCGTCGCCGAGGGCCGCCGCTTCGCCTCCCGCGGCGGGATCAAGCTCGAGAACGCGCTCGAGGCGCTTGAGATCGACGTCGCCGGTCGCGAGTGCCTCGACGTCGGCGCCTCCACCGGCGGCTTCACCGACTGCCTGCTGCAGCGCGGCGCGGCGCGGGTGATCGCCGCCGACGTCGCCTACGGGCAGCTCGACCTGCGCCTGCGGGAAGACCCGCGCGTGTATGCGGTCGAGCGGCTCAACGCCCGCGAGCTGCAGCGGGTCGACCTTCCGTTCGTCCCCTCGCTGGCGACGGTCGACGTCTCCTTCATCTCGCTGACCAAGGTGCTACCGGCGGTGGCTCGTTGCCTGGAGCCGCCGGGCGACGTTCTGGCGATGGTGAAGCCGCAGTTCGAGCTCGGCAGGGACAGGGTCGGGAAGGGCGTCGTGCGCGACCCGGCGGCTCGCCGCGAGGCGGTCCTCATGGTCGCCCAGGCCGCGCGGGAACTCGGTCTGTCGGTTCGCGGCTTCGCCTCGTCCGGGTTGCCCGGCCCGAAGGGAAACCGCGAGACCTTCGTCTGGTGCGGCGGGTCGGGGGGTCTCGAGGTCGAGGACCTGGAGACCGCGGTCGCCGCCGCCGTCGAGGAGGACGGGTGAAGACCGCGGCGCTGATCACGCACTCGCACCCACCGTCGGCAACCGAAGCGGTGAAGGTCGCTGCCGAAGTCGCCGAGGAGATGGGCTGGCGCCTCGCCGCCAGCCAGGAGGAGCTGGAAAAGCACGGCAGCGCGGCGGGGGGCATCGACGTCACCGCCGAACACACGCTGCCCGACATCTGCCTCGTCCTCGGCGGCGACGGCTCGATCCTGCACGCGCTGCGCCGCTACGCCCGCACCGGGATCCCCGTCTTCGGCGTCAACTTCGGGACCGTGGGATTCCTTGCCGCGGTCGAGCGCGACGAAGCGCGCGATGGGATCCGCCGGGCCCTCGACGGCGACGTCGAGACGATTGCGCTCCCCGGGCTCGAGGTTCGCTGCGACGGCGTCGAGAAGGTGGGGCTCAACGACATCACCCTCGCCCGCCGGCCCCACGACCGCGTCGCCGAGCTCAGCTACCGGATCGCCGGCAAGGAGGTGGGGCACGTCCGCTGCGACGGTCTCGTCGCCGCAACGCCGGTCGGCTCGACCGGTTACAACCTCGCGAACCAGGGGCCGATCCTCGCCTGGGGCGTGAAGGGCTACGTCGTCAGCTACATCTCGCCGCACTCGCTGACCGCGCGGGCGCTGGTCGTCGCCCCCGAAGACGTGCTCCACGTCGACAACGCCCCCGAGCGGGAGCCGGTCGAGGTCGCCGTCGACGGCGGCAAGGTCGCCGACCTCTCGCCGGGAGCCGAGCTCGAGGTCCGCTTCCTCGACTCGGTCAGCACCCTGGCGCAGCTGCCCGGCACGAGCTTCTACCAACGCATGCGCGAGAAGTTCGGCCATCTAGCGGTTTAAGCCGAGGCCCGTCGGTCTATAGGGTCAGCGACCGATGGAGCGCAAATGGTGGACCCTTCTGCTGGTCTCGGTGGCGACCTTCATGCTGCTGCTCGACGTCACCATCGTCAACGTCGCCCTGCCTGACATCCAGCGCTCGCTGAACGCGAGCCTGTCCAGCCTGCAGTGGGTCGTCGACGCCTACTCGTTGATGCTCGCCGCCTTCCTGCTGACCGCCGGGTCGCTGGGCGACCGGCTCGGCCGCCGGCGCGTCTTCACGATCGGCTTCGGCATCTTCACCTTCGCCTCGTTCCTCTGCGGCATCTCCAACGACCCGACGCTGCTGAACCTGGCGCGCGGCCTGCAGGGGATCGGCGGGGCGGGCATGTTCGCCACCTCGCTCGCCCTGATCGGCCAGGAGTTCCACGGCAAGGACCGGGCGATGGCGTTTGGCGTCTGGGGGGCAACCGTCGGCGGTGCCGTCGCGGTCGGACCGCTGATCGGCGGCATCATCACCCAGAGCTTCGGGTGGGAGTGGATCTTCTTCGTCAACGTCCCGATCGGGATCACGGCGATGGTCCTGACCGAGCGCAAGATCGTCAACGTCTTCGCCAAAGACCCCGAACCGGTCGACGTGCCAGGGCTGATCACCTTCTCGGCGGCTCTCTTCCTGCTGATCTTCGGGCTCATTCGCGGCAACCCGGAAGGCTGGGGGAGCACGGCGATCGTCGCCTGCCTGAGCGGCGCGGTCGTCCTGTTCGCGGTCTTCATCGCGATCGAGCGGCGCAGCGACCACCCCATGCTGGATCTGACCCTCTTCCGCAAGCCCGCCTTCAACGGCGTCTCCGCCGTCGCCTTCACGCTCTCCGCGGGGATGTTCGCGATGTTCCTCTACCTCACCATCTACCTGCAGGGGGTACTCGACTTCTCGCCGCTGGAAGCTGGTCTGCGCTTCCTGCCGCTGACCGTGCTCGGCTTCATCGTCGCGCCGATCTCCGGCTCGCTCTCCCACCGGGTGCCGATCCGGATCCTGCTCGGGTCCGGCCTGACTCTGGTCGGGATCGGGCTGCTGCTGATGCACGGCCTCTCGCCTGACTCGGCATGGACGACGCTCCTCGCCGGCTTTGTCATTGCCGGGATCGGGATCGGCACGACCAATCCGGGCATCGGCCAGGCCGCGATCGCCGTCGTCCCGGTGGAGAAATCGGGGATGGGCTCGGGGATCAACACGACCTTCCGCCAGGTCGGCATCGCCACCGGCGTCGCCGGGCTCGGCGCGGTCTTCCAGGGCGAAGTCGACTCGAAGCTGAGCGAAGAGCTTTCGAAAGTACCCGCAGGACTCGGGGAAGCTGTCGCCTCCGGCGGCTCCCGTGCTGCTGCCGAACTTGGTTTTCACGGAAAGGCGGTCCACGCCGCCGACGTCGCCTTCGTCGGCGGCATGAACTCGATCCTCGTGATCGGCGCGATCGTCTGCTTCGTCGGCGCCGCGCTCGGCTTCCTCCTCGTCCGTTCCGAGGATTTCGTGCAGCCGACCGACGGTCCGAGCGAGCCGGCATCTGGCTGAAAGCTCCTGGCCAGCCTGGCCACCGTCGTCATCTCTCTCAATTCGCCGGAACCTGCCCGAAAACACGGCAAGTCGGTCCGCCGCCGTTGCTACACAGATCCCATGCTGCGCGAGTTGCGGATCGAGAATCTATTGCTAATCGAGCGGGCCGAGCTGCGGCTCGGCGAGGGGCTGAACGCGATCACCGGCGAGACGGGTGCCGGGAAGACGGTCCTCGCCCACTCGCTCGACCTGCTGATGGGCGGCAAGGCGAAGGCGCAGATCGTGCGGCCGGGTGCGACCGAGGCCTGGGTCGAGGGGGTCTTCGACGTGCCTGGCGGGCTCCTGGAGGAGCCGGAGTTCGCCGAGCTGTCCGAGCGCCTGCCCGAGGGCGCCGAAGAGGTTGCGCTGGGAAGGCGAGTCTCGGCGAGTGGCCGCACCAGCGCCTTCGTCGCCGGACGGGCGGCGACGGCGGCCGATCTGAGGCTGCTCGGCGGGCGCCTGCTCGCCTTCTTCGGCCAGCACGAGCACCGGCGGCTGACGATTTCCTCTGCGCAACTGGAGATCGTCGACGGATTCGCCGGGACCGAGCACCTGGAGGTGCGGCGCGCGTACCAGGGGGCGCACCGAGAAGTGGGCCGCCTCGCGGCCGAGCTGGCGGACCTGCGTGAGCGCGAAGGCTCGCGCGAGCGCGATCTCGACCTCTACCGCTACGAGCTCGGCGAGATCGAAGCGGTGGCGCCGGTCCCCGAGGAGCGCGAGCGGATGGCGGCAGACCGTGAGCGCCTGCGGCACGCCGAGGGCCTGCGGGAAGCGGCCGGGGCCGCACACGCCGTCCTCGCCGGAGCCGACGAGGACGGCGGTGGCGCGGCGATGGCGGTGGCGCAGGCCGAAGCCGCGCTGCACGGCGGAGCGGGGCTCGACACCTCCCTCGACGAGATCGCCGAGCGGGTCGCCGCGCTGGCGGTCGAACTGGGAGACGTCGCCGCAGAACTGCGGGATTACGCCGTTGGTGTCGAAGCCGACCCGGCGGAATTGCTCGCAATCGAGGAGCGGCTGGAGGCGATCGACCGGCTGGAGCGCAAGCACGGCGGCAACGTCGAGGCGGTGCTGGCGCACGCCGAGCGCTGCCGTGAGGAGATCGCCCGCCTGGAGGGCGCCGGGGAGCGCAGCGCCGAGGCGGCGGTGGCGTTGACGGAGGCCGAAGCGCTGCGGGCGGAGCTGGGCGAGAAGCTGAGCGCAGGCCGCGAGGCGGCAGCCGAGCCGCTGCAGGAGCGCGTCGCCGCCGAGCTGGCGCAGCTCTCGATGGACGGCGCGACGCTCCAGGTCGTCCTCGATCCGCACCCCGACGGCTACGGTGCTTCCGGCCGCGAGACGGTCGAGCTGCGCGTCGCGACCAACCCGGGGATCGAGCCGGCACCGCTGCGGGATGCAGCCTCGGGGGGCGAGCTCTCGCGGGTGATGCTGGCCCTGAGCGGACTCGGCCAGGCCGAGAGCGCCGAAACTGTGGTCTTCGACGAGATCGACGCCGGAATCGGCGGCAATACCGCGCGGGTCGTCGGCGAGCGGCTGCGGGCGCTGGGCGGGGAGCGCCAGGTCATCTGCATCACCCACCTGCCGCAGGTCGCCTCGCTGGCAGGGACTCACTTCCGACTCGAAAAGCACCTCGGCGGCGAAGAGGCGGTGGCCACCGTGGCGCGGCTGGAAGGGGAGGGGGTCGTCGCGGAGATCCGCCGCATGCTCGGCGGCGGCGGCTCGGACGAGGCGGCGACCCAGCACGCACGCGAGTTGCTCGCCGCAGCTTGAGTACCTAGTCTGAGCGGGTGGCCACCGCCTCCCGTCGCCGCCTCCCAACCCTCTTAGGGCGCAGGAACGGTGCGCGAGCGGATGCGCCAGTCGAGGGGATCGCGCGTTTGGGTGAGCGCACCAAGCACCTGGTCAAGCGGCTGCGGCCGGGCGAGATCGCCGTCGTCAACCACGTCGACATCGACCGCATCGCCGCCGAGGAGCTGATCGAAGCCGGCGTCGTGGGGGTGCTGAACGCCGCCCCGTCCTCGTCGGGGCGCTATCCCAACGCGGGACCTCTGATGCTGGCTCGGGCCGGGGTGCGTCTGGTCGATGCCCCCGATGCCGACCTCTTCCACCGGCTCAAAGACGGCGATCGGGTGAAGATCGAAGGCGAGGCGATCTACACCGGTGTCGAGGAGATCGGTCGTGGACACGCCCTCGGAGTAGCCGAGCTCGAGCGCCAGATGGAGGAACATCGCGACCGGATCGACGAGGCGCTGGGGGAATTCGCCGAGAACACGGTCATCCACGTGCGCGAAGAGACCGACCTGCTGACGGGCAACGTCGCGTTTCCGCTGACCAGGGCGAGCTTTCGCGACCGCCATGTGCTGATCGTCGTCCGCGGCGACCGCCACCGTCGCGACCTCAAGGCACTGCGCGCCTACATCCGCGACGTACGGCCGCTGATCGTCGCGGTCGACGGCGGCGCCGACGGAGTGCTGGAGGCCGGGCTCAAGCCCGATCTGATCCTCGGCGACATGGACTCGGCCGGCGACGAGGCGCTGCGCTGCGGGGCAGAGCTGATCGTCCACGCTTATCCGGACGGACGGGCGCCAGGGCGCGACCGCCTCCTTGCCGCCGGGCTGCCGCACCAGGTCGTCCCCGCGGCGGGGACCAGCGAGGACGTGGCGATGCTGATGGCCTACGAGAAGGGGGCGGCGTTGATCGTCAGCGTCGGCGCCCACTTCAACCTGGTCGAGTTCCTCGACCGCAAGCGCGGCGGCATGTCCTCGACCTTCCTCACCCGGCTGCGGATCGGCGAGCGGCTGGTCGACGCCAAGGGCGTCAGCCGGCTCTACAACCCGAGCAGCGCGCTCGCTCCGCTCGCTCTCTTCGCGGTCACCTTCCTGATCCTGCTGACGATCCTCGTCATCACCTCGCCCGCCCTCAACGACGTCTGGGAACTGGTCTGGCTGAAGATCCGAATCCAGCTCGGCATCTAGACCAGGTCACTACCCTTTCGCCTGCAAATGGGGTACTCCGCCCGCTACCACGCCGCCTCGCTGATCGCCGTCTTCCTCGCCCTCGCGGTCGGGATCCTGATCGGCGCCGAGTTCGGCGGCGAAGCGCTGACCGAAACCCGCCGCGACCTCGAGCAGAGCCTCGTCGGCAACCTGCAGGACGCGCGGTCGCGTGCCGACGAACTCAGCGGGCAGCTCAACCGCTCCGACGAATTCGGCGAACGCGTCTACCCGGTGCTGACGCGAGGCCGACTGGCGGGCAAGCGCGTCGCGATCGTCGCTCTCGGCGGGCTGCCGGGCGAGCTTACGAGCGAGGTCGAGGACGCGCTCGGGCCGACCGGGGCGAAGCTGGTCGGGGTCGGGGTCGTGCGCGAGCCCGTCGACGTCAACGGCCTCGCCAGCGACCTGGCGAAGACGCGTTTCGCCGATCTGCGGGCGAATCCCGACGCACTCACCGAACTGGGAACCGGGCTGGGGCGCCAGCTGGCGATCGGCGGGACGCTGCCGGCGCTCGTGCGAGGCCAGCTCTTCTCCCGGGCCAGCGGCACCTTCGGCGCGCTCGACGGGGTGATCGTCGTCCGCGACCAGCCGCAGGGCATGGGCCCGGTCGAGCGCGGGAAGGCGAACCAGCTGGAGTCCGCGCTGATGGGCGGGATCACCGCGACCCGCACCCCGGCGGTGGGCATCGAGACGACGACCACTGAACCGTCCTCCGTTTCCTTCTTCCAGGCCAACGACCTCTCGAGCGTCGATGACGTCGACCTCACCGCCGGGCGGTTGGCGATGGTCTTCGCGATGCTCGGTGCCGAGGGAAGCTTCGGGGTCAAGGGAAGCGCCGACCGGCTGCTGCCAGACCTGCTGACGGAAGGTCCTTAGCGCGTGTACTGGGTCGGCTTCCCGCTGGCGATCGCGATCTCGCTGTTCCTCGTCCCGGCGGGGGCGCGGGGCCTGCGCGACGCCGGCCTCGTGCGGGAGAACTACCGCGGGGCGACGCTGGCCTTCCCGCTGGGGGCGGTGTTGGCGACGGCGGCGCTGGCGACGCTGGCGCCGCTCGCCTTCCTCAACGACCGCGCCGACCTCGACCTGCTGGAGCCGGCGCTGCGGCAGTGGTTGCCCTATCTGCTGGGGATCGCATTCCTCGGCTTCCTCGACGACTCGTTGGGGCGCGGCGAGGTGGCGGCAACTCCGCGCGGCTGGCGCGGGCACTGGACGGCGCTGCGGGGCGGCTCGCTCTCGACCGGGGCGATCAAGGCGGTCGGCGCACTGGCCCTGGCTGCCTACGTCGTCTCCGGGCGCGGGCTCGAATCGTGGCGCTATCTGGCCGACGTGGCGCTGCTTGTCCTCGCCACCAACCTCTTCAACCTGCTCGACCTGCGGCCCGGGCGGGCAGAGAAGGGGCTGACGCTGCTCGCAGCTGGCCTCTGCCTCGGCGCCTGGACCTTCGCCCCGCTGGAACTGCTCGGGATCTTCGTTGGCCCGGTGCTGGTCGGTGCCCGGCTGACGCTGGGGGAGAGGGCGATGCTCGGCGACACCGGTTCCAACCTCATCGGAGCGATCGCCGGCATCTGGCTGTTGACCGTGCTCGGCGGTGACGGGCGGCTGATCGCGCTCGGCGTCGTCGTCGCGGTGACGATTTACGGGGAGTTGCGGTCTATTTCGCGGACCATCGATTCGGTTCCGCCCCTGCGCTGGCTAGACTCGCTCGGCAGAGCATGAGTCCGTCCAGCAAAGGCGACACGCGGTTCATCTTCGTCACCGGCGGCGTCGTCTCGGCCCTCGGCAAGGGGATCACGGCGGCGGCGATCGGGCGGCTCCTCGTATCCCGCGGCTACCGGGTTCAGCTGCAGAAGTTCGACCCCTACATCAACGTCGATCCCGGGACGATGAGCCCGTTCCAGCACGGCGAGGTATTCGTCACCGAGGACGGGGCGGAGACCGACCTCGACCTCGGCCACTACGAGCGCTTCACCGACGAGAACACCTCGCGGGCCTCGAACGTCACCGCGGGGGCGGTTTACAACTCGGTGATCCGGCGCGAGCGCCGCGGCGACTACCTCGGCGCCACGGTCCAGGTGATCCCTCACATCACCAACGAGATCAAGCAGAAAATCCTCATCGTCGCCGAGTCGCAGTCGGTCGACTTCGTGATCACCGAGATCGGCGGCACCGTCGGCGACATCGAGTCGCTGCCGTTCCTCGAGTCGATCCGCCAGCTCTACACCGACCTCGGCCCGAAGCGGGCGATGTTCGTCCACCTGACGCTGGTGCCCTACGTCGGCCATGCGGGCGAACTGAAGACCAAGCCGACCCAGCACTCGGTCAACGAGCTGCGGCGGATCGGGATCCAGCCGCACGCCCTGGTCTGCCGCTCCGAAGGCCGCCTCGATCGCGAGATCCGCGGCAAGATCGCCCTCTTCGCCAGCCTGCCCGTCGACGCGGTGATCTCCGCCCACGACGTCGACAACATCTACAAGGTCCCGCTCGTCTTCCGTGCCGAGGGGGTCGACGACCTCGTCCTCGACCACTTCGGGATGGAGGCACCCTCTCCCGACATGGCCGAGTGGGAGGAGATGGTGCGCAGAGCCGACAACGCGACCGGCGAGGTGCGGATCGCGGTGGTCGGCAAGTACGTCCAGCTCGCCGACGCCTACAAGTCGGTGATCGAGGCGCTCGAGCACGGCGGCTTCCACCATGGCGTCAAGGTCAGGGTCGAGCTGGTCGACTCCGAGGACTTCGACCCCGAGAAGCTCCAGGGCTGCGACGGGATCCTGATCCCGGGCGGGTTCGGCGAGCGCGGGATCGAGGGCAAGGTCGAAGCGGCGCGGATCGCCCGCGAGAAGTCGATCCCCTACCTGGGGATCTGCCTCGGGATGCAGATCGCGGTCGTCGAGTTCGCCCGCCACGTCTGCGGCATGGACGGCGCCAACTCGGCCGAGTTCGACCCCGAGACGCCGTACCCTGTGGTCGACCTGCTGCCGGAGCAGAAGGAGGTCTCCGACATGGGCGGGACGATGCGCCTCGGCGCCGACCCGGTGAAACTCCACGAGGGGACCAAGGCGCGGGAGATCTTCGGCGAGGCCGTCATCTACAAGCGCCACCGCCACCGCTACGAGGTGAACAACCAGCTCCGGCGCCGGCTCGAAGACGAGGGCCTGGTCTGCGGCGGCACCTCGCCCGACGAGCGGCTGGTCGAGATGGTCGAGCTGCCCGACCACCCGTTCTTCGTCGCCTCCCAGTACCACCCGGAGTTCAACTCGCGGCCGAACCGGCCCGAGCCGCTGTTCCGCGAGTTCGTCGGCGCGGCGGCGCGGCAAGCGGGCGAACGGCCGGCCGAAGGCGGTGAGCTTGGGGCGGCCGAGGAGGCCGTCGAGAGCGACGTCGGCGTGCGCCGCTCCGCCTGAGTAGTCCCGGCCTCCGTTCCCGGCTAACGTTGCGGCTCGTGGAGGGGTCCCGACTGCACGAGAGGTTTGTCCGCTACTGCGAGGTGCGCAGCCCCACCGGCGAGGAGCGGGAGATCGCCGACACGCTCGCGGCCGAGCTGCGGGCGCTGGGCCTTGAGGTGAGCGAAGACGACGCCGCCGAGGCCGCGCAGGCCGGCGCCGGGAACCTGCTCGCGAGGTCGCCGGGGACGGGCGAGGGGTGGCTGATGTTCTGCGCCCACGTCGACACCGTCCCGCACAAGGGCCAGGTCGAGGCGGTCGAGGACGAAGGCGTCTTTCGCAGCCGCGGCGAAACGATCCTCGGCGCGGACAACAAGGCGGCGGTGGCGG
>DASTTQ010000014.1:0-16362 GCA_035760065.1 Solirubrobacterales bacterium
TCCCGGCGAGTCTGTCTCAGTGTCCGTATATCGGACTCTCCGACGGACTCGGTGGGCATCCCCCGATCCTGCCGAGGAGGAGCGCGCGTGTGGCGCGCACGGTGGGGCGATTCGGACCGCTCTGTGTGACGGAAGCGTGACGTACCGCTTCGACCTCGATCGGAGCTTGATCCGGCTGAAGCCGACCCTTGTAGGCTGAGGTGCAGATGGGGCAGGGGATGAAGGTGTTGCCGGCGCTCGTGCTTGCGCTTTGTCTTGCGCCGGCAGGCGCGCCGGGTGAGCCGGTCTATGTGCCGCCCCCCGCGCCCGACGTCACGCCGCCGACCGTGACGATCGAACGGAGCCTGCTGCGCGCGACCACCCGTACCGCGCGGTTCTGGTTCTCGGCTTCGGAGGCTGCGCAGGGATTTCAGTGCCGGCTCGACAAAGGGGACTTCAAGGGCTGCGGCTCGCCTCGGACGTACAGACGGCTGAAGCCGGGGCGGCATGTTTTCCGGGTCAAGGCGACGGATGTGGCTGGCAATGTCGGAGCGCCGGCGGTGGCGCACTTCAGGATCCCGCGGCCGAGTCGGGGGCGCCGTTGAATGTGAGGCGGCGGCGCCGCTGCGGGCGAGTTGATCATCTAGGGTCGCGCCCTTGGAGCACGGGCCGATCAACGTCGCCGATTTCGAGCGGCTCGCCGCCGAGAGGCTCGAGCGCGGGACGCTCGACTACTTCGCCGGCGGGGCGGGGGACGAGCTCACCCTGCGGGAGAACGTCGCCGCCTGGGCGCACTGGCGGCTGCGACCGCGGGTGCTGAACGACGTCCGCGCGGTCTCGACCGCGACTGCGGTGCTGGGCAAGCCCGTGGCGATGCCGGTCCTGGTCGCCCCGGTCGCCTACCAGCGGATGGCCCATCCCGAGGCGGAGGCGGGGATGGCGGCAGGCGCCGCCGCGGCCGGCACCGTGATGTGCCTCTCGACCCTCTCGACCACCCGGCCGGCCGAGGTGGCCGCAGCGGCGCCCGGCGCCCGTCACTGGTTCCAGCTCTACGCCTTCAAGGACGAGGCGGTGACGCGAGCGCTGATGGAGGAGGCGATCGACGCCGGCTTCGAGGCCGTCGTTCTCACCGCCGACGCCCCGCCCGGCGGCAATCGCGAGCGCGACCGCCGCAACCGCTTCACCCTGCCGAGGGAGCTGGGCACCCCGAGCCTGAGCGCCGCCGTCGGCGGCGAGAAGCCCCTCTCGATCGAGGACACCTTCGCCCTGATGAACCACGCCCTGACCTGGGCCGACCTCGAAGACCTCGCCTCCGAGTGCAGCGTCGACGTCCTCGTCAAGGGCGTCCTCACCGCCGAGGACGCCGGGTTGGCGCTCGAGCACGGCGCCGCGGGGGTCGTCGTCTCCAACCACGGCGGCCGCCAGCTCGACCGCTCGCTCGCCACCGCCGAGGCCCTGCCCGAGGTCGCCGACGCGGTCGGCGGTCGGGGAACGCTCCTGGTCGACGGCGGCATCCGCCGCGGCGTCGACGTCGCCACCGCGCTGGCCCTCGGCGCCGACGCCGTGCTCGTCGGCCGGCCCGCCCTCTGGGGCCTGGCGACCGGCGGCGGGGACGGCGTCGCCGGGGTCCTGGAGCTGCTGCGGGCCGAGCTCGAGCTGACCCTCGGCCTCCTCGGCTGCACGGCTCCGTCGCAGCTGACGCGAGCGCACGTGCAGCGGGCGCCCGCCGCGTCCGTATATTCGGTCTGAGTGATCACTTCGCAGACTGTCTAGATGGCCCAGCGAATCCCACGAGACGAGTCGCTGAGCCGCGTGCACGGGGTGGGGGCCCTCTTCTCCGCCGCCTACGGGAATGTCGGTTCCTCGATCTACTACGCCCTCGGCGTCACCGCCGCCTTCGCCCTCGGGCTCACCCCGATCGCCTTCGTCGTCTCCGGGCTGATCTTCGCGGCGACCGCCGCCACCTACGCGGAGGCCACCGTGATGTACCCGGAGGCGGGCGGCTCCTCCAGCTTCGCCCGCCACGCCTTCAACGAGCTGGTCAGCTTCGTCGCCGCCTGGGGGCAGATGCTCAACTACACGATCACGGTCGCGATCTCGGCCTTCTTCGTGCCCCACTACCTGGCCGTCTTCTGGCCCTGGCTCGGCGGCAGCCCCGGCGACGTCGTCGGCGGCGCCGTCCTGATCGTCGCCCTCGCCGCGATCAACATCCGCGGCACCGAGGAGTCGGCGAAACTCAACCTCGTCCTCGCCGTCGCCGACCTCGCCACCCAGGTCGTCCTGGTCGGCATCGGCGTCGTCCTCGTCCTCAGCCCACAGGTCCTGGTGGACAACGTCCACCTCGGCGTCGCCCCGACCTGGAGCGACTTCGCCCTCGGCATCGCCGTCGGGATGATCGCCTACACCGGGATCGAGACGATCTCC
Source organism: Solirubrobacterales bacterium (assembly GCA_035760065.1). Taxonomy (GTDB): domain Bacteria; phylum Actinomycetota; class Thermoleophilia; order Solirubrobacterales; family 70-9; genus VAYN01. Next base: position 2,404 of record DASTTQ010000014.1, read on the forward strand.
AACATGGCCGAGGAGGCGAAGGAGGCCGCGCGCACGATCCCCCGCAGCGTCGCCCTCGTCGTCGCCGCGGTGCTCGGCCTCTACCTGCTGATCCCGATCGTCGCCCTCTCGGCGATGCCGGTCGTCCACCACGGCGGCGAATACACGACCGCGCTCGGCTCCAAGTTCGCCGACGACCCGATCCTCGGCATCGTCGAGAACCTCGGCCTCTCGCACGCCCCGACCGAAGTCCTCCGCTACTACGTCGGCGTCCTCGCGGCGGTGATCCTGCTGATCGCCACCAACGCCGGCCTGATCGGCGTTTCTCGGCTCACCTACTCGATGGGCCAGCACCGGCAGCTGCCCGAGGCGCTGCGCCAGGTCCACCCTAAGTACCGCACGCCCTACATCGCGATCCTGATCTTCGGCGCGATCGCGATCGTCACCCTCTTACCCGGCCAGACCAGCTTCCTGGCGACGATGTACTCGTTCGGGGCGATGCTCTCCTTCACGATCGCCCACGTCGCGGTGATCCAGCTGCGCCGCAAGCACCCCGAACGCGAACGCAGCTGGAAACCGATGGGCAACTTCCACGCCTTCGGCACCGAGGTGCCGATCACCGCGGTCCTCGGCGGCCTCGGGACCTTCGCCGCCTGGATCGTCGTCATGGCCCTGAATCCCCGCACGCTGTTCGTCGGCACCGGCTGGATGGTGCTGGGGGTCGCGGTCTACGTCCTCTACCGCCGCAACCAGCGGCTGCCGTTGACCGAGACCGTGAAGGTGGTGCTGCCGGAGCCGCTCGGGGTCGAGGAGGTCGAGTACCGCAGCGTCCTGGTCGCTTTCGAGGACGACGAAGAGTTCTCGCCGGAGATGGTCGCGACCGCGGTCAAGCTCGCCTCCAAGCGCCGCCGCGGCATCCACGTCCATTCGATGCTGACCGTGCCGACCAACCTGCCGCTGAGCGCGGAGATGCCCGAGCAGGAAGCCGAAGCGCAGAGCAAGATCGAGGAGGCGAAGCTGATCGGCGGCCAGCGGGTGACCGGGCACGTCTCGCGGGTGCGCCCGGGCCAGGCCGGCTACGCGGTCGCCGAGGAGGCGGCGGAGATCAAGGCGGAGGCGATCGTCATGGGCCTCAGCTACCGCCACGGCGTTCCCCAGTACGACAAGACCCTGGAGACGATCCTCGGCGAGCGCCCCTGCCGGGTGATCATCGTTTCCGACCCGGGCGAAAAGCCGACCGCGATCCCGGGCGCGGCGCTGGTCGAGGCGCTGCCGTGAACGGGCCGCGGATCTACCGCAACGCCGTGCGCGCCTTCTCCGCCGTCTTCATCGCGATCGGCCTCGCGGTGCTGGCGGTCACCCTCGCGAACGGCGGCGGCCCGCTCTCGCTGGGCTTCCTGATGGGCCTGGCCTTCGTCGGCGTCGGCGTCGGCCGCCTCTGGGCGGGGACGAGGATGGGGCAGTGAACCCGGCGGGGGGCGACGGCGAGCGCCCGGCGCGGCCCGAGGAGCCGCGCGACGAGCCGATCCTCGAGCGCGGCCTCGGCGTCCCCGGGCTCTTCGCCGCCGCCTACTCGGCGGTCGGCTTCTCGATCTACTTCGCGCTCGGCGTCGTCGCCGACCGCGGCCTCGGCCTGACGCCGCTGATCTTCCTCGCCGCCGGCCTCCTCTTCGGCCTCACCACGCTCACCTACGTCGAGGGCGGGGCGATGTTCCGCGAGCGCGGCGGCTCCTCGACCTTCGCCCGCCATGCCTTCAACGAGCTCGTCGCCTTCGTCGCCGGCTGGGTGATCCTGCTCGACTACCTGATCGTGATCGCCCTGGCGGCGATCTCGGTCCCGCACTACCTGGAGCCGATCTCCGGCGACCTCGCCGACCCTGGCTGGGAGGTCGCGATCGCGGCGGCGGTGATCGTCCTCGTCTCCGCCCTCAACATCCTCAACGTCACCGGCCGCGAGCGCCAGGCCTCGCTGGTCTTCCTCGCCCTCGCCGACCTCGGCCTGCAGATAGCGGTGATCGTCGTCGGGGCCCTGGTCGTGATGCACCCCGACCGCCTGACCGCGCAACTCGACCTCTTCGCCTCGCCGACCTTCAAGGACATCGTCTACGCGGCGGTGGTGGCGATGCTCGCCTACGCCGGGATCGAGGCCGCCTCCGACCTCGCCCCGGACATCGACGTCGACCGCAAGGACCTGAAGCGGATCGCCTCGATCGGCGCCGTCGGCGTCCCGCTGATCTATGCGCTGATGGCTGCGATCGCGCTGATGGCGGTGCCGGTGATCGGCGGGCCGGGAGGCCCGCACACCGCCCTCGGCGGCGAGTTCGTCGAGGAGCCGGTGCTCGGCGTCGTCTCGCAGTACCACCCGACCTGGGTTGCGGACACGATGCGGTGGCTGGTCGCCGCGGTCGCGACGCCGGTCCTGGTCTGGGCCGCCAGCACCTCGATGCTCGGCGTCTCCCGCCACATCTACACCCTGGCGATCAACCGCCAGATTCCCAGCTGGCTGGGGAAACTCGACAAGCGCACGGCGACGCCGTACGTGGCGATCGCGATCAGCGGCGTGATCGCGATCGGCCTCGTGATCCCGACCAACGTCAAGCTGCTGGCCTCGATCTACGCCTTCGGGGCGACGCTGGCGATCACGATCGCCCACCTCTCGATCATCCGCCTGCGGGTCAAGGACCCCGACCGTCGGCGCCCGTTCCGGGTCCCGGTGGGCTTCCATTGGGGGGTCGCGACGGTGCCGCTGCCCGCCGTGGCCGCCGCCGTCCTCAGCGGGCTCGCCTTCCTCAGCGTCCTCGCCTTCCACACGACCGCCCGCTGGGTCGGGCTCGGCTGGATGGCCTTCGGCCTCGCCTTCTACGTCGTCTACCGCAAGGTCTTCGAGGGGACGACGCTGACCAAGCGGGTCTCGGTCACCGAGCGGGCGCTGACCAAGCAGGTGCCGGAGATCGAGTTCAGCAACATCCTCGTCCCCGTCTTCGGCACCAAGTTCGACGACGACATCGTCGCCACCGCCGGGCGGCTGGCCGCCGCCGACGCCGACGGCGAGACCAAAGAGGGGACCTCGCGGCTCGACGTCGTCTACGTGATCGAGGTGCCGCTGACGCTGCCGCTCGACGCGGTGCTGCCGAAGGAGCGCGAGGAGCAGGCGCGGCGGGCGCTGGAGCGGGCGCGCGAGGTGGGCGAGGAGTACGAGGACGTCGAGGTGACGACCGACGTGATCCGTGCCCGCAAGGTCGGCGCCGGCATCCTCGAGGCGGCCCGCCGCGGCAACGCCGAAGCGATCGTGATCGGCGGGGAGCCGCCGACGAAGGTCCGCGGTGGCGGCGTCCTGGGGGGTATCGGCGCGGCGAAGCCGGCCGAGATCGGGGCGGCGACCGAGTATGTGCTGAAGAAGGCGCCCTGCCGGGTCCTGCTCACGGCTCCGCCGGAACCTGAATAGCGCCGCGGTGCCTCTAGTATCCCGGCAATGTTCGTCTTGATCGTCGGCTGCGGCCGCGTCGGCTCCTCGGTGGCGCGGGCGATGCTCCGCGAGGGCCACACCGTTTCCTGCCTCGACGAGGACCCCGAGTCGCACGCCCGGCTCGAGGTCGGGCTGGAGAAGAGCTGGGAGGACCTCGGCGGCCAGTTCACGGTCGGGGCGGGTCTGGAGACCGAGGCGCTGGAGGCCGCCGGGATCGCCGACGCGGACGTCTTCATCGCCTCCACCGACGGCGACAACACGAACATCGTCATCGCCCAGATCGCCCAGCGCCGCTACGAGGTGACGACGACGATCGCGCGGGTGCTGGACCCGCTGCGGGCCGAGTGGTACGCGCGCCAGGGTCTGCACACGGTCTGCCCGACCCGGGTAGCGATCGACATGCTGGAGAGCGCGGTGCGCGAGGCCGCCGAGCGGGGCGGGGCGGCCGACGACGCCGCGGCGACGGTCTAGGAGGAGCCGGGGCGCATGTACATCATCGTCGTCGGAGCGGGCAAGGTGGGCTGGAACCTGGCCCGCGAGCTGCTCGACAAGGACCACGAGGTGACGCTGATCGAGAGCGACCGGCGCCGCTACCTGACCGTCGAGCAGGAGCTCGAGCACAACGTCTCCTACGGCGACGCCTCCGAGCTCTGGGTGCTGGAGCGGGCCGGGATCCAGCGCGCCGACATGGTGATCGCGGTCACCGGCGACGACGAGGACAACATGCTGATCTGCCAGGTGGCGAAGGAGAAGTACCTGGTCGACCAGATCATCGCCCGGGTCAACAACCCGCGCAACAAAAACCACTTCGAGCTGCTCGGTGTGCGGCCGGTCGTCTCCGCCACCGACCTGATCCTGCGCCTGCTCGAGCACGAGGTGCCCGACTACGGGCTCGTCCACCTGCTCGACCTGCAGGAGGAGCAGCTGGAGATCATCGAGATGCTGCTGGGGAAGGACTCCGGCGTCACCGGCCGCCGCGTCGGCGACCTGAAGATGCCCGAAGGCAGCCTGCTGATCTCGGTCCTGCGCGCGGGCAAGGGGTTCGTCCCCAACGCCGACACGGTGCTGGAGGAAGGCGACGAGGTGCTCGCCGTCCTCGACCCCGGCAAGGAGGACGACCTCAAGGCCCTCTTCGGCCCGGAGGGCAACGGGGCCGACGGCGGGTAAGACAGCTGCGATTTCGGACGCCAACCGGGTAGGGGTTTGGACACTCACCGGATAGGAGCTTTCTGCGATGGCTGATCGTGAAGTCGATTTCCTGCTGATCGGCGGCGGCATGGCCTCCGCCAACTGCGCCGCCGAGCTGCGCCGGCGGGGGGCGGACGGCTCGATTCTGCTGGTCGGCCGCGAGCCGGAGCCGCCCTACGAACGGCCGCCGCTCTCCAAGGAGTACCTGCGCGGCGAGGCGGGGCGCGAGGACGCCCACGTCCAGGAGGCTTCCTGGTACGCGGAGAACGACGTCGAGCTGCTGAGCGGGCGCAACGTGATGTCGCTGGACGCCGAGGCGCGGACGGCGACGATCCAGGGCGGGGAGGAGGTGCGCTTCGGCAAGGCGCTGCTCGGGACCGGGGCGATGGTCAACATCCTCCGGGTCGAGGGCGCGGAGAACGAGGGCATCCACTACCTGCGCGCCTTCGGCAACTCCGACGCGATCCGCGCCGACGCCGAAGCGGCCGAGCACGTGGTCCTGGTCGGCGGCAGCTACATCGGCTGCGAGGTGGCGGCCTCGCTGGCCGCGAAGGGGACGCAGTGCACGATCCTCGCGATGGAGGAGGTGGCGCTGTCGCGGACCTTCGGGGACGAGGCCGGGCGTTTCTTCCAGGGGCGGTTGGAAGAGCACGGCGTGGCCTTCCACGGCGGCGAGACCCTGAGCGCCTTCGAGGGGGACGGCCGGGTCAAGGCGGTGATCGCCGAGAGCGGGCTGGCGGTCGAGTGCGACGCGGTCGTCGTCGGCGCCGGGGTGCGGCCCGACGCGATGCTGGCGCAGCGGGCCGGGATCGAGGTCGGCGACGGCGGCATCGTCTGCGACTCGAAGCTGCGGACCTCGGTCGAGGGGATCTACGCCGCCGGAGATTGCTGCTCGTACGAGAGCGTCGTCCACGGCCGGCGGATCCACGTCGAGCACTGGGACGTGGCGATGCAGCAGGGGCAGCACGCGGCGGCGAACATGCTCGGCGCCGACGAGGACTACACGACGGTGCCCTACTTCTTCAGCGACCTCGCCGACTGGGCGAGCCTCGAGTACGTCGGCCCGGCGTACGAATGGGAGCGGGAAATCTGGCGCGGCGACCGCGATCGCGGCGAGTTCTCGGTCTGGTACCTGCAGGGCGACCGCGTCGCCGGTTGCCTCAGCGTCGAGCGCTCCGCAGACCTCGCCGAGGCGCGGCGGATGCTGGCCGAGGGGGTCGACGTCTCCGGGGCGGTCTCGCATCTCGAAGATCCCTCCGCCGATCTCGCGTCGATATCCTGAGATGGACCGTTGCGGCCTGGTGTAATGGCAGCACGCCTCGCTCTGGACGAGGTAGTCGGGGTTCGAGTCCCTGGGCCGCAGCTTCCCCAGCCCTCCTGCAAAGGTGTCCAATCGCCTTGCTAGCTTGGCCCCCGTGAACGTGCTCGGCAAGAAGACGATCCTGCTCCTGCTCGCGGCCCTGATGGCGCTGGTCGTCGCCGGCTGCGGCGGCGGTGGTGGCGAAACCGAAACCACGGCGACGACCACCGAAGAACCGAAAAGACTGACGAAAGCCGAGCTGATCGAACAGGGCGACAGCGTCTGCGCCGAGGTCAACGCGGCGGTCGGCGCGCTCGACTCCGAACCCGAAGAAAGCGCGGTTCCGGCGACGATCGAAAAAACCGCCAACCTCTACACGGGGATGGTCGAACGGCTACAGGAACTGGGGACGCCGGAAGGCGCCGAAAGCAGCTTCACGAGCTTCATGGAAGCGGCGGAAGAGCTGGCGAAAGTCGAGGGCGAAGTGAAGCTCGCGGCCGAACGCGAAGACACCGCCGCGCTCGGCGAAGCGGCGACCGAGGCGGTTCCGGCACTCGAAGAATTCCAGACCCGGGCGGAAGCCTACGGCTTCGAACAGTGCAGCCAGGGTCCCGGCGCGCCGACCCCCGGCACCTCCGGCTCGACCGGCTCTGAAGGCGGCGAAGAATTCGAAGGCGTCGAAGAAGAAGGCGGCGTCGAAGCCGAACCCGAAATCGAAGAACCCGCACCCGAAGAAGTGGCTCCTGAAGAAGCCGCACCCGAAACCGGCGGCGCCGGCGGCGGTGCCGAAGTCGCCCCCGAAGAAGGCGGCGGCGGAACCGGCGGCGGCTCCGAATCAGGCGGCGTCGGACCAGGCTGATCGTTTGGGGAGGGGCCGGGTGTCCCCTTCTCTCCCTGGGATTTTCGCCAGCTGCGGATTCGGTCTTCCGCGATGGTCGGCGGGGCGAAAATCAGGACGCCGGTCGTTCAGGGGACACCCGGCCCCTCCCTCGAATCCGCCCTGGCTGACGTCTGCCCCGGCCTTCTGCACCCAGCGGTTCCGCGGTTCCTTTTGCACGGCATAGGTGGAAGAGGAACCACGCTTTCGCTCGAGAGGGGTCCGGTCGTCCTCCGCGGGAATGTCCGCGAAGCGGCGAAATGCAATCTGTCTCCTGCCCTCCACAGGAGGGCAGCATCTCCCGGAGCATGCCCCGATAGGGGCGCGACTCAATTCCCGCGGAGGACGACCGGACCCCTATGCCGGCAACGCTTGGTCGACCGCATCAAGCAGCCGATTCGGACCAGGCGCCGTAGAGCTTCGCGTACGGGCCGTTGGCTTTGATCAGCTCGTCGTGGGTGCCCTGCTCGGCGATCTTGCCGTGCTCGAGGACGACGATCTTGCCGGCGCGGCGGATCGTGGAGAGGCGGTGGGCGATGACGATCGCGGTGCGGCCGTGGAGCAGGCGCTCGAGGCCGCGCTCGATCGTCTTCTCGGTGCGGACGTCGACGTTGGAGGTCGCCTCGTCGAGGATGAGGATGCGCGGCTCGGCGAGGAGGGCGCGGGCGAAGGCGACGAGCTGGCGCTGGCCGGCCGAGAGCTGGATCCCGCGCTCGCCGACTTCGGTGTCGAGCCCTTGGGGGAGGGCAGCGACGAACTCGGTGGCGCCGACGGCGGCGATCGCCGCTTCGATCTCCTCGGCGCTCGCCTCGGGCCGGCCGAAGGCGACGTTTTCGCGAATGCTGCCGCTGAAGAGGAAGCCCTCCTGCGGCACGATCCCGAGCTGGCGGCGCAGCGCCCCCTGCTGGACGCCGCGCAGGTCGTGGCCGTCGACGCGGACCGTCCCCCGCTGCGGGTCGTAGAAGCGGGCGACCAGCTTGGCGAAGGTCGACTTGCCCGCCCCGGTGGCGCCCACCAGCGCCAGGGTCTGGCCGGGCGGCACGTGTAGGTCCACGTCGCGCAGCGCCCAGAGGTCTGCGCCGGGACCTGCGCCATCCGCGCCCGCGCCGTCTTGACCTGCAGGCGCCGCGTCACCGGTCTTCGTGTTGTCGGCATAGGAGAACCAGACCCCGTCCAGCTCGATCTCCCCCCGCAGCGTCCCCGGGTCGATCGCGCCCGGAGCATCGACCATGTCCGGCGCCGTGTCGAGCAGGTCGAAGATCTTGTCGAGCGCCGCCATCCCCTGCTGGTAGGTCGTGTACAGCTGGCTCAGTTCCTGGATCGGTTCGAAGAATCGCGTCAGGTAGCCGACGAAGGCGACGACGACGCCGACTTCGATCGCCCCGTCGATCGCCTGGCTGCCGCCGTAGAGCAGGATCACCGCCGTCCCCACCGCCGCCAGCAGTTCGACCGCGGGGAAGTAGGAGGCGTTGAGGTAGACGGTCTTCATGTTGACGTCGCGGTTTTCCTCGTTCAGCCGGGTCATCGCCGCCTGGTGGCGCGGCTCCTGGCCGAAGCTGCGCACGACCCGCACGCCGCTGAGCGTTTCCTGCAGGTAGGCGGTCACGGCGGCGATCCGCTCGCGCGTGGCCCGGTAGGTCCCCGTCGAGACGATGCGGAAGATCACGCTCGCCACCGCCAGCAGCGGGAAGGTGAGGAACGTGATCAGCGCCAGCTTGACGTCGAGCAGGAGCAGGATCACGACCACGCCGACCAGGGTCAGGGTGCTGTTGAAGATCGTCACCAGGCCGTTCGTCACCAGCTGGTTCATCGCTTCGACGTCGTTGGTCATCCGCGAGATCAGCACCCCGGGGCTGCGGCGGGTGAAGAAGCCGATCGACATCGATTGCAGGTGGGTGAAGATCCGCTCGCGCAGGTCCTGCAGCGCCCGCGTGCCGACCCAGCCGACGAGGTAGCTCTCCCAGTAGGTGGCGACCGCGTAGAGGACGGTGGCGAGGACGAAGGCGGCGACGATCAGGTCGAGCGCGCCGACGTCGCCGGCGCGAATGCCGCTGTCGATCGCCTTCCCCAGCAGGTAGGGGGGAGCGAGGGCCGCGCCGGTCTCCAGCAGCAGCGCAGTGAACATCAGGATCAGGCGGGTGCGGTAGGGCCGCAGCAGGCGAATCATCCAGCGGACCTTGCGCCCGCGCTGGTCCTCGCCGCGGACCAGCCGCCAGAGGTCGGCGAGGAGTGCTGCGCTGTTCCTTATGGCTGCAGGACCGCCAGAAGGAACAGGCGAGCGGTCGTTGTCGCTCATAGCCGGGCCACCTCCTCCCGCTCCTCGAGGTCGCGCTGGAGGAAGACCGAGTCGGCGAGCCCGTGCTCGGCGATCTCGCGGTAGAAGCCGCAGCCCGCCATCAGCTCCTCGTGGCTGCCGCGGTCGACGATCGTGCCGCCGTCCATGACGACGATCTCGTCGGCGAGCGAGACGGTGGAGAGGCGGTGGGCAATGATGAAGGTCGTGCGGCCCGCCATCGCCTCGCGCAGGCCGGCTTTGATCGCCGCCTCGGTCGTCGCGTCGACCGAGGAGGTGGCGTCGTCGAGGATGAGGATGCGCGGGTCGGCCAGCAGGGCGCGGGCGATCGCGACTCGCTGGCGCTGGCCGCCGGAAAGGGTGAGGCCGCGCTCGCCGACGCGGGTCTCGTAGCCGTCGGGCAGCTCGCGGATGAAGCCGTCGGCCTGGGCGCGACGGGCGGCTGCTTCGATCGCTTCCGTCGTCGCGTCCTGGCGCGCGTAGGCGATGTTCTCGGCGACGGTGGCGCTGAAGAGGAAGCTGTCGTCGGCGACGAATGCGATCTGCGAGCGAAGCGAGCCGACGTCGACGTCCCGTACGTCGGCCCCGTCGACCAGCACCGACCCCTCGCTCGGGTCGTACAAGCGCGCCACCAGTCCGACCAGGCTCGTCTTCCCGGACCCCGACGGTCCGACGAGCGCCACCGTCTTCCCGGCCGCGACCGAGAGATCGACCCCAGCAAGCGCGGGCGCCGCCTCGCCCGACGGGCCGAAATGTCCATCCCCATCCGCCGACGGGCCGATTCGACCATCCTGCTTGGACATTTCGGCCCGTCGGCTGGGGGAAGTGGTCGAATCGGCCCGTGGGTCGCCGTAGCGGAGGGTGATGCCGCGGAGCTCCACCGCGCCGCCGCCGGGCGGGAGCGCTGGGGCGTCCGGGAGGCTTTGGATCGCCGGTTCACGGTCGAGGATTTCGAACATGCGGTTGCCGGAGGCGACCGCGCGCTGGGCCATCCCCAGCGTCATGCCGAGCGAGCGCATCGGGCCGGCGAGCATGCCGACGTAGGTGTAGAAGGCGACGAAGGCGCCGAGGCTGAGGCTGCCGTCGATCGCCTCGCGGCCGCCGATCAGGAGGACGAGGGCGATCCCGATCTGCGGCAGCAGCCCGATCAAGGGCGAGAAGAACGCCTGCACGCGGGTGGCATAGATGCTCTGGTCGAAGACCCGGGCTACCGCGCGCTGGAAACGATGCAGCTGGTGCTCCTCGCGGGCGAAGGCCTTGACGATGCGGATGCCGGAGACGTTCTCCTCGGCCTCGGCGGTCAGCTCGGCGACCCGCTGCTGGACCTCCTGCTGGGCTGGACGCGAGATCTGGCTGTATTTCGTCGCGGTGAGGATCACGAACGGCGCCGGTATCAGCGCCAGCAGCGCCAGCGGCGGGTTGATCGCGATCATCACCGCCGCCGCCAACGTGATCGTCAGCAGGTTCTGGGTGATGAAGATCAGCCCGTAGCCGAGGAAGAAGCGGATCCCCTGCAGGTCGACCGTCGCCCGCGACATCAGCTGCCCGGTCTGCTGGGAGTCGAAGAAGCCGAGGTCGAGCCGCTGCAGGTGTGCGTAGAACTGCTGGCGCAGGTCGAATTCGACCGCCAGCGAGACCTTGCCGGCGACCAGGCGGCGCACGACGGTCAGGCTCAGGCGCAGGATGCCGGCACCGACGATCGCCAGCGCAAGCGGCAGCAGGTCAGGCTTGTGCCCGTCCTTGATCGCGTTGACCGCTTCGCCGATCAGCCACGGGATCAACACGGTCATCCCCATCGCCGCCCAGGCGAAGACGAGCGATCCCCACAGCTGCGCCCGGTAGGGGCGCAGGTATCCCATCAGCCGCCGGTAGGTGCGCACCTACTCACTATACAAAGTGAAGTATTGCCATCGAGTCCGCGAAAAACCTTGTGGAGCAAGGAATTCTGCGGACTCGCGGCTATTCGAGGCGCGCCGCGGCCTTGGCGCTCGGCACTTTCCCGGCTTCGCACTTCTTCGCATGGTGGCCGGGAGGTTGGAGGATCTGGAAGTTGGTGACGTCGTGGACGGGGGTGGTGGCGCCGTTGTTCTGGGCGAGGTTGACGATCAGGCGGTAGAAGCCGGGCGGGAGGCCGTGGTAGTAGATCTCGGGCCGGGTTGCGGGGGAGTAGCTGCCGGCGCTGCCGATCCGCTCCGCGAGGACGCCGTTCGGCCCGGCGTACCTCGCGTAGTCGAATGACCTGCCAACCAGGCGCCCCTTGCCGAGCGGGCTGTTGACCGCGTGGAGCAGCTTCACCGGGTCGACGCAGTCGGGCACCCGGTTGAGGCTGAAGCGGAGATGGCCCTCGTCGAGTTGCGGTTCGCCACCGAGCTGGCGCGGCGCCAGCTGGAAGTTCTCGACGTCGATCTTGACCACGACCGCCCGAGCGGTCTGCCGGGCGCCGTTGCGCGGGGAGACGATTTCCACCGTAGGTTCGCCCGGCACCGGCGGGGTTTCGGCGGCGCTGCCGGTCGATTCCTCGGAGCCGCCGAAGACGAGGGCAAGGGCGACCGCGGCCGCGGCGAGTGCCGGCGCCGCCAGGGTTGCAGTCGTTGCCCGCATCGGAGCGGGAACATTACGCGGTACCGCCCGACCCCCATCCTCGCCGTCCCCTGCCATGGCGCTCGCACTCTCATGCCTTCGACGGCGGTCACAACTTCCCCTGTAACGGGTAGCAGCGGTCTTTAGGGATCGATTACCTCCCGTTCAAGGACGGCTCAGCGACGAAACCGAATCTCCACACTGCTTGGAAACCCTTGCGCCACCACTGACGGCGTCGCCAACCCCGGCGCCACCCTCGAGCGAGGCCCAGCCCCGCTGCTACGCCCTGCCCTTCGCGCTCGCAGGGGTGATCGTCGGCGCCGCCGCCCTGCGCTTCGCCAGCCTCGGCATCCAGAGCTATCACCACGACGAGGTGATCACGGCGATGCGGGTGATCCCCGGCAGCTTCTCCCACATGGTGCACGAGGTCCGGGTCAGCGAGTCGAACCCGCCGCTCTACTACGTCCTCGCCTGGGGCTGGGCCAAGGCCTTCGGCCGCGGTGAATTCGAGCTGCGCTCGCTCTCGGCGCTGTTCGGGACCGCGATCGTCCCCGTCGCCTACCTGATCGGCCGCGAGCTGGCGAGCCGCCGCGCCGGCCTCGTCCTGGCCGCGATCGCCGCCGTCAACCCGATGCTGATCTGGTACTCGCAGGAGGCCCGCTCCTACGCGCTGTTGGTCTTCTTCGGCGCGCTCTCCCTCTACTTCTTCCTCCGCGCGCTGGACGAAGGGCGAGGGCGGGACCTGGCGCTGTGGGCCCTGAGCTCGGCCCTCGCCCTCTGCAGCCACTACTTCGCGATCTTCCCGGTCGCGATCGAGGCGGCCTGGCTCCTGCTCGCGCTGCGCCTCTGCTGGAGGACGGTCCTGCCGGCGCTGGCGTTCGTCGGCGCCGCCGGCGCCGCGCTGCTGCCGCTGCTGAGCGCGCAGGTGAACGCCACCCACATCGGTTGGATCGAAAAGAGCCCGCTGCCGGAGCGCTTCCTGGAAGCCGGGACCAGCTTCCTGATCGGCGAAACCGGCCACGTGATCGCCGAGCCGGCGCGCTTCGGCTTCGCGTACCTGCCCGCCGTCGCGATCGCCGGGGCGCTCGTCCTGGTGGTGCTGAGGGGGAGCCCCGGCGATCGCTGCGGCGCCGGAACCGCGCTGGCGCTCGGGCTCGGGATCGTGGCGCTGGTGGCCCTGGCGGCGCTCGCGGGAAGAGACTTCGTGGTCGAGCGCAACCTGCTGCCGGCCCTGCTGCCGCTGGCCGCAGTCGTCGCGGTCGGCTTCGCGGTGGATTCCGGCCGGCGGATCGGCGCCGCGCTCGCGGTTGCCCTCTGCCTCTACTGGCTCGCGTTCGACATCTACGTGACCCAGAAATCGAACCTGCAGCGTCCGGATCTCCGCGTCCTCAGCCAGGAGATCGGCCCGGCGAAGATGCCCCGCGCGGTCGTCAGCTGGAAGCTCGCGGCGGACCCGATCCGCTGGTACCTGCCCGGGTCGGTGCCGAGGATGTACGGCGGGCAGGAACGGGTGCGGGAAGTCGACGTGGTCAGCAAGCCGTTGGCCGCCCGACGGCCCGTTAACCTTGACCGCTCCTTTCATGAGGTGCAGCGTTTTAGGTTGGACCGGCTGACGCTCACTCGCTACATCTCGAAGAAACCGATGGAACTCAGCTTCCCGCAACTCGCAGCGCTCCACACCGGCTTCGGCGACAACGCCGTGGTCCTCAACGGACCCGCCGGCTGGCGGGTCGGACCCGACGTGCGCACCCGGTCGGGAGAGAACGGGACGCCGCGATGAGCCCTGCCGCCGAGCTCGCCTACCGCATCGGTGCCGCCGCCCGCCGCCCAGCGAGCTGGATCCAGCTGCTCAAGTTCGGCCTCGTCGGCGGCTCCGGCTACCTGATCAACCTCGCCGTCTTCGCCGCGCTGGCGGCCCTCGGTGTCCACCACATCATCGCCGCGGTCGGCGCCTTCTGTGTCGCGGTCGCCAACAACTTCCTCTGGAACCGCTACTGGACCTTCGAGCCGGGGGAAGGTCCGGCCCACTTCCAGGCCGCCCGCTTCTTCGCCGTAAGCCTCGCCTCCCTCGGCCTCAACCTCGCAGTCCTCGAGCTTCTCATCTCAAACCACCTCACGGGCGAACTAACTGCCCAAGCGATAGCGGTTGCCGTGGCCATGCCGTTCAACTTCCTCGGCAACAAGTTGTGGACGTTCACCTGACGCTCTGGCTTTCTTCGTGACTGTCGTCGGGAGGTCGTGTGCCCCTCCCCAGACACTCAACCCCGAGCCATAGC
>DASTTQ010000015.1:0-89371 GCA_035760065.1 Solirubrobacterales bacterium
GATTTCCGCCTGCAGGCAGCTCGGGTCTTCGCCTTCGAAGCCGTTGCTCGCCAGCACCCGCTGCTTGAACCCCGCCATCCACTCGATCGTCGCCGGATCGGTCAGATCGGGTGCCTGAACACGCACGTCCAACTCTCCCGACACCCCGGTCGTGTCCTGCAGCTCGTTCAGCCCTTCCACCGCCCTGATGTTCTGCGGCGCCAGCGATCGGATGTCGGAGACGGTTTCGACTTGAGTTCCCGCGATCCATCCGCAGACGGCCAGCGCAGTCCCGACGCTCAGCACCGCCACCGGATTCGCCCGCGCCACGGCCAGAAGACGCTCCACGGGCGGGCGGCGTCGTAGGGGGGACCATCCCCGAGGTGTCCTCGGGGATGGTGGGTCCCCTGCGGCGACAGGACTCGCCCGCCGCAGCGCCAGCGTCCCCAGCCCGACCGTCAACGCCAGCACAAAGGCGATAGCGATGCCCAGGATCAGCAGCCAGCCAAACCCCCGCACCATCGGGATCGGCGACAGCTGCAGCGCGAGGAAGCCTAGGCCGGTCGCGAGACAGGCCGTAGCGATAACGGGGCCGCCGGCGTCGGCAGTCGACTTTGCAAACCCCTGGTTGACAAAGTCGCCTACCGCCTCGGCCTCGTCGTAGCGGGCCTGGAACTGGATGCCGTAGTCGACGGCGAGGCCGATGAGGATCGGCAGCGCGGCGATCGAGGCCATCGTCAGCGAGCCGCCGGCGAGCGCCAGCAGACCGAAGGTGATCGCCACCGCCATCAGCGCAATCGCCAGCGGCAGCAACGGCCAACGCGAGCGGAAGACGAGGAGGAGGACGATCGCCATCACGACGATCGCAATCGCGAAGAGGACGAGCAGCGCGTCTCTCAGCGCCCTGGCGACTCCGTCGATCACGACCGGCGCGCCGGAGACCACGAAGCGCCCGCCTTCGAGCGTGAAGCAGGGCGCCGGCTTGCCGCCTTCCTTGCACGCCTTGCGCGGCGTAGTCTCGTGGACCGCCGCTTCGATCAGGCCGATCGCCCGGTGTCGCTCGCTTTCGCTCAGGTCCGGCTTCAGCCGGACGACGATCTGGGCCGATTTGGCGTTGGGGAAGACGTAGGAGAGGCGCGCCTTCGGCGTTCCCCGCGGCCGGGCGAAGTCGAAGACGACGGTGGCGACGAATTCTTCGTTGTCGATGCTGGGGGCGCTGGTGATCCCGTATTTCGTTGCGACCACGAGGAGGTATTCGCGGAAGCGGTCCGCCGGCACGTGTTCGGCCAGGCGCCGCAGCTGGGTTTCGATCTGCACCACCGACTCGTTGAGGAACGTCGCCGGGCCGGTGAGGAACTCGACCGCGTGCATCTGGGCGAGTTCGGCACAGGGTCCCGGGATCGCCTTCGCCCCCTTCGGCACCTTGCCCGAGAGGCAGCCCTCGAGGCGCAGCAGCTTGAAGACGTTCTGAGTGAGGATCAGCTGCGGCAGTTCGCCCTTGACGAGGACGACGACGGGTTCTTCGCCGAACTCCTGGCGGACCTGCCGCGTGGCCCGGTAGGTCGGGGAGCTCGAATCGGTGAGCGTCGCCACCCCCGCGTCGGTCGGGATCTGCGACGCCCCGAGCGCGGCGACGGTCGCGACGACGACGGTGATCGCCAGCAGCGGCCGGACATGCTTGGCCGCCCAAGCGGCGATCCGCCCGAAGCGGCCTCCAGCGTTCAACTAGATGAGTGACCCACGGCGCGGCTCGTCTCAGTCCATCGAGAGCGGCCCGGTGACGTCAGCGTTGAGGAACTGGCTGACGAACGGGTTGCTTGAGTCGAACAGCTCCTCTTTGGGACCGGACTCGACGATCTTGCCGCTCCACAGCACGGCGATGAAGTCGGCGATGCGGCGGGCGGTGCCGAGGTCGTGGCTGATCACCAGGTAGCAGCCGCCGTTCTCGGCGTGGACCTCGCGGATCAGCTCGCAGAGCAGGGCCGTGCGGACCGGGTCGAGACCCGAGTCGGGCTCGTCGAACATGACGATCGCCGGTTCCAGGACCAGCGCCCGGGCAAAACCGGCGCGCTTGCGCATGCCGCCGGAGAGCTCGTTCGGCATCTTGTAGGTCGCCTCGGTGAGGCCGACCTCGCGCAGCCGGCGGCTGACGATCTCGCCGATCTCCTCCTCGCCTTTGTCGGTGTGCTGCCGCAGCGGGAAGGCGACGTTGTCGTAGACGTTCATCGAGCCGAACAGGGCTCCGTCCTGGAAGAGGAGACCGAACTTTTTCCGCACCTCGAACAGTTCGTCGTCGGTCATGTTCGGGATCGATTCCCCGTGGACGAGCACGTCGCCCGAGTCCGGGTAGAGCAGGCCGACGATGTGCTTGATCAGCACGCTCTTGCCGGTCCCCGACGGGCCGAGGACCATCGAGACCTGGTTCTCAGGCAGGCCGAGGTTGAGGCCGTTGAGGATGCGAGCGCGGCCGAACTGCTTGACCAGGTCGATGATCTCGATCGCGTCCTCGCCCCCGTGGTCGCGCTTGACGCCGGTGTGGAATTTGTAGGGGTCGTGGTCGCGCGGGTTGACGCCGGGGATGACGAAGTCGCGCCCCATCACCGCCCCGTCCTCGCTTACGTACGGCCCTTCCTGGGAGTCGACCGGCGGAGCCTCTTCGGCCTCGGTCTCGACCCTCTCCTCCTCCAGACGATTTTCTTCGTCGCTCACCTCAGCCTCCTATCGGCGCCCGGGGATTGGCTCCCCAGAAGACAAGGGTCCCAAGCATCCCGATGATGTGGACCAGGACGATGTTGAGGACCATCGACTTCGCCGTCGCGGTCCCGACGCCCACCGGTCCCCCGGAGGCGGTGTACCCGTAGTAACAGCCGACCAGGACGATCGCGGTCGCCATGAACATCCCCTTGATCAGGCTGAAGATCAGGTCGGGCGGGTTCTGGAACATCCAGAAGATCAGTTCGTAGCCGCCCGAGGAGACGTCGCCGATCTGCTTGACCACGGCCAGGTAGCTGGCCAGGTACATGATCCCGATCCCGACCAGGTACATGAACGGGAAGGCGATCCAGGCGGCGAGCAGGCGGGTGGCGCAGAGGAAGGTGACGGGCTGCACGCCCATCACCTCGAGCGCGTCGATCTCGTCGGAGATCCGCATCGCCCCGAGCTCGGCGACGATCCCGGTCCCGACCTTGGCGGCGAGCATGTAGCCGAAGGCGTAGGGCATGATCTCGCGCAGGTCGCACCAGGCCGAGAAGACGCCGGCGTAGGCGGGTGCGCCCTGGGCGCGCAGCAGGTAGGCGCCCTCGATCCCGCACTGGAGGCCGAGGATGAAGACGAGGCCCCAGATGATCAGCGCGGAGCCGAGGATGAGGATGCCGGCCTGGCGGAGGGTCTCGCCGAAGAAGCGGAGGACCCGGCCGGAGTAGACCAGCCCGGCGATACGCGAGCCGAAGCGGGCGATCTCTCCGAACGAGTCGAGCCAGTCGCGCGGAAGGGCGAGCCAGGAGCTCATCGGATCGTCTGCAGCTCCGGGTTGGTCGCGAGCAGGGTCTGGGTGAAGACGTAGTTGAAGGCGAAGACGCCCATGAAGGAGATGACGACGGCCTGGTTGACGGCGCGGCCGACCCCGGCGGCGCCGCCGGATGCGGTCATCCCCTTGTAGCAGCAGACGATCGAGATGATCGCGCCGAACAGCGTGCACTTCAGCACCGATCCCCAGAGGTCGGTGATCGAGGCGTTGGAGAAGAGGGTCGCGAAGAAGCCGCCCAGCGGCTGGTGGTAGAGCAGCTCGGCGAGGATGCCGCCGCTGATCCCGAAGACCAGCGCGTAGATGTCCAGGAGCCCGGTGATCAACATCAAAGACAGGAAGCGCGGCACGACCAGGTTCTTGATCGGGTCGACGCCGAGCACCTGCAGGGCGTCGAGCTCCTCGCGGATTTTGCGGGCCCCCAGGTCGGCGGTGATCGCGGTGCCGGCGACGCCGGCGACGACGACCGCGGTCACGAACGGGGCGAACTCGCGGATCGAGGCGAGGACGAAGAAGCCGCCGAGCCGGTCGAGGGCGCCGAACAGCGAGAGGAAGTTGGACGCCTGCAGCCCGGGCGCGCCGAAGCCGAAGGCGACGGTGGAGACCAGCAGCGGGAACCAGCAGAGCTGCAGGGCGAAGAGGAACTGGCCGATGAACTCCTCGCCGTAGGGATACGGCGGTTTGATCGCGGAAACGATCGTTCGGGCGGTGAGGATCATCGTGTCCCCCACCTGTTCGAACAGCGATTTGGCGGGCAGGAACGCCCTGTTGACCGCGGATCCGACCATCTGCTCCTCCGTCCGAGCCGCTCCGCAGGCGCGCGGGGCCCGACCCGGTGAGCGGGAGTCTAGGGGATCGATCCGTCCCCTCTGTTGGCCGCGTGTTGAGATCGCGCTAACCCTCGGCGGGGGCCGGAAATCCCTGCGAGGGCCGCCAAACCCCGTGCTATGTTCGGGCCGCTTTGCGGGGGACCGGACGACATTCCCGGCACGCCCGCCTCCAGGCCATCGCGACCGGGTCAGCCGCGCTGGCGGTGGCGGTGCTGCTTGCCGCCTGCGGCGGCTCGGAAGCGTCCTCGGACGCCGAACCCGCCGGCACCTTTCACGTCGAGGTGACCGAAGCGAGCTTCCCCCCGAAGCAGGTCCTGGGACAGACCTCCCTGCTCCAGCTGGGGATCCGCAACACCGGCAAGCGGACCCTTCCGGGCCTGACCGTCACCTTCACGATCGCCGGCAAGCAGGGGGTCGATTCCTCGCTGCCGTTCGGCGTCAGCGACCCCGGGACCGAACTGGCCGCGCCGGAACGGCCGGTCTGGGTGCTGGCCCAGACCTACCCGCGGCTCCACGGCTCTTCCAGCCCCGGCGGCACCTCGACCTCGAACCGCAAGACGTTCGGCTTCGGGCCGCTGAAGCCGGGCGCGACGACGAAGGCGGTCTGGAAGCTGAGCGCGGTGCGCCCAGGCAGGTACACGCTGCTCTACAGCATCGACGCCGGCCTCAGCGGCAAGGCGAAGGCGAAGACGACCGGCGGAGTCGCGCCCGGCGGGTCCTTCGCCACCGAGATCAGCGAAGAGCTGCCGGAAACCGAAGTCACCGACAGCGGCGAAATCGTTGCGATTCCCGACCGAAATTCCCGCGGCCCGGATAAGGCCGAATGACGCTGCGCGCTACGGCCCCTCCCCGAGATCCCGCGTAGCGCCGCTACGCGGGACTCGTGTCGTGACCGTATCGCTTGGTCATCGACCTTCCCGGTCTCGCGGTAATTTCGGTCGGGAATCGTGAAAAGAAGAAACCTCATCGCCCTTGGGGCGGCAATCTTCACGCTGACCGTCCTGCCGGCCTGCGGGAAGGCGAAGTCGTCCGTTGCCCTGAAGAAGATCGGCTCCTTCGACGCGCCCGTCTATGTCGCCGGGGCGCCCGGATTCCCGCGGCTCCTGTTCGTCGTCGAGCAGGGCGGCCGGATCGCGGTGCTGGAGCACGGGCACCGGTTGCACAGGCCGTTCCTCGACCTGCGCGGCAAGATCTCCTCGGGCGGCGAGCGGGGCCTGCTCTCGGTCGCCTTCCCGCCCGACTACGCGAGCAGCCGCCGGCTCTACGTCTATTACACGGACCCGGCGGGGAACATCCGCATCGACGAATTCAGGCGGGCGAGCCCGACCCGGGCGGCGATGGATACCCGGCGCAAGGTGATCGAGATCCCCCACCCGGTCAACGCCAACCACAACGGCGGCCAGTTGCAGTTCCTCGGCAGCCTCCTGTACTTCGGCACCGGCGACGGCGGCTCGGGCGGCGATCCGCCCAACAACGCCCAGAACAAGGATGCCCTGCTGGGCAAGCTGCTGCGGATCGATCCGCTGCCCTCGGGCGGCCGGCCCTACTCGATCCCGCCCGACAACCCGTTCGTCGGCAGGCCGGGCCGCGACGAGATCTACAGCTACGGGCTGCGCAACCCCTTCCGCTTCTCCTTCGACACGACGACCGCGAAGCAACCGCGGATCGCGATCGGGGACGTCGGCCAGAACCGCTTCGAGGAGCTCGACTACCTGCCGGTAGCCGCGGCAGCCGGCGCCAACTTCGGCTGGGACGCCTTCGAGGGCTTCTCCAGGTACACCGAAGAAAACAGCGGCACGCCCGACCCCGGCGGCACCGTCAAACCGATCTTCGCCTACAGCCACAGCCGCGCCGGCAGCTGCTCGATCATCGGCGGCTACGTCGTCCGCGACCCGCGTCTGCGCCGCCTCGACGGTCGCTACCTCTACGCCGACCTCTGCGAGGGGCAGCTGCGCACCCTGGCTCCCCATCTGAAGGGAGCCGGCGACGACCGCAAGCTGGGCCTCCACGTCTCCAACCCCAGCTCCTTCGGCGAAGACGACCGGCACCGCCTCTACGTGGCCTCGCTCGACGGCCCCGTGTATCGGCTCGTCCCCCGCTAAGTCACAGAAATTTTGCACTTCCGCGCGCCACTTGTTGCAATTTTCTGTCTACACTTGCCATCATGGCAGTCATGGCAAGAGAAGCCTGGACCGACGAGCGCCTCGACGACCTCAAGGACCACATGGACGAGGGCTTCCGCGAGGTCAAGATGGAGATCAAGGCAACCCGGGCCGAGCTCAAGGGCGAAATCCGAGATCTCAGGGAAAAGATGGATGCGAAGTTCGACCGGCTCACCTACACCCTGATCGCCGGGCTCGTCGGTCTCCTCGCCACCCATTACCTCGGCTGAGGGTTGCTTAGCGCCCTGACCCGGGTACATTTGGCTGACCAGCCAGACGGGTGACGAAAGGGAGCAGCGGTGGAGAGCGGAACGGCAGCAAAGAGCGTCGGGACCAACGGGGCTTCGGCGGAAGCCGACTCGTTCGACGTCCATGACCCGGCCACCGGCGAGGTGATCGCGAACGTCCCCGTCGACTCGCCCGAGGCTGTCGCCGCAACCGTCGCGCGAGTCCGCACCAACCAGCCCGAGTGGGAGGCGATGGGGATCGAGGGTCGCTACCACTGGCTCGGCAAGCTGCGCGACTGGCTGCTCGACAACCAGGATCGGGTCCTCGACACGATGCAGCGCGAAACCGGCAAGGTCCGCGCCGACGCCGAGAACGAGCCGACCTACCTCGCCGACCTGATCAACTTCTACGGCACGCGGGCCGCCAAGTTCATCGGCGAGGAGAGCGTCCGCCCCCACACCCCCCTGCTCGCGGCGAAGAAGCTGCGGGTCCAGTACCGGCCCCACCCGGTCGTCGGCATCATCAGCCCCTGGAACTTCCCGCTGATCCTCTCGCTTGGCGATGCGGTGCCGGCGCTGCAGGCGGGTTGCGCCGTCGTCATCAAGCCATCGGAGTTCACGCCGCTGGGGATCGCCGAGGTGGTCGAAGCCTGGAAGGACGAGATCGGCGGACCCGACGTCTTCGACTGCGTGCAGGGAATCGGCGAGACGGGAGGGGCCCTCGTCGACGAGGTCGACTTCATCCAGTTCACCGGCTCCGACCGCACCGGCCGCAAGGTGATGGCACGGGCAGCGGAGACGCTGACGCCGGTCAGCCTCGAGCTCGGCGGCAAGGATCCGATGATCGTCCTCGCCGACGCCGACCTCGACCGGGCCGCCAACGCCGCGGCCTGGGGCGGAATGATGAACTCGGGCCAGATCTGCATGTCGGTCGAGCGGATCTACGTCGAGGAGACCGCCTACGACGAGTTCGTCGACAAGCTGACCAGGGAGGTATCGCGCCTGCGCCAGGGACCCGACGACGCGTCGAACCCGAAGGACGTCGGCGCGATGACCTCGCCCAACCAGACCGCGATCGTCGAAGAGCACGTTTCCGATGCCCTCGCCGCCGGCGCGAAAGCGCTTACCGGCGGCAAGCGGGTGCAGGGACCGGGCGACTACTTCGAACCGACCGTCCTGGTCGACGTCGACCACTCGATGAAGGTGATGCGCGACGAGACCTTCGGCCCAGTGGTTGGGGTGATGAAGGTGCGCGACGCCGAGGAGGCGATCCGCTTCGCCAACGACACCCGCTACGGCCTCTCCGGCTCGGTCTTCGGCGAGCGCGAGCGGGCCGAGCAGGTCGCTCGCCGGGTCGAGTGCGGCGCGATCAACGTCAACGACGTGCTCGTCAACTACTTCGCGACCGAGGTGCCGATGGGCGGCTGGAAGAGCTCCGGCATCGGCTCCCGCCACGGCGAAGGCGGGATCAAGAAGTACTGCCGCAGCGAGTCCCTCGTCATCACCCGCTTCGGCGGCAAGCGCGAGCCCGGCTGGTTCCCCTACACCAGGTCCCGCCGCCGCCTGATCGCCCCCCTCGTCCGCTTCTTCAACGCCCGCGACTGGCGCCGGCGGCTCGGGCTGAAGCGATAAGGACAATGCCCCCCGGTCTGGGAGGGTCCCACCAGATCCCTTCTTCTGTTCCTTTTGCTCGCATAGCAGGCAAAAGGAACAGGTAAGACAGGGGCCCGGATTTCTTCTGTTCCTTATGGCTGTATGGCGAGCAAAAGGAACAGAAAAGAGAGCCTTAGCTCGCTTCGCGGGGAGGTATGGGCACCCTCCCCAGCCTCGGCGCCCGGTGCCGACCCCGTACCCTCTTTAGGTTCATGCCGGAACGTGACTACATAGCTGCGACCAAGGAGCGGGTTGTCGTCTTCGACGGCGGTATGGGCGCGACTTTGGAGCAGTTCGAGCTGACCGCGGAGGACTATGGCGGGCTTCAGGGCAAATGCCATGAGGCCTTGGTGCTCAATCGGCCCGACGTCATCGAGGGCGTCCACAGCTCGATGCTGGAGGCCGGCGCCGAGGTGGTCGAGACCGACTCCTTCCAGGGCTCGCGGCTGAAGCTCGAAGAGTGGGGGCTCGGCGAGCAGACGCTGGAGGTAAACCGCAAGGCGGCCGAGATCGCCCGGCGGGCGGCGGGAGAGGAGCGCTTCGTCGCCGGCTCGATCGGTCCCACCGGCTTCCTTCCCGCCTCGACCGATCCGACGCTGGGGAACATCTCATTCGGCCGCCTGGTCGAGGTCTTCGCCGAGCAGGCGCAGGGGCTGGTCGAAGGCGGCGCCGACCTGATCATGATCGAGACCGCGCAGGACATCCTCGAGGTGAAGGCGGCGATCTTCGGGGCCCGTGAGGCCTTCGCCAAGACCGGCCGCAAGCTGCCGATCCAGTGCAGCGTCTCGCTGCTGCCGAACGGCGGCAAGATGCTGCTCGGCACCGACATCCGGTCGGTGCTGACGACCCTGACCGCACTCGAGATCGACGTGATCGGGCTCAACTGCTCGACCGGGCCGGAAGACATGCGCGACGCGATCCGCTTCCTCGGCGAGACCTCTCCGCTGCCCGTCCACTGCATCCCCAACGCCGGCCTCCCCTTCCAGGGGCCCGACGGCGAGACGATCTTCCCGGAAAAGCCCGAGCCGCTGGCGGCGACGCTGGGCGAGTTCGTCGAGCGCTACGGCGTCGGCATCGTCGGCGGCTGCTGCGGCACCACCCCCGAGCACGTCGCCGCGATCCGCGAGCGGGTCGCGGGTCGCACTCCCGGCGAGCGCCCCGCCCCCGGCCCGATCGAGGTCTCCTCGATGATGACCTCGACGCCGCTGGTGCAGGAGCCGCGCCCGACCCTGGTCGGCGAGCGGGTCAACTCGCAGGGCTCGAAAAAGGCGAAGGAGCTGCTGCTCGCCGACGACTACGACGGCCTCGTCCAGGTCGCCGAAGACCAGGTCGAAGGCGGCGCCCACGTGCTCGACGTCTGCGTCGCGCTGACCGAGCGCCAGGACGAGGACGAGCAGATGAAGGCGGTGGTGAAGCGGGTCTCGCTGACCCAGCCCGCCCCGATCCAGGTCGACTCGACCGAGCCCGAGGTGATCGAGGCCGCCCTGGAGCAGATCCCCGGCCGGGCGATCGTCAACTCGGTCAACCTCGAGGCCGGCCGCGAGAAGGCCGACCGGGTGATCCCGCTGGCGAAGGCCCACGGCGCCGCCCTGATCGCGCTGACGATCGACGAGGTCGGGATGGCGAAGACGGCCGAGCGGAAGCTCGAGATCGCCGAGCGCATCCGCGACATCGCCTGCGGCGAGCACGGGCTCGACCCCGAGGCGCTGATCTTCGACGCCCTCACCTTCACCCTCACCACCGGCGACGAGGAGTGGAAGCCCTCGGCGGTGGAGACGATCGAGGGCATCCGCCGGATCAAGGCCGAGATCCCCGGCGTCAAGACCTCGCTCGGCGTCTCCAACGTCAGCTTCGGGGTCTCGCCGCGCCCGCGCGCCGTCCTCAACTCGGTCTTCCTCCACCACTGCGTCGAGGCCGGCCTCGACCTGGCGATGGTCAACCCCAACCACATCACCCCCTACGGCGAGATCCCCGAGCAGGAGCGGGAGCTGACCGACGACCTCGTCTTCAACCGCCGCGAGGACGCGCTCGAGCGCTTCATCTCCCACTTCGAGTCGAAGGGAGAGGAAGCCGAGGCCGAGGCGGCCGACCCGACCGCGGGCATGGAGCCCGAGGAGGCCCTGCACTGGCACATCCTGCGCCGGAAGAAGGAGGGCGTCGAGGGGTGGATCGACCGCTCGGTCGAGAAGATCGGCGCCGTCCCCACGCTCAACGAGGTGCTGCTGCCGGCGATGAAGGAGGTCGGCGACAAATTCGGCGCCGGCGAGCTGATCCTCCCCTTCGTCCTGCAGTCGGCCGAAGTGATGAAGCGCGCCGTCGCCCAGCTGGAGAACTACCTCGACCGGATCGAGGGCCACGCCAAGGGCAAGGTCGTGATCGCGACCGTCTTCGGCGACGTCCACGACATCGGCAAGTCCCTCGTCAACACGATCCTCACCAACAACGGCTACACCGTGATCGACCTCGGCAAGCAGGTCCCGGTCGACACGATCATCGAGGCCGCGATCGAGCACGAAGCCGATGCGATCGGCCTCTCGGCCCTGCTCGTCTCGACCTCGAAGCAGATGCCGACCTGCGTCGCCGAGCTGCACCAGCGCGGGCTCGGCTTCCCGGTGCTGATCGGCGGCGCCGCGATCAACCGCGACTTCGGCCGCCGCACCCTCTACCCGAAGGGAAGGGAGTCGGACGAGATCTACGACCCCGGGGTCTTCTACTGCAAGGACGCCTTCCAGGGCCTCGACACGATGGACGCCCTGGTCGACGCCGAGGCACGCGC
This sequence comes from Solirubrobacterales bacterium, assembly GCA_035760065.1. Classification (GTDB taxonomy): domain Bacteria; phylum Actinomycetota; class Thermoleophilia; order Solirubrobacterales; family 70-9; genus VAYN01. Next base: position 11,151 of record DASTTQ010000015.1, read on the forward strand.
GGCGCTGGTCGAGCGCATCCGCGCCGAGGCGAAGCAGCTGCGCGAAAAGCCGGTCGAAGCGGATGACGCGCCGCCGACCGGCGACGACAGCGTCCGCTCCGGCGCCCGCACCGACGCGCCGATCCCCGAGCCCCCGTTCTGGGGTGCCCGCGACATCCCCGTCGACCTCGACGAGGTCTTCCCCTACCTCGACCGCCACGTCCTCTTCAAGCTGCACTGGGGCGGGCGCGGGGTCAAGGGAGAGGCCTGGCGAGCGCTGGTCGAGGGGACCGACGAGGAGGAGGGCTTCGCGCCGCGGCTGGAGCGGATGTGGCGCGAGCAGGACTACCTGCACCCGCGCGCGCGCCTCGGCTACTTCCCGGCCAACGCCGACGGCAACGAGCTGGTCGTCTTCGATCCCGAGGACCCCGAGCGCGAGCTCGAGCGCCTGGTTTTCCCGCGGCAGCCGCGGCACGACCGGATCTGCCTCACCGACTTCTTCCGCCCGCTCGACTCGGGCGAACGCGACGTGGTCGCGCTGCAGGGCGTCACGGTCGGCCCCGAGGTGACCGAGCTGATCGAGCGCCTGGAGAGCGAAGGCGAGTTCGCCGAGCAGCTCTACGTCCACGGCCTCGGCGTCCAGTCGGCCGAGGGCCTGGCCGAGTGGCTGCACTCCGACGTCCGGCGCCAACTGGGCATCGAGCTCGACCAGGGCCGCCGCTACTCGTGGGGCTACCCGGCCTGCCCCGACCAGTCCGAGCATGAGAAGGTCTGGCGCCTGCTCGACCTGGAAGCGATCGGGATGACGCTCTCCGGCGGCTACGCGGTGATGCCGGAGCAGTCGACGGTGGCGATCGTCGCCCACCATCCCCAAGCCGTCTACTTCGGGATGAAGTCGGGCTTCATCCCCGAGGAGAAGGCGCCGGACGAGCTGATCGCCGGCACGGCCCGGGGCGGCGATCTGCCGCCCGAGGCCGATCCGGATGCGACTGACGGGGGCGAGGGCTCAGCAGAGGCCCCCGCCCCCGCCCCCGAGCTCAGCCGCTGAACCGCTCTGGCAGCTCCGCCGGGTGCAGCGCCGGGCGCTGCCAGTTGCGGCCTTCGTAGGCCTCTTCGAAGCCGGCTCGCCGCAGGTTCCCGGTCAGCGCCGACCAGGATCCGAGGTCGCATTCGCCGAGCTCGACGAAGACGGTGTGGCATCCCGCTCGATGAGCGTCGAGAAGCCGCCGATGCAGCAGCGCCGCGTTGCAGCCGTGGCCACGTGCGTGCTCGAGCGTCGTCCCCGGCCCGAGTTGGGCGATCCCGTCGGCGATCAGCATCGAGCCGGTTGCGACCGGCACCTCTTCGGGGCCGAGCGCGGCCGTGTAGCAGTGCCAGCCCTCCCGCTGGGGCAACGAGAAGAACAGCGTCCCCGCCACCAGCGGCATCTCCAGGGCTTCGGCTGCGATCGTGCTCAGTCCTTCGCCTTCGGATTCGTCTTCGCTCAGGCGGTAGACGACGATGCTGGGATCGACGTGGAAATCGGGCGGCGAGGAGTCGCGAACCAGTTTGATCCACCCCGCTCCCCGCTCGTACCCACGCTCGTCCAGCCACGCCTCCGCCTCTCCCGCGCCCGGACGGCTCGCCGCCACCGGGATGCGGTAGTCGACTTCGCGGGCCCGCATCCATTCGACCGCCGCGGCGAGATGACCGTTGCTGACGGCACCCGGCTCGGCCGCACCCTGGATCTGCTGCAGCAGGTGGATCTCAGGCAGCTCGCCGAACGCGGTTGCCTGAACCGGGCCGAAACTCTCGACTTCGACCCCCGATTCTGAGATTGCTTCCGGAACTACCGAGTCCCACATGTCGCGTCGGAAGCGCTGCGCGACCCTCTCCAGTACCTCTGAGTCGTATCTCACGGCTCCCCTTCCCAAGTTCGCGTGAGTCTTAACTGGCCGATTGATCGACTCTATGCACATTACTGGGAACCCGTCAAGGAACCCTGCCGATCTGGCCAAAGAAGTCACGCCGCGGCAACGGGACGTTCACTTTCGAGCTGGCTCGAGCCCCAAGAGCGGGGTCGAGCAGCACTCCCCTGGCCTACGCTGCGCCTTCCCGCTTTGGCCTTCCGGGCCTACCGCGAGGATGCGGTTCCAGGCGCACCGGCGCCGTCGAGACCGCCTGCACCCGCAGGTCACTCCAGGTCAGGCCCTCCCTGACCAGGGCCGGGAGGCCGAGGGCGACGGCGGTGGCGATCTCAACGGCCTGGAGGATCACGCCGTAGGCGAGGGCGTCGGCGGTGCTGACGCCGAAGCCGGTATGGAGAACGCTGATCACGGCCAGCTGGAAGACGCCGATGTTCGACGGCGTCGCCGGCACCACGGCGGTGACGTTGACCGCGAAGAGGACCGCCGCGGCGGCGCCGATTCCGGCGCGGCCGTCGAGCCCGAGGGCGTAGAGCAGGGCCCAGCAGGCGCTGAGCTGGATCGCCCAGGCGGTGAGCTGAGCCGCAGCTGCCGCGGCTCCCTGTCGAGGATCGCGGAACACCGTCAGCCCGGCTCGGACCTGGACCAGGGCCCGATGGACCGCCGCCCCCAATCGTGCAAGGTGCCCGTTCCCGTTGCGCCGCATCAGCAGCGGCGCGAAGAGGACGATCAGGAGCACGATCAGCGGCACGAGGCTGAAGGCGAAGAGCTGCTTGGTGCCGGAATGGAACAGCGGCGTGGTCGAGACGATGATCACGCCGAGCAGGACCAGCGCAACGAGGTTCAGCATCGTCTGCGAGACCAGCGTCCCGAGCAGAACGGGGAAGGTTTCCCGCATCCGGCCGGAACGACGGGCCAGGGTCAGCGCCCGCGCCGGCTCGCCGAGCCGGGCCGGCAGGGTTGCCGACATGAGGACCCCGATCATCGTCGCCGAGGTGACGTCGCGGCGACGAAGCGGACGGTTGGGGAGCGCCGCGCGGGCGATCCAGTACCAGGAGGCGGCGCGGAAGAAGAGCGAGCTCGCCATCAGCGCGCAGGCGATCAGGACCCACGTCAGGTTCGAGCGGACGATGCTTTCGACGACCTTGTCGATGCCGATCTTCTGCGCGGCGAGCAAGGTGAGGCCGATGCCCATCGCCCCGGCGATGCCGAGCCCCGCGCGGCGGGCGACGGCCCTTCCCTTCTTCCCTTCCCGGGCCAGCGGCGGATCGAGCGAGGGCAGGCGCTCGGCCGGCCGCCTCGGGTGCCCGTCGGCCGGCCTGATCCCTGCCCAGTGAGCAAACCTTTCGCCGGTGGTGACCGGCTTCGGCACCTCGATCGCCCGCTCGTAGACGGCGGTGACCTGGTCGGCGACCCTTGGCCAGGCGTAGCGCTGGGCGCTGCCGCGGGCAGCGATGCCCATCTCGCGCAACCGCTCGGGCTCGTGGTGGATCCGCTGCAGCTCCTCGGCCAATCGCTGCGGGTCTCCGGGCGGCACGAGCAGGCCGTCGACTCCGTCGCTGACCACGTCGCTGTAGCCGGCGATCGCGGAGGCGATCACCGGCGTGCCGGCGGCGAAGGCCTCGGTCAGCACCATCCCGAAGCTCTCCCCGGAGAGGGACGGGGCGCAGAGCACGTCGGCCTCGTGCAGCGCTCGCCAGAGGCTGTCGCCGGAGACGCGGCCGCGGATGTCCATGAAACGAAGGAGGTCGGGATCGGCCACGTAGCGGAGGACGTCCTCGCGCTCGGCCCCGATCACTGTGAGGCGCGAGGGAACGTGCTCGACCAGCGCGTCGAAGGCGGTGAGGAGGATCGGCAGCCCCTTGCGCTCCTCCGGACGGCCGACGAAGAGGATCCGCAACTCCTCGCTCGGCGCAACCGGATCGGTGGGCGCAGCGCCGACGTCGACTCCGTTGGGGACGATCGTGTACTCGCCGCCGAACCAGCGGCGGCCGGTCCAGGCGGCGGCCTCGGAGACGGCAATCCGCGCCGAGAGGCGGTTGAACAGCCTGCGAGCGCCAAGGCCGTTTGCGAGGTAGTTCGGCAGCGCCTTGGTCGAATAGGCGTGGAAGGTGCCGACGACCGGGTCGTGGGCGCCGAGCGTCGCGTTCCAGCCGACCAGCGGGACCAGCGGCTCGTGGACGTGGATGACGTCGAATTCGCCGGCGCGGACGGCGCGGCGCGGCGCGACGACGCCGCCGACGGGGAACGGCGCCAGGTTGGCAACCGAGCCGTTGGCGCCGAAGCCCATCGTGCGACCGACAGGGATGAGGTATTCCGGCAGCTCGCGCGCTTCGGCCGGCGCCCGATGCAGGACGCGGCTGACCCGCCCGGGCGGGTCGACTGGAGCGACGACGCGGACATCGTGGCCTCGCCCGAGGAACTCCTCGGCGAGAGCCTCAACGTGCCGGTTCACCCCGCCCTGGTAGGACCAGGAATATGGCGAAACGAGACCTATGCGCACGGGTCGATCAAGGGTAGATCATCGCCCGGAACCCGCAGAGGGCGAGCGCGGCGCTACGTCGCTCAGAGCTGGGTGCCGATCAAGCCGAGCATGCCGACCAGCAGCGTCCCGACCAGGCTCCAGCCGATCTGGATGATGGTGCGCTTCAGAGCGCTGATCTCTCCCCTCATCTCGCGGAATTCGGCGTGCATCTCGCCGCGCAGGTCCCGTACGTCGCCCCGAATTCCCTCGACCCGAACGTTCAGGTCGTCGAGCCGGGAAGCGGTCCGTGTCGATCTCATCGCCTCCATGCCTCCAGCGTAGGGATCAAAGTCATACGTGTGGCGCACGTAAGTGTAACTTTTCGTCTGTCGGCTTGCTTTTCCCGGAAGTTGCGGGGCTTTCCGCCCAGGAGAAGCCGAGGAAGACGAGCAGGTAAGCGGTCCCGATCTCGAGCAGGAGGGCGCCGGAGTCGTTGGCCAGGGTGCCGATCGCCGTCGCCGCAAGCGCCCCGAGGAGGCCGGCCTGCATCGCCGGAGCTCCCTCCAGCCAGGCGCGGAGGCGATCGCGCCGCACGTAGGCGAGGATCGCGGCCAGCAGCACCAAGGGCAGGAGCGCCAGCAGCACCGGCCTGGTGAAGCTGTGGGCCGAGAGCTGGAGGCGGCGCTGGGCGACGTCGGCGAGGCTGCCGAGGCCGCCGGCGTCGAGGACCGAACGGGTCAGGTGGGCGTTGGCGCCGCTGATCAGGTCGACCAGGGCCAGCAGCGCGAGGACGGCGAGGGGAGCGGCAACCACGAGCAGCAGCGCCGATCGCCTGCCGCGGCCGGCGATCGCCACCGCGGCGACCGCGGCGCCGACGGGAAAGACGATCGCCGCGCCGACGTCGGCGCCGAAGCGCCCGACGGCGAAGACGAAGGCGGCCAGAAGCCCGACGACGAGAAAGGCGATCGCCGCCTGGCGCCGCGGCAGGCGACGCGCAAAGCCGGCCAGACCCGCACCCGTCCCCGCTACGGCCAGCACCGCCAGCAGCGCCTCGAGCTCGTTGCCGATCCCGTAGAAGCGCACGCCGAGCCCAGGGTTCGGGCCGAGCAGCGACAGCGTGGTCAACGGGGAGCCGGCGATCACGTCGATCGCATAGGCGCCCACCGTAAGAGCCGAGGCGACGGCCAGGGCGCGGTAGCCGCGAAAGAGGAGCACGGTCGCCCCGGCGAGGAGCGGGCAGAGGACGAGCACCAACGATCGTTCGGCCGTCTCGCCGGGCTCGAGCACAGCCCCCAGGAGCAGCACCAAAGGCAGGTAGACGATCGCGAGGCCGACCACCCGCACCGCCGGCCGAGCGAGGCGACCGCGGCTCAGCAGAGCGAGGAGCAGCAGCGCCGCCAGCCAGATCGCGATGTTCAGGCCCACGACCGGCCCGCGCCGGGAGGAGATCAGCTCCATCCGCGCCACCCGCGATTCGATCGCCGCCGGATCGACCGCCCCCTCGGCTCGGATCGGCTGCCCCGACATCTGGGACGGCACCGCGATGCCGAGCCGCTGCAGGATCGTCGGCGCGACGTCGGTCGAGAGGACGTAGCCGTTCGTCCGCGTGCTGTCGGAGGTGAGGTTGCCGTCGAAGCCGCCGCCGGCGACGCCGATCGCCAGTGGCTCGTCGGTCCTGCCGGTGGGCCTGGCGATCGCGATCAGCAGGTCGTAGCTCGCCGCCGGCGGGATCCGGTCGAGGGCGGCATGCCGGACTTCGAACGCACGTGGGGAAGCACCGGCGGCCTTCAGGGTCGAGGCGAGGAGGCCCGGGACGATTTCCGCCGGGGCGGATTCCGCCCGTTCCACGACTTCCCGCCACCACCGTGCCCGGTCTCGGTTCCGCACCGGCAGCGGCCTGTCGTAGAGGGAGTCGAAGACCCGGTTTCCCTGGCCTACGTCCAGAAAGGTCTGCTCCGCCGGCACCGTCCCCAGCCCCGCGCTCATCACCCCCGGCGAAAGCCCCGCGTCAGCCAATTCCGCCACGGAAGTGCGACGAGGCAGCCAGACCAGCACAACTCGCCCCCCCTCCACCGCGGCTTGAGAAGGGAGTCGGGGAGGGGCCTGAACGGCTTGTACTTTTTCGGCGCGCGCTCCTCGGACGGCCATAGCGGTCCCACCGAAAAAGTTGAGAGAAGGCCCCTCCCCGCCCCCCAACCCAAACGCGAGGATGAGCAGCGCTATCGTGGCCCCGATGGCCGATCGCACTTTCGCCAAGTTCAGCTTCTTCAAGATCGATCCAGCCTGGCGCCGTCGGGACCCCGAGCTCCGTGCGGCCGACAAGCAGGAGTTCCTCGCCGCCTGCGAGGACTTCGCCGTCGACCGCTCGCTGCGCGCCTACTCAACCATAGGAACGCGGGGCGACGTCGACCTGGTGCTGCTCGCGCAGAGCCCGAACCTGAACGACATCCACACCTTCCACGTCGTCCTCGGCCAGAGCGGCCTGGCGAAATGGGCGACCACGCCCCATTCGTTCCTCTCGATGACCAAACGCTCGCCCTACTCCGACGAGGACGCCCGGCCGGAGATCTGCACCTCCGAGCGCAGGTACCTCTTCCTCTACCCGATGGTCAAGCAGCGCCGCTGGTACGGCCTGCCGCCGGAGGAGCGCGGCCGGATCATGAAAAGCCACATCGAGGTCGGCCGCCGTTACCCGGAGATCACGATCAACACCAGCTACAGCTTCGGCCTCGACGACCAGGAGTTCGTCGTCGCCTTCGAGGGCGACGACCCCGGAATGTTCCTCGACCTCGTCAACGAGCTGCGGCCGACCGAGTCGAGCGAGTACACCGAGCGCGAGACCCCGATCTTCACCTGCGTCGCGATGTCGGTCGCCAAGGCACTCGACGCGCTCGACGGCTCCCCCAGCGCGGTCGGTGCGGGCGCCCCGACGCTCGGCTGAAGCTCGCGGTTCCCTATTCTTTCGCGCTCCAATGAGCAAGATCGGAACTGAAGAGACCCCCCTGCGCGTCGCCATCGTCGGCGCCGGCCCCTCCGGCTTCTACGCCGCCGAGCACATCCTCAAGGACGGCGACCTGCACGCCCAGGTCGACCTCTTCGACCGCCTGCCGACGCCGTTCGGTCTGGTCCGCGGTGGCGTCGCGCCAGACCATCCGAAGATCAAGTCGGTGATCCGCGTCTACGAGAAGACCGCCGCCCGCGACGGCTTCCGCTTCTTCGGCAACGTCAAGGTCGGCCACGACGTCGAGGTCGAAGAGCTGGAGCGGCTCTACCACGCGATCGTCTTCACCGTGGGCTGCGAGACCGACCGCCAGCTCGGCATCCCGGGCGAGGACCTTCCCGGCAGCCACGCCGCCACCTCCTTCGTCGGCTGGTACAACGCGCATCCCGACTACGCCGACCGCGAGTTCGACCTCTCCTGCGAGCGCGCCGTCGTGATCGGCAACGGCAACGTGGCGATGGACGTCGCCCGCATGCTGGCGCTGACCGACCACGAGCTGCGCCAGACCGACACCGCCGACCATGCGATCGAGGCGCTCGACCGCAAGCAGATCCGCGAGATCGTCGTCCTCGGCCGCCGCGGCCCGGTCCAGGCCGCCTTCACCAACCCGGAGATCAAGGAGCTCGGGGAGATGGAGGACGCCGACGTCGTCGTCGACCCGCAGGACGTCGAGCTCGACCCGGCCAGCCAGGCCTACCTCGAGTCCGACGAGGCCGACAAGACGACCCGCGTCAACGTCGAGACGCTGAAGGAGTTCTCGCAGCGCCGGCCGGAGGGCAAGAAGCAGCGCATCGTCCTCCGCTTCCTCGCCTCGCCGGTCGAGATCAAGGGCGAGGGCAGGGTCGAATCGATCGTGATCGGCCGCAATGAGCTGGTCGAAGAAGGCGGCAGCCTGCGCGCCAAGGACACCGGCGAGCGCGAAGAGCTCGGGTGCGGGCTGGTCCTGCGCTCGGTCGGCTACACCGGCGTGCCGATCGAGGGCGTGCCGTTCGACGAGCGGCGGGGCCTGATCCTCAACGAGGGCGGCCGGGTCCTCGACTCCCACGACGCCGGCCACAAGGTCGGCCACTACACCGCCGGCTGGATCAAGCGCGGCCCCTCGGGCGTGATCGGCACGAACAAGAAAGACGCCCTGGAGACCGTCCAGCACCTTTTCGCCGATGTCGAGAGCGAAACGCTGATGAGCCCGGAGAGGCCGGAGCCGATCGCGGTCGAGGAGCTGCTGCGCGAGAAGGGCGTCCGCTACGTCAGCTTCGAGGACTGGCAGGCGATCGACCAGGCCGAGGTCGGCCGCGGCGAGCCGCACGGCCGCCCGCGGGTCAAGTTCGTGCGGGTCGAGGAGATGCTCGAGACCCTCGGCGAGCCCGCCGCGAGCTAGATGGGTAGCTCCCCGATGCCCGCCGACCTCGCCGAGCTGAAGGGGATGATCGAGGCGGCGCTGCCCGACGCCGAGGCCGAAGTAACCGACGAAACCGGCACCGGCGACCACATCCGGGCGACGGTCGTCGCCCCGCAGTTCGAGGGGCTCTCCCGGATCGACCAGCACCGCCTGGTCAAGGCCGCGGTCAAGGAGCGCTTCGACGACGGCACGATCCACGCGCTCTCGGTCAAGACCAGCCTTCCGGGCTGAAGTCACGCCTTCGCGCGCTTTCCTACGACAAAATGTTACATTGTGCGCGCCATGCGTGCGATCTATCTCCGTAGGGTCCGGATCATGAGATTCAGGCAATCAGCTTGGCCCGATTCGCGTCTCGATGAATTCAGAGACCAGGTCAACGAGAACCTCAGAGAGCTGAGCCGGCGAGTTGACCACCAGAGCGACAGAATCGACAGCCTCCAGCACACCATCCTGGTCGTAGGCGGTGGTCTCTTCGCAGCCTTCATCGCAGTCCTCGCCGCGATGATCGGCTTGATCGCGACCCAGCTCTAGGCCGAACGATTCGCCTCCCTACAATCCACCCATGGCCGACCCGGAGCTGAAGAGCAAAGTAGAAGAGCTGATCGCCGCCAACCCGGTCCTGCTGTTCATGAAAGGGACCCCGGACATGCCCCGCTGCGGCTTCTCGATGCGCGTGGTCCAGGTGCTGGACCAGGTCGACGTCGAGTACGGCGCGATCGACGTGCTCCCCGCGCTGCAGCCGCTGCGCGAAGTGACGGCGGAGATCTCAGATTGGCAGACCTTCCCCCAGCTCTACGTCGACGGCGAGCTGCTCGGCGGTTGCGACATCGTCGAGGAGATGTTCGAGAGCGGCGAGCTTGCCGAGGCCCTCGGCGTCGAGCAGCCCGAGACCGCCCAGGTCGCGCAGACCGCGCCGCCGGCGCAGTCGCCCCCGCTCCAGATCGAATAGAAGCTCTTGCGGTCTGGTTAGACCGCGGCAGCCTGTTCGGCGGCCTCGTCCTTGACCTGGAAAGAGGAGCCGCAGCCGCAGGCCGCGACCACGTTCGGGTTGTTGACCTGGAAGCCGGCGCCCTGGAGGCCTTCGACGTAGTCGACCTCCGAGCCGAAGACGAACTGCATGCTCACCTTGTCGACGACGACCGAAACGCCGTCGACCTCGAAGACGTTGTCGTCCTCCTTGGCCTTGTCGAAGGCGAGCGCATACTGGAAGCCGGAGCAGCCGCCGCCGCGGACGGCGACCCGCAGCGCCTGTTCGGCGCCCTCGGCCTGCGACCCGAGCAGCTCGCCGATCTTCTCGACGGCCTTGTCGCTGAGGGTGATCGCTGCCTGGGGGGTATCCGGCGTGTCCGTCACTTCACAAAGTGTAGCGTTCCGCGGGGGCGACGTTCCAATGCGACAGCATGTCTAGAATCGCCGCTGTGAGCTCGCCTGCCGAGACCGCGGTCGTCTGCGACACGACTGCCTATCTTCCGACCGAGCTCCTCGCTGAGCGCGACATCACGACGATCAGCCTCTACGTCTCTGTCGACGGTCAGATGGAGAAGGAGTCTGAGATCAGCGACTTCGACGCGTTCTACGAGCGACTGCGCGCCTCCGACACCGGCGCGAGCACCTCGCAGCCGTCCATCGGCGACTTCCTGGCGGTCTACGAACCGCTGCTCGCCGAAGGCCGGGAGGTCGTCTCGATCCACATCTCCGCCGGCATCTCGGGGACCTTCGAGGCTGCCGGCCAGGCGCGCGACCGGCTTGTCGAGGAGGGCAAGGGCGGCGAGCGGCTGCACGTGATGGACTCGCGATCGGCCGCTGGGGGGATGGGTCTCTGCGCCCTCGGCGCCGCCTCCGCTGCGGCGGCCGGAGCGGACGCACAGGGGGTGCTGGCGCAAGCCGAGCAGGCGCGCAACTCGCTGAAGATGTGGTTCGCGATCGACACCCTCGAGTACCTGCGCCGCGGCGGCCGGATCGGCGGCGCCCGCGCCTGGATCGGCGGCGCCCTCAAGATCAAGCCGATTCTCACGCTCGAGGAGGAGATCACCCCGGTCGAGCGCGTCCGCACCCGCGCCCGCTCGCTGGAGCGCCTGCGCGGCTACGCCCGCCAGCGCCACGACTCCGGCGCCGACGGCTGGGTAGTCCAGTACATCCAGGACAAGGAGACCGCCGACTCCCTGGTCGAAGACTGCTACGAGATCTTCGGCTGCGACCCGGTCTTCATCTCCGAGGTCGGCCCCGTCCTCGGCGCCCACGTCGGCCCCGGCCTGCTCGGGGTCGGCAGCGTCAGGACAGAGCTGGTCGCTTAACCGCGGTTGCGCCTACGGCGCATCATCGCCCGTACGCCGATGGCGAAGCCGACGGCGGCAGCGCCGACGATCAGCTGCTGCTTGTGCTCCTCGACCTGGCGACGCCAGTCGGTCAGCTCGTTGACCCGGACGCGCAGGGCCTCGACCGAGGTTCCGAGCTCGCGGCGCTTGAGATCGATGTCGCGGCGGATCTCCGCCGGGGAGCGTCCGGGGGCGCCGGTGCTCACGCGGTCTCCCTTTCCAGCATCTCCCTGGTCAGCTTCGCCTCCTCGATCGCCTGCTCGGGCACCGGCGGCGTTCCCGCCTTGAGGGCGCGGAAGGCGATCAGGCCGGCGAGCGCGGCGAGCAGCAGGAAGATCCCGGCGGTGACGAAGTAGCCGGCCCAGATGTTGCCTTCGAAGACTTCTTCGCCGAGCAGCCAGGCGATTCCGTGCAGGATCATGATCAGCGCCAGGAAGGCGAACGTGCCGGCGGCGACGCCGACGCCGGAGCCGCGGAGGATCTTCGAGACCTTGTCGGAGATCTCGGCCTTGGCCAGCTCGATCTCCTCGCGGACCAAAGTCGAGGCGTTTTCGGAAACGCCGACGACCAGGTCGGCGAGCGAGCGCTCCTCGGGCGGCGGCGGGGGCCCTGGAGGCGGGATCGGCGGCGGGGTTTGGCTGGGCTCGTCCATGCGTCGCTCCTACTCCGGCGGGTCCTCGTCGTAGATGCGGCGGAAGACCGCCGCCGCGAGCCGAGTGGCGGCGATGCTCGCCAAGGCGCCGAAGGCGGCCACGAGGCCGCTCCAGACGAGACGTTTGACCAGCTCGTTTTCCACTCTCAGCTCAGACCTTTCCCCTGGGGAAGTCGGCAGTAAACCATCTCATCGCGGGTCGAGGCCGTCGCAGATGGTGGTGACAAGAAGATCCCGGGCCTGGTCGAAATCCGTGTCCGAAGCCGGGATCGTCCCGAAGATCCAGCCGGAGAGCAACTGCTCGACGGCACCGTAGAAGGCCATCGAGGCGAACATCGGGTCGACGTCGCCGCGGAAGGCGCCGCCGGCCTGCCCGTCGCCGACGATCTTCGCGATCCCCTCGTAGGCGCGGCGGATTTCCTCCAGGTGGGTCTGGCCGAACGAGTTCGCCGCCCGCGTCACCTCGACGATGATCACCTTCATCAGCTCGGGGTCGTGCCGGTAGGAGTCGAAGATGAAGCCGGCGACCATGCCGAGCTTCTCGCGCGGGCCGCCGTCGGTGCTGTCGGCCTCCTCGATCGCGGCCAGCAGCAGCGACCAGCGCTCGACGAAGAGCTCGTTCAGGACCTCGTCCTTCGAGCTGAAGTAGTGGTAGACGAGCCCGTAGGCGACCCCGGCCTCGTCGGCGATGTCGGAAACGCGGGTCGCGTGGAAGCCCTGGCGGGCGAAGACGCGGACGGCGGCGTCGAGGATCAGGCGGCGCTTGTCGGCGGGGGGGGCCTGGGCCATCAGAAGCGCTCCTCGGCGGGCTGCGGCCAGAGGTAGGCGCCGGCCTGGCGGTTGGCGAGCGAGGGCAGCGACTCGCGGACGCGGTCCTGGTCGGCGAGGTCGAGCTCGGCGGCGGCGAACCCCTCCCGGTCGGCGGCGGTGGCGAGGACGACGCCCCAAGGGTCGACGATCATCGAGCGGCCGAAGGAGCTGTAGTGCGGCGGCGCCTCCCCGACCTGGTTGGGGGCGACGACGAAGACCTGGTCCTCGATCGCCCGCGCCCGCAGCAGGACTTCCCAGTGGTCGCGGCCGGTGGCCAGGGTGAAGGCCGAGGGGACGGCGACGATGCGAGCGCCGCGCAGCGCGAGGATCCGGAAGAGCTCGGGGAAGCGCAGGTCATAGCAGACGGTCATCCCCAGGGTCAGGTCGCCGAGCGGGGCCACCACCGGTTCGGTTCCGGGTCGCTCGTGCTCGGACTCGCGGTAGGAGACGCCGCCGGCGTCGACGTCGAACATGTGGATCTTGCGGTAGACGGCGACGTCATCCCCATCGGGCCCGATCAGCACCGAGGTGTTGGAGGCCTTCTCGCCTTCGGCGCCGCGCTCGGAGATGCTGCCGGCGAGCAGGTGGACGCCGAGGTCGCGCGCCCAGCCGCGGGCGGCGGTCAGGCTCGGGCCGTCGAGCGGCTCGGCTCCGGCGACCAGTTCCTCTCCCCCCGCCAGGAAATTCCACTTCTCGGGCAGGGCGACGAATTCGGCGCCCTCGCCGGCGGCGGCGCGCACCAGGCGCTCGGCAGAGGCGAGGTTCCGCTCCTTTTCCCCGTTCGAGTTCAGCTGTACGGCGGCTACGCGCACTGCGGCAGGTCCCTCCGGTTGATTGACCAGTCAATCGGCTCACTCAGTATATGAACGCTCAGGTCGTCAGGCGCTTTTGCAAACCGCTGGTTGACAAAGCGCCTACAGGTCGAGGGCGCGGGCGACGATGCGGTCGAAGACCGGAGTTGGGATGAAGGGACGCACCCGCGCCTGCACCTTCGCGTCGAGCCCGACCAGGTAGCGCGAGCGCGGCCGCCTGGATTCCAGCGCGTGGGAGATTGCCTTCGCCACCTTCTCCGGCGGGATCCCCCGCTCGGCGGTGTCTTCGATCACCTTGCGGAACTTCTCGATCGCGGCGCCGTAGAGCAGGCTCGTCCGCGGCGAGCGCTCATCGATCTCCTCCCCCTCGCGCTGTCCGCGCTCCCAGATCGGCGTGTCGATCGAGCCCGGCTCGACGATCGAGACCCTCAGCCCCCAGGGCCGCAGCTCCTGCCGGAAGACGTCGCCGATCGCCTCGGTTCCGAACTTCGAGGCGTGGTAGGGCCCGCCGAAGGGAAAGGCGATCCGGCCGCCGATCGAGCTGACGAAGACGATCCGTCCTTCCGCCAGCCGGATCTGCTCCAGCAGGGCCTGGGTCACCGCAACATAGGCGACGAGGTTGACCTCGAGCTGGCGCCGGAAGTCCTCCAGCGGGATCGTCTCCAGCGGCCCCGGGATCGCGACGCCGGCGTTGTTGACGAGGCCGTCGAGACCGCCCTCGCTCTCGCGCTCGACCCGCTCGGCCGCGGCCCCGATCTGCTCGGCATCGGTGACGTCGAGGGCGACGGGCGCGAGCCGCTCCGAGCCCTCCGCGCGCAGCGCCTCCGCGTCCTCCTCCCTGCGAACCCCGGCGAAGACCTTCCAGCCGGCGGCGTCGAGGCGGAGCGCGGTGGCGCGGCCGATGCCGGTCGAGGCTCCGGTGACGAGGGCAGATCGCACCGAGGTGAGGCTACAGACGCCGGGGCGTAACCTTGTCACCGTCGTGAACGAAGCCCCGAAGGACGACGCCGAGCGCAAGCAGGTAACGGTCCTCTTCGCCGACGTCAGCGGCTCGATGGACCTCGCCGAGCAGGAGGACCCCGAGGAGTGGCGCAAGATCATGCAGCGCTTCTTCTCGCTGCTGGCCGGGTCGGTGACCCGCTTCGAGGGCACGGTCGACAAGTTCACCGGCGACGGGATCATGGCGATCTTCGGCGCCCCGGTCGCCCACGAGGACCACGCGCGGCGCGCCTGCTACGCCGCCCTGCAGATGCTCGACGACGTCGCCTCCTACGCGGGTGAGCTGCGGCGGGAGAAGGGGCTCAACTTCTCCACCCGGATCGGGATCAACTCCGGCGAGGTCGTCGCCGGCGCGATCGGCGAGGGCTCCTACACCGCGATCGGCCACACCGTCGGCCTGGCGCAGCGGATGGAGGCGCTGGCCGAGCCGGGCAAGGCCTACCTGACCGAGCACACCGCCGAGCTGGCCCGCGGTTACCTCGACCTCGACGACCTCGGCGAGTTCGAGATCAAGGGCGCGAGCCGGCCGGTCGAGGTGTTCGAGCTGGCCGGCGTCGGCCAGGCGAGGGGCCGCCTCGACCTCGCCCGCGAGCGGGGCTTCTCCCGCTTCGTCGGCCGCGAGCGGGAGATCGCGCGGCTGGAGGAGGGGCTGAGGCGCGCGAAAGACGGCGAGGCGACGGCGATCGGCGTCGTCGCCGAACCCGGAATCGGCAAGAGCCGGCTGTACCACGAGTTCGTCGAGCGCTGCCGCGGCGAGGGGACCGAGGTCTTCCAGGCGCAGGGCCAGGCGCACGGCAAGTCGATCCCGTTCATGCCGATCCTGCAGATGCTGCGCGCCTTCTTCGGGATCGAGGACAACGAACGAGAGCAGACGACGCGGGAGAAGATCGCCGGCCGGGCGCTGCTGCTCGACGCCGCCTTCGCCGACGACCTGCCGCTGCTATTCGACTTCCTCGGCGTGCCCGATCCCGAGCGCCCGGTGCCGCAGATGAGCCCGGAGGCGCGTCAGCGCACCCTCGGCGAGGCGCTTTGCCGGCTCGTCGGCAATCCCTCGCGGCGCAAGCCGCTGCTGCTGGTGGTCGAGGACCTCCACTGGATCGACGAGGGCAGCCAGACGATGCTGAACGGGCTGATCGACGGCTTCGTCGGGACCAAGACGCTCGTCCTCGTCAATTACCGCCCCGAGTACACGCCGCCGTGGGGCGAGAGCCCCTGCTGGGAGACGATCGAGCTGGCTCCGCTGCGCCGGGACAACACCCGTGAGCTGCTGCGCGACCTCGCGGGCGGGGACCCTTCGCTCGACGGCCTCGACGAGCCGATCCACGAGCGCACCGGCGGCAACCCCTTCTTCATCGAGGAGATCGTCCGCGAGCTGGCCGAGCGCGGCTACCTGGAGGGGGAGCGCGGCGCCTACCGGCTGGTCAGGCCGGTCGAGGACGCCGGTGTGCCGGTCACCGTGCAGGCCGTCCTCGCAGCGCGGATCGACCGCCTCGGCCACGACGCCAAGCAACTGCTCCAGGTCGCCTCCGTGCTCGGCAAGGAGGTCAGCGTCGAGGCCCTCGGCATGGCGGCGAAGCTGGACGAAGAGGAGATCGAGCCGGCGCTGGGCGAGCTGATCGAGGGCGGCTTCCTCTACGAAGCCGAGATCTATCCCCAGCGGCTGCTCGCCTTCCGCCACCCGCTCACCCGCGAGGTCGCCTACGGCAGCCAGCTGGCCGAGCAGCGGGCGCGTACCCACGCCGCCGCGGCGCGGGCGCTGATCCAGCTCAACCCGCCGGACCGCTGGGACGAGCTGGCGGCGCTGATCGCCGACCACCTGCGCCAGGGGGACGAACCGCTCGAAGCGGCTCGCTGGTCGGCCCGCGCCGCGCACTGGGCGGGCCACAGCCGCCCGCGCGACGCGCTGCGCCTGTGGCACGACGTGATGGAGCTGACCTCGCAGCTGGACGAGGACG
This sequence comes from Solirubrobacterales bacterium, assembly GCA_035760065.1. Classification (GTDB taxonomy): domain Bacteria; phylum Actinomycetota; class Thermoleophilia; order Solirubrobacterales; family 70-9; genus VAYN01. The sequence continues at coordinate 27,441 of DASTTQ010000015.1, forward strand.
AGGAGGTTGCCGCGCTGGCGATCCACTCGCGACTGCTGCAGCTGCAGTACGCCTGGCGGGTGGGGATGAGCCACGAGGAAGAAGAGCGGCTGTCCGGCGAGGCGGAGGAGATCGCGACCCGCCAGAACGACCTGCACTCGCTGGCGCTGCTGAAGGTGGCCACGTCGGTGCGGCCGGGGCTGGAGCAGCGGGTCGACGCCTGGATCGCGGCGGTGCGGGAGTCGGTGGAGCTCGCCGACCGCGCCGGCGACATCCACCTCCGGGTGGCGATCCGCGCCGCCGGCGCCTATGCCTACCTCACCGCGGGCGACTTCGACGATTTCGAGGCGGCGATCGACGAGATGCTGGAGCTGGTCGGCGAGGACCGCTCGATCGGCACGGGAATCATCCTCGGCAGCCCGATCGCCTGGGGGCTGATGGCGAAAGGGATGGTGCGCCGCGAGCGGCTCGAATTCGACGAGGCCGAGGGCCTGTTCGAGCGGGCGCTGCGGATCGCCCTCGAGGAGGACGACCCGGAGACGGCGAGCTGGGTCCGCGGCAACCAGGCCGGCCTGATGGCGATGCGCGGCGAAGCCGAGGCGGGGGTGCGCGCTGCCCGCCGCAACGTCGAGCTGACCGACCGGCTCGGCGACGTCTTCTCGCGCAGCCTCGCCCTGTCCAACCTCGCCTGGATCGAGCTCAGCGCGGGCGAGGCCGAAGCGTCGCTGGACTCGATCGAACGGGCAGAGCGCCTCTACCGGGAGGCGATGGACAACGGCGGCGAGATGGCTGCCTGGCGAGCGCAGCTCCGCTCGCAGGCCTTGCGCGAGGTGGGCCGCACCGAGGAGGCGCTCGGGGTCGCCGAATGGGCGGCGAAGGCGGCGCGCGAGCAGGGGGTCATGTGGCCCTATCCCGTCGCGATGCTGGCTCTGGCGCGGGCGCGCGCCGCGGCCGGGCGCGAGGGCGCCGAGGAGGCGCTGGCCGAGGGCGAGCGTGTGGCGCGGGAGAAGGGGGCGCTGACCCTCCTCGTCGACATCGAGGCCGAGAAGGACGGGTTGCTCGAGGAGCGCGCCAGCGGCGCCTACTAACGGCGCCGCTCCAGCTCGGCGACCATCAGCTTCGTGTGCAGGGCCGCGATCAGGTCCTTCAGCGGCTGCGCCCCCGCCTCCAGCATCTCCACCACCCGCTCCGGCGGGACCTCGCCGGCGAGCCGTTCCATCACCACGTCGACCTCCTGGCGCACAAGCTCCTCCAGCGCGGCCTTGTATCGAAGGGTGTCGTAGACGGTGAAGCCGATCTGCTCGTCGTAGCCGCCGGCGCGGAAGCGGCTGATCGCCTCGATGATCGTCACGTCGGAAGGCGAGTAGCCGCGGCTGTTCGGAGTCAGCACCTCCAGCTCGGCGAGGCGGTCGAGCACCTCCCTGGGGACGCCGTAGCGCTTGCGGACCTCGGCGGCGCTGGTGCGCGAGCGCTCGCCGGCGAGGGCGCGATCGAGGATCTGGTCGCCGAGCGCGAGCATCGCTTCGGCCCGGTCGGGGTCCTCGTCGAGCACGTTCTTGATCGCCTTCAACGGCAGGAAGCGCTCCTCCTGCAGGCGCTTGATCAGCCTGATCCGGTCGACGAACTCGGGCGGGTAGTAGGCCATGTTGCGGCTCGTCTTCACCGGCTCCGGCAGGAGGCCCTCGCGCAGGTAGTGCTTGATCGTCGGCGCCGGCACGCCCGAGGCCTCCGCCAGCTCCCCCATCCGCAGCAGCTCATCAGGCCGACGGGCCGATATGTCCTCCCCACGCGGCCGATGGGCCGATATGTCCTCCCCACGCGGCCGATGGGCCGATTTGTCCTCACTGGTTGGACTAATCGTCCCGTCGGCAGATGCACCTGGACTTATCGGCCCGTCGGCACTCACGCGCGGAATTCTCCCTGTGCGTCGGTGCTCGGACCCGCGGCGGCTCCCGACTCCTTCATCGCTGCGATCTCCTTGGGCGCGAAGCCGGCTTCGGCCAGAACCTCGTCGGTGTGCTCGCCGAAGGCGGGGGCGGGTCGGGTCGGGTCGGCGGGGGTGCGGCTCAGCTTGACCGGGTGGCCGAGCTGGCGGATCGCCCCCAGCTCGGGCTGCTCCATCTCGACCACCATCTCGCGCGCCCGCACCAGCTCCGAGTCGAGTGCCTCGTCGAGGTCGAGGACCGGCTCGACGCAGCAGTCGCGCTCGTCGTTGAACGCCTTCCACTCCTTGCGGGTGCGCGAGCGGAAGACCTCGGCAACCTGCTGCCAGGCCTCGGAGCCCGGCGCCTCGAACTGCTTCTCGACCAGGTCGGGACGGCCGACGCCGTTGCAGAAGGCGGCCCAGAACTTCGGCTCCAGGGCGCCGCAGGTGACCCAGCCGTCGGCAGCTTCGTAGGGCAGGTAACAGACGAGCCCGCCGGCCAGTTGCTGATCGCCGCGCCGCGGCACCTCCTCGTCGCAGAAGTAGCGGCCGGCGACCATCGCCAACCAGGAGAGGGCGCCGTCGGCCATCGATATGTCGACCATCTGCCCCTCGCCGGAGCGCTCGCGCTCGTGCAGCGCCGCCATCACCCCGAAAGCGGCCATCAGGGCGCCGCCGCCGAGGTCGGCGATCTGCCCGGCCGACTGCACCGGCGGCCCGTCCTCGGCTCCGGTCAGGCCGAGCAGGCCGACGAGGCCGAGGTAGTTCATGTCGTGGCCGGCGCGCTGCGCGTAGGGGCCGTCCTGGCCGTAGCCGGTGATCGCGCAATAGACGACGCGCGGATTGGCCTCGCGCAGCCGCTCGTAGCCGACGCCGAGCTTGTCGAGGACGCCGGGGCGGAAGCCGTCGAGGACGACGTCGTGGTCGGCGACCAGGCGCAGCAGCGCCTCCCTCCCCCGCTCGCTCTTGAGGTCGAGGCGGACCGAGCGCTTGCCGCGGTTGAGCGAGAGGTAGAGCGAGGAGCGGGTGCCGAGCGCCTGCTGCTCGTCGCTGCCGTAGTAGGGCGGCGCCCAGCGGATGTAGTCGCCCATGCCGGTGTCCTCGACCTTCAGCACCTCGGCGCCGAGGTCGGCGAGCAGCAGCGAGCAGAAGCCGCCCGGCAGCAGGCGGGTGAGGTCAAGGACCCTGACGTCGCTGAGAGGCAGGTCCGCCATCGGGCGGCCGCCTAGGCCGCGGCCCGCTTCGGCACGCCGAGCAGCTCCCGCGCCTCGGCGACGCTCGCCGGCCGGCGGCCGACGTCTTCGGCCATCTGCCGCGCCTTGGCGATCAGCTCGCCGTTGGACTTCGCCATCTCGCCGTTCGGCAGGTAGAGGTTGTCCTCGACGCCGGCGCGGACGTTGCCGCCGAGCACCAGCGAGGAGGCGAGCAGCTTCCACTGGTCGCGGGAGATCCCGATCACCTGCCACTGGTTCGGCCCCTCCGGGCCGCCGGGGATCTGGTCCGACATCAGGGTGACGTTGCGCGGGGTCGGGCGAATGCCCCCGGTCACCCCCATCACCAGGGAGATCTGCAGCGGCGGCTCCAGCAGCCCCATGTCGACCAGCGGGTCGAGGTTGGCGACGTGGCCGGAGTCGAAGCACTCGTGCTCGGGCTTGATCCCGAGCTCTTTCATCGCAGTGAGGAACTCGATGATCGTGTCGAAGCTGTTCTCGAAGACGGCCTTGAAGACGAAGTCCTTGCGCCGCTTCGAGTACTTCGCGTAGTTCATCGAGCTCATGTTCAGCGCCGCGACGTCGGGCCGGCAGGCGCGCAGGTACTCGATCCGCTTCTCGATCGGGATCCCGATCGCCCCGGTCGAGTAGTTGACGATCACGTCGCCGACCTCGGCCAGGATCGCCTCGGTGATCGCCTTGAAGTCCTCGATCTCATACGAGGGCGTGCCGTCGGGCTTGCGGGCGTGGATGTGGATCTGCGATGCGCCCTCGTCGACCGCGCGCCGCGCCTCCGCCGCGTACTCCTCCGGCGTGTAGGGGATCGCGGGGCACTGGTCGCGGTTGGCGATCACGCCGCTGATCGAGCAGCTGATGATCACCGGATCGTCAAATGAGCTCACAACGCCTCCTTCTTCTGTTCCTTATGCCTGTATGACGAGCAAAAGGAACAGGCGAACGTCATACCGGCATCACGCCGTGGCGTTTCTTCGGCTTCTCGACGTGCTTGTTGCGCGCCATCCGCAGTGCTTTGACGATCGTCGGCCGGGTATCGCGCGGGTCGATGATGTCGTCGATCACCGCGTTGCCGGCGGCGATGTAGGGGTCGATCTGCTGGCGAACCGCGTTCAGCATCGCCTCTTTGGTCGCCTCCGGGTCCTCGGAGGCCTCGATCGCCGAGCGGCCGATGATTTCGACCGCTCCCTCGGCGCCCATCACCGAGATCTCGGCCCCGGGCCAGGCGACGATCAGGTCCGGCTCGTAGGCCTTGCCGCACATCACGTAGTAGCCGGCGCCGTAGGCCTTGCGGACGACGACGGTCACCTTCGGCACGGTGGCGCGGCTGACCGCGTAGAGCATCTTCGCCCCGTGGCGGATGATCCCGGCGTGCTCGACCTTCGAGCCGACCATGAAACCGGGCACGTCCTGGAGGAAGACGAGCGGGATGTTGAAGGCGTCGCAGAGGTTGATGAAGCGGGCGGCCTTGTCGGCCGAGTCGTTGTCGAGGATCCCCGCCAGGTGCTTGGGCTGGTTGGCGACGATCCCCGCCGGCTGACCGCCGAAGCGGGCGAAGCAGGTGATCACGTTCTTGGCGAACTTCGACTTCAGGTCGAACCAGTCGCCGTCGTCGACGATCTCTCGGATCACGTCGTACATGTCGTACGGCTGCCGCGGGGACTCCGGCACGATCTCCATCAGCTTCTCCGAGGCCCGCTCGATCGGGTCGGAGACGTCGACGAGCGGCGGCCGCTCCTCGCAGTTGGCCGGGAAGTAGGAGAGGTACTTCTTGACGGAAGCGATGCACTCCTCGTCGTCGGCGACCTCGAGGTCCCCCACTCCGGATTTGCGGCAGTGGACCTTGGCCCCGCCGAGCTCCTCCATCGAGATGTCCTCGCCGGTGACGGCTTTGGTCAGGTGCGGGCCGGCGAGCGCCATCGCGCCCTGGCCGGAGACCATCGGCACGAAGTCCGAGAGCGCCGGGATGTAGGCGGTGCCGGCGGCGCAGGGGCCCATCATCGCCGCGACCATCGGGATCACGCCCGACATTTCGACCTCCTCGCGGAAGAGGTGGCCGGAGCCGGCGAAGAGCGAGCCCGCCGCCTCCTGGATGCGGGCGCCGGCCGAGTCGAGCAGCCAGACGAACGGCATCCGCTTCTGCAGCGCCATCTCGCGCAGGCGGGTGACCTTGAGCTCGCCGGTCATCCCCATCGAGCCGGCCATCACCGTGAAGTCGTAGGCGGCGATGCAGGTCGCGCGGCCGTCGACGTCGCCCCAGCCGGTGACGACGCCGTCGGCGGGCGCCTCGACCCCGTCCATCGCCCGCTGGGCGAAGTGGGGGCGGCCGTGGATCCCCATCTCGACGAAGGTGCCCTCGTCGACCAGCAGCTCGATCCGCTCCCGCGCGGTCAGCTTGCCGCGCTCGTGCTGCTTGGCGATCTTCTCCTCGCCGCCGCCGAGCTTCGCCTTGGCGCGGCGCTCGTGCAGCTGCTCGGTCAGCTCGGCCAGCGGCGCCGTGCCCGGCAGCAGGTTCCCCGATTTCTCCTCGGTCGCCACTAGCGTCCTTTCCACTGCGGGTCGCGTTTCTCGAAGAAGGCGGTGACCCCCTCGACGATGTCCTCGGTGGTGAAGGTGAGCGAGAGCTGCGAGCGCAGGAACTCGAGCGCGTCGTCGAGCGCCATGTCCTGCTGGCGGTACATCGCGTCGTGGCCGAGCCGCATGAGCACCGGGCTTTTGGAGGCGAGCTTGGTCGCCCACTCGTTCACCGCGGCGTCGAACTCGGCGGCCGGAACCACCTTGTTGGCCAGCCCGTACTCGACCGCCTGCTCGGCGCTCAGCCGCTCGCCCAGCAGCATCATCTCGTTGACCTTCTTGCGCGGGACGTTGCGGTAGATGATCGACATGATCATGTAGGGGAAGGCGCCGACGTTGATCTCCGGCGTGCCGAAGGTGGCCCCCTCCTTGGCGATCACAAGGTCGCAGGAGAGGGCGAGGCCCATCCCGCCCGCGAGCACGTGGCCGTTGGCGGCGCAGAGCGAGGGCTTGCCGAGCCGCGGCATCAGCCGGAAGAACTCGAGGAAGAGGTCGGAGGCGAAGTGTTTGGCGATCAGCGGCACCTCGGCGGCGAAACCGCCGAGGTCGGCGCCGGCGCAGAAGGCCTTGTCGCCCGCCCCGGTGAGGACGACCGCCCGCACCTCCTCGGAGGCCTTGGCGAGCTTCATCGCCTCGACCAGCTCGACCAGCATCTGGCCGGAGAGCATGTTGCGCTTGTCCGGGTCGTTCAGCGTCACCGTGGCGACGCCGCCGGCCACCTCGTAGGCGACCTTCTCACCCTTCCACTGATGATCTCCCCGGGGCATCCGCCAGGACCATAGCATCGCTGAAAGTAGGAAGTGCTACTGTCCACTTTGCATTGGGGTGTCTGACTTCATGCCCCTCTACGGGGGGCGCAAGTCAGAAACGTCCAGCCGAGCACGACAGAGGAGAGAGACAGTGGCGACCGCGACCAGCGACGGCTCCAGCGTCATCAAGCCCGACTTCGAGTCCGGGCGCAAGCACTTCATCTTCAGCCAGGAGCACGAAGACCTACGCGAGTCGATGCGCTCCTGGGTCGAAAAGGAGCTCTGGCCCCACCGCAACGAGTGGGAGGACACCTACTGGCCGACCGAGAAGATGAAGCGGGCCGGCGACCTCGGCTTCCTCGGCCTCTGCTTCCCGGAGGAGTACGGCGGCCAGGACGGCGACTACTTCTACTCGCTGGTCCGGGCCGAGTGCATGAGCTACTCGGGCTCCGGCGGCACCAACATGGGCTTCGCGGTCCAGACCGACATGGTCCTCCCCCCCATCCACCTGCTCGGCACCGAGGAGCAGAAGCGCAAGTACCTCGAACCGGGGCTGAAGGGCGACAAGGTCGGCTCGCTGGGAATCACCGAGCCAGGAGCGGGCTCCGACGTCGCCGGGATCCGCACCACCGCGATCCGCGACGGCGACGAATACGTGATCAACGGATCGAAGACCTTCATCACCAACGGCCCGCGAGCCGACTTCATCGTCCTCGTCTGCAAGACCGACCCGGGTGAGCGCCACGCCGGCATCACCCTCTTCGTCGTCGATCTGCGCGACGAGAGCGGCGAGAAGGTGCAGGGCTTCACCGTCTCCAAGGAGTTGGAGAAGCTCGGGATGCACGCCTCCGACACCGGCGAACTCGCCTTCGAAGACGTGCGGGTGCCGGCCGACGCCGTCCTCGGCGAGGAGGGCAAAGGCTTCTACCACATCGCCTGGGAGCTCCAGGGCGAGCGCTTGGTCGCCGCCGCCGGCTGCCACGCGGGGGCCGAGCGGATGATCGAGAAAACCCTCGTCTACGCGAAGGAGCGCGAAGCCTTCGGCCGGCCGATCGGCAAGTTCCAGGCGATCCGCCACAAGTTCGCCGAGATGGCGACCAAGGTCGAGGCGGCGAAGCAGTTCACCTACGCGACCGCCTGGCGCTTCGGCAACGGCGAGTACCCGGTGCGCGAGATCACGATGGCCAAGCTCTTCGCCTCCCGCATCGCCTGCGAGGTCGCCGACGAGTGCGTCCAGATCCTCGGCGGCTACGGCTACATGAAGGAGTACGAGATCGAGCGCGCCTACCGCGACGTCCGCCTCAACCGGATCGGCGGCGGCACCGACGAGATCATGCTCGACGTGATCGGGCGGAGCTACGGGCTGTAGGCGGATCAGTTATTCGTGGCAATGACAGTCGCGATGGTGGCCAGAATTGCCAGCGTGTTCGTGCCCCAGAGCTGGAACATGAGCACGCGTAGGTCACGGATGTCGCGATCCAGTCGGGAAAACCCGTCGTCCATTTTCTTTGCCAGGTCGTCCAGTCGCTCGTCGGTCCACATCGTTCTCTCCATGCTTCGACGCTACTAGAAAAGTTGTCAAAAGAAATGCGTTGTCTGCAAATTTATAGCACCAAGTTCGTGCCATGACTGGAACGAAGCGCAAGGACACAGAATGACCGTAGTCAAGGACACGGGCGCCCGGGCGACCCTGCCGCCGTTCGGCGAGGAGCACGAGGAGCTGCGGCAGACGGTGTCGCGGTTCGTCGCCAAGGAGATCGCGCCCCACGTCGACGAATGGGAGGCGGCACGGGAATTCCCGCGCGAGCTGTTCGGCCGCTGCGCCGAGCTCGGCTTCCTCGGGCTGAAGTTCCCGGAGGAGCTCGGCGGCCAGGGCGGCACCCACCTGCACGACGCGGTCTGGGTCGAGGAGCTGGCCCGCTCCGGCGGCTCGGGCGGCGTCGCCGCCGGCCTCAACGCCCACGCCTCGATCGCGATGCCGCCGATCTTCAACTTCGGCACCGAGGAGCAGAAGCGGCGCTGGCTGGTGCCGGGGATCGCCGGCGAGAAGATCGGCGCCCTCGGGATCACCGAGCCCGGCGCCGGCTCCGACGTCGCCTCCCTCTCCACCACTGCCCGCCTCGAGGGCGACCACTACGTCGTCAACGGCGCCAAGACCTTCATCACCAACGGCGTCCGCGCCGACTTCCTCGTCTGTGCCTGCAAGACGACCGGGGAGGGCGGCCACGGCGGCATCTCCTTCCTCGTCCTCGAGCGCGAGATGCCCGGCTACAAGGTCAGCCGCAAGCTGGAGAAGATGGGCTGGCACTCCTCCGACACCGGCGAAATCTCCTTCACCGACGTCGAGGTGCCGGCGGAGAACCTGCTGGGCGAGGAAAACGGCGGCTTCAAGCTGATCATGGCCAACTTCGCCTGGGAGCGGCTGCTGATGGCGATCGGCGCCGTCGGCGCCATGCAGCGGCTGATCGAGACCACCGTCGCCTACGCCCTCGACCGCGAAGCCTTCGGCCGACCGATCGGCAGGTTCCAGGCGATCCGCCACCACGTCGCCGAGATGGCTACGAAGGCCGAAGCCGCCCGCGCCCTCACCTACAACGGCCTCCGCCTCTTCCACGAAGGCCAGGACTGCATCCAGGAGGTCTCGATGGCGAAGCTGATGACCCAGCGCGCCGTCCTCGAGATCGCCGACCAATCCCTCCAGATCCACGGCGGCTACGGCTACATGCGCGAGTACGGCATCGAGCGCGCCGTCCGCGACGCCCGGCTCGGCCCGATCGGCGGCGGCACCGACGAGATCATGAAGGAGATCATCGGCAAGACGATGGGCCTCTGACCGGAGCTCGGCCAACTGGATTGGCGCTGCCGGCGCTGGCCAAAGGCTGACGGTCAGTGCCGCGGGCCGTAGTTGCAGTCGTGGGACTTGCCGCGACCGGGACCGCCGTTGCAGTAGTCGTCACCGGGACCGCCGTAGAGCTGATCGGGGTTGGCGCCGCCGTAGAGACGGTCGTTGCCGGCTTCGCCGTGGCAACCGTCCTCGCCGGGTCCCATGTAGCAGACGTCGTTGCCGGGGCCGCCCCAGCAGCCGTCGCTGCCGGTGCTGGTGTGGCAGTAGTCGTTGCCGGCGCCGCCGACGCAGTCGCTGTTGCGGGGGCCGCTGATGCAGACGTCGTTGTTCGGTCCACCGACGCAGCGATTGCGGCGCGAGCCTTCGCCGTAACAGATGTCGCGCTCGCCGTTGCCGATGAACTTGTCGGATCCGGCACCGAGGTGGACGGTCAGGGAGAGCGGCAGGCGGTCTTCCGCCTTGACGAAATCGCCCGATGGACCCATCTGCACTTCGATCCGCGAAACGTTGCGGGTCGAGCAGACCGCCACGCGATGGCCTCGCCTGAAATGGCATCCGATCGGGTGATGGCGGGTCATGTTGCCCTTGACGACGATCCTGCTGCCCCGGGTGCTGAGCGTCAGGGTCGAGCCCCTGTGGGAGCCGAAGATGACGATCTGGCCAGCTGGCGTGGCAACGGTGGGCGTCGCCAGGAAGGCGACCAGTGCAAGGGCGGCGACCGCCAGCTTGCGGCCGGTGGCGAAGAGCATCGCGGGCATACTAGAGATGTGCATCGACTAACAAAATCCAAACTTGAGACCAACAATCGTTCTATCCGCATATTGGAAGAGAAATCGCGATCCAACGAGGGCGCTTTGATCTACCCCAGGGGGATCTGGGGCGCCCAGTCGCGTCGCCCTCGACCATCGCCCGCTCAAGAAGTTCTTGGGCTCCGCTGGGAACGCGACGGCCGATAACTACATGGTCGCGGAATCGGGTAGATAGCGCGTCTTTTGCCTTTTCAGTAGCGCCCTATGCCCATTCATCGCATGCTCAGTCCGTCCACAGGCGAGTTTCTCTGGTGAAACAAGTGTTCAAGTTGACCAGCGTTTTCCCTGGAAGCTGGGGGTGACACAAAGCGCACAAATCCGCTGTCATCCGGCTTCCCAGCTAAGAGGAGAGCTTGCATCGCCCAGGGAAAACCTAATTAGTTTCTGGACATTCTGTTCAAAGTACCGAAAGAAGTACGCACAATTTGTCACTCGAAGCAAGGCTGACACATGTGGCATGGTGTCCTAGAACACACCCTGAAGCAGGGCTTCAGAACAATGGACTGGGGGCAGATGACGTTGTTCGGGGACAAGGCCGAGGACCGGTCGACATGAAGCGAGCGGGGGCACAGGCTCTCTCGTTGCTGGCTGCGCCCCTCCATGTCCACACGCTCAAATCGTTGGAGGAGGGGCCCATGGGCCTGCTCGACCTTCACCGAGCCGTCGGATCTCCCCCCCAGAGCACGATGCGCGTGTACACGCGCACACTGGAGGAGTTTCAGGCCCTCGAGCGGCGGCGGCAGAACGAATTCCCCGCCAGCGCCGAGTACTCGATCACATCGGCGGGTGAGGGATTGCTGAAGGTCGCCGGGGTGCTCCAGGAATGGCTGATGGCCGCTCCCGACGGGCCGATCCTGCTCGGCAGCACGGCCGCGAAGAGCGCGACGAAGGCGCTGATCGGAGGCTGGTCGTCGAACGTCGTACGAGCCGTCGCCGCACGCGCGCTTTCGCTGACCGACCTGAATGTGCTGATTCCCAAGATCAGCTATCCGACCCTCGAGCGGAAACTGAGCGCGATGCGGATAACGAAACTGGTCGAGCCCCAGCCAGGGGAGGGTCGCGGCACCCCTTACGGAGCCACCGAGTGGCTGCGCAAGTCGGTGATGCCGGTGATCTCCGCTGCGGCCTGGGAGCGGAAGTACGTCCCGGACTCGACGCCGCCGATCGGCCGACTCGACGTCGAGGCGGCCTTCCTCCTCGCGACCCCCCTGATCGAGTTGGATCCCGACGTCGGCGGCAGGTGTCGTCTTGCCGTGGAGTTCCGTGGCGAGTCCTCTCCGGTCTTCGCCGGCGTGGTGCTCGGCATCGAGGAGGGCAAGGTCGTCTCCTGCACCTCCCGGCTCGACGGGGACGTCCAGGCCTCGGCCTCTGGCACCCCCTTGGCGTGGATGCGGGAGATGGACGGGGGGGCTCCGGGTCAGCTCGAGACGAGCGGCGACTTATCCCTTGCCCTCACGTTGACCAATGCGCTCAAGGCGCTGCCAGGCGTTCTTGCGTACAACTGAGTACTAACCGAACGGGACGCGGCAAACTCAAGCGATCTTGCCTTTGCAGGGCAAAAGAGAGGCCGGGGTCCTCGATTTCGCCGGCTTCTCGCCGAAGACAGGGGCTCAAATTGCTCGTCGAGGGCGCATCGCCTCTAATAGATCTCGAGGTACTTCCGGGAGCCGGTGCACACTCCCTGTTTCTCCTTGAAGAGGGGGGCGCCTTCAGGGGCGCCCCCTCTCCTTTGCGAGCCGTAGATGTCGATCTGGCCAGCCCAGATGTGTAGGCGCCGCTGCGCCCCCTGTCCTTCGTGCCTCTGATCGTCGTCGCCGAGGTCGGCTGCATCCCCTTCGACCCTGAGCCGGCAAACCGCGATGTTCAGCCTGGTCTCGGAGCGGGCATCGTTGATCGTCACCTCCAACAACGCCTTCTCGGCCTGGGGAGAGATCTTCGGCGACGAAGTCGTCGCCGCGGCGACGATCGACCGCCTGGCCCACCACGCCGAGATCCTCGGGCTGATGGGCGACAGCCATCGTCTGCGGGACAAGGACCTGGGCTCTCCGCCGCCGCGGGACTGAGCGCTCCCGCCTGCTCCGCATCGCCCTACGGGCTCGCCTCCGCAGGCGGGACTTCACCGCTATGCCTGCTCCCCCGAGGCGGGTGAATTTTCAACCGGCGCAAGCGGGTGAGTTTTCAACCGGCCTTGACAGACAAGATGGGCGGCGGACGAAAAGGTCTAGAGGAAACCGCAAGCCTTGAACCCATATGCCTGCGCGAGCTTGTCCGTGTGGTAGTACGGGGCCCCCTTGAGTGCAGCCCTGGGATTCTCTTCGAGCGCTCCAACGGTTGCGGCCAGGGACTTCACGATCTCTTCGGCCTTGACGTCGCCCGTGGGGGGAGTCAAGTCCGCCAACTCCTGCGAAGCTTGCTTGACGGGCGGCAGCGCCACGGTGAGATATACATGTTCGAGTTCAGCCGTGCTCCAGTCTTCGAACGTCTTGCCCTTGTTCGCCGGTGCTTCGGTCCAAGCTTTTAGAGCTTCCGTCTTCCTCCTCCGTGCGGTGTGGCAGATCGCGTCCCCGCGTTTGATGAACTGTGCCTTCGTCAATCCAGATTCCGTGCTGCTGCCCCCGCTCCCGCATCCGATCGCCGCGATAGCGAGCACTGCTGCCACCCCGAAAAAGTAGATTTTCACTCCGTCCCCTCCCTTCAGGATTGCACTGAATAATCGGAGAATTCAGAAAGATTGCTCAGGAAGCAAGCGATCATCCCTTGGGTTCAACGAAACCCAGTCAGAGAGCCAAAATTCTGGTCTCCTTCGCAGAAAAGCAGGAACGCAAAAAGACGCCCGTGAAGTCTGGTTACTGTGCTTGAGCCGTAAACGAAAGGGTCCCGACGAGCTCGCCAACGCTGAACTCGCTCCTGCCTTCGGCGAACGCCTGGTTGAAGCTGGCGGCCGTTTCGGCCGTCAAGGTGAGCGGGGCTGCGTCGAGGGAGATCGTGCGCGCTGCGGAGTCGGCGGCCCTGGCGCCGGTGCCAAGCGCGAGCACCGGTTTCTGACCCAGTTTGCCTGGGAATGCCGGCGTAGGCTCCAGATCGACTTCCGCCAGCGTGCTCCCAAGTCCGATGTCGAACCAGAGTTCGTGCCAGAAGACCTGACCCGCCCCGAGCTCGAGGAATTCGATCTCCCCCCCGGTCCGCAGCGTGCCCTGGGAGGCATCGGGGGCCAGCGCGCCGTTGGCGATGATCGGCAGCGTGAAGGTCGGCCCCACGTGTTCTGCGGGAAAGACGGGATTGACCGAGGCGAAGTGCTGGTCGAGCTTCGCCATGAAGGCGCTGTCGAAGGTAAGGGTCGCCCTGCCGGTGGGCACGATCGCCGTCACCAGGGGCTGCGGTTCGCTCACGAGCGTGCCGACGAGCTGGCCGGCGCTGAACAGGCGGCGGGGTCGGAGCTTCTTGTTCAGACGCGTCGCCACCTTCTCGGTCAGCTGCAGCTTCCGCGCGCTGAAGACGACGCCGAAGCCGTTGCGCCTCGAGCCGATCGCCGCCGAGGTGGCGACCTTCAACTGCGAGCCCCCGACCTTGGCCACCAGAGGGGAGTGCGTCGTCTTCACCACCAGCTTGCGCATCAGCACGCGAGATCGCGCGCTGCGGAGGGCGAGGCTGCCCTGCTGCTCGACCTCCCCGGCCCCGGCAGTCGGGTCGAAGCGCCCCCCGGAGATGGGGAAGACCAGTGCCCTGCCCCGCTTTGCCGCCCCGGCCTGCGTGCTGACGCGCACTCCCGCCTGGTTGAGAAAGGCGGCAAAGCGCTGGTCGAGCGCCAGCCGGGTGACGCCGCTGCCCAGCGGGTCATAGGACGCCCGCGCCGCCGGCGCTGGCAGGAGCAGCAGGACCAGGGCGAGGAAAAGAGCGGTCCGCCTCCTCATTCCTTGACCTCGCAGGTCTTGTCGACGACGGCGCTCATCTCCGTTTCGTCGGCAAAGGAGAAGGTGACATGGGCGAGCGGGAAACCGGCCCGTTTCGCCGGCCTCGGAGCCGGGCAGGCGGCGTTGTAGTAGCTGAGATCGCGGCCCTGATAGCGGTACCGCCGCTTCAGGGTGAGCTTTATGCGGCCGAGGTATCCCCATTCCCCGAGGGCCTCGGGGAATGCCGCTGAGAGCTCGGTTCCGTAGGGGCCGCGGGAGATGCGGCGGATCGCGAAGTCGATCAGGAAGGCGCTGTCGAAGGGATGGTGGGTGTAGATCTGCGCCAGCAGGACCGGCTGCCCGTGCTGGCGGCCGTTGAAGATCAGCAGCCGCCCCCTGGTCGGGTAGGGCGCCTGGTCCGGAAGGATGATGTGGGCCCAGAACTGGCCGGAGCCGATCAGCGCCGGGCCGCAGTTTTCGAGCGCCCGGCGCGTGGTCGCGGGCTGGACCTGGTGTGGGTGGCAGACGGGCAGCCCGCGCGAGCGCAGGAGGCCGTGGCGGTTCACCTCGATGTCGAGGCGCTGCAACTGGGGCGGAATACCGCCGTCGGCGGTCGCGAGGTGGCCGGCGACGAACACCGCGATCGGCGCCGGCTTGGAGCGGGGCAGCTTCACCGGCATGATCTGGCTGAGGACGGTGATCCGCAGGCCCCCGGCCTGAACCACGACCGCGGCGGCCACGGCGGCGACTCCAAGCGTTAAGAGCAGGGCCGATGCGCCAATCTTTCCGGCGCGGGAGCTCATCTACGTGTAGCGCGCGGGATCGAAGCGGCAGTATTCGAATTCGAAGGCGAAGACGGCGTTGTTGGCCCGGCTGGCGACGCTTTTCAGGCGTACGACCATCCCCTCGGCGGCGCCCTTCTGGCGGGCGGCGAGGTAGCCGGCCGTCCGCCTCAGCAGTTCCACCTCGTCCGCGACGAACCCGAGCCAGCGCGAGAGGCGGGCGCGGTCGGCTGCGGGGCGGGGAATCTTCCTCAGTTCGCCGAGGGTGCCGCGAAGCGCCGTCGCGGCCCGTTCGAACCGCTTCGCTGCCGGCCCGAGGCGACCGCGCTTTACCTCACCGCGCACCCCGGCCAGGATCCGTTCGTTGGCTTCGGTATTGGCCCGACAGATTGGCTCCACCGCTTCCTTATAGGTGGCTCGGGTGACTTCTTCGGATGGCGGACCGAGGACGAGGGCCAGGACCAGGGCCACGATCGAGATCGCCGCGGCCCCGGTCTCCCTCAGGAAGGGCCTGCCATCGCTATCAGGGGCGTCTTGCATGCCTCCTCGGGCATTTGGGCTTGAGCGGGGCGAGGAAGTTGTGGAGCCTCCCGTTGTGCCCTTCCATCTTGACCGTCGCTTGGTGCTTGCCGCGGCAGATGTCGGTGCTGTTTTCCAGCAGACCCTTCTTCCCGCCCTGCATGCTCAGCACCACTTTGGTGACCGGCGCGTCGGGGACGAAGTCGAAGGTGTTGCGGATCCCACCCCCGACCGAGTCGATCCGACTCACCGCGTCGATGTCGACGAGGCCGTGGAGGGCCAGCACCAGGTCCGGCAGCGGATGTTCGGACGAGCGTAGGAAGACCGGGCCTTCCAGCGGCTTTTCGAACAGCGGCGTCCAGACTTTGGCGTGGCCGTAGATCGCCCCCTGCGGGCACTCGGCGCCGTTGCCCGCGCCGGCTTTGAACTGCACCCGGGTGCAGACGGTGCGGATATGGCCCTGGTCAAGGAACTCCGAATGCGGCAGGGCGACGGAGATGCGAGCCGCGTTCGCATCTCCTTTCCGCGGGCGCATCACCGCCCGCAGGGCCGGATTGCCGCCGCGGTTGGTCTTGCCCCGCAGCTTCAGCTGCAGCCGCGGCTTGAACCCGAGGTTGGCACAATCGGCCGCCTGGAAGGGCGAGGTTGCCGTGACCGGCTGGTCGTCCGCGGACGAGCCGAAGTCGAGGCCCGAGCCGAGGACGGTCGACGCCGTCGAGGTCCGTTCGCAGCTCGTCGGGTTGAGCACGAATTCGTTCCGGTCGACGTAGACGCGGATGTCGCGAGCGTGGACCGGGATCCCCTGGATGATGTGGGGGATCGGGTCCGAGCCGGTGGCGTCGACGAATACTTCCGCCGTTTCGGGGTTGATCCGGAGCGCGTCCCGGACCACCACCGTGCCGAGATCGAACGGGCCAACCTTGGCCGCGGTGATCGCGACGACCGACAGCGGCGAGCCATGGTACGGCCCGGCCAGGTAGACCTTCCCCGGGACGTAGGTGAGGCTGGCGCCGACGCCGGCGCCCACCAGGGTCCTGCCAACCTGGGAGGCCGCCGGGCAGGAGGGGTTGTCGAGCTCTTCCTGGCCGCCGTTCGGCCCGGTCCGCGACTTGGCCGCGGCGATCACCGCATCGGAGCAGAACGGGATCCCGGCCAGCTTGCCCACCACGCCGGGCGGCAGCTTGATCGAGAAGTTCGTGAACTCCTGTTCACCGTCGTTCCTCGTCAGACGCACGTTGAAGGGCGAGTACTCACCGGCGGCGTTGTTGATCGTGCCGGCCAGAAGTCCCGGGTGGAAGGGCGGAGTTCCCCCCATTGGGCAGGCGCCGCCGTCAACTCCTCGTTCGACGTCGAACGAGGAGTTGCGGGTGACGACTTCGTCTGGCGCCGGATTGTTCGGGTCCTCGGCCGACCACGGCGTGAAGCGCGCCACCACGTCGTACCTGCCACACGCGGGCGGCGTCACCAGCGGCGCTCGACCACCCTCTTTGAAGTGCAGTTCGAAGCTGCTGAACGGAAGCTGGGGCAGGTCGTCGAAGGTAGTCGTCAGCTGGCCGGTGACTGGATCCGGCTTGACCACGCCTGCCTGCTTGACCACGATCCCGCGGTCCGGAATCTTGGCCACCATATACAGGGCGACCAGCGACCCCGACGGATTGTCGAACGGCGTCGCCACGTAGAGGGCCCCGTGGGCTTCCTCTTCGAGCAGCGGCGTCGAGATCTGCACGGTGCCGATCTTCGACGCCTCCGGGCAGCCTTCGCCGGGCAACGAGCTCGCGGTCTCCCGCGCATAATCGGCCGGGCTGCAGCCGACGAGGCCTTCGCCCTCCGACGGGTTGATGGTCATCCCTTCGGGCAGCGTGACTTCGACCTTCTTCGCCTGCCCTTCGGCGATCGCTTCCTTGCTCAACAGGCCGGAGTTCGGCATATCAAGCTGGAAGTCAAGCCCGCTGGGATTGCCGGCCAGTTTGCTCGTCGCTGCGGATTCGATCGAGGGGTCGAACGGCACGCGGTTGCAGCCGCCAAGGCGGTCTCCCGTGAAGGACGCGCCCTCTACCTGACTGCCGAGCGGCACGTTCCAAGGTTCGAGCGCCAGCCCGAAGTCGAGCTGGTCGGCGCACTGGACGGGCATGCGCATGAAGGCGGGTTCCGTCAAGGCCGCCGGCCGTTCGCAGTCGCCGGGAACTCCCGGGGCCCCGTAGTACACGCAGTTCCAGCCACGCGCGTTGTCGTGGCGCGGGTCGCTCGGGGTCCCCCAGAAGGCCGTCGTCGCGCTGAGGAACTGGGCGATCTGGGTGACGTTGCTGACGCGGGCCGTGATCCGGTAGCCGTCCGCGGGATCGACCGCGGTGTCGATGACCACCGGGGCGCCGCCGGCCACGAAGCCGAAGCGGGCCGGCTCGCCGTGGGCAGGCGACAGGTTGAAGACCGGCACCGCCTCGCGGAACAGACCCACGATGGAGTCTTCGATCACCGTCACCGAGGAGGCCCCCACGACGGTCTTGTCGGGGCATTCGTTTATGAGGTTGTCGAGGCGAAGGAAGGTCGCCATATCGCACCGGGGCATCGCGTTCGCGTTACCGACCAAGCCGGCGGGCAGTGGAAACCGCAGGTTACGGGGCAGCGCCGGCTGTTCGGTGAGGATCGCGCGAGAGCCGACGGCCTGCCCCAGGGCGGACGACGGATACTCCCGTCCCGCGTTGAGCTGGAGGGTGGTCGTGAACTGGAAGGGATGGCTGCCCGCCTGCCTGGTCGAATCGCCGCCCTCTGATTCCGCAACGGCGGAGAACTGTTCGACCCCGAAGGGAGTAGGTTCCGGGCTGACCTGAATCGTCTGTTCGGCGCTCGCAGATGCGGCGCCGCCGCCCGAGATCGTCACCTGTCCCGGGGCCCCAGCGGTCGGCGGAGTGCCGGTGAGGCTGACCGGAATTTCGATTTCGATCGCTTCGTAGGGCGGTAATTTGCCTTCGTAGCTGCAGACGACTTCGTCGGCGGCTTCGAGTGCGCATTCGACCGGCGTCGGGGGCACGGCCGAGGATCCGTAGGTCTCGAACGGCCCCGCGAAGGCTTCGACGCCGTAGGCCGCCACTCCCTCGGGCAGGCGGTCGACGATCGTCACCGGTGAGGAGGTGCCGTCGACCGGCGCATCGCCGAGGTTGGTGAAGCTGAGCACGAGGCGGCCGCTGCCTTCGCTGGTGATTTCAGAGCCGACGTTTACGCCCGTCGGGAGGCCGAAGGCTTCCGCTTCCAGGACGGTCAGTTCGATCGGCGGCCCCCATGGAGCTTCGACTACGAATGGAGCACTGCCCGCCGGGCCGCCGCTCACCTGGACTTCGCCGGCGCCATAGGGGCTTTCGAGCATTTCCCTGAATTCGGGGGCGCTTTCGCTCGCCGGAGATCCGGTCGCACCTTCGCAGACTTCGTCAGCGCTCGGACCGCCGAACGGCACCAGGGTGCCGCTCCCCAAGCAGCCGACGACCTGGCCCGCCACCTCGACCTTGACGGCATAGATCAACCCGAAGAGGCTTTCGCCGGCCACTTCCTGCGTCTCCAGGGCGTCCCCCGGTTCCCACATATTGGTCGGGCGGCTGCCGTCGAGCACCTGCCACCACGGCTCATCCGCCGGGGCAAAGGCGAGCGGCAGGGTGGTGAGCAGGATGACGGCGGCACAGAGAGTGGCGGCGAAAGTGAGGAGGCGCGTCTTCATCGGGAGGTTCTCCTTCATCGAGTGCAGGGCGGTGGGTCGGTGCTTGCTCGCGACCCTCATCGGGCCGCCCTCCGGTCGCCGCCCGCCTTTCGGTGCTCTCTGTGGCCGTCTCGGCGCCGGTGGTGCCTTCTGGCCACGCAGCGCACCCGCCCGTGCCGCCTGACCCGTCGCTTCCCCTTCGGGCAGTGCTTGCCTGCCGAAGGATGAACGTTGCCCGCGCCTCTGAAGGCGGCGCTTGCCGGCGTGGGGTCGTTGGGCGCCTGCGCGAGAGGCTGGCATGCTTCGCCGAGGCATTCGGCGTCATTCGGGAGCGTCGCCGCAATGCCGTCGACGCGGGCGTCGTAGACGTCGACCTCGTGGTCTTCGTCGAGCACCGAAAGCTGGGCGGGAGTCCAGAAGAAGGCGTCGTCGCCCGTTTCACCGGCGTCCAGGAACGCCGCTTCTTCTTCGGCGGTGCCTGAGGAGAGGAGCGATACGCATCCTCCCGCCGAGCGCGAAATCGAAGCCCCGCCTGAGGAGGCGGTGCAGTCCCCCACGCCCACGGGCTCGTCCTCGTAGGCGTCCCACTGGCCGTTGGAGTCGGCCGGCACCAGCGGGTCGATCGCGTTGAAGAAGACGCGACCGTTGTCGAGCACCGCGCGCGGGCGGTAAAGCGAGATGCCGCCCACGCTGACCATGGTGGCCTCTGGAAGGATGGCCGCGGTCCGCTGCCCCTGCCACAGGTCGCCCACGGGATTGACCAGCGATTGGCCTTCCGGGGTCGCGGTGCTGTCCGGCCTCTCCCCGGCCGGGTTGCAGGAAACGCAGGCGAGGCGCTGCGTGAGCGCGTCGTAGCGGAAGACCTCCTGCGCGGGTTCGCCGGTGGTTGCGTCACGGTTGTCGTATCCGGTGAGGCTCCCCTGCGACATGAAGGCGAGGTAGCGACCGCTGGGCGAGGCGGCGGCACTGAGCTTGAACGCAAAGATGGGATCGCCCCAATCGCTCCTGTCCGCGCCCGCGAGCGTCGCGATGAAACGAGCGCCCTGCCCCTGCTGCCAGAGATAGAGGTTCGGCCCGCCCGCGACGGCGCTGTCACCGTATTGGTTGGGGGCGTCGTCGAGGACCCCCCTTGCGACGAAGTAGATCGCTTGGCCGTCTTCGCTGACCGCAGCAGCGAGTCCTTCCAACCGGGCGCTATCGCCGTCCACAGATGGAACGCTGATGTCGGTCAGCGTCGCGCAGCCTGAGCTGCCGCCGGCCGGCGGCAGCTCACAGCGATAGAGGTCGCTGCCTTTCAGGCTGGCGTCTTCGGTCAGCTGTTGCGAGTCGGTGAAAAAGACGACGCTCCCGTCGGCGCTAGCGCCCTGGAAGATGGGTTGCGCCGTTCCACTACCCGAGGCGCCGGACTGCACGACATCGAGGCGGGCGCTTTCTTCAGCGGCGGTGTCGCGCACGTACAGCGCGCTGAGGTGTCCGCTGGATTCAGCGCTCCAGAAGATCCGAGAGCCATCTTCGGAAACCGCGCCGCGTACTGAGTACCGGCCCGATCCAACAGCCGCCCCCCCGATGAGCGCGCCGCCTTCGGCGGCCGGAAGCACGCTGACCGGCTTGATCTGCCCGCTCGACCACTCATAGACGGCAGTTTGGGATATAGGCGCGCCGTCTATCAGCGACACCGACAGCGCGGAACTCAGGGCGAAATGCCGGAAGTTCGGACTGGCACCAACGACGCTGACAGCGGGAAGCTTCCCCGTGCCGCCGAATTCGGTGCCGGGTGGCACGTTGGCGTAGGGTTCCTTGCCCGTGACGAGCGGCCTGAACGACCCAGGTTCGCTGTTTTCGCGCAGGTAGGGCGTCCGTTCGGAGGCTTCCGGCGACAGCGGCGTGCCGCTGCGCGGTTCGAGCAGCGCTTCAGAGAGGTCGGAGCTGAAGAGCTGATATTCGCTGCCGGATCCGGGCGCATAACCGGTAACAGCATTGTTGGGAGGGGTTATGTCCTTCGAACGCCAGGAGCCGTCGGCGTTGCGGCGGGCCAGGTTCGTCGACGTTTCGATGATGCGGTTCCCTTCCGGGTCCGCTTCGGTCGACAGCATGCTCGGATAGTCGAGACCGTCGCCGTCGGCGGCGGCCTGGAGATGCCAGATTCCTCCCCCGATCAGGCTTGCCCCGTGCTTGTCGGGCGGCGAGACCATCTCCCAGACGCGGTTGTCGCCGAGGTCAAAGCCGAGGCCACCGAACTGGGTGGTGAAGCTGCGGTCGGCACCGTGCACGATGTAGATGGCGCCGTCGCGTTCGTCGCGGGCGGCGAAGCGGTAGTGGTAGGTGGTGGCAGCCTGGAGGCCGGCGAGAAGGGCCTGGCGGGTGACGGCGCCAAACCCGTCGCCGAGGTTGGCGAGCGGTACCGTCTGGCCATAGCTTTCGTCGGTGCCGTATTCGAGCCATGCTTCGGCTTCGACGCCGAGCGTGTCCATTTCGGCATGGAGGAACGCCGTGTGCGCAGTGACGTCGGTGGCCCACTGGGAGACGATGTCGACCGCGGGCAGCGTCGTGAAGGTCTGGTCCTCGCCCTGGGCGGTGCACTCTTCCGCCGGTTCGGTCGAGTTGCAGTGGTTAGTGGCGACCAAGCGGAAGTGGTAGGTCGTGTCGGGGATCAGTTCTCCGATCTGCGCTTTGACGTCTTCGGAGTCGAATCCTTCAGCCGTGAGCGTCTGGGTCGGCGTGCTGTGGCCGTAGCTTGCTTCGGTCCCGTATTCGAAGTGGTAGGTGGTCTGCGCACCCTCGGGGTTGAGGGTGGCCGTCAGCGTGGCCGTGGTCGGTTCGAGGTCTTCGACGCCCTGGCTCACCACAAGCGGTCCCGGCTCGGGGAGCGGGAAGGCCTGGACGACGCTTTCCGCTTCGCTCGATTTTGAGCTGGCGGCGTACAGCTTCCCCGCAACCCCGTCGACCGCGATTGCGTTCGTTCCGAAGAAGCCGTCTCCCGGAGCGCCGATCACCTGGCCAGCGCCGAACTCGGAGATCCGTTCCCCGGCCGAGTTGTAGACCTTGAAGCGGTAGGGACTGGTCGCATCGCCGATGTAGACGTTGTCGGCTTCGTCGAGAGTCACCGGCCGGGCTTGTCCGCCGGCGTCGAGCGTTTCCAGCAGCACATTGGTGCCCGCTTCGAGCTTGCGGACTCCGGCTACGGATTCGCTCCTGACGAAGAAGTTGGCGGACGAATCGAGTGCGAGAGATTTGACCTCGCCACCGGTTAGCGCGATTTCCGCGCCGGGGGCCCCGGCGGAGTCGAAAGAGATAAGGCGTGCGGTGTCGCCGACCCAAACGACGCCGGCCGAATCAACCGCCAAAGGCAGGCTGGTGCCGCTGAACTCGTTGGATCCGGTGCCACTTTCGGCCTGGCCGCAGCTGTCACCGCTGGAGGCCGAGCAGAGGTCCTTTTCGGCTTGGGTGGCACCACCGCCGAGTGCGACCTTGGTTTTGTTGACGTTCTTCCCGACCATGAAGACGAAGACCCCAGCGGAGCTGAACTTGATGACGCGGTGGTTGCCGCTCACGTAGACGTCGCCCGAGCTGTCGACGGCCACCGCCTCTGGGGAGACTCCTCCGAGTTCCGGCTGCAACCCCCGACGGCATGCCACGGTGGGAGGAACGGCCTGAGGCCCGCAGGTCTGGAAGGTGGCCGTTCCGTCGCGGACGCCCAGCCCCGCAGCCAGCAGAAACCTTTCCCCCTGCGGCAACTCGGGGTCGAACTTATCGATCCGAAAATTGTTGGCGTCGGAGACATAGAGATCCCCGGTTGACCGGTCTATGGCAACCCCGGTCGGAAACCGTACCTGGCCCGCCCCTTCGCCGAATTCCCCGATCGTTTCCGGGGCGGCCTGGGCTACGCCAGCACAGGCGGTACACAGCCACATGAGAGATAACGTCATGACGGCAACACCTGCACAGACCCGGACCGTTAGATCTCTGCGCTCTACACTTGCGACCCGTTCACATACACCAGGGCTGCCAAGGTCCCCCGCCATTTTCCCTCTCCCTTTCTTATATGTCCCCAGATGGCACTGGCCGCGAGTTTGAGACTCGCCACATGCCGGTTTTCGACCCCTGAAATACCCAACCGACGCTGTCCTCGCCAACCGCCTCGGAAGGGCTGAGTCGTTCCGAGATGCTTATCCCTGCAAATACGAGTTCGCCAATATAACGCGCGCGTAGTGTTGCGAAGGGATAAGTTGATCACCAGTGCTGAAAAAAAGCGGAACCGCATGGGCGGTTCCGCTTCACTGCCTGTGACATCTGGCTCAGCTTATGTGCATTGGAGTTCGGATTCTCCCGAGAGTGTGAGTGTCCCGGTCGCATCCTCTGCTGCGGTTACGGTGCCTTTTCTGAGCGTGTAGGTTTCCGTTGTTCCGGCCACTCTGGTGTGTTCCTGGACACCATGGGCGGTGGCGTTGAAATCAATCGTTGCCATATTGCTTCTTCCGCCGCATGCCGGTTCCGTGATTGTGCCGACCAATCCATTGCCCGACACTGTGAATCTGACAATACCGAAGCCGCATTCGATGTGAGCGAAAACTCCAGTTTCGGCGTTCGGTGTCACAAGAACTCCCGGCTTTGAGTTCGGCAGTGTGAGTTGATGGAAGGGTAGTTCTGTGGTTGTGATGACTCCCGCCGCTGCGCCGGGGGAATTGCATGTCGCTCTGGTTCCCGGGTCTCTACAGTCTTCGCTGAACGTCAGCTCTATGTGGCCTGTTGTGCCCCCGGCTTCGAACGTCGCGGTGCCGTGGAAGGTTCCACATTCGATTGTTTCCCCGGTCGTCGTGCTCAGCGTGGGGTTTCCTACGGTGACGTCATCGATTGTCTGTGCGCCTGAAGGCGTCGGGTTAAGGTGGAGCGGTTCGTCTTCAGCTGCCGCTACCGCCGGCATCGCGAAGAGCGCCGCGCTTACCGCCGCCAAGGCGAGCAGGATCAACTTCTTGCTCATTTCTTTACCTTTCGGTTGGAGCTCCGGCAGAAGGACTTGAGTTCTTTCCTGCCGGGCCGTGTTTGCAGGGGTCGGCGGATCCATCGTCTGCCGACCCCGTCTTGCCCTGCTAGCCGTATCGGAACCGAGAGCTCATGGTCAAGAAGGGCTGTGCTTTGGGGTACGGCGCCTCGACGACCGATCAGCAGTTGTTCCTGCAAATGCAGGAAGGCTACAAATTCGCCCTCGCAAACCGGCGCCCAGCGAGGAAAGCGAGTGCCTTCCGCTCAGGACGGTACGGCCACCAGCTCAGATGCGATCTGCTTTGCCCAGTCGCGGATCTCGGTCCAGTCGCGGCGGTCGCGGTGCTCGGGGGGCGTGCCCTCGGCCATGGCGCGCTCCATGAAGTTGTTGGGCTCGGCGGGGAGGCGGCCGCCGAAGACGACGTGGTCGCGGCCGCCTAGCTCCTCGACCTTGGCGGCGATCTTGGGGGGCTCGTTCCAATCGGGGTTGTCGTCGGCGGGGTCGCCTACGGGGCCGGAGCTGAAGACCCAGAAGGGAAGTCGCTTTAGAGCCTTGCGGTGCTTCTTGAGGAAGTGGCGAGCGTCGCCGCGCCAGCGTTTCATGTAGACGGCGCTGCCGACGATCACGGCGTCGTAGGGCTCGAGGCTCGGCACGTCCTCCACCCGCTCCAAGCAGACGCTGAGCCCCTCCCGGCGCAGGGTCGCGGCCACGGTCTCGGCGATCTCCGCCGTCGAGCCGCGTTTTGACGCGTAGGCGACGAGTACTGTCATCGGCCCTCGATTGTGGCGCGTTGGACACCATGTCGCATCGTGCATTCGCCACACAAGGAGTGACGGTCTCCCCCGGGCATCTGGGGCGCGCTACGTTGGCCCACACCGTCAACGAACGGAGGAGGCGGCGATGCTCTCGTGGCTCGCAAAGAAGCTGATCGACCACAACATGCGGAAGCTGAGGGAAGGCGATCCGTCGTCGACCGTGCGGATGTATGCCGAAGACGTCCGCTTCGCCTTCCCCGGCGACAGCTCATTCGCCCCGGGAGCGGCGAACAAGCGCGAGCTGACGGCATGGCTCGAGCGCTTCGTCAAGCTCGGGCTGCAGATCTACCCCGACGAGGTCGTCCTTAAGGGCTTCCCCTGGCGGCAGACCATCTGCGTTCGCGGCCACATCCACCTCGACGACCCCGCGGAGGGGCGGGTCTACGACAACCGCTACGTGATCTGGGGGCACCTGGCCTGGGGGAAGATGCGCGCCTACGAGGTCTACGAGGACACGCAGAAGTCGAAAGCGCTCGACGCCTACTTCGAGCGCGCCGGCGGGCAACCGGCAGCGGACCGATGAAGCAGCGGGTCAACCTGATCACGCTCGGCGTCGGCGACCTCTCCCGCGCCCGCAGCTTCTACGAGGCGCTCGGCTGGAGCACGGGGGCCGGGCCCGACGACGACGTCGTCTTCTTCCAGGCCGGCGAGATGATCGTCGCGCTCTGGGACCGCGCCCGCCTCGCCGAGGACAGCGCCGTCGCCGACGGCGGCGGCTGGGGCGGCGTCACCCTGGCGCTCAACCTCGCCTCCCCCGCCGAGGTCGACGCCGTGATCGAGGAGGCCCGCGCCGCCGGCGCGACGATCGGCCGCGAGCCGGCGGAGACCTTCTGGGGCGGCTACAGCGGCGTCTTCGTCGACCCGGACGGCCACCCCTGGGAGATCGCCCACAACCCGCACTGGACCGTCACCGAGGACGGGGGCGTCCACCTCGGCTGAGAAACCGACTGGCCGGTCAACCAGGGCCGGCCGGTTCCCGATAGCCTCCCCGGCCGACTTTTCACGATCGAAGGAGAGGCGTAGCGATGGGACTTCTGGATGGGAAAGCCGCGATCGTCACCGGGTCGGCGCGAGGCATCGGCCGGGCGACCGCGGAGCTGTTCGCAAGCGAGGGCGCGAAGGTGCTGATCAACGACCTCGACGCCGACGTCGCCGAACAGGCGGCGGGCGAAATCGACGGCGAGACCGCGGTGCATGCGGGGGACCTGACCAAGGAGGGCGCCGCCGACGAGCTGGTCAAGGCCGCCAACGACGCCTTTGGCGCGGTCGACATCGTCGTCAACAACGCCGGCTACACCTGGGACGGCGTCGCCCACAAGATGACCGACGAGCAGTTCCAGGCGATGCTCGACATCCACACGATCGTCCCCTTCCGGGTCGCCCGGGCGCTCGCCCCGACCTGGCGCGAGGCGGCGAAGGCCGAGCGCGGCGAAGGCAAGGAGGTCTTCCGCAAGATCGTCAACGTTTCCTCGACCTCGGGGATGATGGGCAACGCCGGTCAGGTCAACTACTCGGCGGCGAAGATGGGCGTGGTCGGGCTGACCAAAACCCTCGCCAAGGAGTGGGGCCAGTTCAAGATCAACGTCAACGCGGTCGCCTTCGGCTTCGTCGAAACCCGCCTCACCGCCGCCAAAGAGGCCGGCGAAGAGATGACCTCGCCGAGCGGCGAGAAGATCGAGCTCGGCATCCCCGAGCAGATGCGGGCGATGGCCTCGGCGATCATCCCGCTCGGCCGCCCGGCGACCCCGCAGGAGGCCTCCGGCCCGGTCCTCTTCCTCTGCTCGCCGCTGGCGAACTACATGCACGGCCAGGTGCTTAACGTGACCGGCGGTATGTTCGGGGGGATGTACACCTGAGCGAGACCGGGGCGCGGCGCCCGCCGCGCTACCTCGACCTGGCCGACCGCATCTGGCCGGTCACCCGGCGTGTCATGGGCGCCCACACCTTCCTCTACCGGAGGACGGGTGGGCGCCTCGGGCACACCCTTCCCAGGCTGCCGAATCGCTTCCTGCTGCTCGACCACGTCGGCGCCAGGACCGGGACTCACCGCACCTCCCCGCTGCAGTACGTCGAGGACGGGAAAAACGTCGCCGTGATCGCCTCCAAAGGCGGGTTTCCGAAGAACCCGGCCTGGTTCCACAACCTCGAGGCGCACCCCGACACGACGGCGCAGATCGGCTCCGAGCGGCGGGCGGTCCACGCCCGCGTCGTCACCCACCCCGAGGAGCGCGAGCGCCTCTGGGCGAAGGCGGTGCGGATGTACCGGCCCTACGAGGACTACCGCGCCCGCGCCGGCCGCGAGATCCCGATCGTCGTCCTCGAACCGCGCTAGCGGCGTTCCTCGGCCACGGGAGCGCCGGTGTCGTCGGCGATCGCCTGCGGCGGCCACGGCCCGGCCCAGTTGTCGCGGGCGCCGTCGATCGTGATCGTCGTGCCCGAGTAGAAGTCGCCCGCCGGCGAAGCGAGGTAGGCGACGAGCCAGGCCATCTCCTCCGGCCGGCCGGCGCGGCCGATCGGGATCGAGCGCTCGAGGTTGTCGACGACCGCCTGCGGATACTTGGTCAGCAGCGTCTCGGTGGCGAACTGGCCGGCGGCGAGGGCGACGGTCTTGATCCCGAACCGCGCCCACTCGACCGCCAGCGTCCGCATCATGTTCTCGACCGCGGCGCGGGCGGCGCCCGAGTGGACCATCCCCGGCATCCCGTTGTGCGGCGAGAGGGTGACGCTGAGGACCTTGCCCTCGCCCTGCGGGATGAAGGCCTTGGTCGCGGCGGCGTGGGTCATCAGCCAGGTGCCGTTGACGTTGAGGTCGATCACGGTGCGGAAGCCTTTCGGGCTGATCGCCTCGGCGGGGCTGAGGAACTGGCCGCCGGCGTTGTTGACGAGGACGTCGAGGCGGCCATGGCGCGCCAGCATGCCGTCGAAGAACCGGCCGACCGGCTCCTCCTCGCGGATGTCGAGGCACTCGTGCTCGAACGTCCCGGGCAACCCGGCCGCCAGCTCGGCGGTCTCCGCCAGCGGCTCCTCGCGGCGCCCGCAGGCGACGACGGTCGCGCCCAGACGCGTCAGCTCCAGCGCCGTCTCCCGTCCGAGCCCGCTCCCAGCCCCGGAGACCGCGCACACCTGCCCCTCGAGGAGGCCGTCCCTGAACACCCGCGAACGGTCGCATTCAGCCATCGGCGGCCAAGCCTATAGACGCGCCGGGCCGCGTAGATTCCCCTTCGGAATGAGCGTTCACGTCGAACCGCACCCCCTGCACGAGCCGCTCGCCGGCGGCACCCCTGGCGCCGCCGTCGCGGTCGAACCGCTGGTCGCCGGCCACGTCGAGTGGCCGAGGACGATGATGGTCAGCCCCGGCGGTCGCCTCCTGACCGCGAAGCTGCTGCGCGCGCTGCTCACCGGCAGGGAAGCGATCGCGGTGCCGGTCCCGGCGTTTCTGATCCGCCACCCGAGCGCCGGCGCGATCCTCGTCGACACCGGCCTGCATCCCTCGATCGCGACCGACCCGAAGGCGAACTTCGGCTCGCTCGGCGCCCGCTTCGGCAAGCCGACCGTCGAGCCCGGGGAAGACGTGCCCTCGCAGCTGCGCAAGCGCGGCCTCGACCCCGGCGAGATCCCGATCGTGGTGATGACCCACCTGCACATGGACCACGCCTCGGCGATCTCCGAGTTCCCCGACTCGACCTTCGTCGTCAGCGAGGCCGAGTGGCGCTTCGCCAGCGGCAGCGGCGGCTCGGTACAGAACGGCTACCGCCGCGCCCACTTCGACTACGCCTTCGAGTACCGCACGGTCGACTTCGACCGCGCCAACGTCAACTCCTACGCCGGCTTCGGCCGCACCTTCGACCTCTTCGGCGACGGCTCGGTCCGGCTGGCCTTCACCCCCGGCCACACCGCCGGCCACATGTCGGTCGTCGCCCACCTCGCCGAACGCGACTTCGTGATCGGCGGCGACGCCGTCTACCTGCTCGCCCAGCTCGACGGCTCCGAGTCCGGTCCCCCGCGGCCCCAGGACGCCCACAACCTGCGCCGCTCGCTCCAGGAGCTGCGCCTCTTCCGCCGCCAGTACCCCGACGCGGTCGTCACGCCGGGTCACGATCCGGACTTCTACTCCCGGATCGAGCCGCGCTACGAGTAGCGGCTCACGGCCGCTGGGTCAGATAGCTGTTGTTGAGCAGTTCCGATGCCGACAGCCGCCGCTGGATCATTCCCTGTTCGTACATCCAACTGACTAGTTCGTCCGCCTTGCCGGGGTCGACGCGACCGGTCTTGGAGAGAAGCGGCAGCGTTGCCTTCAACTCGGCTTCGATCACCTTCGCGTCGTCCTTGGGATTCGTTTCGTCGGTTTCCTTCATGAACCTCACAGCGGCTCTCGGGTCTTCCAGCGCCGTTGCGGTGCCCCGCCGCACTGCCGACATGAAGTCACGGACCAGGTCAGGTTTTTCGGCCAGGAGGTCCCGGCGAGTGATCACCACGAGTTCTTCGTAGGAGGGTGCGCCAAGGGACTGCACGCGGCGAATGACGGGGTTCGCGCCCCTTTCTGCGAGTGTGACGCCCTCGAGGTTCCACGAGCCCCCGAAGCTGGCGTCGACCTTTCCGCTCAGAAGGGCCGGCACGAGGTCGTAGCCGAGCGGCTCGAGGTGGACGTCTTCCAGAGAAAGCCCTGCTCGCGCCAGGACGGCAGCGAGAAAGCGCTTCTGGTACGGCAAGCCGGAGGTGGCGATCGTCTTTCCTTTCAGGTCGGCGAGAGCATGGATCTTCGACCTCTTCAGCCAGATCATCGCCGTGGTCGGTTGCGAGAGCAGGCTTCCGATGGCAATGATCGGCGCACCTTTCTCCCTCGCGATCACGACCTGCGGCAACTGCGCCACGCCGAAGGTGTCGATCCCATCGCTCACGTACCTCACCGGCCGCTTCGGCCTGGCCGGGACGCCGACCCAGATGTTCCTGCCGACGTCTTCGAACAAACCTCCCATTTTGGCGGCGACGACCCCGAGGTCCGACGGGCTTTCCCAGCCCTCGACCGTCACTTTCACCTCCGCCGGACCGGTAAGGGGTTCATCTGGCGTTGCCGCCCGTCTCGCTCTCGACTGGCCGCCGCATCCGGCAACCAAAACCGTGACCAAGGCGAGTCCAATCAACCACGGATAGGCCCTCATTACTAAAATTGTACTGCTTATCCAGACGCGGGCAGAGTGCTCAATCAGAACGCCTTTGGGCCCTCCTGAGGACCTCGATCAGCCCGACTCACGGTGCGGGATCTGCTGACCCGCGCGATGCGACTGGCTCACGAATAGACAGCCCTTCGTGCATCTCCCGCACCCGAGCGAAGACCTCGGTCGCCACCTCGAGTTGGCGCTCGCGGCTCGGTGCGGGCTCCACCGGGAAGGAGATCGGCTCGCCGAACTGGACGGTGACCCTGGGGAAGCGGAGGCGCCTCCAGCTGCGCACCCGCTCGGAGCCGTAGATGCAGACCGGGACGATCGGGGCGCCGGTTTCCAGGGCGATGCGGCCGATGCCGGGTTTCGGCTCGCCGAGCCGACCCGAGCGGGAGCGGCCGCCCTCGGCGTAGACGAGCAGCATCTCGCCCTGGGCGACGAGGATGCGGGCGGTCTCGATCGCCTCCTCGTCGTGGTGCCCGCGGCGGACCGGGAAGACGCCGCCGTGCTTGTAGATGTAGGTGAGGACCGGCGGACCGAAGAGCTGGCTTTTCGCCATGAAGCGGATCTTCCGCCGCAGGTAGACGCCGGCGAAGAAGTGGTCCATCTGGCTGAAGTGGTTGGGGGCGAGGACAAGCGGTCCCTCCCTGGGGACGTTCTCCACGCCGATCGCGCGCACCCGGTAGACCAGGATCGTCGGGATCGTCAGGACGATGCGGGCGAGCGTGTAGGTCCAGCCGACGCCCTTGCGCGCCGCCGCGTGGAACTGGTCGAAGTACTCCGCCGGCCGCGGGTCCTTGTAGACCTGTGGCTTCATCTCCTCCATCCCGTCCCTGCCTACCCGACCCGGCGGGGCCGGTTACGCCCAGCCGCGCGAGCGCTCCAGCGCCCGCTTCCAGTCCGCGAGCAGTGCCTGCCGCTCGTCCCCTCCCATCGCCGGCTCGTAGCGATCGGCCTCGCGCCACATCTCCCCCACCTGCTCCAGCGACCAGGTGCCGGCGGCGATCCCCGCCAGGTAGGCGGCGCCGAGCGCGGTCGTCTCGGCGATCTCAGGCACCGAGACCGGCGCCGCCAGGACGTCGGCCTGGAACTGCATCAGCCAGCGGTTCGCGGTGGCGCCGCCGTCGGCTCGCAGCAGCTCCAGCCGCTCGCCGCAGGCGGCCTCCTGCGCGCGGACCGCGTCGACGGTCTCGTAGGCGATCGCCTCCAGCGCCGCCCGCGCCAGCTGCGCGCGGCCGCTGCCGCGGGTGAGGCCGACGATCGTCCCCCGCGCGTAGGGGTCCCAGTGCGGCGAGCCGAGCCCCGTCAGGGCGGGAACGAAGTAGACCCCGTCGTTTGAGTCGAGCGAAGCGGCGAGCGCCTCGGTCTCCCCTGCCTCCTCGATGATCCCGAGCCCGTCGCGCAGCCACTGGACGGCGGCGCCGGTGACGAAGATCGAGGCCTCCAGGGCGTACGTCACCTCGTCGCCGAGCCCCCAGGCGACCGTGCCCAACAGCCCTTCCGACACCGGCGGCGGCTCGCTGCCGCTGTTGAGGAGGACGAAGCTGCCCGTGCCGTAGGTGTTCTTCGCCATCCCGGGGTGATGGCAGGCCTGGCCGAAGAGCGCCGCCTGCTGGTCGCCGGCCACCCCCGCCACCGGAACCTCGCCCCCGAACTCGCCGGTGGTGCCGAAGACGCAGGAGGAGGGCAGCGGCTCGGGCAGCCGCACCGGGTCGATGCCGAGCAATCCGCAGAGCTCCTCGTCCCAGCCGAGCCCGCGGATGTCGAAGAGCATCGTCCGCGAGGCGTTCGTGTAGTCGGTGACGTGGCGGCCGGTGAGCTTGAACAGCAGCCACGAGTCGACCGTCCCGAAGACCGCCCGCTGCGCCCCCTCGGCGTTGCGCAGCAGCCACTCGATCTTGGTCCCGGAGAAGTAGGGGTCGATCGTGAGCCCGGTGCGCTCGCGGACCAGCGCCTCGTGCCCGGCCCGCTTCAGCTCGTCGCAGCGCTCGGCGGTGCGCCTGTCCTGCCAGACCAGCGCCCGGTGGACCGGCTCGCCCGTCCGCGGGTCCCAGGCGACGACGGTCTCGCGCTGGTTGGCGATCCCGATCGCGTCCAGCTCGGCGCCCTCGATTCCGGCATCGGCGATCGCCTCGGCGGCGACCCGCCGCGTCACCTCCCAGATCTCGTTCGCGTCGTGCTCGACCCAGCCCGGCCGCGGGAAGAACTGCTCGAACTCGGAGTAGGCGCGGCCGGCGACCGTCCCCTCGCGGTCGAAGACGAGGCAGGTCGTCCCCGTCGTCCCCTGGTCGATCGCGAGGATCACGCGGGCGACTGCACCCGGCAGGAGCGGATCAGGGTCGAGGCGAGCTTGCGCCCGTCGGAGAAGGTCATGCCGACGCGGACGAACGGAAAGGCGGCGCTGGTGAACCCTCTCGGCGCCGCGCAGGCCGCGCTCAGGTAGCTGTGCGTGCGACCCCGGTAGACGAAGTCCCTGCGCAGGTCGAGGCTGATCTGCTTCAGGTAGCCGTGGCGGTTGAGGGAAACCGGGAGCGAGGCGGTGAGGATCGTCCCGAAGGTGCCGTGAGAGTGGTGGATGTGGAAGACGAGGACGCGGCTGTTCGGAACGGGATTCCGGCCGTAGACCTGGGCGAGTATCGCCGGCTTCCCGTTCACCACGGCGTTGAAGGCGAGGACCCGGCCCTGCAGCGGGAAGTTGGCCTGTTCGGGCAGTGCCAGCGCCGCCCGGTACCGCCCTTCGCCGACCAGCGCGGGCCGGCAGGCCGCCAGCGCCTGCTTGCTCGTCGCCGGTTCAAGCTCGCCACGGCGGCACCTGGGCAGGCCCCGGGTGTCGATCCGGCCGCCCTTGTTGATCGCGATCGAGATGAAGCGCAGCGCCGGCGGCTGCTCGCCGGAGAGCGTCCGGATCGTGCCGTCGACGCGGACGGTGATCGGCGCATTGACGTGCCGGGGCAGGGCCTTCGGGAAGATGCCGCCCTGGAACCTGACGAAGAGGTCCCCGCGCTCGACCAGCTCGGCGTGTGCTGCTGCTGCGAAGAGGAAGCACGCCCAGACCAGCGCGGAAACGCCCAGGGATCTTCTGGCCCTCCTCGACATGCGACCAGGCTAACGCGACCGTAGCGCCGTTCTCGCTACAGGGCGAAGATCATCGTCGCTACGAGGCTGAGAAAGCCGATGACCATGGTGCCGAACAAACCGGCACCCACCTGGATGATCAACCGCTGCATGGATTCGAAGCGGCTATTCATGTCGGAACGAAGCTCTCGAATATCGGCGTCGACTCGCCGGAATCCCTCCGTCACAAAACTGGAAAATTTGTGTAACGTGCTCAGGGGCGCTGGACCAGGCGAGATAGGAACACCCGGGCGAAGTCGCGCAGCTGGGCAGCGCGGTGGAGGAACCCGGCCAGGTCCTTGCCGGTCGCCCGGTGCTCCAGGTCCAGCTGGTACTCGCGCAGCTTGTAGCCGGCGCGGACAGCGTCGACGGTCATCCCGATCTCCATCCCGTAGCCCTTGGCGAACGGCAGCGCCGCTCGCAACGCCTCGACTCGCAGCGCCCGCTGCCCCGAGATCGGCGCCTCGGTCCGCACCCCGCAGAGCCGCTCGACCGCCCAGCCGGCGAAGCCGAGGGCGACGCCGAACCCGCCGCCGACGCGGCGGCTGAATGAGGCGACCGCGAGGTCGCACTCTCCCCCCTCCACGGCCCCAACCAGCGGCACCAGCCGCGCCGCCGAGCCGCCCAGGTCGCCGTCGCAGAGAAGGACGATCTGCGGCGCCGGCTCGCCGCCGAGGGCCGCCTCGGCGGCGGCGGTGACGTTGCCGCCCTTGCCGTGCGGGCGCCCGCGGCGCACCACCTCGGCCCCGGCCAGCATCGCCGCCTCGGCGGTGCCGTCGCCGGAGGCGTCGTCGGCGACCCAGATCCGCGCCGTGGGAAAGGCTTCCCGCAGGGCGGTCACCGTCTCCGCCACCCGGTCGGCCTCGTTGCGCGCCGCCACGATCGCCGTCAGCCGGCCTTCCTGTCCCGCCACCATCTCCGGTCCCATCGTCGGGTTATTGTCCCCGCCCATGGCAGACATAGAGGCACACATCACGGGCAACGTCTGGAAAATCGAGGTCTCCGTCGGCGACCAGGTGTCCGACGGAGACACGGTCGTCATCCTCGAGTCGATGAAGATGGAGATCCCGGTCGAGGCCGAGGACGACGGGGTCGTCAGGGAGATCCGCTGCGAGGAGGGCCAGGCGGTCAGCGAAGGCGACGTACTCGTGGTGCTGGAGTAGTCGTGGAAGAGCGGCTCGCGGGCGGCAAGCTCCTCCTCGATCGGCCGGCGGAGGCGGTCGCGCGGCTGACGATCGCCAACCCGGAGAAGCGCAACGCCCTCGACCACGAGGTCCTCGACGCCATCGCCGAGGTCCTCCCCCAGCTCGACCACGAGATCGACACCCGCTGCGTGCTGATCACGGGGGCCCCACCCGTCTTCTCGGCCGGTTACGACATCGGCGACATCCCCGAAGAGACGTTCGAGCGCGACGCGGAGGCCCTCGTCGCCCATCCTTTCCACGCGGCGCTGGAGGCGGTTGCCAAACACCCCTGGCCGACGATCGCCGCAATCAACGGCCACGCGCTCGGCGGCGGCCTGGAGCTGGCGATCACCTGCGATCTGCGGATCTGCGCAGCCCGCGCCAAATTGGGCATGACGCCGGCGAAACTCGGCCTGATCTACAGCCACACCGGCCTGCGCAGGTTCCTCGACACGGTCGGGCTGGCGCGGACGAAGGAGCTCTTCCTCACCGGCCGCAACTTCGCGGCGGCGCGGGCAGAGAGCATCGGCCTCGTCAACGAAGTCGTCCCCGACGAGGAGCTGGAGCGGGTGTCGGTTCATCTCGCCGCCGCGGTCGCCGGCAACGCGCCGCTCTCGGTACGCGGCAACAAGCAGGCGATCAACCTTCTCAACGCCAACCCCGAGCTGACCGAGCAGCAGGAGGCGGGCCTTGTCGCCCTGCGGGAATCCTCCTTCTCCTCGCAGGACCTGCGCGAGGGCATCCGTGCCTTCGCCGAGAAGCGCCCCCCGCGCTGGACGGGGCGGTGAGCGCGAAGGCGCGCAAAGCGCTCGCCGCCGCCGACCCGACGATGGCGGCGCTGATCGAGCGGATCGGCAAGATCGACGTCGCCACCCGCCTGAAGCGGCGCAAGGAGGAGCGGCCGGCGGACGCCTACGGGGCGCTGCTGCGGGCGATCGTCGGCCAGCAGCTCTCGACGAAAGCGGCGCGGACCATCTACCTGCGCGTTCTCGACCTCTTCGGCGGCGCCACCCCCTCCCCCGAGCAGCTCCTCGAAGCCGAGGAGGCGGACCTCCGGGCCGCCGGGCTCTCCGGCCGCAAGACCGAATACGTCCGCGACCTCGCCGCCCACGTCCTCGGCGGCGAGCTGGAGCTGGACCGGCTCGAGCAGCTGAGCGACGAGGAGGCGATCGCCGAGATCGTCGCGGTCCGCGGCCTCGGCCGGTGGACCGCGGAGATGTTCCTGCTCTTCCACCTGCAGCGGCCCGACGTGCTCTCCGGCGGGGATCTCGGGATCCGCAAAGCGGTGCAGGTCGAGTACGGCCTGGAGGAGATGCCGCCGCCGCAGCGGGTGCTGGAGATCGGCGACCCGTGGCGGCCCTACCGGAGCCTGGCGAGCCTCTACCTGTGGGAGTCGCTGGCGGCGGTGCCCTCATGAGGGCGAGGTTCTGGCTCAGCATCGCCGCCGTCGCCGCGATCGCGGTCGGCTCCGTGGTCGCCGCGGTCGGCGTCTACATCAACGACCGCGACGACTTCCGGCGCGTGCAGCAGGACGAGGCGATGCGGGCGGCCCACCAGGCCGAAGCGGTCGCCGCCCTGTCGGTCGGCAAGCTCGCCACCGCGACGGCGTTCGCCCAGACGCAGGAGACCTTGAGCAAACACGAGTTCCGCGTGGTCGGACGCTCGCTGCTCGGGGACGGGGGCCTCGACGGTGCCGCCTGGGTACCGCGGGTGCCCGCCGCGCAACGGGCCGCCTACGAAGCGAGGCTCGGCGTCGAGATCCGCGAACGCAGCATCGGCCCCCTGCTCGAGCGGGCAGGCCGGCGTCCCGTCTACTACCCGGTCACCTTCGGCACCAGCGAAGGCGCCCAACCGAGCCGCGTGCGCGGCTTCGACCTCGGCTCCGACCCGCTGCGAGCCCGCTACCTTCGGCGCTCCGGCGTCACCGGCCGGGCGGTGGCCACTCCGCTGGTTCGCCTGCTGATCGGCGGCATCGGGATCAACGTCTTCCGGCCCGTCTACCGGGACGGCGCTCCGCTGGCGACGCCCGCCCAGCGGCAGCGGGCGCTGCGCGGGTTCATCGCCGGCAGCTTCCGGGTCCACGACGTCGCCGCCGCCGCCCTCGCCGTCCTCCCCGACAGCTTCGAAATGCAGCTGCGGGTCGGCGGCAAGCCCGCGTACGGCCCGGCCGGAGATCTCGAAGACGCCGCCAGCGTCCCGATCCGCATCGCCGACCGCACCTGGCTGCTGGTGGTCAAGGACCCCGGGGGCGTGGGCCTCGGGCTGCCCCTCGTGCTCGCGGTGCTCGGCGTTTCGCTGGCCGCTTTGCTGGGTTCCCTGGTCGTCAGCTGGAACCGCGGCGAGCGGATGCGGGAGCTGGAACGGCAGGCGAGCCAGGACTCGCTGACGGGGCTCGGCAACCGGCGCCGCTTCGAGGAGGACCTGGCGGCGGCGATGGCGCGCAGCCGGCGCGACGACACCACCGGCGCACTGCTGGTGCTCGACCTCGACCGCTTCAAGCGGGTCAACGACTCCCACGGGCACCCGGCCGGCGACCAGGTGATCAAGGAGGTGGCCGAAACGCTTCGCCGCCGTACGCGGGCGAGCGACGCTCTGGCACGGCTCGGCGGCGACGAGTTCGCGGTGATCCTGCCGCGCTGCAGCCGCGACGAGGCACGGATCGCCGCCGAGGCGATCGCCGAGGAAATCCGCCACCGTCACGCGCAGGACGGCTCGGATCCGGTCACCGTCAGCATCGGCATCGCGATGTTCGGCGAGGATCCGCGAACCAGCATCGCCGCCGTGATCGCCGACGCCGACGCGGCGATGTACGCGGCCAAGGACGAAGGCCGCGACGGTGTCCGGGTCTTCGAGCCCGCCTCGGTGCGCGAAGACGGGTTCGGCGGTTAGGGCCGCAGCGCGGAGCGCAGCGCCAGCACCCTTTCGACCGCCGGTTCGAACCGGGCGCGGCTGAGGGCGCCGGAGCGCAGCTTCGCGACCAGCGCCTGCCAGGCGCTCATCGCCGGACCGAGGCGCGTGCAGAGGAGCAGGTCGGCGCCGGCCCTGGTGCCGGCGAGCGCCGCCGCGGCCGGGCTGCCGAAGCTCTCGACGGCCGGCGTTTCCAGCGCGTCGGTGATCGTCACTCCTTCGAAGCCGAGCCGTTCGCGCAGCTCGCCGGTCGCGATCGAGCGGGTGAAGGCGGCGGGAGCGTCGGAGAACGCGGGGTAGACCGCGGTGCTGAGCATCACCAGCTTGCCGCCGGCGGCGATGTACGCCGCGTAGGGCTTCTCGTCCACTGCCCGCAGCTCGTGCTTCGAGAGGTCGATCCGTTCGACCGAGAAGTCGGTGTTTTCGCGAGCGGCGCCGAAGCCGGGGAAGTGCTTGCCGGTGGCGGCGACGCCGCTCGCCTGCAGCGCTTGGGTGAAGGGGACGGCGGTGGCGCTGACGCGGCTTGCGGTCGAGCCGAAGCTGCGTTCGGTCCCGGCGATGACCCCGCCGGGGCGGCCGACGTCGAGAACGGGGGCGAGGTCGACGTTGACGCCGACATCGCGCAGGTTGGCGGCGGTGCGGCGGCCCTGGCCGGCGCTGAAGCCGGCGCCGCGAGCGCCCATCGCCGCCGCCGAAGCCGTTGGGGCGCCGCTCAGCCGCTTCACCTGACCACCCTCCTGGTCGACCATGATCAGCAGCGGGCTGCGCAGGCGCGGCGGTCGCGGGATCGTTTGCAGCCGGGCGATCAGCCGCCGGCCGGCCGCGCGAGAGGGGAAGTTGCCGGCGAAGAGGACGACCCCGGCGACCTTGCCCTGATGGATGGCATCGCGCAGGCCGCGGCCGACGGAAGTGCCGCCGAGCCCGACCACGATCCGCTCCCCGGCGAGCTGCTTCAGGGTCAAAGCCGCAGCCGGTCCCGGCTGCGGCGACCGCCCGTCTCCGAGAGTTGCGCCGAAGGCGAATGCGACTGCCGCCAGGCAGGCCAAAGCCCCCAGCGCTCCCCACCGCCGCCGCCTGACCGAGGCATCCATCAGTAAGCCGATCCTAGGGGTGTCTGAGTTTCACCGCCATATATGTGGGTCAAGCTCAGACACCCCCACTGTGAGGCGTCCGGGGCGCTTCCTAGGCTGCGCCCCGATGCCCCCCTTGATCACCGCCGAGGAGGCCCTCGCCTACGGCCGGCTCGGCGAGCACTCTGAGATCGAAGCCCTGGTCGAACGCGCCTGGGAGGTGCGGCGCGAGAACTTCGGCGACTCGACCGACATGTGCTCGCTGGTCAACGCCAAGTCGGGCGGCTGCGCCGAGGATTGCGGCTTCTGCGCCCAGTCCCGCTACGCCGAGGCGGACACGCCGATGCACGCGATGATGGAGCCCGAGCAGATCCTCGAGCACGCGAAGGCCGCCGAGGCCGCCGGCGCCCACCGCTTCTGCATGGTGACCCAGGGCCAGGGCCTCTCCAAGCGGGACTTCGAGAAGATCCTCGCCGGCACCCGACTGGTCGCCGAGCGGACGAATCTCAAGCGCTGCGCCTCGATCGGGCACATGTCGAAGGAGCGGGCGAAGGCGCTGAAAGAGGCGGGTGTCCAGCGCGTCCACCACAACGTCGAGTCGGCGCGCTCCTACTACCCGGAGGTCTCGACCACGGTCCGCTACGAGGGCCGGCTGCGGACGATCCAGGCGGTCAAGGAGGCCGGCCTCGAGACCTGCGTCGGCGGCATCCTCAACCTCGGCGAGACCGAGGAGCAGCGGGTGGAGATGGCCTTCGAGCTCTCCGAGATCAACCCCACCTCGGTCCCGATCAACCTCCTGATCCCGAAGGAGGGGACGAAGTTCGGGGACCGCGAGGTGATGGACCCCTGGGAGGTGGTGAAGTGGATCGCGATCTTCCGCCTGATCATCCCCGGCGCCCTCTTCCGCCTCTGCGGCGGCCGGGTCGAGAACCTCGGCAGCCTCCACAAGCTGGCGGTCAAGGCGGGACTCAACGGCGTGATGATGGGGAACTTCCTGACCACGCTCGGCGCCGAGCCGGCCGAGGACCGGGCCATGTTCGAAGAGCTCGGCCTCAACGTCGCCCGCCAGCCGGACAACGGCGCCAACCCGCGCCCCGACAACCGCTCGGGCTGGCTCGAGGGCGAGGCGCCGGCGACGCCGATCGACGAGCTGGTCGACAGCCAGGCGGAGGCCAACTTCTGGGACCCCTCGACCCAGCTGCGGGTCGTCAGGAAGGCGAAGAAGCCGCCCTCCTACCCCTCGTCGGGGGCCGCCGCGGCGTGACCGACGTCGCCGAGCGGCTCGAGGAGCTCCGCGAGCGCGGGCTCTACCGGCAACTGAGACTGATCGAGGGACCGCAGGGGCCGAGCGTGACGCTCGACGGCAGCCTCGTCCTACTGCTGTGCTCGAACAACTACCTCGGGCTCGCCGACCGGGCCGAGGTGCGCGAGGCGGCGGCCGAGGCGGCCCTGCGCTGGGGCGCCGGGTCGGGGGCCTCGCGGCTGATCTCGGGGACGATGGAGCCCCACCGCGAGCTCGAGAGGCGGCTGGCCGAGTTCAAGGGGTTTGAGTCGGCGCTGCTGTTCGGCTCCGGGTATCTCGCCAACACCGGCGCCATCGCCGCCCTGGCGGGCAGGGGCGAGGTGGTCTTCAGCGACGAGCTCAACCACGCCAGCATCGTCGACGGCTGCCGGCTCTCGCGGGCGGAGACCTTCGTCTACCGCCACGGCGACCTCGAACACCTCGCCTGGGCGCTCTACCACCAGCGGGGCAAGCCGGCGCTGATCGTCACCGACGGCGTCTTCTCGATGGACGGCGACGTGGCGCCGCTCGCCGAGCTGCTGGAACTGGCGCGGCGCCACGGAGCGCGCCTGATGGTCGACGAGGCGCATGCGACCGGCGCGATCGGCCCGGGCGGCCGCGGCTCGGTCGCCGCCGCCGGCCTCAGCGGCGAGGTCGACGTCGTGGTGGGGACGCTGGGCAAGGCGCTCGGCTCCTACGGCGCCTACGTCTGCGCCGCCGCGGAGACGGTCGACTTCCTCGTCAATACCGCCCGGCCGTTCATCTTCTCGACCGCGCCGCCGCCTCCCGCCGTCGCGGCGGCGCAGGCGGCCCTGGGGCTGCTCGAGGCCGAACCGGAGCTGCTCGAGCGACTGCAGGCGAACGCGCGGACGCTGCGGGCTGGGCTCGCCGCCGAGGGCCTCGGCGTCAGCGCCTCGCCGAGCCAGGTCGTCCCGATCCAGGTCGGCGAGGCGGAAGCGACGATGGAGCTCTGCGAGGAGGCGCTGCGTCGCCGCGTCTTCGCCCAGGGCATCCGGCCGCCGACCGTCCCCGAGGGCTCATCCCGCCTGCGCTGCACGGTGATGGCGACCCACAAGCCGGAGGAGATGGTCTGGGCGGCGCGGCAGATCGGCGCCGCCGCCCGCGAGGTCGGCCTGCTGGCGACCCAGCCGCTCGCGGCCTAGCCCCCGGCATGGCCGAGCCCCGCGGGTTCTTCGTCACCGGCACGGGCACCGAAGTCGGCAAGACGGTCGTCGCCGCGGCGCTCGCGCGCACCTTTGCCGCCGAAGAGCAGCGAGTCGCCGTCTTCAAGCCCGCCGTCACCGGCCTCGAAGAGGAGGGCGAGACCGACCACGCGCTGCTCCGCCGCGCCTCCGGCTCGAGCCAGAGCGACGAGGAGATCGCCCCCTACCGCTACGGCCCCCCCGCCTCGCCGCACCTCGCCGCGGCGCTGGCCGGCGAGGAGATCGATCCCGAGCGACTGCGACAGGCCGCGCGCGACGCCGCGGAGGGCGCCGACGCGATCGTCTGCGAGGGCGTAGGCGGCCTCCTCGTCCCGCTCTCCCCCACCTATCTCATCCGCGACCTCGCCGCCGACCTCGCCTACCCGCTGGTGATCGTCGCCTCCCCCGGCCTGGGCACGATCAACCACACCCTCCTAACCATCGAATCCGCCCGCGCCGCCGGCCTCCACGTCGCCGTCATCGTCCTCAACCCCTGGCCCGATGAACCAAGCGAGATCGAGAGCTCCAACCGCGAGACAATCGCCACCCTGGGCGACCTGCCCGTCCTCACCTTCCCCCCCGTAGATCCCACCCGCCCCGAGACCTGGCCGCCCCTCCACCTCAACCCGCCGACGGGCCGAAAAGTCCAACCCACCTAGTCCTTTCGGCCCGTCGCGCCAGGCAATCCGACAAATCGGCCCGTCGCCGAGCTAGACGATCACGTCGAGGCTGCCGTCGCTCAGCTCGACGGTGAAGCCGGCCGCTTCGGCGAGGGCCGCTACTCCCTCGGGATCGGCGGACGGCTCCCTTGCCGTCAGCAGCGCCCGCGCTACGTCGCCGCGGACGGCCTTAGCCATGTGCGAGACGGCCTTGCGCTCGCCGTCCTCTTCGGTAAAAACGCGCACGGCCAGCGGCGTCGCCCGCTTCGGCTTCCAGGCGACGGTGTAGGCGCCGGAGCGCATGTCGAGGATCAGTTCGCCCTCTTCGTCGGGCAGCGCTTCCCGCTGCTCCCTCAACTCGGCAGCGAAAGCGAGCGAGTCGAGGTCAACCGGCCCACCCGCCTCGGGTCGCGCCTTTCCTTCGGAAGGTGGCAGCAGGATCAGCACCGACGGCAGCCTATGCGCCCACTGCCGGTGGGACGATTTGTCGAATCCGCTGGCCCGACGGCCCGAAATGACTACTGGAGATGGTCTTTTCGTCCCGTCGGCGGGTAGTTGGGCCTCAGGCGGCCTGGGCTGCCTCCTCGGCGGCTAGCGCCTCGCCGCCGGGGTTGGCCTCGGCCTCTGCCGCCTCGACGCTGACGTGGCCTTTCGCTTTCGCCCGGATCGCGGTGGCGCCGATCGTCGCGCCCAGCAGGGCCACGAACCCGGACACCGTCATCGCGTGGCTGAGGGCGTAGACGAAGGCTTCGCTGCCGGCGGCCATCACCTGCTTGGTCTGCGCCGGGTCGAGCCCGGACACCTTCTGCACCGAGCCGCCGCCGAGCTGGTCGGAGATCGCGCTGCGCTGAGCCGCGGTCACCCCGCTGCCGCTGAGCAGCGAGTCGAGCTTGGAGCTGACCAGGCCCTGGAAGATCGCGCCGGTGACGGCGACGCCGAGGCTGCCGCCGACCATCCGGAACATCGAGAGCACCCCGGAGGCGAGGCCGGCTTTCTGCACCGGCACCGCGTTCATCGCCGCGCTCGTCATCGGCGACATCGTCATCGCGATCCCGATGCCCAGCAGCATGAACCCGGGCAGCAGGTCGAGGTAGCTCGAGTCGACCGCGATGCGGCTGAAGCTGAACAGCGAGGCGGCGACGATCACGAGCCCGCCGGCGATCAGCCAGCGCGGCCCGAAGCGGTCCGAGAGCCGGCCGGCGACCGGCGCGACGCCGATGATCATCAGCGTCGAGGGCAGGAACCGCACCCCCGCCTCCAGCGGCGAGTAGCGGAGGATGTCCTGCATGTAGAGGGCGAGGAAGAAGAACACTCCCATCATCGCGAAGGTGATGATCAGGGCCACGCAGACGGCGGCGAGGAAGTTGCGGTCGCCGAGCAGCTCGAAGTGGACCATCGGCGCCTTGACCCGGTTCTCGACGAAGACGAAGGCCGGCAGCGCGACGGCGGCGAGCGCCAGCAGGCCGACGATTTCCGGCGAGCCCCAGCCCCAGCCGTTGCCCTCGACGAGAGCGAGGACCAGCGCCGTCAGGCCGACGGTGAGGACGGCGACGCCGGGGTAGTCGACCTCGCGGCCGACCGAGGTGTCGCGCGACTCGCGCACCGCGAAGAGGGTCGCGGTCACGGCCCCGATCGCCACCGGGATATTGATGTAGAAGATCGCCCGCCAGCTGACGTGCTCGGTGAGGAAGCCGCCCAGCACCGGCCCGATCGCCAGCGCCAGGGCCGAGACGCCGGCCCAGGTCCCCATCGCCTTGCCGCGCTCGTGCGCGGGGAAGGCGTCGGTGATGATCGAGAGCGTGCCCGGCATCATCAGCGCCGCGCCGACGCCCTGGACCACCCGGCTGAGCACCAGCGCGGTCTCGTCGACGGCGAAACCGGCGGTCGCCGAGGAGAGCGCGAAGACGACGACGCCGCTGAGGAACATCCGCCGCCGGCCGAAGATGTCGCCGAGCCGGCCGCCAGTCGCCAGCAGCACCGCGAAGGAGAGCGTGTAGCCGTTGATCGTCCACTCCAGCCCGCTGATCGACGCCCCCAGGTCCTTCTGGATCGAGGGCAGGGCGACGTTCACGACCGTGTTGTCGAGCATGATCATGAACAGCGCGAAGCACATCGCCCCGAGCGTCCACCACTTGCGGTTGTCGTCGGTGATCAGGTGGCGATATCGGGTCAAGCGAGCTCACTTCCCTTCAGGTGCTCGTAGGTCTGCAGCAGGTCTTCGCGGTCCATCAGCGCCTCGACCGCGGCGTCGAGCTTGCGACGCTGGGAGGCGCTGAGGGTCGCGACGAAGGATTCGATCCCGGTGAGGCGGACGGTGACCAGGGTGGCGACCAGCTCCTTGCCCTTCGGCGTGATCTTCACCCGGCGCACGCGGCGGTCGACCGGGTCCTCGACCCGGCTCGCCAGCTTCGCCTTCACCAGCGCGTCGACCGCGCGGCTCATCGAGGGGACGGAGACGCCGAACAGCTCGGCCAGGTCGCTGACCTGCCAGGCCGCGTCGTCGTGCCCGAGGCCGCCGAGCTCGAGCAGCACCTTGCACTGGGTCATCGAGAGACCCGTTTCCTCGATCACCCGCAGCTGGTTGCCGCGGTCGTAGAGGAAGACGTGGTGCAGCAGCGCGGTCAGCCGCGCGGCGCTGTCCTTCTCGGCAGGGCCGACCTCCCTGCGAGCGGCCTCTTCGATTGCCTTCACGTCAGTCGCATGCATTCAGGCAATAGTTGCACAAGCACAACTATTTCAGAAGGGCAATAGTTGTTCGTGTGATGGATATCACGCGGTCTTGGCAGGGAGGGTGGGTCCCCCTCTCCAGACACCACTCGCTATGGCTCGTGGTTGAGTGTCTGGGGAGGGGGACCCACCCTCCCGCCGACTGCGGGGCTAACGTCCGACCGGATGCCGCCGGACTATGCGCAGCTTGACCGCGAGTACGTCTGGCATCCGTTCACGCAGCAGCAGGGGTGGAGCGAGGAAGAGCCGCTGGTGGTGGAGCGGGGCGAGGGCTCATACCTGTTCGACACCGAGGGGCGGCGCTACCTGGATGGGACGGCGGCGCTCTGGTGCAACGTGCATGGCCACCGGCATCCGACGATCGATGCCGCCGTGCGCGGACAGCTCGACAAGGTCGCCCACACGACGATGCTCGGCCTCTCCCACCCCGGGGCCACCGAGCTGGCGGCGCGCCTCGTTGAGATCGCGCCCGAGGGTCTCGCTCGCGTCTTCTACTCCGACTCCGGCTCGACCGCGGCCGAGATCGCGCTGAAGATCGCCTTCCAGTACCAGCAG
This sequence comes from Solirubrobacterales bacterium, assembly GCA_035760065.1. Lineage (GTDB taxonomy): Bacteria > Actinomycetota > Thermoleophilia > Solirubrobacterales > 70-9 > VAYN01. The sequence continues at coordinate 72,078 of DASTTQ010000015.1, forward strand.
CGCGGCGGCGAGCACGCGCGGCGGACCAGGTTCGTGCGCCTGCGCGAGGCTTACCACGGCGACACGATCGGCTCGGTCTCGGTCGGCGGCATCGACCTCTTCCACTCGACCTATAAGCCGCTGCTGTTCGAAACGCATGTAGTCGAGCCGGGCGACGCGGCGGACCTCGAGCGGGTGCTCGACGCTCACGGCGAGGAGATCGCCGGCGTGATCGTCGAGCCCGTCGTCCAGGGCGCCGCCGGCATCCTGCTCCAGCCCGAGGGCTACCTGCGCGCGGCCCGCGAGCTCTGCGACCGTCACGGCGTGCTGCTGATCTGCGACGAGGTGGCGACCGGCTTCGGCCGCACCGGGACGATGTTCGCCTGCGAACAGGAAGGCGTAAGTCCTGACCTGATGTGCCTGGCGAAGGGGATCACCGGCGGCTACCTGCCGCTGGCGGCGACGCTGACCACGGAGGAGATCTACGAAGGCTTCCTCGGCGCCTACGAGGAGTTCAAGACCTTCTTCCACGGCCACACCTACACCGGCAACCCCCTCGCCTGCGCGGCGGCGCTCGCCAACCTCGACGTCTTCGAGCAGGAGCGGACGCTCGAGCGCCTGCAGCCGAAGATCGCCCTGCTCGAAGAGCTGCTGGCCGAGGTCGCGTCGATGCCCGAGGTGGCCGGGGTGCGTCAGAAGGGCTTCATGGTCGGCATCGACCTCGGCGACCACGACGACTGCCTCCGCATGGGCCACCGGGTGACCGTCGAGGCCCGCAGGCGCGGCGCCTTCATCCGCCCGCTCGGCAACACCGTCGTCCTCATGCCCCCGCTCTCGATCTCCGAGGACGAGCTGCGCGACCTCGTCGCCATCGCCCGCGAGTCGATTGCGGCGGCGATCGCCGCCCCGCCAGTCGATTTGGCGCGGGCTGCTTGACGATTGGCGAGTTAGCCCGCCTAGAGCGATATCAACTCGCCAATCGTCGACACTCGCCGTGATGGATTCCGGTGCCGGCCGTAGTCCGGGTATGGAGCAAACGCTCGTCGCAGACGCCAGTGACGCGCCGCGTGAGGCCGATCTCGCCTTCGATCGCCTCTACCGTTCCAGCCGCGACGACCTCTTCGCCTACGTCGCCGGCCTGCTGCGCGATACCACCGCGGCCGAGGAAGTCACCGCAGCCGCCTTCGAGCGTGCCTACCGCAAGCGCAATCGCTTCGATCCGCGGCGGGGCGAGCCACGAGCCTGGCTCTTCGGGATCGCCCGCAATGCAGCCCTCGACGAGCTGCGCCACCGCGGCCGCCAGGCCGAGCTGACGGCCGAGCCAGCGGATCCCGAAAGCCTCGACACCCATGCGGGTGCCGAGCGCAGCGACCGTCGCCTCACCGTCTCCGCCGCACTCGAGCGCCTGCAACCAGGCGAGCGCGAGCTGATCGCGCTCAAGTTCTTCGCCGGCTTGGCCAACGCGGAGATCGCCCAGGTGCTCGGCACGAGCGAGTCGAACGCCGGCACCAAGCTGCATCGCGCGATGACCAAGCTGAGGGAGGCATGCGATGGAACCGTCTAGGGACGACCAGCTGATCGCCGACCTCCAGGCCCTCCGCCCCACCCCGCGGCCGCAGTTCGCCGCCGAGCTGGACGAGCGTGCCGCCGCGGGCTTCCCGCGGCGCTCGCGCCTACCACGGCTCTCGCTTGATCGACTCCGGGCCGTTCAGCCGCGGCGCCTGCTGCTGCCGGCGGGAACGGCGGCTGTTGCGGCGATTGCCATCGCAGCCGTTCTCGTCATCGGAAGCCTAGGCGGATCGAGCTCCAGCTCTACCTCGCAGCAACATGGATCAACCCTTGGCGACCTTCAGTACTTCGATGGCTCCGGCCACTACGCCAAACCCGCCCCGGAAGCCCGATCACTGACCTCTGGTGCCTCAGCGGCCAAGGGGGCAACTAACGGGAAGGCGGAAATAGAACCGTTCAGCCAGAACCTCATGTTCAGCCGGAACCTCAACAGCAGCTTTACCCCCCGCCACCGCGACGTCGAACGCTCCGCCGAGGTCGTCCTCGCCGCCCAGCCCGAAGACGTCGCCGGCGACGCGACCAGGGTCTTCGAAGCGGTGCACGCGAACAACGGCATCGTCATGCGCTCCTCCACCCAGGAAGGCGCTGCCGGAGAAGCCGGGGCGAGCTTCGAACTGCTGATCCCCAGCCACAAGCTCGGCGACGCGATGGCGGCCTTCTCGGAGATCGACGCGGTCCGCTCGCGCCGCGAGGCGACCGCCGACATCACCGCTCCCACCGTCAGCGCCGCTGTCCTGCTGAAGGAATCGCGGGCGCGGATCGACAGCCTGCTCGCCCAGCTCGAAGGCGCGGAAACCGAAGAAGAGCGGGAAGCGATCGAAGCCGAGCTGCGACATGAGCGCCGCCACGCCTCCCGACTCGCCGCCCAGCTCACCCACCTGCACCGTCGCGCCGACTTCTCCCGCGTCGCGCTGCGGATCGAGACCGGCTCCAGCGAATCATCGGGCGGTGGGGCTTGGGGAATCGATGACGCGCTGCACGACGCCGGCCACGTTCTCACGGTCGCCGCCGCGGTGATGCTCGTCGCCCTCGCCGCCCTCGGCCCGATTGCCCTGATCGCCTTGATCGCCTGGCTCACCCACCGCGCCTGGGTCCGCCGCGAGCGCCGCCGCGTCGTCGGCTAACCCCCACGCCCCTCGGGGTGTCTGAGCTTTCCCGCCATTTATGTGGGTCAAACTCAGACACCCCCTGTAGATTTGCTCGATGGAGGAGCGACGACGGGGACCGGCGGAGGTGCCGAACTTCGGAGCGCCGGCGACGCCGCGGCCGGCGGCCTCGATCGTGCTCCTGCGTCGCGGCGGCAAGCACTCGCAGCGGGCGCTGGAGGTGCTGATGCTGCGGCGCAGCGAGGAGGCCAGGTTCATGCCCGGCGTCTGGGTCTTCCCGGGCGGCTCGCTCGACGAGGCCGACGGCGCCGAGGAGGCCGGCCTGCGCGCCTGCGCCCTGCGCGAGCTCGCCGAGGAGGCGGGGATCGAGCTGGGAGCGGGCGAGGAGCTGGTGCCGTTCACCCGCTGGATCACCCCCGAGATCATCGCCACCCGCTTCGACGCCTGGTTCTTCCTCGCCCTCGCACCGGCCCACACGCCACCGCAGCCCGACGGCGTCGAGACCACCGAGGCGCGCTGGTTCCAGCCAGCCGCGGCACTGGAGGCACAGGCGGCCGGAGAGCTCGTCCTCTCCTTCCCCACCCGCACCCAGCTCGGCTGGCTGGCCGAGTTCGCCACCTCCGACGAGGCGCTGGCCGCCTACCGCGCGCGCACGATCGAGCCGATCCTCCCCAAGGTGATCGCCGACGACGGCCCCGAACCGCGCGTCGTCCTCCCCGGCGACCCCGATTACCCCGCCTGAGGCTGCTGATCCGGGAACGGCTCCAGGCCGGCGTGCCAGGGGCCGGGCGGGTAGGTGTGGATGCCGCTCTCGTCCATCTCGCCCTGGATCCGCCGGAACAGCTGGCCGGCGTTCTTCAGCGCCGCCTTCAGCTCCTCGGGGCTGCGCTCGCGCAGCCGCCAGAGGAACCAGAGCTGGCGGTCGTTGACGCCGAAGTCGATCTCGCCGCTCATCGTCGTCGCCCAGCCGAGGAAGCCGGGGCTGAACAGCTCCCGCAGCGAGACCGGGTCGTACTCCTTCGGCACCGTCGCCAGGAAGCGCTTGTTGAAGTCGATCGACTCGAACTCGACCTTGCGCTGGAAGCGCTGGGTGACGACCTCGTGCCCCTCGATCGACTCGACGTTGAAGGCGGGCACCACCTGCGCCAGGTCGGGCATGTGAGCCTTGGCCAACACCGCGGTCGGCACCACCGCCTTGCTGAAGAGGCCGCCGACCTCCTTTTCGTCGGCGTCGCAGGAGGCGCCCCAGAAGCCTTCCGTCAGCTGCCCGGTCAGCCGGTTGACGCCGCCCACGCAGAGCGCCACCGGCCCGTCCTTGGGGTTGATCCCGCCGACCGGCTCGTAGGTCACCCCGTTGCGCTCGCCGTAGCGGCGCACGATCTCGGCCCATTCCTGCGCTTCCTGCTTCGCACCCACGACGCGATCCTATGGCTCGTCGCGCCCGCGATCGCGCCGGGCGTCCTTTCCATGCATATGCGGTGGAAAGGACGAACGCAGCGGCGTTAGGATGGCCTCGAGCCCGGTCACCCCAACAGGAGCCTCTATGACCATCGCCATCATCGTCGTCGTCGTAATCCTCATCCTCGCGGTCCTCTACTACGTCGGGAAGCGCAACTCGATCATCGCTTCGCGGAACCGGGTGGACGAGTCCTGGAGCGGGATCGACGTGCAGCTGAAACGCCGCCACGACCTCGTTCCCAACCTCGTCGAGACGGTCAAAGGCTACGCCGAGCACGAGAGCGAGGTCTTCGAGAAAGCGACCAAAGCGCGGGCCGAGGCGATGCAGGCCTCCAGCGTCGCCGACACCGCCAAAGCCGAGTCGAAACTGACCGGCGCGCTGACCGAACTGCGCGCCGTCGCCGAGAACTACCCGACCCTGCGGGCGACGGAGAACTTCCAGCAGCTCAGCCGCAACCTCTCCGAGCTCGAGGACGAAATCCAGGCGTCGCGGCGGATCTACAACTCCAACGTGCAGTCCTACAACACGACGATCCAGCAGTTCCCGGGCTCGATCATCGCCAACCAGGGCGGCTTCACCCCCCGCGAGTACTTCGAGATCGACGAAGCCGATCGCGCCACCCCGCAGGTCAGCTTCGGCAAATAGCCGGACGCGCGGGTCCGTAACATCTATGTCGATGACGACGGAGACCAAGGACGCCACGCTCTGGATCTGCGAGAGCTGCGGCTTCATCTACGACCCTGCGATCGGCGATCCCGACGGCGGCATCCCGCCCGGCACCGCCTTCGAGGACATCCCCAAGGACTGGTTCTGCCCGGTCTGCGGCGCTCGCACGACCGACTTCCGCCCGCTCGAGCCGGGCGAGGCCTGAGCAGACGCCGCAACCCCGGGCGATGAGCCAGTACGACTACGACTGGATAATCGTCGGCAGCGGCTTCGGCGGCTCCGTCTCCGCTCTGCGCCTGGCCGAAAAGGGTTACAAGGTCGCAGTCCTGGAGTGCGGCAAGCGCTTCACCGACAAGGACTTCCCGAAGTCGACCTGGGACATCCGCCGCTACTTCTGGGCTCCGCGACTCGGCCTGCGCGGCATCTTCCGCCTCTCGACCTTCAAGGACGTCGCGGTGGTCAGCGGCAGCGGCGTCGGCGGCGGCAGCCTCGGCTACGCGAACACGCTCTACGTCCCGCCGTCGAAGTTCTTCGAGGACCCGCAGTGGGCCGACATGGCCGACTGGGAGGCCGAGCTGGCGCCCCACTACGCCGAAGCGCAGCGCATGCTCGGCGTCGCCGACGTCGAGACCGACGACGCAGCCGACGATCTCCTGCGCGAGTACGGCGAGCACATCGGCGTCGGCGACACCTACCGCAAGACGCCGGTCGGGATCTTCTTCGGGCAGCCGGGGAAGACCGTCCCCGATCCCTACTTCGGCGGCGAGGGCCCCGACCGCACCGGCTGCAGCCTCTGCGGCCGCTGCATGGTCGGCTGCCCGCACGGAGCCAAGAACACCCTGGTCAAGAACTACCTCTACCTGGCCGAACAGCGCGGGGTCGAGGTGATCCCCGACCGCACCGTCACCGAGATCCGCCCGCTCGGCGCCGAGGACGGCAGCGAGGGCTACTCGGTGACGAGCGAGCGCTCGGGGATGATTCCCGGCCGCGGCCGGCGCACGATCACCGCCCGCGGCGTCGTCGTCGCCGCCGGCGCGCTCGGCAGCAACAAGCTGCTGCAGCGCTGCCGCCTGAACGGCGCCCTGCCGCGCATCTCCAACCGTCTCGGCGAGCTGGTCCGCACCAACAGCGAGATGATCCTCGCGGTCACCGTCCCCGAGGACTATCCCGACGACCTGACCAGACGGGTCGCGATCAGCGGCAGCATCTACCCCGATCCCGACACCCACATCGAGACCGTCAGCTACGGCAGGGACGGCGACTCGATGAGCCTGCTCTACACGCTGCTGGTCGGCGACGGCACCCGCGTCACCCGGCCGCTGAAGCTGCTGGCGCAGATCGTCCGCCACCCGGTCCGCTTCGCCAAGGTGCTCTGGCCGCAGGGCTGGTCGCGCCGCACGATCATCCTCCTGGTGATGCAGACGCTCGACAACGCGATCGCCCTTCGCCCGACCCTGAAACGCTCGGGCAACGTCCGGCTGCAGACCGAGCAGGACCCCGAGAAGCCGAACCCGACCTTCATCCCGGTCGCCAACGACGCCGCCCAGTGGCTGGCGAAGCGGACCGGAGGCGTCGCCCAGAGCTCGGTGATGGAGGCGCTCTTCAACGTCCCGAGCACCGCCCACATCCTCGGCGGCGCGGTGATCGGCCACGGTCCCGAGGACGGCGTCGTCGACGCCAGCCAGCGGGTCTTCGGCTACGAGAACCTGCTCGTCTGCGACGGCTCGGCGGTGCCGGCGAACGTCGGCGTCAACCCCAGCCTGACGATCACCGCCCTAGCCGAGCACGCCATGGAGCAGATTCCCGCAGCCTCAGAGCAGCCCTCCTACGAGGCGAACCTCTCGGCGACGTAGTCCCAGTTGACGACGTTCCAGAAGGCGTCGAGGTATTCGGGGCGCTTGTTCTGGTACTTCAGGTAGTAGGCGTGCTCCCAGACGTCGCAGCCGAGCAGCGGCGTGGTGCCGTCGGAGATCGGCGAGTCCTGGTTCGGGGTCGAGACGACCGCCAGGCCGGAGGAGTCCTTGACCAGCCAGGCCCAGCCGGAGCCGAAGCGGGCGATGCCGGCGTTTTTGAACTCCTCCTTGAAGGAGTCGAAGGAGCCGAAGGTGTCGGCGATCACGGCGCCCAGGTCGCCGCTCGGCTCGCCGCCGCCGTCGGGGCCCATCATCTGCCAGAAGAGGGTGTGGTTGTAGTGGCCGCCGGCGTTGTTGCGGACCGCGGCCTGCTTGTCGCCCGGCAGCGCCGAGAGGTTGCGGAGGACGTCCTCGACGTCGCGGTCGGCCCACTCGGTGCCTTCCAGCGCGGCGTTGGCTTTGTCGACGTAGGCCTGGTGGTGCTTGTCGTGGTGGATGCGCATCGTTTCCTCGTCGATGTGAGGCTCGAGCGCGTCGTAGGGGTACGGCAGGTCGGGTACGGAGAACGCCATCGCAGCTCCTTTTCTCGGTTGAAGTCCGAGCCGGAGCCTAGCTATTCCGCTGCGGTTTCTTCGCTCTGCTTCGAGTCGCCGCTGCCCAGCCGCGGCACGGTGCCGGCATCGCCGCCGGTCCATTCGTTGAACCGGTACCAGGCGGGCTTCGCTTCCCGTCCCCTGGTCAGCAGCCCGGCGGAGCCGCAGAAGACGCAGGCGCCGCCTTCGTCGGCCCAGGTGAACCACCAGACGCCGCCGACCCCCCAGCGGACGCGGTTGGCGGAGAGCATCGCGAAGCTCTTGGAGAGCTGGTAGGCCTGGCCCCAGAGGCCGCGTTGCCAGCGGGTCGGGCCGCTCGCCGAGCCCCAGCCGAGCTCGGTCACGTAGAGCGGCGTGGCCCCGTCGTGATGGCGGCGCATGATCCGCCGCAGGTTGGCCAGCTGCGCCCCCATCGCCCGCGCGTCGGCGACGTAGGGGTGCAGCCCGACCCCGTCGAAGTACCTCTTCACGTCGCGGGAGCGGTAGAGGCGCGAGAGGTAGTCGCCGGAGGCGACGTTGGGCGGGATCTGCAGCGGCCGCCCGAAGAGGCCGCCGAGGATCGCTTCGGAGCCGGGCGCATCGCGGTGGATGATCCGGCCGGCGATCCGGATCATCGTCGCGAAGCGGGCCGGTTCGGGCCGGGTGGCGAAGGTGACGATGTTCTCCTCATTCCAGATCTCCCAGCGGCGGATCGGGAAGTAGGGCAGTTCGGCTTCTTCGCGCCAGAAGCTGCCGCCGGGCCCGTAGCGGTCGACCGCCGCCCGCACGAACGAGCCCCAGGCGCGGCGCTGCCAGGCGTTGGCGACCGGCAGGTCGATGCCGGCCGGGGCCACCCATTTCGGCGAGGCGGTGATGAAGGGGAAGACTTCGAGCCCGGCTTCGGCCGCCAGCCTCACTTCGCGGTCGAAGCCATCCCAGTGCCGTTCCGAGAAGGCGGGGCTCTGCGGCTCGACCACGGTCCAGTAGAGCGGCAACCGCACGCTGTAGATGCCCGCCTGCTGCATCAGGTCGTAGTCCTTCGCCGTGCCCGGGCTCTGCGGGGAGATGCCGATGAAGCCCGGCGGCAGATAGCCGCGAGCCACCGGCGGCATCGCCGCCAGCAGCACCAGGACCAGAACCGGAATCAGCCTTCGCGCCATCTTCACCTCAGTCGACCCGCCTCCCCCTCCAAAGTAGCGGCCCGCCCTCTCCGCCGCCCCCACTTCCCCCGTCTGGGATAATCACCCCCTCTCGGGGCGTGGCGCAGCCTGGTAGCGCGCACCGTTCGGGTCGGTGAGGTCCCCGGTTCAAATCCGGGCGCCCCGATAGGTTAGGAACTCTCGAAGGCACGCGAACAGGGGCGAAGAACCCGCAGTTTGCGGCCCTTCGCGGGCTTGGTTCGGGGGCGTTCGTGGCTGTTCGGTGGTCGCTCCATTGCAAACTCGTTGCAGCGGGCTCGTGATTCGGTTGCAAACCCGTTGCAGGAAGTCCTTTAGGAGAGATTGGCGAACTCGCTAGACCAGTAGCCAGGTCGGTTCACGGAGTGCCTAGCCGGGCGATACGCCGCTCATCAGAGGTGATTACCCCATGCCGGGACTTTTCCCTGCACATGGGCCAGCTTGGTCATTTTGAACGTCCTCATGCAGCTCAGCCCATCCGGAGGGAGGGAGATGCGGCTGCCCGAATAGCCGGGAGAGTTCCCAATGGCTTCCGCTTCGTCCTCCAAACAAGACCAACATGGCGCCCTCTTTTACGGGGACAACCTCGATGTTCTCCAGCAACACGTTCCCGACGAGAGCGTCGATCTTGTCTATCTCGATCCGCCTTTCAACAGCAACGCCAATTACAACGTCCTCTTTGCCACCCAGGATGGCTCGCGCTCTGCCGCGCAGATCAAAGCCTTCGGAGATACATGGCAATGGGATTGCGTAGCCGCTGCCGCCTATGACGACGTTGTAGAGGGGGGCGGAGAAGTATCCCGAGCGATGCGTGCCTTCCGCACCGTTCTCGCAGAGAGCAACATGCTCGCCTACCTGGCGATGATGGCACCGAGGCTGGTCGAGCTGCGCCGGGCTCTAAAACCAACCGGCTCGCTCTACCTCCATTGCGATCCCACGGCGAGCCATTACCTCAAGCTGCTCTTGGATGCCGTTTTTGGTCCGCAGAACTTCCGAAACGACATCATCTGGAAGCGGAAGGCGGGCCGGGGCGAGACGAACGCAGCCGCAATCCGCTTTGGTGTGACCGCGGACAACCTGCTCTTTTACGCGAAAAGCAAGAAGGCCCCCTTCCACCGTCAGTATCGAGAGAGCAACCCCGACTACATAGCTGCGAAGTTCACGCACGAAGACGACCATGGCCGCCGCTACAGGCGCGACAACCTGACGAGTCCCTCCCATCGGCCCAACCTTGTCTACGAGTACAAAGGGTATTCGCCTCCACCGAAGGGTTGGGCGGTCTCGCGGGAGCGCATGGAAGAGATGGAGGCCGAAGGGCGTCTCTACTTTCCCCCGGACAAGTCTCACCGGATTCAGCGAAAGCGGTATCTCGACGAATTGAAGGGGGAGACCGTAGACAGCCTGTGGGATGACATTCCCCCAATCAATTCCCAGGCTGCCGAGCGCCTCGGCTATCCCACCCAAAAGCCAGAGGCGCTTCTAGAGCGCATCATTGAAGCGAGCAGCAATCCAGGGGATGTTGTTCTTGATCCATTTTGCGGGTGTGGAACTGCGGTTGCGGTTGCAGAGCGCCTTAACCGACGGTGGGTTGGGATCGACATCACCTACTTGGCGACCAACTTGATCAAGAGCAGGCTCGTACAGGCATTTGGGGAAAGCGTGGACTTCAGCGTCACGGGCGAGCCGACTACGGCAGAGGACGCGGGCAAGCTGGCGAAGGAAGACCCTTACCAGTTTGAGGCCTGGGCGCTCGGATTGGTGGGCGCCCGCACCACCGAAAAGAAGAAGGGTGCTGATCGGGGAGTGGATGGGCATTTGATCTTTCACGAGAAGGTAGGCGGGAAGACGCGCGAAGTCATCATCTCGGTGAAGGCAGGGCGCGTGAGCGTGCGAGACATCCGCGATCTGCGAGGGGTGGTGGAGCGAGAAGACGCCGAGATAGGTCTTCTAATCAGCATGAACAGGCCGACCCAACCGATGCGAACCGAGGCAGCGGCGGCAGGCTTCTACCACTCCGGCAGCGAGGGAGTCGGGACCTGGGGGAAGCACCCTCGAATCCAGCTATTGACGGTTCCGGAACTACTGGAAGGCAACCGGATTGACATGCCGCCGCTATCCGGCAATCTCACCTTCCGCCGAGCGCCGCGGATAGAGCGCCGTCGGCCCATGGCGAGGCCACTTTTCTGGAACATCTCAGAGCCCCCAAACCTTCAAGAGATGCTCCAATCATCGGACTGAGCGATCCGCGAGGTGGGTCTGGTGAAGCTCCGCCTTCTTCCCGAGAGCGGCTTGACTCAGGCCCGCCCGCCCGCGAAACAGCCTGATCGCCCGCCCAAGCTCCCTCTGATCTTCGCCCCGGGTCCGGGCCGGCCGGCGCTTCACGGCGAGCGATCGGGGCGTCGCGGAGCGGTCTTGGCAGAAGACGAGGGCTCGTCCTCTCCCAGCAGGGCATGGACGAGCGGGTGCTCAGCCACGGCGGGATCGAGCTGGTAGAAGTGCTCGGTGGCGCCGCGGACCCTGCGGGTGTAGGCGAGCTTCAGGAACCCGAATCCCACCAGGCAGCGGACGTGGTAGCTCAGGTTGGAGAGGTCCTCGCCCAGCCGCCTGTTGATCTCGACCGGGCTCAGCTCCTCCTCCGCTCGCGACCTCGCCAGGCGGACGATCCGGCGTCGAAGCGGATGGGCCAGCGCCTCGAAGTAGAGCTGGTCTCGGTCGCGGGTCCGGTCGGGCTTGCCTGACACCGTCCCTCATCCCTGCTCTTCCCTTCGCTTCCCCGCGGCCTCGATCTCGGCGGCGAGCTTGGCCAGCTCGCCCAGCCCGGCCGCCGACCGCTCAGAGACGGGCAGCTCGCCGAGCCCGGGCATGTCGATCGCCCGGAGCGCGGCGAACGCCTCCATCGCGAAGCTGTAGAGGGGGGGTCCATCCGGCTCGGCGATCTCGAAGCGGATGCCCGTCCTCGGCCCGGCGCCGCGCGAGGTCGCCTCCAGCTCGACCACCGCCATCGTCAGCCAGCGCTCGGCCCCTGCCGGGACGACATCGGCCTCGGGCTCCTCGGCCACGTAGGCCGACCCCGGGCGCAGCTCGCGGTCCATCGGGGACGCTCCCCCGAGCGCCGCCAGCACCATCCCGCCCTCGACCGCGCAGATGTCCGAGCGCCCCTCCTTACGGCAGATGAGGAACCAGAGGAAGGGCAGAGGCTGAAAGCGCTCGTCCCGCAAGCGGAGCCGCCGGACGGCGACGGGACTCATGTAGACGAGGAGCTTTTCACCCTCGCGGACGAATCTCTCGTAGACCGGCTCGTCCTCGAGCGCGGGGACGCCATCGGGCTCCTCCCCGACGGGCTGGGCCTCGATCAGCTCCTCGATCAACCTCGGGTAGAGGCCGTGCATTCCCTCCCACTCACACACGCCGGGACTCTCTTCTACCTGCGGCGACCAGCGCCGCCATTCCTCCCCGCCGGGACCCGGCGCAGCTTCCTCGGCCAGCTCGACCAAGGAGTCGAGGGGCAGGCCAAGCGCCCGTGCGAGAGTGCGGAGGGTTCCCCAATCGGCGTTCACCTCGCCGCGTTCGAGCCGTTCGAGGGTCCGGCGCTCCTCGCTGATCTCCGCCGCGAACTCCTCGCGGTCCAGGCCACGCCGTTCGCGGATGCCGACGATGACCTTCCCAAGACCCTGGAACGCCGCTTCATCTTCCACACTTCGCGCTCGTCGTGACATCAGCTCACCCCGCTTCCCCTCGCCCCCCCAGCTCTCGCCAGAGCGCCTTGACCGTCTCCCCGTCTCCGGCGCCGGAGAGCTCGTGGTTCGAGCCGGTCCAGACGCCCCCGCCCGACAGCTCCACTCGGACCCGCCAGCCGCGTCGCACTTCGGTGGCGGCCACCAGACGCCCTTTCCCCCGAGGCGTCTCCACGAGCTTTCTCACCGGGCATCCTCGCCCCACGCAGGGAACGCGGCCTCGCCGCCCATCCGGATATGGCCATCGCGGTTAACCTGAAAAGCGAGAGCCTCGGTCAAAGGCTCGATTTCCTCGGTGGCGGAGCCCCCGCCGAAGCCCAAAAGGAGTGCAAGCTCTCTGCGCTCGACTCCCCTTGCCTGCCTCGGCAATGTTTTTTCCAGCTTGACTTGAAGGTCGTCCTCGGGGCATGAGTCATCCGAGCCGCAGCGGCGATCCCTCCCCATTGGGACCGGGGTCGTCTATCCGCCATCACCTAACCCATTCCGGTCTCGGGAATCAACTCGACATCCTGTAGGTGTCGCAGGTGATAATTCACTTTGGACAGGCTCACGTCCTTGAAGTCATCTCCGAGATCAGCCGCTAGGTCCGCGACGGCGAGTGAACGACTCGCATTCCTGCTGAACAACTCCATGATCCGTAGCCGGATCGGGTGACTAAGCGCTTCGACCTGTCGATGATTCAGCCGCGCCCGACCGCGTCCACACATGCTGACCCCCTTGATGTCTTCGATCATGCTCAAGGTGGTTGAACGTACTGTGAGCGTCGATTGAAAACGAAATGACCCGTTGAACCGTTTCGACGGATTGGTTGACACGCATTAGAGCGGACCGCTACCGTCCCGGCGCGCTGGCTTGACGGCAGCGCACAACAAGCGCTCACGGTCGCGTGAGTGCTTGGCACAGGCGCGGCGTACGTCTGCTCATTTGCACCAAAGGGCGTACGTCGCGCAGTTTGGTCCCTTCCCCTAGTCCTCCGATTTGCTGTCGTCGTCTCCTGCTGGGCCCCGGCCCCGGGTGCCGGAGCGTCGCGACTCCCTTGCTAACCGCCCTTGACGGTTGATAGAGCAGGGGTCGCGTCTACGACGACGACAAGTCTCACGGAGTTCACCCCCTCCCATATGTCTCGGAAAATCCATCAGAGGGGAATATTGCTGCAATCAGTTGCAGCAATCCAAGCAATTAGCGCAATTTGCTGGAAATTAATCGTGCAAAATTGGCAGATTCGACGGAAGCGCTCTTTCCAAACATTTAAATACCGCGATTAATGGATCAAGCGATCGCAAACCGAAGGCGAGCGCGTAGGCGACCAAGGGAGGGGCGAGACCACAGCCAACTTGTTGCGATTGCGATGTCGCACCCCACCCGGGTCCGCATCCTGATGGCGATGAACACGCCGCGACGGCGCCTTTCCCCCAAAGTCTTTGCCCGGGAGTCCGGGCTGGACCTCACTCACTGCGCTTACCACTTCGGCGAGCTGGCTGACGCCGGCTGCATCGTCTTGGTCGAAACCAAGCAGCGGCGCGGGGCAACCGAACACATCTATGAACCGCTTGAGACGGCTCTCGCCTGGACCGCCGAGTGGCAGAAACTCCCGCCGCACACGAAACGAGGTGTTCTTACCTCAGTTCTCGGTGGCGCGGTAGCAGCGCTCGGTACCGCCATCGACAGTGGGACCTTTGGAGCCCGGGACGAGTCTCATCTGTCGTGGAACACGATCGAACTAGACGCGCAAGGCTGGCGTGAACTAGCGACCATCCTGGACCAGGCGCTTAAGGCTCTCATCGCACTCGAAGAGGAATGCGTCAGCCGCATTGAGGCTGGGGCAGATCATTTCCTTATGTCGTACTTCATGTCCAGCTTCGAGTCACCCCTAAGGGATGACCCCCTGGGCGATTTGCCAGCGGGCTCTGATGGAATGGCTGGGCGGTCGCGGCGGCCTACGAAGGACAAGAGGCGTGCACAGCGCCGGGCCGCCCGGGCCCAGGAGGATGAGCAGCAGGTGATGGCCAAGGTGATGTCGCACCCCACCCGGGTCCGCATCCTGATGGCGATGAACACGCCGCGACGGCGCATGTCGCCAAAGTTGTTCGCGGAGGAGTCAGGTCTGCCCGTTTCCCATTGTGGCTATCACTTCGCCGAGCTTGAGGACACGGATTGCATCGCCCTGGTAGCGACCAGGCGGCGAAGGGGGGCGATCGAGCATATTTTTGAGCCACGAAAATCGGCTATCCAATGGACCGAGGACTGGAAACACCTCGGTCCCGCCATCAAGCAAACGGTCCTCGCGTCGGTGATGCGAGGAGCGGTGGAAGCGCTCGGGTCGGCCATCGACAACGGAACCTTTGAGGCTCGAGACGATTCCCACATGTCCTGGAGCACGATCAGGGTCGACGAGCCGGGCTGGATGAAAGCCGCGAAGATTCTTGATCGAACGCTTGACGAACTGATCGCTCTCGACAAGAGAGCTTTGAAGCGCATCGAAGGGGGCGCAGAGCTCTTTGGCGCCTCCTACTTCATGGCGAGCTTTGAATCGCCTCATCAGTGAAGTTCTAACGCCACTGACATCGCAGTCGGGGCGAGATCCGCCGCTCGATTTCGAGGGCGAGTACGAGGGAACCCACCGCTTCGCCGAGCCTTTGACCCCCGTCGCTCCCGCGATCTCACGGACCTGAGGAGGCCCGATGATCCTTACGGCCTCCGAAGACCAAGCGCATCCCTACCGCTCAATATCCGTAGCCGCCGCTCGAGCTTTCGGTTTCTTCGGATTCGGTAGCCGTCCCGGCGACGGCTTCGCCGGATTCGTCCATGGCCGACCATTTCCCCCCGAATGCCTCGGATTCGTTGCCGGTGGCTTCCCCCGGTTCCGTGTCCCCCGCGAACGTGTAAAGGGGGTGGCCCGCGTAGGTCGCCTGCAGGCTGCCGTCCTTGCGCTTGGTCGTTCCCAGGGCGGAAGCCGTCGCGCCTTCGCCGGCGGTCGGCTTCCCCTTGACGATCACCGGCGGCCAGCTCTGTTCGCAGGCGCCGAAGCAGGTGGACGTCGTTCCCGTGTCTTTGCCGAACTCGTAGACGGTGAGCCCTTCGGAATCGACCAGGACGTTGCCGAGGCCGGAGACTTCGCCGCCGCTCACCGTCGTCCCGCTTGCACTGGAGGCGGTGCTTTCGCTGCTCGACGAGCCACCGCCGCAGCCCGCGATGACGAGGGTCAAGATCACCAGGGACGACAGCGAAGTGGTTGCACGGCGTAGGGACATTTCCGACTCCTGACCTCGTCGCGAAACCGCGGGATGCGGTCACGCGGGTTGTGTGGCCATTGGTACGGATGACTCGACGGTCGGGTTCAGCCTCCACCCACGCGAACCATGGGCCTTAAGCTTGTTGCATGAGCCGCAAGAGCTTCACCGCCGAGGAAGCGCGTCGAATCGGCGAGCAAATCGGTATCGACTGGTCATCCGCTCCATTCGAGGTTGCCGAATTCCGGGCCGGGATCGATGTCGAGCTCGAGCACGGGAGCCATGATCTCGCCACCAACGTCACCGACGACGACGCGGTTCTCACCGGCAAGATCGCATTGGCCCACCTGAACGAGTTCCCGGACTACTACATCCGGCTGGCGAAGATGGAGGCCGAGGCCGAGCGGGAGAGAGATTCGGCCTAGAGCCGCTTTCGGCGCTAGTAGGGTCTTCCCGATGGATGCCCCCACCGCCTTCGAGGTTCACGAGGCGAGCCTGCACGGGCACCGGGCGGTCTACCGGGTCGCCGGCAGCGGGCCGGACGTGGTGCTGGTCCACGGGATGGTCAACTCCTCGCGCCACTGGGAGGAGGTGGCACAGCGGCTGGCCGGGTCCTACCGGGTGATCGCGCCGGACCTGATCGGGCACGGCGACGCGGCGACGCCGCGGGGGGACTACTCGCTGGGAGCGCACGCGGCGGCGATCCGGGACCTGCTGACGACGATCGGGGTCGAGCGGGCGACGATCGTCGGCCACTCGCTCGGCGGCGGCGTCGCGATGCAGTTCTTCTACCAGTTCCCCCAGCGCACCGAGCGGCTGGCGCTGATCTCCAGCGGCGGCCTCGGCCACGACGTCAGCCCGCTGCTGCGGGGGGCGGCGCTGCCGGGATCCTCGGCGCTGCTGCGCCTGGCGACCCGTCCGCGGGTGGTCGGCGCCCTGGCCGGCGCCGGTGCGCGGCTGGGCGCCCGCGGCAACTCGACCGGCGTCTACCTGACCGCGGTGGCGCGAGCCCTGGCGCCACTCCAGGACTCGGGCTCCCGGCGCGCCTTCCTGCAGACCCTGCGCTCGGTGATCGACTTCGAGGGCCAGAAAGTGAGCGCCCGCGACCGCCTCTACCTGCTCGGCGAGATGCCGACCCTGATCGTCTGGGGCGAGCGCGACCGCACGATCCCGATCTCGCACGGCCTCGAGGCCCAGCACTCGATCCCCAACTGCCGCTTCGAGACCCTCCCCCGCGCCGCCCACTTCCCCAACCTCGAAGACCCGGCGGGGCTGGCGGAGGTTCTCGGCGACTGGATCGCGACCACCGCCCCCGCCCACATCGTCGACTCGGAGTGGCGGGACGTGATCGCCCGGCGGGCGCGCCTGCGCCGCGTCGCCTAGCCGCAGCGAGGCTAGGCGACTTTGCAAACCAGTGGTTGACAAAGGCGCCTCGACCACGCCGGGTCGCAACGGCTATTCGACGACAGCGATCGCCCGTTCGACTTCCCGCAAGGTCGGGCCTTCCTGCAGCGTCCTGGTCCCGTTGGGCCCGCTGAGGACCATCCCCTGGCCGACCCGGATGCCGAGGTTGCGCCCCAGTTCCTCGGAGGCTTCGAGCCGCGTCTGGATCGCCCCGTCGGAGCCGCCGTTTTCTTCGATGTCCTTTTCCCATTCTTCGACGTCGAGTTCCTCGACGCTGCCGGCAATCGATTTGGCGAAGTCGGGGAAGGAGCGTTCGCTGTTGAAGCGATTGGCTTCTTCCTGAGTGCGGAAGAAGAGGTAGATGTACTGCCAGCCGTAGCCCTGGTCGGCGGCCGCCTCGGCGCCGTAGAAGCCCAGCTCCTGCGGCGTTTCGGAGTTCGAGTAGTGGCGCCAGAGCAGCTGCACGTCGCCGGGGCGGACGTACTTCTCCATCAGGCCCGGCACAGTCCGCAGGAAGTCGTCACGGCAGCTCGAGCATTGGATG
>DASTTQ010000016.1:0-166348 GCA_035760065.1 Solirubrobacterales bacterium
GCACCCTTCACAACCTGCGCGTTCGCATTTCTCAGCGTCTTCTGGCGTTGGCTGCATGCATCGCGCTCAACCACAGGCTCGGACGTCCGAGCCGCGCCCTGGTCGACTACGTCGCCTGAGGGCGTGGAATCAACCATCTAGGCCTCAGCCGGCCAAAGCGTCGGCGATCGCCTTATTCCGCCTCGCAGCCGATTCCGTCCCCATCCGCGTCGAGACCGTAATGGTCTTCACCGACAACGGAGACCGTGCCCGTGTACTCCGGGCCATCACCGCTGCCACCTTCGCAGTCGTAGTCGGAGGCGTACGGGTCGAGGCAGGCGCCCGAGTAATTGGGGTCGCATTCGCTCGCTTCTTCTTCCGGGGCCGCTTCTTCGACTTCGGCTTCTTCGGCTGCCGCCCGTTCGGCATCTTCGGCTCGAAGCCGCCGAACCTCGGCCCGGTGCCGGCGCCGGGCGGCCATCCGCGCGTGGCGATGACGGGCGGCGATCCGCGCATGGCGGCGCGCCGCCGCGCGGTGCCTTGCCCGCTGCCGGTGCATTTCCCTGTGCAGCTGCGCGTTTGCCGAATTGCTCGTGCTCGTGCCTTCGTCGCTGCCGCAACCCGCCACGGCGAGAACGCCGCAGACGAGAGCGCTCGAGAGCAAGCGCCGGGTCATCACCGCCCGAATATATGCCTCGAACGATCAGGAAACCACTGGCTATTTAAAGAACTGCGATGTCAGGCTTCCGCCAGTCGCCTGATCCCGTCCCGCTCCAAGCGGAGGACGCGCCAGTCGTCGAGGGTCCTCGCGCCGAGCTTCTCGTAGAAGCTGAGCGCCGGCTCGTTCCAGTCGAGGGCGACCCATTCGAGGCGGACGTGGCCGCGTTCCTGGGCCAGCTGGGCGAGGTGCTCCATCACCGCCCGGCCGATGCCGCCGCGGCGGTGCTCGGGACGGACGTAGACGTCCTCGAGCCAGAGGCCGGAGCGGCACTCGAAGGTCGAGAAGGTGGTGAAGAAGATCGCGTAGCCGACCGCGGTCCCGTCCGAGGTCTCGAGCAGCAGCGCCTCGGCCGCCTTCTCCTCGAAGAGCGAGCGGCGCAGCACCTCGGGGTCGCCGGCGACTGCGTCGGAGAGCTTCTCGTAGGCGGCGAGCTCGAGGATCAGATCGAAGAGCAGCTCGACGTCCTCCTCGCTCGCAGCGCGGATCTCGAGGTCGTTGAGGTCGACTGCCATGCGCGCCATCAGCCTAGGCGACCGGCGGGCGGTCGGCGCGATTAGGCTCCCCCGCCATGGACACCATCGACCAGCTGCTCGACAACAACCGCCTCTTCGCCGCCGGCCTCGCCGAGCGGCACCTCGACGTCGAACCGCAGCGCCGGCTCGCGGTCGTCGCCTGCATGGACTCGCGGCTCGACGTCTTCGCCGCGCTCGGCCTCGGCGCTGGCGAGGCGCACGTCCTGCGCAACGCCGGCGGCGTCATCACCGACGACGTGATCCGCTCGCTGGCGATCTCCCAGCGCCGGCTGGGGACGCGCGAGGTGATGCTGATCCACCACACCGACTGCGGCATGCAGAAGATCACCGACGACGGCTTTCGGATGGAGCTGCAGGAGACGACCGGGATCGCCCCCGCCTTCGCGATCGAGTCCTTCCGCGACGTCGAGGCGGACGTTCGCCAGTCGATCCGGCGCGTCCGCTCCTCCCCCTTCCTCCCGCACCGCGACGTGGTCCGCGGCTTCGTCTACGACGTCGACACGCATCATCTGCGCGAGGTCGAGGTAGAGGGGTAGGGATGCCGACCATCGCGCCCTACGGCTCCTGGGCCTCGCCGCTCGACGCGGCGGGCGTGGCAAGCTCGGGGCGGCGCCTGGGGTCGACGGCGATCGCCGCCGACGGCGCCGTCTGGTGGGCCGAGGGCCGGCCCGAGGAGGCCGGCCGAGTGGTGCTGATGCGGCGGCCCGAGGGGGGCGAGCCGGAGACGGTCACCCCCGAGGGGACCAACGTGCGCACGCGCGTGCACGAGTACGGCGGCGGCGCCTGGTGCCTGGTCGAGCCCGACCTCGTCCTCTTCGTCGACTTCGCCGACCAGCGGCTCTACCGGCAGCGACTCGGCGGGGAGCCGGTGGCGATCTCGCCCGAGCCGCCGGCGCCCGGGGCGCTGCGCTACGCCGACATGAGCCCGGCGCCGGACGGTCTCACGGTCGTCTGCGTGCGCGAACGCGACGCCGAGCCGGAACCGGTGAACGAGATCGTCTCGCTGGCGGTCGACGGCTCGGGCGAGCCGCGGGTCCTGGCGAGCGGCCGTGACTTCTACTCCTTCCCCCGCGTCAGCCGCGACGGCGACTGGCTCGCCTGGACCTGCTGGGACCACCCGAACATGCCCTGGGACGGGACCGAGCTGTGGGTGGCGCCACTCGCCGACACCGGGGAGGAGCGGCTGATCGCCGGCGGCGCCGAGGAGTCGGTCTTCCAGCCCGCGTGGGGGCCCGAAGGGCGCATCCACTTCGCCTCCGACCGCGACGGCTGGTGGAACCTCTACCGTGCCCGCGAGCCGGGCACCGAGCTGAGCGGCGAGGAGGGCGCACTCGTCCAGCTGACCGAGGAGGAGGCCGACTACGCCCACCCGCAGTGGCTCTTCGGCGGCGCCACCTTCGCCTTCCTCGAGAACGGCGCGATCGCCTGCGTCCGCTGCCGGCGCGGCGAAGAACGGCTGGCGCTGCTCGAGCCCGGTGGCTGGGAAGCGGCGGACCTGGGGCTGCCGTTCACCTCCTTCCACTTCCCGCAGCTCTTCGCCCGCGGCAGCAAGGTCGTCACCGTCGCCGCCAGCCCCGAGAGCGAGCTGGCCGTGGTGACCTGGGACGCGGCGAGCGGCGAGACCGAGGTCGTGCGCGCCTCGAGCGAGGAGCCGGTCGACCGCGCCTACGTCTCGCGGCCGCGGCCGATCGAGTTCCCGACCGGTGACGGCGAGCTCGCCCACGGCTTCTACTACCCGCCGGCGAACCCGGAGTTCGAGGCGCCCGAGGGGGAACTGCCGCCGCTGATCGTCGAGAGCCACGGCGGCCCCACCTCCCACGCCACCCCGGCGCTGGACCGCGAGTACCTCTACTGGACGAGTCGCGGGATCGGGGTCGTCGACGTCAACTACCGCGGCTCCAGCGGCTACGGCCGCGAGTTCCGCGACGAGCTGCGGGGCGAGTGGGGCGTGATCGACAACGAGGACTGCGTCAACGCGGCGCTGCACCTCGCCGACGAGGGGCTGGCGGACCGCGAGCGGCTGGCGATCCGCGGCGGCTCGGCCGGCGGCTACGCGACTCTTTGCGCGCTCACCTTCCACGACGCCTTCGCCGCCGGCGCCAGCTACTTCGGCGTCGCCGACGCGGCGGCGCTCGCCGAGGACACCCACAAGTTCGAGTCCCGCTACCTGGACCGGCTGATCGGGCCATATCCCGAGCAGGCAGAGCTCTACGGAGAGCGCTCGCCGATCCACCACGCCCGACGGCTGCGCTCGCCGGTGATCCTGCTGCAGGGCCTGGAGGACAGGGTCGTGCCGCCGAACCAGGCGGAAACGATGGCGGCGGCGCTGGAGCGCAACGGCGTCCCCTACGCCTACCTCGCCTTCGAGGACGAGCAGCACGGCTTCCGCAAGGCCGAGACCAACATCAGCTGCCTCGAATCCGAGCTCTACTTCTACGGGCGGATCATGGGCTTCGATCCGGCCGGAGACCCCCAGCCGGTCGAGATCGTCGGCCTCGATTGAGTCCTTGGCGACTTTGGGCGCCTATGGCCGCCACAACTCGCCAAGCGCGTCAACTCACCACGCAGTGCTTGGAGCCGCCTTCGGTTTCGCCTTTTTCGGGAAAGGCGTGGGCGAGGGCCTGGGCGATCAGCTGGGCGCGGGCGGCGTAGCCGGGCGAGGTGAAGTGGATGCCGTCTTCGATGAACCATTCGTCTTTGACGTCCGAGGCCCAGTCGTAGACGCGCATGTTGGGATAGGTGGCGCAGGCGCGGACCAGTTCTTCGTCCCATTCGACCATGCCCCCCTTCGAGTAGGGATCGCCGGGCGGGACGAGCGAGCGGACGTTGACCCAGAGCACCGGTTCTGAGCCGATGATCGCCATCATCTTTTCGATCCGTTCGCGCAGGCCGACGTTGGAGCCGGCGGCGACGTCGGCCGCCTCGTTGGTCCCCAGCGCCAGCACCCAGCAGCCTTTGTAGCCTTCGGCCTTCCAGGCGGCGGCGACTTCCTGGGCGTTCGGTTCGCCTTCGAAGCGCTCTTCGATCGAGCGCGCGCCCTGCACCTCCATGTGGGTTTCCCTCACCCCGACTTCGGCGTAGCGGTTGGGGATGCGCTCGAGTCCGTTCGGCAGGTATTCGGGGTCGTCGAGGCCCTCGGAGGTCGAATCGCCGATATGAACGACCGCTTTGCACCTCGATCTGGTCGAGTCTTCGGCCTGGGCTTTGGTCAGCGGCGGCGGCTTCGAGGTGCCGGCGGCGCGCGCTTCTTCGACGCGCACGTCGTTGCCTTCGGCCGAGCTCGAGTTGAGGCCGGCCATGCCGGCGGCGGCGACGAGGAGGACGAGGCCGGTGCCGACGATCGCCGCGCGCATCGGCGGCGCGAAGGTCTCCCATTGCCAGCCGACCGCGCGGCGGCGGGCGAAGAAGCGGCCGATCGCGCCGTGGCGGATCGGCTCCTCGACGAAGTGCCAGGAGAGGCCGGCGATCGCGAAGATCGCCGCCAGCTGCAGGGCCTTGCCGAGCAGGCCCTCGGGCGGGCGGCTGTCGGGGCCAGTGAGGACGATGATCGGCGTCTGCCAGAGGTAGATCCCGTAGGAGCGGACGCCGACCCAGCGCAGCGGCAGCACCCCGAGGACGTTGCCGAGGCGGCAAGCCGGGTGGGCGAGCGGCATCAGCACCAGGACCGTCGCCAGCGAGAGGACGACGAAGCCCCCCTGGTAGAGGAAGCGGTCGAACTCGCCGACCTGCCAGATCATCAGGGCGATGATCGCCAGGCCGAGGACGCCGAGGCCGTCGAGGGTGTTGCGGGCCGGCGGGGCGATCCGGTGGCTGAGGCGGCGGCTCGGCCAGACCATCGCCAGGGCGCAGCCGAAGAGCAGGCCGGCGGCGCGAGTGTCGAGGCCGTAGTAGATGCGCGAGGGGTCGAGGCTCGGGTGGTAGAGGACCGCCATCTCGATCGCCGAAACGAAAGCGAGGACGATCGTCACCACGGCGAGGCGGGGTCGGACGCCGGAGGGAAGCGGCCGCTCGTGGACGAGCTTGACGCCGAGCAGCAGCAGGAACGGCCAGAAGATGTAGAACTGCTCCTCGACCGAGAGCGACCAGAGGTGGTTGAGCGGGCCTTCCGGCGCGAAGCGGGCGAAGTAGGAGACGTTGGCGAGGATCTGCTCCCAGTTGTTGACGTAGAAGATGGAGGAGAGGACCGCCTTGCGGAACTGATCGGGCTGGGCCGGACCGAAGATCGTCACCCAGGCGGCGACGATCGCCAGCATCACGAAGAGGGCGGGCAGCAGGCGCCGGGCGCGCGCCCCCCAGAAGCGCAGCAGGTCGATGCGGCCGCGCTGGGAGAGCTGCGAGAGGAGGATGTCGGTGATCAGGTACCCCGAGAGGGTGAAGAAGATGCCGACCCCGAGCAGGCCGCCGGGCGCCCAGCCGAAGCCGAGGTGGAAGACGATGACGGCAAGGACGGCTATCGCTCGCAGCCCGTCCAGCCCAGGCATGTAGCGCTGGTTGCGCTTGACGGGTTCTGGCATCTGCGGCTCGGATGGTACGGATTCGGGTAGTCGGGACGGAAGGCCGACCAGGAGGAGAAATTATGAGTTCGATCGTCCCGACCACTCAGCTGCCGACCCGCCTGCTCGGCGACTCCGAGCTGGAGGTATCGGTCGTGGGGCTGGGCTGCGACAACTTCGGCCGCCGGCTCGACCTGGAGGGGACTTCGCGACCAAGTTCATAGCCCGCGCCCTCGGGGACCCAGTTGTCGACGACAGCCAGGGAAGGCAAAGGCCGTTCCCGAGGTCGCGTCTGTTTCCCGAATTTCGGGGATGGATTCCGGTTTTCGCGTCGAAGCCATGGGTAGCCAGAGCCCATGGCAGCACCGAACGTAAAATCCATTCCAAAAGCCGGCGAGGTCTGGCTGAGCTGCCCTCCCTACCTGATGATGGCCCGGATCGTCTCGATCGACATGGAGGCCGAGCCCCCGATCGTCAGCTACGAGCTGCACGACGACCACGGCTCGCTGCTGCAGGCGGTCGAGCACGCGACGCTCGACCGCGGATGGTGGCGCACCTTCCAGCGGCTCGAACCGCGCTTCGGCTGAACCGATGGGCCTGCGCACCGGGGCCTGGGCGGTCGCCGCCTGGAAGGCGACCGCCACCCGCGTCATCCCGTTAGCAGCGCCTCCGCCTCCCGCATGTCCGCCGGACCGTTGACGTTGAAGAGCAGGCGACGCGGGTCGCCGAAGCGGCTGAGCTGCTCCTCTCCGAGCAGGCGCGGCTCCAGCGCCTCGACGGTCCGGGCCAGCGGCTCCTCCCGCTCGAGCGCCGCCTCCAGCTCGGGCAGCAGCGCGGGTTCGTAGCGGGCGAGCAGCGGCTGCGGACGGCCGTCGAGAGCCGGCACGACGAGCGGCTCCGGCACCTCGGCCAGGAACCGGATCAGGCCGGCGGAGGCGAACGGGATATCGCAGGCGACGACGACGGTCGGCCGCCCCTCCCCCGCCCGCAGCGCCGCGACGATCCCGCAGAGCGGGTGACGCGGATGCTCCGGCTCGCGCAGCACCGGCACCCCCAGCGGCGGCAGCTCGTCCGAGGGCTTGGCCAGGACGAGGGTCTCCAGGCCCGCCTCGGCGATCGTCGCGAGCGGGTAGGCGATCAGCGGCTGCCCGTGGAGGTCGGCGCAGACCTTCGCGCCGCCCATCCGACTGCCGACCCCTCCGGCCAGCACCGCCCCGAGCGTTCCCTTCATCGTCCAAGTGTCGCACCCGGCGGGCCGGGTGCCCGCGAACCGTGGCGCTGGAAGACGCTCGCGGCCGGGCCGAGATCCTCTCCTTCGAGGAGATCGAGCGGCTGGTGAGGAGTTTCCCAGCCCCTCGCGGCGCAAGACCCGGTCGCTCTCCGCGCGTCAGCGCAGGAGGAGGCGGCAGCGCATGAGCAGCTCGTCGAGGGTCTTCGGGCGCAAGCTGCCGAGTCGACGGACGAGACGCTGGTGGGAGATCGCCCGCAACTGCTCGGGCATCGCGAATCCATCCTCTCGCCGGCCACCCTCCGAAGAGGAGATCCGCAGGTGGAAGCTGCTGCCGAAATCTGTCCGGGTCAGCGGCACGGCCGACGAGAGCCCCGAGGCCCGACCCGTTCAGCTGGTCGACGGAGACGATCACGAAAGGCCTCTCCTCGCTCTCCGCCTGGTAAGCCGCGCGAGCGGTGGGATCGGCCGCCAGCCTCTCGAATCCGGCGCCGATCTCTGTCAGGACCTCCTCCTCGTCCGCCGCCCTGACGAGCTCGGCGACGACCTCCCCCGCGGACGTCCCGCGGCGACGGGAGAGCGCGTTCAACCGGTCACGCGTTTCGGTTGGAAGGCGACTTTGTCAACCAGTGGTTTGCAAAAGCGCCTAGCCCCCTCCGCCCGCGGCGCCCTGCCAAGCGTCGATCGTCGGCAACAGGGCCATAGCAAGGACGAAGCCTATGCCGAGGGCGATGCCGACCAGGGCGCCGCGCAGGCCGGAGCCGCCGACGGCGCGGCGGCGGGCGGCACTCCAGTCGGCGGCGAGGGAGCGGAGGACGCGCGGCGCATAGGCGAGGAAGTGGATGCCGAAGACGGCGCCCCAGACGACGAAGGTCGCCTTGTGGAAGAAGAGCAGGGTGTTCGACTTGTGCCCCTCGACGAGCAGCGCGACGCCGGTGACGAAAACGCCGAAGGTGGCGGCGACGAGAACCGGCGCCATCAGCCGCAGCGGCAGCAGCGGCGGCCCCTTCTCCCTGTAGGCGGGCGAGCTCATGTAGTAGCGGGCGAAGCGGTAGCCGGTCGTCCCGAGCTTCAGCAGCACCGGCGGGATCAGGACCAGGCCGACGAACATGTGCGGGATCAGCAGCGGCCCGAGCTGCAGGATCGTCACCCCCTCGACCAGGAGGAGGACGGTGAGCACGGCGGCGACCGCGCAGGTGAGGATCTCGTTGCCGGTGACGCCACCGAGCGACTTGCTTCGCTCCATCCGGCCGCAGGCTAGGAACAGAACCTGAAGCTCGTTTAAGGGGACCGCTGCCGGGGCTGCCCGGGTAGCCGGGCAGGTCGAGTCGCCTCTCGGCGGGCGCCGGCTCGCCGCCGACCGTTTAGGCGGGCATCAGTCGGATCCGTCGGCGAGCAGGCGCTCGACGGTGAAGCGGACGGCGTCGTCCATCAGCTCGTGCGCATCGAGCGCCCCGAGCGCCTGCCCGGCGAAGCACTGGTCGCGCACCCAGGGCATCGCCCTCTACGACGCCTCGCGGTCTCGACGATCGCGCTACCGGCGGTCGCGGCCTCGTTCCTCAGCTACGAGTCCAGCCGCCTGCGCCCGATCCTGGTCGCCAAGCGCGGCAAGCGCATCCTCGGCGGTATCGAAGACAAGCCCGTTGGCGATCAGCCCGGTCATCGAGAGCACCCGCAGGACCTGTTCGGTGGGCGCGTAGACGACCAGCCGCTTGCCGTCTTCCTGCATCCGGTTGTGGGCGCGGAGGATCACCGCGATCCCGGAGGAGTCGATGAAGGAGCAGCGCTCGAGGCCGACCAGGACCCGGTCGCACTCCTCGACGGCGGCGACGAGCACCGCGTCCAGCTGGTCGGCGACGGCCAGGTCCAGCTCGCCTTCGACCTGGACGTCCCTCGTCCCCGGGCGCAGGTCGTTGGCCTTGACGTCGAAGCGCTGCATCGTCGCGAATCTACCGAGTCGGCCCCAGGTGGCGCAACGATGGGTTGGAACCCACTCGGCAATGGATAGCAGGGGACGGTGAGCGACAACGCGACCGGCACCCCCCGCTCCTGCGGTAGCATCGGGCAAGGTTCGAGGAGGCACGTGGAAGGTCGGGGAGTGCCTGACAGCAGCACAGAGATAAAGGATGGAGCGCTGATCCTGCGCCAGCTGCGGGAGTCCGGGCGCATCTGCCTTGCCCTGCACGGGGAGCTCGACCTTGCGAACGCGGCCACGCTCGAAACGTCTCTGGGCGAAGCTCTTGCCTCCGGCGACGAGGTCGTCGTCGACCTGGCGAAGCTGGAGTTCCTCGACTCCACCGGGATCGCCCTGCTGGTGTCGGTCCTGCAGAGCCCAGGCGCCGAGCGGCTGAGCTTCCTACCGAGCGAGTCGACCGAGGTCCACCGCTTGCTCACCATGACCGGGCTGGAGGAGCGGCTCGGCTTCGACCGCAGCGCCAGCCACACGACGCAGCCGGCCGCCTAGCCGCATCGGCATCAGTAACGGAGGATCGCGGCGACGCCGCCGGCCTCGGCGAGCGGCTCGGCGAGCTCGTCCCGGACGATCGTCACCTGGGCGCTGCCGGCGAGCGCGGCACGGATCAGCTGCTCGCGGTCCTCGTCGATCGCGGCGTCGAAGACGAGGTGGTCGACCCGTCCTTCGACGAGCGCCTCGCGGGTCTCCTGGATCCCGGCGGAACCGCGGCTGCCGCCCCTGGCCTCGCCGATCGCCCGCTCGACCAGGGCGCGGTCGCGCTCGCTGTCGAGCCGCTCGATCACGTCGCCGACGACCTCGCCGAGCTTCCCCTTGGGAACGGCGATCAGGTCCTGCTCGCCCCCGGGCGCCAGCCTCGCCTTCGCCGAGCCGAACCCGGCACCGAAGGCCTCGACGTCCTTGGCCGGGCCGAATGAGACCGCCTCCTCGAGGCCCTCCCCCTCGAGCCTGCGCACCGCCAGCTCGCCGCACTCGGCGAGGAAGCGCTGGCGGTTGTGCTCGAGACGCTCTTCGAACTGGTCGTGGCCCGACGAGCTGATCCCCTGGGCCCGGGCTGGGTCGCTGGCGCTCTGCGCTTTGCGCTCGCGCCAGTCGCGGCTGAAGATGCTGAGTTCCCAGTCCTCGAGCTCGTCCAGCGCTCCTTCGACGCAGCGCAGCAGCCGTACCCGCTCGGAGGAGATCAGGGCGACGCCGCGGGGAGCGCCACGGCAGCAGAGCGCCAGCAGCGGCGCGACGGCGGGCTCGGGGCAGAACTCGACGCAGGCGTCGGCCACCGGCGCCGTCCCGGTCCCCCACCAGCGCTCTCCCCCGTCCCTCTCGGAGACCTCGACGAAGCCGACTTCGCCGCGCGGCGGCGGCCGCAGGTCGCCGCCCTCGAAGCGCTCGAGCACGCGTTTCGCCGTCGCCCGCAAGGCCACCCGCCGATCGCGGGCGACTTCGCTGTGGGCGTCGAGGATCGCCTCGAGCCCGTTGCGCAGCTCGGTCCGCCAGGTGCCCGAGCGATCGGCGGGGTCGAAGCCGAGGTATACGGAGAGGACCCCCAGATCCGGCCGCCATTCGCTGGTCTCGCGAATTTCATCAAGGGTCGGTTGGGTCATCGGCTCCCTCCTCCTCGCATGGGTGCGGATCGGCTACCCCGCCGAGCTGACCTGAAGAACCGTACCGCAGGCAGTGGCGAGCCGACCCCCAATCCACCGGCCCGAAAAGTGCCGGGGGTGTGGTTGAGCTTTGACGCCCACAGCGCCACGAAGCTCAACCACACCGGCTTTCGTCTAGGCCCCCGCGGCGCCCGAGTAGCGCAGCGAGCCGGGGGTGTCGAGGTCCTCGCCGGTCTCGAGCAGCGTCTTCAGGCCGGAGAGGATCATCGGCCAGCCGCCGTACAGCTCGCTGTTGGCGTCCTCGCCGAGCTGGTCGTGGGTGACCCGCAGACGGCAGGAGCTGCCGACCGGCTCGATCTCCCAGGTCACGCGCGAGGTGCCTTCGCTCTTCACCTCCTCGCTCCAGAGCGCGTCGAAGCTCTGGACGAGCCGGCGCGGGGGGTCGACCTCGAGGTTCTCGCCCGAGGCGATCTCGATCACCCCCGGGACCCCTGACCTGTACTCCGAGCCCTCGGTCCAGTCGGACACCGTCCCCACCCCGAAGCTGTAGCGCCTGCGCATCTCCTCGCTGGTGATCGCCTCCCAGAGGCGCTCCGGCGTCGTCTTGATGTAGATCTCGAACACGGTCATCGAGCCGCGCCCGCCGACCACGGCATATGCCTGGTCCTCAGTCATCGTCGTCCTCCAATTCTCTCTTCAGCTCGCTGAGCGCCGAGGCCCAGGGCTCCGCGTACTTGCCCACCCAGCGGTCGTGGATGAGCCTGATCGGGACGGGGTTGAGGAAGTGCAGCTTCTCGCGGCCGCGCCTCTGCGTCGTCACCAGTCCCGCCCCCTCGAGCACCTTCAGGTGCTTCATCACGCCGAAGCGGGACATCGGCAACTCCGCTTCAAGCGCGCTCAACGACTGCCCGTCTCGCTCGAAGAGCCGGTCGAGCAACTCGCGGCGGGTCGGATCCGCCAGCGCCTTGAAGACCTCGTCCATGGGACGGATTATAGGTGACCTTTTAGTCACGTGTCAAGCCGAAGCGAGCGGCCGCCTCGTCGACGCGCGCTCGCTTTCGCTTCCGCAGCTGTTATCGCTCGCAGCCGCGGATCGAATCGGCTCCGGGGCCGCCCCGGCAGAGGTCGACGCCCTGGCCGCCGCGCAGGCGGTCGGCGCCGCGGCCGCCCTTGAGCACGTCGTTGCCGCCTGAGCCCTTGAGCAGATCGGGGCCGCCGCGGCCGAGCAGCCGGTCGCGCCCCGCTCCGGCGAAGACCTTGTCGGCGGCGCTGCCGGCGGCGATGTAGTCGTCGCCGGCGCCGGCGCAGATCAGATCCTGGCCGGCCCGGGAGACGATCCGGTCGTTGCCGCCGAGGGCGACGATCACGTCAGGGCCGGTGGTGCCGAGCAATTCGTCGTCGCCGGCGGTCCCGACGATCGTCGCCGGCACGCCGCGGCAGGTCGGAGCGCCGAGCACGCGGGTGGTCGCCGTCGCTTTGTTGTTGGTGCCGACCGGGTCCTTCTGGTCCCCCTTCACGGTCGCGGTGTTGGTGATAGTGCCGGTGCTGCGGGGGACGACCACGATCGTCGCCGTCACCTGGGCGCCGCCGTATTTGACGCCGACGGGGTCGAGCGAGCCGATCGGGCAGGTCACCTTCCCCCCCTGGACCGGGCAGGAGCCGGAGGGGCCCGAAGCGGAGACGAGATCCACGTTCTTGGGCAGGTTGTCCGTCGCCGTCACGCCGGTGGCCGGCGAGGGCCCCAGGTTTTCGACCCCGATCGTGTAGGTCAGGCTGGAGCCGACATGAATCGGGTCGGGGCTGTCGCTCTTGGTGATCTTCAGGTCCGCGCTCCCCTGCGGAGCGGCGGCGCCGGGCCCGGCAAAGACGAAGGCGGTCAGGAAGGCGGAGCCGAGCAGCACCGCCGCCCCGGCCCTAGCCAACGGTCGGGACACAGGTGGTTTCATCGTCGTTTCCTTTCGCTTGATCGCCGTTCGTCCCTCCCTTTGAAACAAGGACCAGGCTCAGGACCGGACAAGCCCTGCCCCCCTTCCTGAAACGCGCGAGCGCGCCGCTTGTCAGGGCGGGGAAGCAACCAGTCTAGATCCGCGCTTCGCCCTCGAGAAGGGTTTCGCAGCGGCCGCCGACCCAGATCGTCCCGCACACGTCCTGATCCACGTACACGCGGCCGGACCGGCCGATCGCGCCGCCCTGAGTCGCGATGTAGGGAGCGGTGAGGCGGCCGCTGCCGAGCAGCCACTGCGCGAGCGAGGCGTTGAGGCTGCCCGTGACCGGGTCCTCGGCGGCGAGGCCGCCGAGCGGGAAGAAGGCGCGAACCTCGATCGCGGCCTCCGAGCCGGGCCGGTGGAAGCCGACGACGCCGATGTCGAGGTCGATCGAGCCGGGTCGGAGCTCGAGCACCCGCTCCGCGCTCTCGAGCAGCACCGCGATCCAGCCGGGCCCGTTGTCGACCCACTCGACCGCGACCGCCTCGGCCGGGTCGAGGTCGAGCGCCGCGACCACCCGCGTCGTCTCCTCCCCCGAGGCCGGACCAGAGCGCACGCGCGGCGGCGCCGCGAAGGCCAGCGCAGTTGTTCCCGGTATGCGGGAAGAAGTGCGTTCACCTGGCTCCCAGCGCTGGATGCGCACCAGGCCGGTGCCGCACTCCTGGACGACCTCGGCCGGGTCGCGCGGGTCTCCCCCGGCCTCGAGCCAGGCGTGACAGGTGCCGAGCGTCGGGTGCCCGGCGAACGGCAGCTCCAGCGCCGGGGTGAAGATGCGGACGCGGTAGTCGGCATCGGCATTCGTCGGCGGCAGCACAAAGGCCGTCTCGGAGAGGTTGGTCCAGCGCGCGAAGCGCTGCATGCCCCCAGTCGACAGCCCCTCGGCGTCAAGCACCACGGCCACCGGGTTGCCCGAGCATGGCCCGCTGCCGAAGACGTCTACCTGGAGGAAGCGGCGAGGCATTTCCGCGAGTCTTGCAGGGCCGTTCAAGGGTCGAAATCGAGGCGTAATCGCCTATGGCCAGAGGTGCCGTGTCGCTTTTGTCGTCCCATAGGCCCACAAAAGCGACACGCCCTCGATTACATCCGGTACACCGGCGCCGCCAGGTCCCGCAGCGGAGCACCGCCGCAGGCGGCGAGGGCGAGGCTGAGGACCTGGCGGGTGTGGCGGGGGTCGATGACGCCGTCGTCCCAGAGGCGGGCGCTGGAGTAGAAGGGCCTTCCCTGGCGCTCGTACTGCTCGCGCAGCTCGGCGGCGATCTCGGGCTGGCCGACCTCGTTCATCACCGCGGCGGCCATCTCGCCGCCCATGACGGAGATCCGGGCGTTGGGCCACATGAAGAGGAAGCGGGGCGAGTAGGCGCGGCCGCACATGCCGTAGTTGCCCGCGCCGAAGGAGCCGCCGACGATCACGGTCAGCTTCGGCACCCGCGCGGTCGAGACCGCGGCGACCATCTTCGCCCCGTCCTTGGCGATCCCGCCCGCCTCGTACTTGGAGCCGACCATGAAGCCGTTGACGTTCTGGAGGAAGACGAGGGGGATGCGGCGGTGGTCGCAGAGCTCGACGAAGTGGGCGCCCTTGAGGGCGCTCTCGGAGAAGAGGATGCCGTTGTTGGCGACGATCCCGACCGGGTGGCCGTCGAGGTGGGCGAAGGCGCAGACCAGCGTCTTGCCGTACTTCTCCTTGAACTCGCGCAGCTCGCCGCCGTCGACGATGCGACGCATCACCTCGCGGATGTCCCAGGGCGCGCGCGAGCCGATCGGGACGACGTCGAGGATCTCCTCCGGGTCGCCGGCCGGCGGGCGGGGCTCCAGCCGCTCCCAGGGCGGCGGCGCCGTCGGCGGCAGGGTGGCGACGATTTCGCGCAGGATCTGCAGCGCCTCGTCGTCGCCCTTGGCGAGGTGGTCGGCGACGCCGGATTTGCGCGCGTGGACGTCGCCGCCGCCGAGCTCCTCGGCCGTCACCTCCTCCCCGGTCGCCGCCCTCACCAGCGGCGGGCCGCCGAGGAAGATCGTCCCCTGGTGGCGGACGATCACGGTCTCGTCGCTCATCGCCGGCACGTAGGCGCCGCCGGCGGTGCACGACCCCATCACCGCGGCGATCTGCGGGATCTCCCGCGCCGACATCGTCGCCTGGTTGAAGAAGATGCGGCCGAAGTGCTCGCGGTCGGGGAAGACCTCGTCCTGCAGCGGCAGATAGGCGCCGCCGGAGTCGACCAGGTAGATGCAGGGCAGCCGGTTCTGCACCGCCACCTCCTGCGCCCGCAGGTGCTTCTTCACCGTCACGGGGTAGTAGGTGCCGCCTTTGACGGTGGCGTCGTTGGCGACGACGACGCAGCGGCGGCCGCTGACCGTGCCGACGCCGGTGACGATCCCGGCCCCCGGCGCCGCGTCGTCGTACATCCCGTGGGCGGCCAGCGGCGAGAGCTCGAGGAAAGGCGTGCCGGGGTCGCAGAGGCCCGAGATCCGCTCGCGCGCGGTCAGCTTGCCGCGGCCGCGGTGGCGCTCGACCGCCTTCGGCCCGCCGCCCGCACGCACCCGCTCCAGCTCGGCCTCCAGCTCGGCGATCAACTCGAGGTGCTTATCGCGGGCGCCCGCGGCCACCGCACTCACGTGGCCGTCTCCCCGAACTCGTTTCCACCCTTTTCCTCCCCAGAGCGAGGAGAAGGGTGGAAACGTTGTTCCCGGCGCCACTCGACCGGGCCGGCGACGAGGGTGTGTGAGCCGAGCGGCCGGCCGAGCACTTCCTGCGCCGCCCGCGCCGCCTCGAGCAGCTTGCCGAGGTCGATCCCGGTCTCGATCCCCATCTCGCCCAGCATCGAGACCAGGTCCTCGCTGGCGACGTTGCCGGTGGCGCCGGGCGGGACCGGGCAGCCGCCGAGCTCGCCGAAGCTCGACTCGAAGGAGTCGACGCCGACCTCGAGCGCCGCCAGCACGTTGGCCAGCGCCTGGCCGCGGGTGTCGTGGAAGTGGGCGGTGCGTTCGACCTCTCCCACCTCCTCGGCGGCGCGGCGGAAGAACTCGCCGACCTGGACCGGGTTCGCCATCCCGGTGGTGTCGCCGAAGCCGATCTCGACGGCGCCGGCGGCGGAGAGGCGGCGGGCGATCTCGAAGACCCGCTCGACCGGCACGTAGCCCTCGTAGGGGCAGCCGAAGCTCGTCGAGATCACGCCCTCGCAGCGCAGCCCTTCCTCGGTAGCGCGTGCCAGCACCTTCTCCAGCCCGGCGAGCGATTCCTCGACCGAGCGGTTGACGTTGCGGCGGTTGTGGGTCTCCGAGGCGGAGAGGAAGACGTTGACCTCGTCGATGCGGTCCCGCACCTCGAGCGCCGCTTCCAGCCCGCGCTCGTTCGGGACCAGAACCGAGACCGAGACCTCGTCGGGGATCTCGGCCCGCTCCAGCACCTCGCGGCCGTCGGCCAGCTGCGGCACCACGTCGGCGCGGACGAAGCTCGTCACCTCCAGCCGCCGCAGCCCGGTGCCGGCCAGCATCTCGACCAGCCGCACCTTGTCAGCGGTGGCGATCGTCTCCGGCTCGTTCTGGAAGCCGTCGCGCGGCCCGACCTCGCGGATGCGGACGGCGGACGGGATCACGTCAAGCTCCAAGAGCCCGGGCGATCACCATCTGCTGCACCTCGTCGGTGCCCTCGCCGATCGTCAGGATCTTGGCGTCGCGGTAGAAGCGGCAGACCGGGTACTCCTCGATGTAGCCGTAGCCGCCGTGGATCTGCACCGCCTCCTCGCAGCAGCGGACCGCGAGGCGGCCGCTCTTCAGCTTCGCCTGGGCGGCGGTGAGGCTGAAGTTCTCGCCGCGGTCCTTCATCCGCGCGGCTTTGTAGACGAGCAGCCGGGTCGCCTCGATCTCGGTCGCCATGTCGGCGAGCTTGGCCTGGATCGTCTGGAAGCGGGAGATCGGCTGGCCGAAGGCCTGGCGCTCCTTGGCGTAGGCGAGCGCCTCGTCGAGCGCCCCCTGGGCGAGGCCGACCCCCATCGCGGCGACGCCGATGCGGCCGATGTCGAGCACCTGCAGGAACTGGCGGAAGCCCATCCCGCGCGGGCCGAGCAGGTTCTCCTCCGGCACCCGACACTCGGTGAAGGTGAGCGGGCGGGTATCGGAGGCGTTCCAACCCATCTTGCGGTAGGGCTCGCCCTGCTCGTAGCCGGGGGTGCCGTTGGCGACGATCAGGTTGGAGATCTCGTCCTCGCCGGTCCGCGCGGTGATGCAGACGACGCCGGAGATCTCGGTGCCGGCGTTGGTGATGAACTGCTTGGCGCCGTCGATCACCCATTCGCCGCCGTCGAGGCGGGCCCTGGTGCGGACGTTGCCGGCGTCGGAGCCGGCCTCGGGCTCGGTCAGGCCGAAGGCGCCGAGGATCTCGCCGGCGCAGAGCCGCGGCAGCCACTCCGCTTTCTGGGCCTCGTCGCCGAACAGGTAGATCGGCTGGGTGCCGAGCGAGGTGTGGGCGCAGAGGGTGATCGCGACCGAGGAGTCGACCCGGGTCAGCTCCTCGACCGCCAGCGCGTAGGCGAGCGAGTCGCCGCCCCCGCCGCCGTAGCGCTCGGGGAACGGGATCCCCATCAGGTTGAGGTCGGCCAGCTTGGCGACGATCTCATACGGAAAGCGCTTCTCGCGGTCGAGCTCCTCGGCGATCGGGGCCACCTCCCCGGTCGCGAAGTCGCGGACGGTGCTCTGAATCAGGCGATGCTCGTCGCCAAGCTCGAAGTCCATGCCGACAAGTTACCGAATCTCCGTTCGAATTTCGAAGATCTGTTCGGTTTTTCGGCTACCTTGTCGGAATGCCGCTTCCCTCTCCCCCGACCCGGCCCGCTCTGCGCGCCCGCTACGAGTCGCGGCGCGGCGAGGTGGTCGGCGCCGCCGCCAAGCTCTTCGCCGAGCGCGGCTACGACGGCACCTCGATCAGCGAGCTGACCGCGGCGACCGGGCTCGCCGCCGGCGGCCTCTACCACTACATCGAGGGCAAGGACGACCTTCTGATCGCGATCTGCGACGAGCTGCTGGAGCCGCTGCTGGCACGGGCGCGAGAGATCGTCGCCGCCGAGGCGCCCCCGGTAACCCAGCTGCGCGAGCTGGTCGAGGCCTGGGTCGAGCACGTCGTCGCCCATCGCCACCACATGCTCGTCTTCACCCAGGAGCGGCAGGCGATCGAGCGCCAGCCGCGCTGGCGCCGCGTCCGCTCCCAGCGCAAGGCATTCGAGAAGATCCTCGACGAGGTCCTCGCCCGCGGCGAGGCCGACGGCTCGATGACCTTCGCCGACCGCCGCCTCTCCCTCCTCGCCCTGCTGGGCATGGTCAACTACACCCCCCAGTGGGTGCGCCCGAACGGCCGGCTCTCGGCAGCCGAGATCGCCGACGGCTACTGCGAGATCGTGCTCGGCGGCTAGCCGAGACTCACCTAATAGGGATGCGGCGCCGCGGCGACGACCGCGGCGAGGACGACTGCGATCGCGAAGGTGAGGATCGCGGTCTTGAATGGGGCAGGTGGAGCGGGACGGATCATGCCCCGAAGGTAGGGGCTCAGGCGCGATTTGCCTGTGCAAAAGAGCACAGTCGGACGTCCGTCACATTGAGCAGGTTTCTCACCTGCGGGTCGCGAAGCGTCGCCAGCTCGATCTGCCGCTCGGCGTCGTAGGAGGATGTCGGGACGGGGCCGGCCGCCGGGTGGCAGCCGATCTCGGTCCAGCCGGGCGGCAGGGCGCGGATCAGCTCGATCAGGTGCTCAGGCGAAATCGCGTCCCTCCCGTAGAAGCTCCCCTCGTGACGGATCGTCCGGTTACGCAGCGGCACCCTGAGCTCGGCGGCGAGCTCTTCGGCAGCCGCGGTCACCGGTTCGGACTCGTGGGCGTGATGGTGGGAGTCGAGATGGGTCGGATTTCTTCCGGTCAGCGCCCGGAAGACCGCGAGCTGGCGCCGGAACTCTTCGGCTGCCGGCAGCACCTCCAGCTCGTCCCCGCTCTCGTAGACCTTCCCCTCGAGATCGAGGTGAAGGCCCACCGCAAGGGCCGGATGGTCGCTCAGCGCCAGGACCGCCTCCGCGGTGGCCGCCTGCCGCACCATCAGGCTCGCACTGGTGACGATCCCTTCCTCGTGCGCCGCGAAAACTCCCTCGTTCACCGCCTCGGAGAGGCCGAGGTCGTCGGCGTTGACGATGAGAAACTTTGCCTCCACGCTTCACATCCGATTCTTGCCACAGCGCAGTGTGGCGTAAATCGGTCGCGCCGCTACCCCGCCATCGCCCGCGCGATCACCACGCGCTGGATCTCGTTCGTGCCCTCGTAGATCTGGGTGATCTTGGCGTCGCGCATCATCCGCTCGACCGGGTACTCGTTGACGTAGCCGTAGCCGCCGAGCACCTGGATCGCCTCGACGGTGACCTTCATCGCGTTGTCGGAGGCGAAGAGCTTGGCCATCGAGGTCCACTTGCCGAGGTCGGCGGGCCGCTGGGGCTTGTCGGCCATCGAGCAGGCCTTGTAGAGCAGCTCGCGGGCGGCGGCGGTGCCGGTCTCCATGTCGGCCAGCTTGAACTGGATCGCCTGCAGCTGGTTGATCGGCTTGCCGAAGGCGATTCGCTCGGCGGCGTAGGCGTTGGCGTAGTCGGTCGCGCCCTGGGCGATCCCGACCGCCTGGGCGGCGGCGCCGAGGCGGGTGCGCTCGAGCGTGCCGAGGGCGACGGAGAGGCCCTTGCCCTCCTCGCCGATCAGGTTCTCGTGCGGAACGCGGACGTCGGTGAAGCTCGGCGAGCCGGTCGGCGAGCCCTTGATCCCGAGCTTGTGCTCGAGCTGGCCCGGGTCGAAGCCGGGCGCGTCCTTCTCGACGACGAAGGCGCTGGTGCGGCGGTTCTCGCGGTCGGTGGTGGCGAAGACGACGTAGAAGTCGGCGATCGTCGCGTTGCTGATCCAGGCCTTCTGGCCGTTGATCACCCACTCGTCGCCGTCGCGCACCGCGCTGGTCCGCATCGCCGCCGGGTCCGAGCCCGCCTCGGGCTCCGAGAGCGCGAAGGCCGGCGACCACTCGCCGCTGGCGCACTTCGGCAGCCACCTCTGCTTCTGCTCCTCGGAGCCGAAGAGCTGGATCGGCAGCGTCCCCAGCTCCTGCACCATCAGGATCAGCGCCGAGGAGGCGCAGGCCTTGGCGATCTCCTCGACCGCCATCTGCAGGACCAGCGTCCCGGTCCCGGTGCCGCCGTACTCGCTGTCGAAGGGCAGCCCGAGCACATCATGAGAAGCGAGTAGCTCACGCACGTCCCACGGGTATTCGCTCTTGCGGTCGACGTCGCCGGCCCGCGGCGCGATCTTGTCCCGGGCCAACTGCCTGACCATGTCGCGCAAATCAAGCGCCTCCTGGGAGATCTCGTAGGCGGGGGTGACTGCTTCGACGCTCATCCGTTCCTTTCGTTCTTCGCTGCCATCTCGAAGTGGAGCCGAAAGATGTCTAGCAGGGGAACGTCTGCCACCAGCCCGCCGCCCCCTCCCTACCTGTTCCTTTTGCTCGTCATAGAGGCATAAGGAACAGACAACAGAGGGCTCCGATGGTTAGTTGTTCCTTTTGGCTGCTATGCGAGCAAAAGGAACAGGAGAAGGAGTGGCTGTGGATCGGGAGCGGGTCGGCGCCGGCGGTGCGATGGCCCTGAGGTGGCCTCTTAGAAGACCGGGGACTCGGTGTAGGTGCCGAAGACCTCTTGCATCGCGGCGATCATCTCACCCTCGGTCGCCTGCGCGCGGGCGGCCTCGATGATCGACGGCATCAGGTTGGCCTCGCCGGCGGCGGTGCGCTTCAGGTCGGCGAGGGCGGCCTCGACCGCGGCGCCGTCACGGGCGGCCTTCGTCGCCGCCAGGCGCTCGACCTGCTTGCGTTCCAGCGCCGGGTCGATCTTCAGGATCGGGGTCGCCTCTTCGTCCTCCTGGGTGAAGTCGTTGACGCCGACGACGATCCGGCGGCGTTCGTTCAGCTCCTGCTGATAGCGGAAGGAGGCCTCGGCGATCTCGCGCTGGGGGAAGTTGCGGCGGATCGCCTCGACCATCCCCCCCAGCTCGTCGATCCGGGCGAAGTACTCGTACGCCGAGCGCTCCATCTCGTCGGTCAGCTTCTCCACGAAGTAGGAGCCGCCGAGCGGGTCGGCGGTGTTGGCGACGCCGGTCTCGGTGGCGATGATCTGCTGGGTGCGCAGCGCCACCCGCACGGCCTCCTCGGTCGGCAGCGCCAGCGCCTCGTCGAAGGAGTTCGTGTGCAGCGACTGCGTCCCGCCCAGCACCGCCGCCAGCGCCTCCAGCGCCGTGCGAACGATGTTGTTGAGCGGCTGCTGCGCGGTCAGGCTGACGCCGGCGGTCTGCGTGTGGAAGCGCAGCCGCATCGACTCCTCCCTCGTCGCGCCGTAGGTCTCCTTCATCTCCCGCGCCCAGATCCGCCGCGCCGCCCGGTACTTGGCGACCTCCTCGAAGAAGTCGATGTGGGAGTTGAAGAAGAAGGAGAGCCGCGGCGCGAAGTCGTCGACGTCGAGCCCGCGCTCGATCGCCCGCTCCACATACGTGAAGCCGTCCTTGAGGGTGAAGGCGAGCTCCTGCTGGGCGGTCGAGCCGGCCTCGCGGATGTGGTAGCCGGAGATCGAGACCGGGTGCCAGCGCGGCATGTTCTCGGTGCACCACTCGATCATGTCGGTGACCAGCCGCATCGCCGGCTCGATCGGGAAGCACCACTCCTTCTGGGCGATGTACTCCTTGAGGATGTCGGTCTGGATCGTGCCGCCGAGCTGCTCCGCCGGCACCCCCTGCCTCTCCCCGACCAGGACGTAGAAGGCGAGCAGGATCGCCGCCGGCGCGTTGATCGTCATCGAGGTGGTGACCCCGCCGAGCGGGATTCCCTCGAACAGCCGCTCCATGTCGGCGAGGGTGTCGACGGCAACCCCCTCGCGCCCGACCTCGCCGAGGCTTTTCGCGTGGTCGGAGTCGTAGCCCATCAGGGTCGGCATGTCGAAGGCGGTCGAGAGCCCGGTCTGGCCGTGGTCGAGCAAATAGTGGAAGCGCTCGTTGGTCTCCTCGACGGTGCCGAAGCCGGCGAACTGGCGCATCGTCCACAGCCGTCCCCGGTACATCGAGGGATAGGGCCCGCGGGTGAAGGGATAGGACCCGGGCTCGCCGAGCTTCTCCTCGGCCTCGCCGTCGAGGTCGGCCTCGGTGTAGAGCGGCTCGATCTCCTGGCCGGAGATCGTCGAGAACTCGGCCTCGCGTTCGACCCGCTTGTCACCCGAAACTCGGCTCACGAGCCAGGATTCTGACAGCGGCCTCAGCCGGTCGCCACTGCGCGCAGCTTCGGTGCCCAGATCTCCTCGAGGAAGGCGGTCAGCTCGGCGTTGAGGCGCTCGGGCTGCAGGCGCCACTCGAGGATCGAGTTGGCTTCGACCAGGTGGGCGTTGGGCAGCTCTTCGAGCAGCATCCCCGAGTCGCTGAAGGGATGGAGCGGGTCGCGCGGGTGGCCGACGATCAGGGTCTCGTGCTCGATCTTGATCCGCTCCTCGCGGTGCGGAGCGCTCTCCCCCAGCAGCAGCCCCTCCAGCACCGCCTGCGAGGGACCGGGGCGCTGGCGCACGAAGTCGAGCGCGATGTCGGCGAGGTAGCTGGTGCGCGGGATGAGCCGGGTGAAGAGGGAAACGCCCTCGAAGACGGGGCGGCCGAACTTGAGCCCGAGCAGGACCGGGGCGAAGAAGCCGGCGACGGCGGAGAGGGCGTTGTCGAGCACCGGCATCTCGATGAACAGCGCCCGCGCCCGCTCCGGGTAGCGCACCGCGAGCTCGAGGGCGATGTTGGCGCCGAGCGAGGTGCCGCCGACCACCGCCTGCTCCTCACCCAGGTGGTCGAGCAGGGCCACCAACTGGCGGGCGAAGAGCGGCATCGAGTAGAGCCGCAGGTC
This sequence comes from Solirubrobacterales bacterium, assembly GCA_035760065.1. Lineage (GTDB taxonomy): Bacteria > Actinomycetota > Thermoleophilia > Solirubrobacterales > 70-9 > VAYN01. The sequence continues at coordinate 22,428 of DASTTQ010000016.1, forward strand.
CTCGGGCCGGTCCGAGCGCCCGTGGCCGAGCATGTCGACCGTCACCACCCGGTTGCCGCGCTCGGCCAGCTCCGGGCCGAGGCGGTCGAACATGTGCCGGTTCATCAGCAGGCCGTGGACGAGGACGATCAGCCGCTCGCCCTCGCCGTAGACGTCGTAGGAGATGCGGTGCCCCTCGTAGCGGAACTCGGCCATGGCGAGATGGTAGCCGACCCCGTCTGGGTCCCGACCAGAGAGCAAGCGAACTGTTACATGTGAGTTCGTAGAACGATAAGCAAGCCCCTTACTCAATCCGCTTCCCACCTGCGCGTCAACCTTACTTTTGCTCTTGCCATGCGCTCTAATATTCTTTGTATGGCCAACGGATCTCAACTGCTCATGCGCCATGAGGCGCGCAGCCCCAGAGGACAGGAAGCCCTCCAGCACTACGCGACCGCAGTCGGCGCGATGAAAGACCGGCACCCCGAAGACCCCACCAGCTGGGCCTATCAGGCCGCGATCCACGGGACCGAATCGAATCCGCTGTCGCTGCAGAAACAGTGCGAACACGAAAGCTGGTTCTTCTTCCCCTGGCACCGGATCTACCTCTACTACTTCGAGCAGATCGTCCGCAAAGCGGTGGTCGACGGCGGTGGCCCCGGCGACTGGACCCTGCCCTACTGGAATTACGACATCGACGGCGCCCACGCCTCGCTGCCGCAGCCGTTCTACGACCCGGCCGACGAATCCAATCCGCTCTACGTGGGGAACCGCAACCGGCGATACAACGAAGGCAAACCACTGCCTCCGCTCCTCCAGGTCGAAGCCGAAGCTCTGGCGCTGCGCGAATTCATCGGCAACGCGATGTTCGGCGGCGGCAATCGGTCACCCCACCGGCCGCGCTTCTGGGGCCAGATGGGACTGCCGGAGCGCTCTCCCCACGGGACCGTCCACGTCGAAATCGGCGGCTTGATGGAAAACCCGGAAAAAGCCGCCCAGGACCCGATCTTCTGGCTCCACCACGCCAACATCGACCGCATCTGGGCAACCTGGAACGAACGGGAAGGCAAGCCGAACCCGACCGAAAGCGGCTGGCTCGACCACAGATTCGAATTCTTCGACGCGAGCGGGACCAAAGCGTCGCTGAGCTGCGGCGAAGTCAATGCAACGCACCTGCTCGGCTACACGTACGACCCACTGCCGGCGGGGGGTAACGTGGAAGAAGTGACCCCTCCGCCTCCGCCGCCTCCTCCGCCGCCGCCTCCTCCGGGCACGCCGTCGGAACCGAAATTTGTCGGCGCCAGCGAAGAGCCGGTCTCGCTCACCGGCGAACCGACCGAAGTGCCGGTGGAGATCGACCCCCGGGCGCGGGAAGAGGTACTCGAAGCCGCCGACCCCGAGGACCCACGCCACCTCTACCTCAACGTCGAGGAGATCCGCGGCGAGAAGAACCCGGGACGCGTCTACGCGATGTACCTGAACCTCCCGAGAGAGCCGAGCTCTTCGGACTACGACAGCCACCACATCGGCAACCTCGCCTTCTTCGGCATCGAGCGAACGACCGATCCGGACGCCGACGAGGCGCCCCATGGAATGCGCTTCAGCGTTGAGGTGGGAGATGTGGTCCGGGCGCTGCACGACGAGGCCGACTGGGACCGGGAAGGGCTTCGAGTCTGCTTTCGCCCGGTCGTGCCGGAAGAAAGCGAAGGCGGCGAACGCTCGGACCGCTACGAAGGAGAGCACGAGCCGGTCGAGATCGGCCGGGTCAGCCTCTCGATCGACGCCTGAGGCCCCAGGTGGCGGTCCTGCGCGCGATCGGGCGCCGGCCGACCCTCTGGGTCGAGCTCACGGTCGCCGCGGCCTGGCTGGCGCTGCTGCTGGGAGAGGGGATCGCCCGCGGCTACGGCGGCGCCGTCGTCGCCGGCAGCTGGCAGAGCGGCCCGCTCTGGATCTGCACGACCGGGCTCGGCGCGATCGGCCACGGTGCCTCGCACGGAGCCGGTGCCGCTCCGAGCGCCTCCGCCCCGCTCCTCGCCGGGACGCCGATGTGGGGCCTGATGGCGCTGGCGATGATGGTGCCGACGGCGATGCCCGCCGTCGGCCACGTCGCCGGCAAGAGCCTCTACTGGCGGCGGCGTCGCGCCGCCGCCGAGTTCCTCGCCGTCTTCCTCGGGCTCTGGACCGCCTTCGGCCTCCTCGTCCTCGGCCCGCTCGCCTCCTGGGGGCCCGCCCGCGCGGGCTTCGCGCTGCCGATCGCCCTCGCGGCTGCGGCCATGTGGCAGCTGACCCCGCTGAAGCTGCGCGCCCTGCGTGCCTGCCACCGCAGCCGCCCCCTGCCGCCGCGCGGCTGGCGGGCGACCAGGGGCGTCGCCGACTTCGCCCGCCACAACGGCACCGCCTGCCTCGCCTCCTGCTGGGCGATGATGGCCGCAACCGCGGTCTCCGGTCCCGGCCGGCTGCTGTGGATGGGGGCGCTGACCGGCGTGATGACGGTCGAGAAGCTGTCCGACAGACCCCGCACCGCCTCGCGCCGGGGGGCGGCGGTGCTCGCCGCAGCGGCAGCAGGGGTGGCGGCCGCGGTCCTCCTTCCTCAGTGACCTAAGAAGAGGGAGTGCTCCCGTCGACCGCCACTCGCGGCAGCTCGCGCAGGCGCGGCATCGGCGAGGGCAGCAGCCAGAGCACGCCGGCAAGTCCGCCGACCACCGTCACCCACATCGTCGCCTGCAGGCCGACGACGGTCGCGAGCAGACCGCCGGCGAGGGCGCCGATCGGGCGGACGCCGTAGTTGACGAGGAGGAAGGCGCCGGAGACCCGGGCCCGCAGGTGGTCGGGAACCAGAGCCGCGTAGAGCGCGCCGAGACCGACGTCGAGGACCATCACCCCCACCCCGGTGAAGAACTCGGCCAGGGCGACGACGGCCGCGGGGTTGGAGGATTCGCCCGCCATCGGCACCAGCAGCAGCGGCGCCGGGGTGAGGACGAAGGCGACGACGAGCGCCTTGCCGAGACCGAGGTAGCTGCTGAGGCGGCGGGTGCAGAAGACGCCGATCAGCGAGCCGAGGCCGCCGGCCCCGAGCGCGAGCCCGAGCGCGCCGGCGCTCATCCCCAGGTTCCGGGTCGCGTAGAGGACCAGCAGCGCGTAGAAGGCGGTGTTGAAGAGGTTGAGGGTCGCCGAGGCGAGCAGCGAGGCGCGGATCAGCGGCGTGCGGACGATGAAGCGGGCGCCGGCGGACAGGCTCGCGAGCCCCTGCCCGGGCGGGGCCGGCGCGGTCTCCTCGGCGTCGGCGCGGCTGACGAAGAAGGCGGAGCCGAGGTAGGAGAAGGCGTCGAGCAGAAGCGCGAACGGCGCCGTGAACCACTGCACGAGCAGCCCGGCGACGCTGTTGCCGGCGACGAAGGAGGCGGCCCGGCTGGCGTTGAGCAGCGAGCTGCCTTCGATGTAGTCGTCGCGCTCGAGCAGGGAGACGAAGACCACGTCGTAGGCGACGCTGAAGATGACGCCGAGCGAGCCGGCGGCGAAGGCGACGACGTAGAGCTGGGTCAGGGAGAGCACGCCGATCGCCCAGGCGAGCGGGATCGTCAGCAGCATCAGCGCGCGGCCGACGTCCGCGGCGACCAGCAGCTCGCGCCGGCGCGGCCGACGATCCGCCCAGGCACCGAGGTGGATCGAGAAGAGCAGGTTGGGCGCCAGCGCCGCGGCGGTCAGCAGTCCCATCTGGGCGGGATTGACGTGGAGCTCGAGCGCCGCCAGCAGGGGGATCGCCAGCAGCGAGACCTGATCGCCGAAGAGCGAGATCGTCTGCCCGGTCCAGAAGTCGCGGAAGGCGCGGTTGGAGCGCAGCAGCGCCGGCGGCGTCGGGTGCGGCATCAGGCTTCCCCCTCCGGCTCCTTGGGGAGGGGGAAGGCGATCCCGATCACGTTCACGGGCCGGGCGCTCGGATCCGGCGGCTCCGAATCTTCCATCCGCTTCAGGTAGGGCTCGAGCACGGCGCGCACCTTCGCGTTGGCCTCGTGCATCTGCGCCGGCGTCATGTAGACGATCGCGTCGCTCAGCTCAGCCGCGTCCACCCACTCCGGATCCTCGGAGCCGCGGCGGTCGAGCCATGCGAGCGCCGCCTGGAAGTAGCGCTCGACGACCACCCGGGTCAGCGCCGAGCCCGCTGCGTCGGCCTCGTCGTCGCTCCCCCGCGTCGCCCATTCGGTGGACATCGCGGTCGCGCGCCAGGGCCGCTCGCGACCGCGACCGCCGCCCGCTTCCTCGACCAGCCCGTACTTCGCCAGCTGGCGCAGGTGGAACGAGCAGCTGGCGGGGCTCTCGCCGATCCGCCCGCCCGCCTGCGTCGCGGTCAGCGGCCCCCCGCGCCGCAGCAGCGCGATCAGCTCCAGCCTGATCGGGTGGGCGAGCGCCCGCAGCGCTCGCGGCTCGGTCAACTGAACCGCCCTCTGTCCCATTTCTCGAAAGATAGCTTTCGAAAGATTTCTTTTCAAGCTCGCCGCTCTTGCCCCCCGTGGAAGCTCCGACCCCGGGAAGGGGGTCGGCGGTTACCTAGAAGGGCGGCGCTGCGGCCGATACAGCGCGACCGCTCCGAGCGAGCGCCGGGACGACCTTCTCGACGAAGGCGCCGACCAGCTTCGGGTCGAACTGTGTTCCGGCGCCGCGGCGGAGCTCCTCCAGCGCCTGCTCGCTGCTCAGCGGGCGGCGGTAGGAGCGGCCTTCGGTCATCGCGTTGTAGGCGTCGCAGATGAAGATGATCCGGGAGCCGAGGGGAATGTCCTCGCCGGTGAGGTTGTCTGGGTATCCGCCGCCGTCCCAGCGCTCGTGGGTGGAGCGGATCACGGCCGCGACCGGGACCAGGGCAGGGGCGGCGTCGAGGATGCGCTGGCCGATCACCGTGTGCTTGCGCAACAGCTCCCAGTCCTCGGCCGTCAGGTCGTCGCCCTTGTGCAGGATCTCGTCGGGGACCGCGATCTTGCCGATGTCGTGCAGCTCGGCGGCGCGGACGAGGACGTCCTGCTCCTCGGCGTCGAGCGCGAGCGCTTTGCCGAAGGCGGCGGCCAGGCGCGCGACGCCGTCGAGGTGGCGCTCGAGGTCGGGTTCGCGCTCGTGCAGCATCCGCAGCAGCACGCCGCGGGTCTGGCTGCGGGCCGAGTCCGCCCGCCGTCCCTTTTTCGCGTACATGCGGCGGTCGGCGATGCGCAGCGCGTCGGTCGAGGTCGTCACCTCGACCGGGATCAGGACCTTGCCCCAGGAGGCGGTGATCGTGAAGCCCTTGCCCCGTTCGGTGAGCGCCTCCTCGGCTGCTTTGCAGAGCGCCTCGGCGGAAACGGTGCGAGTGGCGGCGAGCACGCAGAACTCGTCGCCGCCGAGCCGGTAGGCATGACCGTGCGGCTCCATCGCCGCGGTCAGCTTCCTGCCCAGCCGGCGCAGCAGATCGTCGCCGGCCGAATGGCCGAAGCTGTCGTTGTAGGCCTTGAAGCCGTCGAGGTCGAACAGCGCCAGGACCATCGCCCGCGGCGGCGAAGCCGAAACGGCACGCTCGAGGTCGGCCATCAGGCGACGGCGGTTGGCGAGGCCGGTGAGGGCGTCGGTCACAGCCTTGGTCTCGGTCAGGGCGAGGATGCGGGTGTTCTGGTTGAAGGTGATGACGAGGCGGGCGAGGACCGCGAGCAGGCAGGCGACCCCGCAGGCCACCGCGACCCCCCCGATTGAGAGGAAGCTGCTCGCCGCCAGCAAGCCGACGCCGACCAGGCCCATCGCGATCGGGACCGCGATCCGTCGCCGCTCCGACCCCGCGACGGTCGCCTCGGAGTCGGCGGCGGGCAGCCAGGAGGCGGTCCCCAGCAGCAGGAAGGCAAGCGGCCAGCCGACGCTGGCGACGTTGAGGGCGGCGGTGGACTGGCCGAGGACCGAGAGGTAGACGACGTCGGAGGCGGCGAAGAGGAGCAGGGCGCCCGCGATCAGCAGCCAGGTCCCCTCGGTCTTCCACTTCGAGGCGGCGAAGGCGCCGCTCAGCAGACCGAGCAGGACGAGGTCGAAGCAGGGATAGGCGAGGCTGACGGCGATCCCGAACGGGTCGCCTTCGAGGGCTTCCAGCACCGGCGGGAAGATCAGCGCCGCGGCGACGCCGGCGACGGCGAGGGCGCCGATCAGGCCGTCGACCCAGGCGAGAGGGTCGAGGTGGGCGACCCGCGCCCGCAGCAGCAGGACCATGGCGAGATAGGTGGCCGGGTAGAAGGCGAGGAAGAGGACGTCGGCGGGCGAGGGAAAAGGCGCCGGGCTGGCGTAGTAGAGGACGACCGAGTAGTAGGTCTGGCCCAGCGCCCAGAGCAGCAGGCCCGCCCCGAGCGCGAGCCACGCCCTGCGCTCGGTCTCGTAAAGCGCCGCCCGGGCAAGGACGACGAGCGAGGTACCGAGGACCACTGCGTCGTAGACCCAGCGACCAACGGCGTCCTTCAGCGATTCGCTGCCAAGCGCTCCGACGGTGACCACGGCATAGAAAGCCAGAAGCGCGCCGAGGAGCCCGAGTGACAGGAACGCAAGCTTGCGCGGCACGGACGATCGTTTGGACGGGTTGTCCACGACGGAGTCATCGGCCGGACCAGCCCTCTACTTGAAGGTCGTTTTCCTTCGGCGCCTCCCGGGCTGGGCTCCGGGGCCGGGGCCGTTTTCGATTCGCCGAGCCCGGCTTCCGTTTCCCCACCTTCGCCGTCGGGTTCCACGATCGTGTCCGGAGCTTCCTTGGCGGTTTCCAGCTCGACTTCTTCTTCGGCTTCTTCGGCTTCTTCCGTTTCGGCCTTTTCCTTTTCTTCTCTTTCCTTTTCGGCCTGTTCGAGTTCTTCCGGGTTCGCTTCTTCGCTTTCTTCTTCTTCGAAGAAGAACCCTTCCTGGGACGGAGTCGCCAGGCTCTCGCTCGCCGCACCACCTGCTTCTACGGGCCGGCCACCCTGCTCGGCGCCGCCGCCTCCACCGCCCGACCGGGCGCCGCCTTCACCCCCGCCCTCTTCGGCAACCGCCCGATAGAGCTGCTTGACGCTGTTTGCGTTGTGCACTTCCACCGGCGCGACCCCTGCCAGCTGTCGCTTGAAGTTCTCGAAACGCTTCTGTTCCTTCTTCGGCACCTTGAGCGCATAGACGCGGAACTGAGCGTGGACGTTCGCGTGCTGGAGTTCGTTGCGGATTTCCTGCCCGACCAGGCCGCCGCACTGGTCGCCGCCGCCGACGAAGAGCACCACCTGGTTTTCGGCTCCGGGGCGATGAAAGGACGTGCCGCTGAAGTCGTTGATCGCCGCCCGCACGGCGAGGGCCCAGTTCGACCTCCCGCTCGGAGCCTGTTCCTTGGCGGCTGCGGCGACCTCCCTGGTCTGGCCGTCGTCGAAGTTGACGAGCGGCTCTGCTTCTTGCCCACACGATCCACCCGCCCGCCTCAGGGCCAGGCCGACGTTGTCGTCCGCGGCGACGTACTGGTCTACCGCCTCGGCGGCGACTTCGAGCTTGGTGGCGTTGCCGAACCGCGACCCCATCCGGGACGATGCGTCGAGAACGATCTCGACGTTGTGGAGCGGGAGTTCGTTGGCGGTGATTTCCTTGACCACGTGCGTCGGCGTCGGCAGTCCGACGAACGCCCAGAGGGTCCCGAGCAGGCCGACGACGGCCACCGTCGCCCGGAACAGGTTGCTCTCGTAGAACGGCTTCTTGGCCTTCGTTTCCGCTGCGCCGTCAGTCATCGCACCACTAGAAGAAATCCTAGTGTTCATAAGTAGATAACGCCAACTCTAGGCGCGACGAGCAAACTCGTCCCGGCGCTTGATCAGCAGCCACTGCGGCTTCTCGCCCCCGCCGGTCCGCTGCAGGGCGAAGCCGCCCTTCAGCTTCTCGCCGTGGAGGACGAATACGGCATGGCCGCGCTCGAGCGCCTCCGGCCAGGGCACGCGCCCGCCCTGCTCGTAGCTGCCGCGATCCCAGATCTTCACCCAGCCGCCGTCGAACTCGCCCTCGAACTCGTTGTGGGCGAGCGAGTGGTCCTCGACCTGGATCGCCAGCCGCTTCACCGACGGGTCCATCGACGGCTCCTTCGGCACCGCCCACGACTTCATCGCCCCTTCGACCTCGAGCCGCAGGTCGAAGTGGTGGGCGGTCGCCTGGTGCTCCTGGACGACGAAGGCGCCGGCGCTGACGCCGCGGATCGCGAACTGCTCGTGGCCCTCGGGCTTGACGTCCTCGACCTCGACCGACTCGACCCGCGCCCCCGGCGGGCCCTCGCCCAGGAAGGCGATCAGCTCCCCGACCGCCCGCTCCGAGCCCTCCGCGTGAACTCGCACGCCACCGTCCTCGGCGTTGCGAACCCACCCAAAGGCGCCGGCTTCCCGGGCCTTTCGCACCGTCGCATCGCGGAAGCCGACCCCCTGCACCCTGCCGCGGACCGCCAGGCGGGCCGCTCTTTCCGCCCGCTCATCGGCCACGCCCGCGACCGCCACGTCGCCTCATCCCGAATCCAAGTGCGTGACCACCTGGCGGACCGAATCGACCAGGTCGGCCAGCCGGTGGGTGGTTTCATCGATCCGAGAGCCGAGTTTTTCCTCCAGCCAGGCGTCGTAGTCGAGCCTCTCGTAAACAGCCTCGAGCATCGCGAGGCGTTTGACCAACTCGGGATCGGCGCCGACCGTGAGGAGGCGCTGCATAGCGTTGTCGCGGATAAACTCGATCTGGGCGGCGATCGTTTCCAGCATCTTGCGCAGCGGGGTCGGTTCGAGATCCATGCTGCGGTGACCGCGGAGCGCCCCGGCGAGTTCTCGCATGCCCTCCTCGAGGTTCCCGGCTTCCTCCATGCTGAGCGGATCGGCCTCGGGCGGACGCGGCGCCGGCAGGTGAAGGTAGATCGGCAAAGTCGCCTTGACGAGGGCGAAGCGCAGGGTCTCGATGGTCTGCGTCTCGACCAGGTTCCAACGGGCGCGCCTATCCTCGTCCAAGATCCGCTCGACGACGAGAATCGCGATGCCGATCCCGACCACCGCCCCCGCGAGCTCGGCGAGTAGGTTGCTCTCGAAGCTGCTCGCGTCGATGGCGAAGCCCGCGGCCACTGCGGCCACCAAGACCACACCGGCACCTGCGAAGATCATTGCGTTTTTCCTGATGACCGTCATCGACCCGACCTTGAAGTAGATGGCTGAGGAGCCGGAGGAGAAAGTTAAGCCCCCTGACGGCGGGACGGACGGCCCGGCCGGACAGCGGGTGATCGCCCCCTTTCACATGGGAGTGATGCAAGCGCAGGAGCCGGGGACGCCGGCCGGTCACCCCGTGGCGGTGGCTGCCACCGTCGACTTCGACCTCGTCCCGGGCCTGAGGGAGGTGCGAGACCGCATCCAGAGCGGCGAGGAGTTCGACACCAGCACGCATTGGTGGACGTCTCATCCCCCGCGGTTCAAGTCACCTCTCGCGATCCTCACCCTGGAGATGCCCCAGATCGACTTCCGCTTCGACCTCGGGATCGAAGTCGACACCTACAGCCCGGCGTTGATGGCGGCCGTGCAGACCAAGATGATCATGCTGATCGACAGGAAGATGGAGCACCGCCTCCGCACCCGCAACCCACTGAAGGTCGCCGACAGCTCCATCGCCTTCGAAGTCGACGACGTAGAGTCGCTGCGACGGATACTCCTGCAGCGGCTCGACTTCGGCGAGCAGGACCGCGACGAGGCGCGGGTCGACGAGCCCGCGGGCGATCTCTCGGAGAACGCGGAGCGGGCCGAGTTTCTGAAGGTGATCTCGGCCTCGGGGCTCCCGACCATCATCGTCCTCGTCGATCCACAGCTCGAGGTCGAGAAGGTCCGCGACCTTGTCAGCTCCGAGCCGAACTTCGACGGACAGTGGACTGCGAGGAAAAACGACCAGGGCTCGCTCGTTCGCCTCGACTGCGCCCTCGGGGAGAAGCCCGTGGGGTCCTGGTGGATCCCCGACCCTCCCCAGGAACTGGTGCGCGCAGCCGCCGCGGGAGACCATGTGGTCGTCGTCCTAAAGAAGCCGATACGGATCGGCTCCTACATGAGGGCTACTGCGCGGCTCGCGCGAAAGGGGATCCCGATCGTCGCAGGCAAAGCCTCCAAAACCATGTTCGAATTGATGGGATAGGGACTTGAGCGCTTACGACTACGTGATCGTCGGCGCCGGCTCAGCCGGCTGCGTGCTGGCCAACCGGCTGAGCGAGGACCCGTCGGTGCGGGTGCTGCTGATCGAGGCGGGCGGGAAGGACCGGCACCCCAACATCAAGATCCCGGCCGCCTTCGCCAAGCAGTTCAAGACCAGGCTCGACTGGGACCTGGCGACCGAGCCCGAGCCGCACTGCGACGGTCGCTCGCTCTACATCCCACGCGGGAAAGGCCTGGGCGGCTCGAGCTCGATGAACGCGATGCTCTACGTGCGCGGCAATCCGCTCGACTACGAGGGCTGGGTCAAGGCGGGCGCGAGCGGCTGGGGCTGGGACGACGTCCTCCCCTACTTCCTCAGGGCCGAGGACAACCAGCGCGGCGCCTCCGAGTACCACGCGACCGGCGGGCCGCTGCGGGTCGAGGACGAGCGCTCGCCGCGGCCGCTGACCGGCCGCTTCCTCGCCGCCTGCGCCGAGGCCGGCGTACCACGCATCGACGACTACAACGGCCCCGAGCAGGACGGCGCGGCGCTGGTCCAGGTGACGCAGCGGCGCGGGCGTCGCTGGAGCACCGCCGACGCCTACCTGCGCCCAGCGCTGAGGCGATCGAACCTGGAGGTGGTGACGGGGGCGCTCGTCCCCGGCCTCGAGATCGCCGACGGCGGCGCCACCGGCGTCCGCTACGCGCGCCGCCGCGGTGGCGAGCAGGTGGCCCGGGCCGAGCGCGAGGTGATCCTCAGCGCCGGCGCGATCGGCTCGCCGCAGCTGCTGATGCTCTCGGGGATCGGCCCGGCCGAGCAGCTGCGCTCGGTCGGCGTGCAGGTCGTGCACGACCTGCCGGGGGTCGGCGAGAACCTGCAGGATCACCCCTACGTCACCTGCGTCTGGGACGTGCCGGCCGGCGGCTCGCTCGCCGAGGCCGAGAAGCCGAAGGCGCTGCTCGAATTCCTCTTGCGCAGGACGGGGCCGCTGACGTCGAGTGTCGCCGAGGCCTTCGCCTTTATCCGCAGCCGCCCCGGCCTCCCCTCCCCCGACCTTCAGTTCCATTTCGCCCCCGCCTACTTCGTCGACAACGGCTTCGGGGAATACGACGGCCAGGCGATCACCAGCGGCCCGGTGCTGGTCAAGCCGAAGAGCCGCGGCTGGGTGCGGCTGCGCTCGACCGACCCCGCTGCGAAGCCGCGCATCCTCACCAACTCGCTGGCCGAGGACGCGGACGTCGAGGCGTTGCGGGCCGGCGTCGAACGTGCCCGCGAGATCGCCGCCGCCGGGCCCCTGGCGGCGGTCGTCGGCCGCGAGCTCTTCCCCGGTCCCGAGGTCGACACCGACGAGGCGATCGCCGCCGACATCCGCCGCCGCGTCGAGCTCCTCTACCACCCGGTCGGCACCTGCCGCATGGGCAGCGGCGCCGACGCCGTCGTCTCCCCCGATCTCCGCGTCCGGGGGATCGACCGCCTCCGCGTCGTCGACGCCTCGGTGATGCCGCTGATCCCCGGCGGCAACACCAACGCACCGACGATCATGATCGCCGAGAAAGCCGCCGATCTGATCCTACGGTCCGCTGCGTAAGGGCCGGCGGCGCTGCTATGCGGCTTCCCGCTCGAACGAGGCGGCACACTCGCGCATGCGGTGGAAGCCGCCGAAGAGCTCCCAGATCGCGGCCGGTGAAGGGAGCGGCTCCGCCGCGCTCTCGCGCACAGCGCGGTAGTCGGTCGGGCTGAGCAGCTCCAGCCGGTCCCCCAGTTGGGCGACGATCGCCTGCAACGCCTCGCGACGCCGCCGCTCCTGGGGGCTCGGTGCCAGTTGCCGGGCGGAGGTCATCGAGGTCAACCTATGCTGCGCTCCCGGTCCCCGCATCCGGATAGGCCACATCGCCGGCTGCGGAATTCCCCGCCTAATCGGCGCTCGGGGTTGATCGGGCCGCTGCGGCGACGTAGAAAGGGATACCGCACCGATCCAAAGGAGGCTTTCGTGACCGCCGATGCAGAAGCGCTGAACCCCGAGCTGAAGGCAAAACATCGCAAGATGTGGGCCTCGGGCGACTACCCCGACATGGTCGAGACCTTCCTCACCCCGCTCGGCCCGCGCCTGATCGAGTTCTGTGGAATCGGCCCGGGCGAGCGCGTCCTCGACGTCGCCGCCGGCACCGGCAACGCCGCGATCCCGGCCGCCGCCGCGGGCGCGACCGTCGTCGCCAGCGACCTGACGCCGGAGCTGTTCGTGGCCGGACGCGGCCGCGCCGGCGCCGCCGGGGTCGAGCTCGAATGGGCGGAGGCCGACGCCGAGGACCTCCCCTTCGAGGATGGCGCCTTCGACACCGTGATCTCCTCGATCGGCGTGATGTTCGCGCCCCACCACCAGGCCGCGGCCGACGAGCTGATCCGCGTCGCACGCCCGGGAGGCAAGATCGGCCTCCTCAGCTGGACGCCGGAGGGCATGATCGGCGCCCTCTTCCGCACCATGGGCCAGTTCATGCCCGCCCCGCCGCCGGGAGTGCAGCCGCCGCCCCTGTGGGGCGGCGAGGACCACCTGCGCGAGCTGTTCGGCGACCGGGTCGAGCTCGAGAAGGCGGAGCGCGACGTGCTCGAGGTGACCGCCTTCGCGCGGCCCGACGACTTCGGCGAGCACTTCAAGCAGCGCTACGGGCCGACGATCGCCGCCCGGGCCAACGCCGAGAAAGAGGGCCGCACCGAGGAGTTCGACCGGGCGCTGAGCGAGTTCTGCGCCGAGTGGAACAAGGGCGGCGGCGAGGACGCGCGCTTCGAGATGGAGTACCTCCTGACCCTGGGTCGGCGAGCCGACTAAATCCCAAGCGGGGCCGCACCGCGCGGCGCGGCCCCGCTTGGCGGCTCTAGGAGCGGGCGAAGACCCGGTTGCCGACCGCCGGATCGCCGATCTGCTCGAACTGGATGAGCTTGCCGTCACCGTTGTAGGTGAGGACGTCCGCGGCCTCGGTCGTCTCGCCGTCGAGCGTGACCGTCGTCAGGACCACGACCTTGTCGCCGTCGGCAACGAAATCGTGCGGTTCGGTCTTGATCCCTTTTTCGCCGAATCTGGCCCAGAGTTCTCCGATCTCTTCCTTGCCCCGGTAGCTGCCGGTCAGCGAGTTGTCGCCCCGAACCGTCCACTCCACGCCGTCGTCCATGTTCTGCATCGCCCCGGCGGCATCGCCTTCGCTGAAGGCCCGGTAGGCGGCTTCGGCCGTCGCCTTGTTCTCTTGCGCGCTCATAGGTGCTCCCCTCTGTTCGATCGCATCCGCCCGGCCCCTAGAAGGAGCCGAGGTTCTTGGAGATGCCGTGTTCGGTGTCGGCGACTACGACGTTCGAGAACGTCACGGTCATCGGCGGGCTGCATTCCGGCTGGAAGCTCGCCGTCACGGTCAGCGAGAAGTCCGCCTTCCCGTTCTGGACCGGGAAGTCGCCTTCCGCCGAGACCGATTCCTTGTTTTCCGCTTTCGGATGATGTTTGCCGCCGTTGATGCATTCGGCTTCGGCGGTCACTTCGATGTGGACCTGGGTCTCGTTGCCGAGACCGGCCTCCTTGCCGGAAACGGTCAGGCTGTTGCCCGACCGGGATGCGGTGACGCTGACGAAATGCGGGCTACCCGCCACGGCGACTGGAACCGCGAAGGCCACCGCCGCCAGCGCAAGCGTTGCGACAAGCATGAAACGGCGCATTGGAACCTCCTTGGCGCGCTCTCACGCGCGTATGAGGCTCCGAGAATCAACCGCCGGCGAAATCCACCTCTCCTCACCGAACGGATTCACGCTAATTGGGACCGGGATGTAGGGCAACCTCCCGATTGGCCCAAACAACTCGGTTCATTTATCCAGATGGGGGTGCCGCGCCCAGCCCCCCCGCTATTCGCGCTTCACCGCCCGGATCGAGAGGTTGCTGTGACCCGCCCTGGCGCAGGCTTCGAAGGGGAACGGCACGAACCTGGAAGCGGTCTGGCCGGGAGGAGAGACACGGAACCCCGCCGCAGTCCGCGGATGGCAGTCCGAGGGCGAGAAGTTGCCGGCCTCGGCGACGCGAACCAGGGCCGAAGCGCTTGCGCCGACCGCGAGGCTGACGGTGTGCGGGGGGCCCGCTGCTTCGTGCGCGGCGGCGCTCCCGAACCGCTGTCCGGCGAGGGTGGCCGCGAAGACCTTCGGATAGCCCGTGAGCGTGCAGCGATGAGCCGAGAGATTGGTGAGCTGGAACCGGTAGAAGACGCTGCCGGCGGTACCGCCGCCGATTTCCGGTTCGAACCAGATGTCGAGGCCAGAGGTGCTGCACCGCGGGGTGCTCGAGGCGACCGCCCCTGCGGCACCGGCGCCGGGCGCCGCTGCGACGAGGAGGCCGACCGCGATCGCGGCCAGGGACAGTGAGGATGCGCCGAAGGCCTTCCTGGGCCGGGACGAAGTTGAGAGCACGGGAATCCTTCCTTTCTGGTCGCTTCAGCCCCGCGTGCCGCCGCCGCTGCCGTCCGGCGACCAGCCGGGGCCCCGAAAAAGGTAGCCGAGGCGGTGGCGCCAGCTCGTCGCCCGGCGCACGTCCTGCCAGATCGCGGCGAACTCGTGGAAGGCGACCCGGGTGGGGCGGAAGGTGCGGATGTTCTCGGTGAGGCCGTAGCGGGGGCGCTCGGTCTCGCCCTGGAAGCTGCCGAAGAGGCGGTCCCAGACGATCAGGATGCCGCCGTAGTTGCGGTCGAGATAGACCTCGTTCGAGCCGTGGTGGACGCGGTGGTGCGAGGGCGTGTTGAAGAAGAACTCGAACCAGGCCGGCATCTTCTTCACCCGCTCGGTGTGGATCCAGAACTGGTAGACGAGGCTGACCGCCTGCTGGGTGAGGATCATCCAGGGGGCGAAGCCGACCAGCGCCAGCGGCGCCCAGAACGGCAGCGCCGTCATCGGCGTCCAGGTCTGCCGCAGCGCGGTCGAGAGGTTGTAGTGCTGGGAGGAGTGGTGGACGACGTGGCTGGCCCAGAAGACCCGCACCTCGTGGTGGATGCGGTGGAACCAGTAGTAGGCGAGGTCGTCGGCGAAGAAGAGCAGCACGTACGTCCACCACTTGTCCGCCGGCATCCGCAGCGGCGTCAGCTCGTAGAGCCCGGCGTAGATGAAGACGACGACCAGCTTCCAGACCGCGTTGATGGCGACGTTGCCGCCGCCCATCGTCAGGCTGGTCCGCGTGTCCCGCGCCTCGTAGCCGACCAGCTCCTCGTCGCGGGCGTACTTGAACGAGAGCAGCTCGACGACGAGCAGCAGCACGAAGGCGGGGATCGCGTAGAAGATCAGCTGGGCCACCGGGTCAACTGTAACCGGATGCGGGAGACCGGCTCAGGGCGTGCGGCGGCGCAGCGTCAGCGCTCCCAGCGCCAGCAGCAGCACGGTCGCGGCGGCGATCACGGCGACGTCGACCAGCCCGCCGGCGCCGAGGGTGCCGTCGACGGTTACCCGGTGCAGCGCGTCGAACGCATAGGAGAGCGGCAGCGCCCAGGAGACGGCGTGCAGCGCCGGCGCCATCTCGTCCCGCGGCACGAACAGCCCGCAGAGGAGGAGCTGGGGGAAGACGATCGCCGGCATGAACTGGACCGCCTGGAACTCGGTGCGGGCGAAGGCGCTGACGAAGAGCCCCAGGGACATGCCGAGCAGCGCGTTGCCGACCGCGAGGACCATGACCAGCGCCGTCGAGCCGGCGACGTCGAGCCCGAGCGGGCCGAAGGCGACGGCGGCGGCGATCAGCGCCTGCAGGGTCCCCACCAGCGCGAAGGCGATCCCGTAGCCGAAGAGGACGTCGAGCTTCGCCAGCGGCAGGGTCATCAGCCGCTCGAGGGTGCCGGTGGTCCGCTCGCGCAGCATCGTGATCGAGGTGACGACGAACATCGTGCTGAAGGGGAACAGCCCGACGAGCGGGCCGCCGACCTGCTGGAAGGCGGCGAGGTCGTTGTCGAAGGCGCCGCGCAGCAACGCCAGGAGGAACGGGGACACCCCGAGCAGGAGGACGACGGTGCGAGGGTCCCGGCGCAACTGCGTCAGCACCCTCAGCGCCACCGCGGCGGTGGAGCGGGCCCTCACGGGGCGCGGTCCTCGATCAGCGCCAGGAAGGCCTCGTCGAGCTGCTGCCTGCCGGTGCGCTCGCGCAGCTGGTCGGGCGAGACCACGGCGAGCAGCTCTCCCTCGCGCATCAGCAGCAGCCCGTCGCAGTGCTCGGCCTCCTCCATGACGTGGCTGGAGACGAGCAGCGTCGCCCCCTCGGCGGCGAGGCTGCGAAAGGTCGCCCAGAGGTCGCGGCGCAGGACCGGGTCGAGGCCGACGGTCGGCTCGTCGAGGATCAGCACCTCAGGCCTCCCCAGCATTGCCGTCGCGAGCGAGGCGCGCGCCTGCTGGCCGCCGGACAGCCGCGAGACGACCCGGTCGCCGAACTCCTCCAGAGCGACGGTCTCGATCACCTCCGCGACCCGCTCCTCCCCCGCGCCGAGGACCCGGCCGAAGAAGCGCAGGTTCTCGCGCACCGTGAGGTCGCCGTAGACCGAGGGGGCCTGGGTCAGGTAGCCGACCCGCGAGCGCAGCGCCGGCGAGCCGGCCGGCTCGCCCAACACGGTCACGCGTCCTCCCGCGAGGACCTGGACGCCGACGATCGACCGCATCAGCGTCGTCTTGCCGCAGCCGCTGGGTCCGAGCAGCCCGGTCACCCGCCCCGCCGGGATCGAGCAGTCGAGCCCGCTCAGGACGTCGCGCCCCCCGCGCCGCACGAAAAGCCCCTCGACCTCCACCGACATGGGAAGAAGATATTGCCCAGGCGGTAGCGTTCTCGTCGGTGAGCGAGTCCGAGTACCAGCAGGCGAGTCGGGAACAGTGGAGCGACGCGGCCGAGAGCTGGGCCCGGGCGGCAGAAGAGGAGGAGACCGGCGCCTCGGGGGACGCGACCCGCTGGATGCTGAAGGCTGCGGAGCTGCGGCCGGGTCAGCGGGTGCTGGAGCTGGCCTGCGGGGCGGGCCGCGTGGGCCTGCAGGCGGCCGCGCGCGTCGGGCCGACGGGACCGTTCTCTGCTCGGACTTCTCGGACGCGATGGTGGAGGCGGTCGGCGGGCGAGCGCAGCGACTCGGCGTGCCGAACGTGGAGACGCGGCTGCTCGACGCCCAGCAGCTCGACCTCCCCGACGAGGGGTTCGACGTCGTCCTCTGCCGCTTCGGCTACATGCTGATGGCCGACCCCCGGGCCGCGCTGCGCGAGAGCGCCCGGGTGCTGCGGCCGGGCGGGAAGCTGGTGCTGATCGTCTGGGGAACGGCGGAGGAGAACCCGTGGCTGTCGCTGGTGATCGACGCGCTGATCGATCACCTGGACGCGCCGCGGCCGGAGCCGGGAACGCCCGGGCCGTTCTCGCTCGGCGAAGCCGCGCGGCTGCGAGGCCTGCTCGAGGAAGCCGGGCTGGGCGACGTCGAGGTCGCGGCGGTCGAGACCGAGCAGACCTACGACTCGGTCGCGGGCTGGTGGGACGAGCTGCTGGAGGTGAGCGGCCCGCTCGCGGCGATGCTGAAGGCGCTCCCCGCCGGGGATCGCGAAGCGATCCGCGCGAAGGTGCTCTCCGTGGGAGAGGCCTTCGCCGCCGAAGACGGCACCGCCCGCTTTCCCGCCAGGGTCATCGGGGCGACCGCGGGCCCCGGTCTCCGCGCCTGATCGCGCAGGAGGGCGCCGCCGCTGAACCCCACGTCGCCGACGATCCCAGCCTGAATCCCCGCTCCCGCAGCGCCTCCAGCGCCGGGTGCGGCTTTGTTTAGTGAGATTTGATTAGTCGCTCGTTGCTGTTAGAATCGGCGCCGTCCGGCCCTGCCGGGCTGCAGTGCAGAAAGGATGACCGAGAGGGGGGCGATCCATGCCCGAAAACGGTGCGACGGGAGGGCTTCGCGACTGCGAGCGCGTTCCCGTGCCGATCCTCGAGCGGTCGTCGAAACCGATAGACCCAGCATTTTTCAATCTTGCGCCCGTAGCTCAATTGGTCCAAGAATCCAACCGAGGTGTGGTGAAGGTCTCGGCGTCCGTCTTGGTGCCGCAAAGTGAGTGTGAGCTTCAGACTCATGGCATCGTTCGGCCGCTCGAGGGAGAGCTGCGCCAGAGGAAGGGCTCGAAGAGCCACGGCCTTCTAAGCCGTAGATGCGGGTTCGAGTCCCGTCGGGCGTGCTCTTGCAACCAGCCGCGAGTCGATTGCGCGAAACCGGACCGGCGAGGGGGTGGAAGTCCTGCTCGAGGTCAATCTCACCGCTGACGACGCGATAACAATCCGCCGATTGGCGCGCTCGGTGGGGCGTGAATACGGCTCCAGCGACGACGCCGGCCTGCTGCGCGATCTCAACGACCTGGTCCGGGAGATGCCCGCCGTGGCGGCCGGGTTGCCGGACTACATGGAGAGCCCGGAGGCGGACGTCGTCGTGATCCACAACCACATGGTGAGCGACGTCAACCTCGGTCCCACCCCGACCAGCTGGAAGGCCCCGCGGGCAACCGCCACATCGCTCGAGTACGAGATGGTGGTGATGCTCTATGGCGCCCTCCTGGGCTCGGTGTTCGGCTGGGAAACCCAGCAGGACGGTCACATCGTCAACGACATCATCCCGAGCGGCTCCTCCTCCGACCAGCAGGCCAGAGCCGGCAGCGACGTCGAGCTCGCCTGGCATGCCGGGGATGCCTTCCACCCCGGCCGTGCCGACTACGTCTGCCTCTTCTGCCTGCGCAATCCGAACGAGGCGCGGACCACCGTCGCTTCTCTGGTCGAGGTCCCGGAGACGGAGCCGCTGCCCCCGGTCCTCTCGGAGGTTGTGCTGAAGCCGGGCGACCTCCTCGTCCTCGGCAACCGTCGGGCGGTGCACGGGCGCCGACCCTTCCAGCCCACCTTCAGCGACCGCGACAGCTGGCTGAAGCAGCTCATGGTGGCGGTCGACTTCGAATCCCGCTCGCCCTACTGCGCCGACGCGAGCAGGCGCCTGCTCGCCTGAGCACCTCGAAGCCGCCCGCCGCGGTGACTTGAACGCGGGTGTACCTTCGATACATGCCTCACAAGGCTGCAGACCGGATTCGCAACGTCGCGCTGATCGGTCATCGAGGTTGCGGCAAGACCAGCCTGCACGAGGCGATGCTGTTCGAGGCGGGAGCGATCAACCGGCTGGGGACGGTGGAGGACGGTTCGACGGTCTCCGACCACGAGGAGGACGAGAAGGCGCGCGGGCTCTCGATCGACGCCTGCCTCTCCTGCTTCCCCTACGAGGACCGGGAGATCAACCTGGTCGACACGCCCGGCGACCCGAGCTTCGTCGCCGACGCTGCCGCGGCGCTGCGGGTCGCCGACTCGGCCGTCGTCGTGGTCAACGCCGTCGCCGGGGTCGAGGTGCAGACCGAGCGGCTCTGGCGGCGCGCCGACGAGGAGGGCCTGGCGCGGCTCGTCTTCGTCAACATGCTCGACCGCGAGCGGGCCGACTTCTTCGCCGCCCTCGACTCGCTGAAGGCGGCCTTCGGGCCGCACGTGGTCGCGACCGAGATCCCGATCGGCGCCGAGCACGAGGTGCGCGGCGTCGTCGACCTGATCGACATGGAGGCCTGGGTCTACGAGGGCAGCGAGCGCGGCAGCGCCGAGCGGGCGGATATCCCGGACGAGCTGCGCCCGCAGGCCGAGGAGTACCGCGAGAAGCTGATGGACGAGGTCGCCGAGAACTCCGACGAGCTGATGGAGCGCTACCTCGAGGGAGAGGAGATTGCCCACGAGGAGATCGTCACGGCGCTGAAGCGGGGAGTCACCGAGGGCCACCTCTTCCCCGTCACCTGCGGGGTCGCAACCCGGAACCTGGGGACGAACCGGCTGCTCGACGCGCTGGTCGAGGACCTGCCCTCGCCGAAGATGCGCGGCGCGCTGGCGGCGCTCGACGGCGACGGCGCGGCGGCGGAGGTCGAGCCCGACGAGGAGGGGCCGCTGGTCGCCTACGTGTTCAAGACGACCGCCGACCCCTACGCGGGCCGGATCAACCTCTTCCGCGTCTGCCGCGGCACCCTGCGCTCGGACTCGCAGGCGCTGAACGCCACCCGCAACGAGAAGGAGCGGATCGGCCAGCTCGGCCAGCCCCTGGGAAAAGAGCTGAAGCCGGTCTCCGAGCTGGGGGCCGGCGACATCGGGGCGGTGGCGAAGCTGAAGGAGACCCGGGCCGGCGACGTCTTCTGCGACGGCGCGGGCGGCGTCTCGTTCCGGCCGCTTGACCTGCCGGCGCCGGTGATGGCGTTCTCGTACGAGCCGAAGACCAAGGGCGACGAGGACAAGGCCGCAACCGCGGTGCGGCGCCTGAGCGAGGAGGACCCGACGCTCGACGTCCACCGCGACCCGCAGACCGGCGAGCAGATCATCGCCGGCCTGACCCAGGTCCACGTCGAGGTCCTGGTCGAGCGGATGAAGAGCCGCTTCGGGGCGGAGATCGAGCTGCACCCGCCGCGGGTGCCCTACCAGGAGACGATCCGCCAGCCCGCCTCCGCCCACGCCCGCTACAAGAAGCAGACCGGCGGCAAAGGCCAGTTCGCCGACTGCGCGATCGAGATCGAGCCCGGCACCGACGGCGGCGGCCTGGAGTTCGTCAACCAGATCAGGGGCGCCGCGATCCCCGGCGGCTTCATCCCCGCGGTCGAGAAAGGCGTCGCCGAAGCGATGCAGCACGGCACCCTCGCCGGCTATCCCGTCAAGGACGTCCGCGTCCGCCTCGTCGACGGCAAGCACCACGACACCGACTCCTCCGAACTGGCCTTCAAACTCGCCGGCGCGATGGCCTTCAAGCAGGCGATGGAAGAGGCCGACCCCGTCCTCCTGGAGCCCATAGTCAAGCTGACGATCAGCTGCCCCGACGAGGTCGTCGGCGACGTGATCGGCGACCTCAACTCCCGCCGCGGTCACCCGCTGGGCATGGAGGCCAAGGGCTCCAGCACCGAGGTCAAGGCCGAGGTGCCGATGGCCGAGGTCCTCGACTTCGCCCCCGACCTCCGCTCGATCAGCGGCGGCCGCGCCGACTACACCCTCGAGTTCGAGCGCTACGAGGAAGTGCCGGGGCACCTGACGGCGAAGGTGGTGGATGCGGCCGGGGTGGGCACTGCATCGACCGCGTAGCCCGGCCTCTGGCGACTTTGTCAACCACTGGTTTGCAAAGTCGCCACCGCGACCGCATCTCTACGCATCGACTGAGACGTGCTCGCGTTGAAGAGCCCCTGCAAGCGCGTTCGCCTCGTCACCTACGCCTGACTAATGCAGTAGGGCCTTCGCGCCGATAGCAAGGCGATGGACTCGGCAGGGTCACCGGTCGGCTATGGCTCGCACCGCGTCGCGGACCCCGGCGACCAGCCCCGCGAGCTGAGCGGGCTGGCCTGGGGCGTGTTCGTCAGCTTCGGCCTGCTGGCGATCCTCTCGGTGGTGAAGATCGTCGTCGCCCTGAAGCTGCGCTCCGCCGCCACGGGCGGCGGCGACATCGTCGGCGCCTACCACACCTATTCGTCCTGGGCGGGCATCTTCGGCTTCGCCATCCTGCTCGGCGCCGGCGTCTTCATCGCCTGGTTCTTCCGCGCTTACAGGAACCTGCGCCGGCTCGGGGTGCAGAACATGCGCTACGGCAACGGCTGGGCGATCGGCGCCTGGTTCATCCCGATCTTCGGGATGATCCGCCCGAAGCAGATCGCCAACGACGTCTGGCGCGGCAGCGAGCCCGGGGTCGAGGTCTCGTCCGGATGGCGGCAGGTCGACGTCCCGAGCCTGGTCCACTGGTGGTGGGCGCTGTTCCTGATCCAGAGCACGCTCGTATATGTCGGCGACCGGATCGCCGGCTCGGGCTACGACGACCTGCATTCGCTCGCCACCCTGGAAAGCGGCCTTTCGCAGATCAAGTCGGGGACGGTGATCGCGATCGCCGGCCAGCTCGTCGCCATCGCCGCCGTCGTCCTCGCGATCAAGGTCGTCTCCCAGGTCACCGAACGGCTGGACGGGATCCGTCACGGCGTGCTCTCTGCGGCCGCCGTCGATCCGTCCGCGCCACCCGCCATGGTGCCGCCGACGAGCTTTCCGCCGCCTGGCCAGTGAAATTCATCCTCACCGACGACCTGAAGCGGAGCCGCGGCACCGTTTTCTTCCGCGCGATCTTCGCCCTGCCATTCCTGATCTGGCTCGTGGTCTGGGCTGTCGGGGCGTTCTTCGTCGCCATCGTCAACTGGGTGGCGACGCTGTTCGAAGGCACCTCGCCGGCGCCGCTGCACGACTTCCTCGCCCGGTTCGTCCGCTTCGCGACCCAGGTCTACGCCTACGTCAACCTCGCCTCCGAGCCGCTGCCGGCCTTCGACGGCAAGCCGGGGTACACGGTCGACCTCGCGATCGACCCGCCCGCCCGGCAGAACCGCTGGACCGTCGGCTTCCGGATCGTCCTCGCCCTGCCGGCCCTGGCGCTCCTCGGTGTCCTCGTCGGCTCCGGCAGCTTCGCCTTCGGCGCCTTCCGGCCGAGGGGGCAGATCGGCTTCGGCTCGCTGATCGGCCTCGCCGCCTTCTTCGCCTGGTTCTACGCGATGGTCAAGGCGCGGATGCCGCGCGGACTGCGGGATCTGATCGCCTACGCCCTCTCCTACGGCGCCCAGTTCTGGGGCTACCTGCTGCTGGTCACCGACCGCTACCCCTCGAGCGACCCGCTGACCGCGATCGGCCCGCTGCCGACCCGCTCTGACCCGGTGCGAACGGAGGTGACCGACGAGCTGCGCCGCAGCCGCCTCACCGTCTTCTTCCGCCTGGCGCTCGCCTTCCCCCACCTCGTCTGGCTCTCGCTCTGGG
This sequence comes from Solirubrobacterales bacterium, assembly GCA_035760065.1. Taxonomy (GTDB): domain Bacteria; phylum Actinomycetota; class Thermoleophilia; order Solirubrobacterales; family 70-9; genus VAYN01. Next base: position 45,358 of record DASTTQ010000016.1, read on the forward strand.
GAGTGCTGGCGCTGCTCGTCGCGATCGTCAACTGGTTCGCGGTCCTCTTCACCGGTGTCGCGCCGGACTGGGCGCACCGCTTCCTCTCCCGCTACGTGCGCTACCAGCTTCACGTCGGCGCCTTCCTCTACCTGGTCGGCAACCCGTTCCCGGGCTTCGTCGGCGCCGCGGGCAGCTACCCGGTCAAACTCCACGTCGCCCGGCGCGAGCGGCAGAACCGCTGGACCGTCTTCTTCCGCCTCGTCCTCGCCCTGCCGGCGCTGGCGCTGGCGAGCGCCTTCGCCCAGCTCCTCTTCGTCGTCGCCGTGCTCGGCTGGTTCGCCGGGCTGTTCACCGCGCGGATGCCGCTCGGGCTGCGCAACGCGGGCGCCTACGCCCTGCGCTACACCGCCCAGGCCAACGCCTACGTCCTGCTGCTGACCGGCGCCTACCCGTACAGCGGGCCCTGCCTCGAAGCGCCGCCCGCCCCCGAGCCCGAGGCCGCCGCGCTCGCTCCATGGGCCGCCTGAGGGGGCTGCTGCGGCCGGCGACGCTCGCCGCGATCGCAGGCGTCGCGGCGTGGCTGTGGGCGGCGCACCTGCTCTGGGACTCGACCTCGCTGCCGGTCTCCGATCTCCCCCACCTCGACCCGCACCGCTACTTCAGCTCCCACTTCCTCGACCGCAGCGCCGGCTACGAGCGCTTCCTGGCGATCCTCGGCCTGCTGTCCTCGCTGACCCTGGTCGCCGTGCTCGTCGTCTACGCGCGGCGCGGTCACCGGCTGGTGCGCGAGTCCGCCGCCGGGCGGATCGGCACCGGGCTGCTGCTGGCGATGCTCGGCTTCGCCGTCGTCTGGCTCGCCGAGGCGCCGTTCGACCTGGTCGCGGTCTGGTGGCAGCGGCGCTACGGCGTCTCCCACGAGGGCTACCTGCCGCACCTCCTCGCCAGCTTCCTCGGCCTCGGCTCCACCTTCGTCTTCGTCTGCCTCGGCTTCGCGATCATGATGGGCCTCGCCGGGGTGATGCGGCGCTGGTGGTGGCTGGTGGCGACGCCGGTCTTCGTCGGCCTGGGGCTGCTCTCGACCTTCGTCAGCCCGTACCTGATCCCCGACACCTCGCCGGTCCACGACCCGCAGCTGGTCGCCGAAGCGAAGGCGCTCGAGCGGATCGAGGGCTCGGGCAGCGCCCGGCTGCAGGAACAGGAAGTCCACCGCTTCACCACGGCGCCCAACGCCGAGTCGACCGGCCTCGGCCCGAGCCGCACCGTGATCCTCTGGGACACCCTCCTCCACGACGGCTTCGACCGCGCCGAAATCCGCTTCGTCCTCGCCCACGAGGTCGGCCACCTCGCCAACCAGGACCCCCTCAAGCGCCTCGGCTGGCTGGCCCTGTACCTCCTCCCCGCCCTCGGCCTCGCCGCCCTCCTCACCCGCCGCCGCGGCGGCCTCGCCCAGCCCGAGGCGATCCCGATCGCCCTCCTCGTCCTGGTGGTCGTCCAGCTCCTCGCGACCCCGCTGTTCAACATCGCCACCCGCCGCCAGGAGGCGGCCGCCGACTGGGCCGCCCTGGAAGCGACCCGCGAACCCGCCACCGGCAAGGCCGTGATGCGCAAGCTCGCCACCAAGAGCCTCTCCGACCCCGACCCGCCGAGCTGGGTCTACGCCCTCTACGAGGACCACCCGACGATCATGCAGCGGATCGCAATGGCCGAAGCGTGGAAGACGCAGCGGCCGTAGGAGCGGGTTGACAGAGGGGTCGCCGGAGCGACCCCTTCGGGATCTACGCGACGAGATCGATCAATGCGGTCCTGGGCAGTTGGGCTGATCGTTCGGCCCCTGGCAGGGATTGCTGTTGGGCTGGAAGTGCCCGGAGTTCCCAGCCGAGTTGGGACCGCCGAACGCGTAGGCGGGACCGACCGCCATCAGCATGATCGCCGCGACCAGGGCAGTCACTCTGCGAATACGCCTCTTCATGACTCAACCTCCTTCTTAGCGCGCTCGGGCGCGCTGAAAGGGGCTCCTTACCTATTCGAGGCGAACCACCCCTCCTCGCCTGTAGAGGTTGAAACGGTCTACCCCCGTTGAATATCAGCCCCTTTTCCGTGCTTCGATTGCTCGCCGGCCGCGGCCGCCTAGCTTCAGCCGCCGACGATCAGCCAGGAGTGCTTCGCTTCGTAGCCGATCCAGGTGCCGTTGACGGCGCGCACGCGGAAGATCTTGCGACCAGGCCGCAGGTGGACGTAGCGCTTCGGCGAGGTGCAGGGCTTCCATCTGCGCAGCCGCGACGGCACCAGCTCGCCGCTCAGCCGGCAGGCGTAGGTGACGCCCTGCACGCGCGAGTGGAAGCGGAAGGTCGCAAAGCGCTTCGTCGTCCTCCGCCCGACCGAGGCGCTGAGGCGCGGAGGGCCGGGCGAGAGCTGCGGGGGGCCGTCCCACCACTGGCTGACGAACTGGCCGTCGGCGGTGAATTTCTGCACTCGGGCGCGGCCTTCGTTCGGGTACGGTTCGGCGGAATCGGCGACGTAGACGTACCCCGCCGGGTCGGTGGCGACGGAGGTCGGGGTGTAGAAGTGGCCATGGCCGCGCCCGGGGCCTCCCCAGGCGCCGAGGAAGGCTCCGCTCGCGCTGAACTTCTCGACGCGGGCGTTGACGGTGTCGGCGACGTACACGTCGCCGGCGGCATCGGTGGCGATCCCGTAGGGATAGATGAACTGGCCGTCGCCTTTGCCGTAGCTGCCCCATTTCCCGACGAAGGCGCCTTCCGGCGTGAAGACGTCGATCTGGTTGCCGTAGGTATCGGCGACGTAGACGAGTCCGGAGGGGCTCGTGTCGAGCCCCCACACTTCGCCGAACTGGCCGTTGCCGCCGCCGCTCCCGCTCCCGCCCCATTTGGACAGCAGCGTGCCGTCAGCGGAGAAGCGCTGGATTTCGTGGGACTCCGCGAGATAGACGGTCCCGTCGGCGCCGACCGCGAGGTCGCGCCCGCCTTTGGCGCTCCAGTGGCGGAGCTCGTTGCCGTCGCTGCCCAGGACGAAGATCGTTTCGCGGCTGCTGTCGTCGACGTAGAGGGCGCCGGCGGCGTCGGCGGTGATGTCGCGCGGCTGAAACGGATTGCTGGAGGCGGCGAAGCTGCCCAGGTTCGCCAGCAGCACGCCGTCGCTGGAGTACTGCTGAACCGTGGTGCTGCCCAGCGGGTTCGAGACGTAGACGTGACCGGCACCGTCGGCCGCCACCGAAAGCGGAATCGGCTCAAAGCCGACCGAGCCATGCGCCGATCCCGTGCCGGCAGCGGCGCCCGCCGGAGCGGCGAGCACCGCAAGGACCGAGACCCCGAAGATCGCGATCCGCGCAGCGACTCCCATCAGGGTCAGATGGTAAACCCCCCGGTCGGCCGTGACTTCCGCCCCGATCTAAGAGAGCTCGATCACGCTGCGGATGCCGTCCTGGGCCTCCAGTCCGACCATGCCGGCGCCGAAGCAGAGCGGCTACTCCGGGTACAACCTCCGCGCGGTGCGCAGGATCGTGGCGAGGAATGATCCGGGCTGACTGCATTCCTCGGCCAGCTCCTCGGGCGTGTAGCAGAGGATGTCGAAGCGGCGGGAGAACGACGCCAGGGCCGAGCGGTGATGCTTGCCGCGGTGGCTGCGGGGCAGCGAGCTGGGGGCGACGACGAGGAGGTCGACGTCGCTGTGGCGGCCCGCGGTGCCCTTCGCCTGGGATCCGAAGAGGTAGATCGCCTCGGGCTGCTCGCGGGCGAGGATCTGCCCGGTGATCCACTCGAGGTCGCGGTCGGAGACCGTCATTTGGCCTGGTAGGAGACGACCAGGAGGACGTCCTCGAGGTCGGCGGCGGTGAGCGAGCGGAAGTCGGCGGCGCCGTCCCTTTTCAGCTTCACGGTCCAGGTCGGCGGTTCGGCGCCCTCGGCGCTCGGCGCCCGGCCGATGTGCGAGGCCGGGCTGAGGCCGGCCTCGTAGTGGTTGGCGCCGTCGAGGGTCGGGTCGGGGTTGACGGTGGCGGTGATCGCCGAGCCGCCGGGGGGCGTGAGGACGAGGTCGTAGGCTTCGCCGTCGGCGGTGCGGACGATCACGTCGACCGCTTTGGCTTTGAGGTCGAGCCCCGTGGTGAAGAACGGGAAGCGCTCCGGCGGCGTCTCGAGGCTGAGGATCTGGTCGGTCCCCGGCGCCGGGTTGAGGAAGCGGGTCCACTCGGCGGCGAAGTCGTGGCGGGCGCTGAACAGCCGGTAGAGGCCCTGGCGGCTGTTCTCGAGGGCGATCGAGTTGAGGTGGGAGGCGACTTCGCCGCGCACCGTGTCCGCGTAGGCGCCGCCGCCGTGCCGCGCCGTGTAGCGGAGGTGGAGGATGACGTCGCCGATCGTCCTGTAGTCGAACTGGGGGCGGACGTTGTTGAGCGTCAGTCTCCAGGTCGAGATCGCGCCGGCGCCCTCGAACGGCAGGTAGCGCTCGTCCTCGAAGCGCAGCTCGAAGAGGCCGTCGTCGTGCTGGGCGCTGCTGGTGACGATCTCGCTGGTCCCGCCCTCGTCGGTGAGGAGCGCCGATGCGGCCGTTTCGGGCGCGGTTCGCACCTGGTTGCGCAGCAGCTCCACCGTCATCGAGACGCCGGTGTAGGGGCCGACGACGCAGGGGACGCTGACCGCGACGCTCTTCAGCCGCCGCAGGTAGTGGCCGGGGTTGTCGAGGTCGAAGAGGATCTCGGGAACCGAGAGCACGCAGGAGCCGGTCTCGCGCAGGGTCACCAGCGCCATCGGGTCGATCTGCAGCGCCGAGACGTGCTTGACGATCTCCAGCTCGCGGTCGTTGCCGGCCAGGTAGGCGGATTCGAGCCGGCGCAGGTCGTACTGGAGCTTCTCCCCCGCGGTCAGTCCCTTGCGCAGGCTGTCCCAGTAGCCGAACTGGATGAAGTCGCTTTTCTCCACTGCGAGCTCGCGCCGGTAGCAGCGCTCGGCCTGCTTGGCGATCGAGTAGGCGAGCTGGTAGGCCTGAAAGTAGGTGGTGGAAGTCTGGCTCACCATCCAGTCGTAGAGCTCCTGGTCGGTGAACTTGCTGTGGAGGAATTCGTCGACGTCGGTCGCCTCCTTCGCCGAGACGTCCTGGGCCGATTTCTCGGCTTCGGCGATTTCGTGCTTGACTTCGGCGACCGCGGACTCGGCTTCGACCTTGGCGATGTCGTCGGCGGCCAGCGTCGCCTGCAGGTCCCACTCGTCCTTGCGCTGCTGGTAGCGGCCGACGGTCGCGCTCATCTCGGCGCCGGTCTGCAGCGCCCCGGCGATCATCCGCGCCACCCAGGCGCCGGAGTGGGCGGCGTGGCCGACCTCTTTGCCGCCGAGCTTGGCGTTGACCGAGGGCGAGCCGCCGAAGCCGGCGGCGCCGAACTCGAAGGTCGGGATCACGTGCGCGACCGCCGCCGTGCCGTCGAGCCAGACGGCGATCGCCTGCGAGACCAGGGCCCCGCCCTGGAGGGCGAGGGCGATCCCCTCCCAGGTGTTCATCAGGTCGCGGCTCGAGTACCAGCCCTGCCGGTCTTCGGCCGCTTTCTTCGTCTTGGCGAGGACTTCGATCGCCTTGCCCGCTTCGTCGATCTGCTGTTCGCGGATGCCGGTGATCGCCGCCTGCAGCTGTTTCTCGCCGCCCGAGCGGATCCGCGCCAGCGCCTCGGCGTCGCTCTTCTCCAGCGCCCCCAGTAGCATCGTGCCCAGCTGCTGGACCTGGCCGCAGAGCTCGATCGCGTGGCGGATCATCGTCCGGAAGCGGTAGGGCGGGAGCGCCGCCTCGCTGTCGCTGAGGGCGCTGGCGAGGTCGAGGCCGGCGGCGCTGGCGGCGACCAGCGCGCCGGGGTCGATCGGTGGCGCGAACAGCGAGAGGTGCTGTTCGACCCCTTCGATGTTCATGCAGTGGCGGATCTTGAACAGCCGGTCGGCGACCGTGTCCCAGTAGCGCAGCAGGCGCTTGTTGGGCGGGATGCGGAAGTAGAGCGTGTTCACCGACGGCAGCGGCGGTGCCCCCGGCGGGGTGGGCACGTTGACCTTGACCGGCGGGATCGCGTTCTCGGCCGCGACCATCTCGTTGGAGAAGGTGTCGAGGTTGGCTTTCAGGTCGTCGTAGGTCTTCGCGGTCGGCTCGAAGCCGGGCTCGACCTTTTCCGGCCGCGGCCCCAGCAGCTCGTCGGCCAGCACGTACATCTGGGTCGCCAGGTTGATCGACTCGCGGGTGTCCTGGCGGAAGAGCTGGTCGCCCCAGGCGATCAGGTTGTCGATGTACTTCATGACGATCGCGCGCTGGTAGGCGACCGGCCGCAGCTGGGCGATCATGTCGGGGTCGAAGGGGTCCGCGCGCCAGGCGGCCACCTGGTGCTCGAGGGTCGGGTCGTGGTGGTTGACCGCCTGCATCAGGGCGTCGATCTGCTCTTCGGCGTACTGGGCCGAGGTCGTTTCGTAGAACGGCTTGGTGATCCAGTAGCGCTGCGGGACCGGGTCTTTGGTCGCCGCCGCCGGGCTGAGGACGTACTCGTAGTACTTCTTCGCGTGTTCGAACTGGAGGTTGGTCGAGAGCTGGTTGGCGATCAGGAAGGGAACGTGGAAGAAAAGCTCCCAGTTGTAGAGCGCGTAGCCGGCGTTCGGCTCGAAGTCGATGCCCTCGCCGGGGTAGGGGCCCTGGACGAAGCCGGTCGGCTTGTAGTACTGGCCGAAGGAGAACTTCGGCGTCCCCTGCACGGCGGCCGGGTCGAGCTGCAGCTGCCGTTCGTAGAGGGAGTCGATCCCGTTCATGTTGAGCTGGGCCACCAGCAGCCCGACGAAGGGGTGGTAGAAGGGCCAGAAGCCGTACTGGGCCTTGTAGAACGGGTGGTAGACGTACGGCGGCGCGGTGATCGTGAAGTAGTTGCCGTTCTGGTAGTAGAGGGTCGGCACGACGAAGTACTCGCGGGCCTGGTCGCGGTAGAAGAACGGCAGCGAGGAGTCGAAGGCGGGCGTCTGGTGCGGGGTGACGAGGCGGAAGTTGTCCCCCTTTTCCAGCAGCAGCTCGCTCGGCAGCGCGCCGTAGAGGTCGTAGCCGGCGTAGACCCCCGCGGTTCGCGTCCTCTGCGCCGAGTCGTAGTGCGTCTTCGCCGGTGCCGCCCAGTTGCCGTCGAACCTCGTCGCCGTCGGCAGGACCAGGTCGGGCTTCGGGTGGGCGAGCGTGCCGACGTCGGCGACGCTCGGGCCCCCCGCGTCGGCCAGCTGTTCGGGGAAGCGGACAAGGGCCTCGATGCCGGTGCCGGCGCCGCCGAGGACGTAGGAGCCGATGTGCAGCCGTTCGTTGTCGACGTCGAACGCCCCCTTGTGCAGCGGCGTCTCGATCTTCGCCCGGAACTTCGAGCTGCGTTGGGAGGCCTGCGCCACCTTCTCGGCGAAGACGTCGACTTCGAGCTGGCGGCCGTTCGCCGCCGACTTCAGGGTGACGTAGCCGGCGTCCCACTCGGGCGGGAAATCGGGCGCCGCGTAGACCAGCGTCTGCGGCGCGGTCTGCTTGCCCTGCCACTTGCCCTGCTTGTACTGGCTCCAGGCGAGCTGGATCTCGAGGTGGGTCTGCGGGCGGGGCTGGGGGTCGTTGCTGGTCTTCGCCGGCGGTTCGGGCTGGTTGTTGCGGTTGGGCTTGTGGGTGACGATCGCCCAGAAGACGTAGTGGCGGCCGTTCCAGGTGACCGGGATCGCGTGGTCGCTGGCGATGTCCAGCTTGACCTCCTCCCAGGCGTCCCAGGTCGCCGCGTCGAGGCGCCGCCGGTGGTAGTACTGCGGCGGCGAGCCCTGCGAGCGCGCCAGGACGTGGAGGGTGTCCCGCCCTTCCTCGATGTCGTGGAAGGTGCCGACGACATCCAGCCGGGCGACCGCCTCGAGCTTCTCCAGGTAGCTCGCCAGCGCCGCTTCGGCGGCTTCGTCGGTGAGGTCACCCTGCTTGAGGTCCTGTTCCAGCTCGGCGAAGAACGGCGTCTTGGACTTGCGCAGCGTGGGGTCGACCCAGTCCTCGGGGAAGAGCAGCACTTCCCGGTTGGCCTGCGAGAGGCGGAACTGGCCCATCCATTGCCACTGCAGCCATTTGCCGTCGGCGCCGATGTCGATCGCGACCTCCGGCTCGAGGCTGAGGAAGCAGCGCTGGACGAACAGCTGCACCGCCGCCGTCGCCTGGACGATGCGGGACGTCGACATGCACGAGCACATCTCGACGTCGATCAGGAAGTGGGCGAAGACGTCGTCGGAGTCGCGCCACTGGCCGACCCCGGCGGGCGGGTTGGCGAGCAGGTAGGAGACGAGCGCGTCGCGCCGTTCCATGCGGACGCCGTCGCAGAGGTCTTTGGCGATCTGCGGCCACTGCAGGTCGGAGTAGTTGGACTTGACGCTGCGCTTGATCGCCTTCGCCGCTTCCACGGTGAGCGGCGAGGCAATCCAGGCGCCGACGTCGGCGGGGATGCCGGTGCGGGCGATCGTCCGCTCGCAGGGCAGGATCCGCGCCAGCGCCGTCTCTGAGAGGTAGTCGTCGGGGTAGGCCAGCCGCAGCGCTCCCTGGTCGGCGGTCGAGCCGGGGTCGCCGCAGAGCCCCGCCAGCGTCTCCGCCGGCCAGTTGGCGAGCTCGGCCAGCGCGGTCATGTACTCGCTCTTGGAGGCGCCGTCGGGCAGCTCGAAGAGGCTGGCGAAGGTCGCGTGGGGGATCGGCACGCGGTCGCGGACGGCGCCCGCCGAGAGCAGGCGGGCGAGCTGCTGGAAGCGCCCTTCGGCGCCGGCCGCCGGAGTCGCCGGCAGCGCCGTCGGGTCGAGCCAGCCCTGGCCGACGCCGCGCTCGCGCCACCAGCGGACGTCGTCGTCGCCGAGCTGCAGGGCGGAGACCAGCGTCGCGACCTTGGCCAGCGCCGCGTAGGCCGCGAAGTAGGGGGCGAAGCCCGGCTCGTCGGGGGGCACCGGGACGTTCGGGTCGGCCGGCGCCGGCAGCGCCAGCAGATCGTCGATCAGGAACGCCCCGGGCGACCCGGTCGAGGGGAACCAGGCGGTCAGGAGCAGCGCCGCCGTCGCCGAGGAGAGGCCCAGCGACTGCGCCAGCGACTGCACGATCAACCCCGTCCCGAGGTTGCGCCTCTGGTAGGCGAGCACGGCCGCCAGCACGTACTCGAAGCGGGCCTCGCCGGCGGGGCGGGCGGCGCCGCCGACGAGGTTCGGGAGCGCCGCGGCGACGTCGATGTACGGTTCCAGCGCGCTCGTCAGCAGGGCGCCCTGGGCGGCTTCCGATTCGGCGCTGGAGCCGTCGAGGACCGCCATCACCGCCGCCACCTGGTCGCCGCCGAGCAGCCTCCCCAGCGCCTTGCGGGTGGCGAGCCCGCGCGGGTCCGGCGCGAAGGCGTATTCGCCGGCGATCTTGTCGAGGCCCTTGCGGAGGGTCAGCAGCAGGGTGCCTACGAGGACCGGGTCGGGGGCCACCCCCGGCCGCTCGACGCCGCGCAGGACGTAGTCGACCTGCTCGATCCCGAGGCCGGCGGCGGCCAGGCGCGCGGCGGCCTCGGCGAAGGCTCGCAGCGACTCCGGCTCGGTCCCGTCGAAGGGATCGATCGGCGCATGGTGCGGGGCGGCTTCCAGCGGCCGCTCGGCGATCGCCAGCAGGGTGAGGAGCTCGTCGATCGTCAGTTCGAGGCCGGCGGCAAGCTGGGTCACCCGCAGCAGCGTCGAGAGGTTGGCGAGGGTCAGCTGCCCGTCGGTGAAGGCTTCGATCGCTCTCAGCAGGTCGGTCTCGGAGACCTGCAGGCCGGCGACCAGGCCCGCCGTGTGCTCCGCCAGGGTCGCCGCCGTGGCGATTTCGTCGCGCGCCGCGTCGAGGGTGAAGGCCGGGTCGGGCGGGTTGAGGACGGTGAGGTTCTCGAACAGCTCGTGGTAGAGCGAGTGGCGGACTTCCTCGCCGGGCAGCGTCGGCACCTCACGGGTCTCGATCGTGACCGCGTTCGCGGTCGGGGCGAAGAAGGCGACCGCCCGCGGGACCGGCAGCGAGAAGCGCTCGGCCGCGTCGCGGACGGCGGCCAGCCGCCGCAGCAGCGGCGCGTCGAGCCGGCCCAGCCCGGGGGCGCTCGCCGACTGCAGGACGGCGAGCGCGTCGTCGAGCTCGTAGGGGTCCCAGCCGAGCCGGCGCATCAAGCGGACGAAGCGGTGCAGCCGTTCCAGGGCGCCTTTGTCGAGCCCGCCGAGGGTCATCTTGGCGACGTCGCAGGAGTCCGGCGGGTCGGCGACGATCGCCAGGGTTTCTTCGCCGTTGACGAAGATCGTGTTGAGCAGCTGTCGCAGCTCCTCGAAGCTGAGGCCGGCGCGGTTCAGCAGCACCCGCACCTGGGAGAGCACCGAAATCCAGGTGCCGGTGACGGTCTTGGTCGGGTCGTCGGGGTCGACGATCGAGTTGCCGTTCTGCGCCAGGCCCCAGAAGTCCCACGGTTTGTGGCCGGCGGCGAGCGGCCCGCCGGTGACGATGTCGGCCTCCAGCGCGGTGAGGCCGAGCCGCTCGACGGCGAGCGCGTCGAGCTCCGGGGAGGACGGCTCGGGCGGCGGCCGGAAGGTCTCGGTCAGGCCGACCCGGCTCAGGCCTATCTGCTTCAGATAGGTGCGGGCCTCGGTCAGCGGCAGGTCGAATGGCAGCGTCCAGGGGTAGACCGCTTCGGCCAGCGCTTCGTAGGCGGGGTCGTTCGGGTACTCGGGATTGGCGTTCAGCTCGGGCGTCGTCAGCGTCGTCTGCCGCTGCGCGGCGGGCGTCGGGCCCGGGGCGACGGCGTCCTCGAGCAGCTCGTTGACGAGGTCGATGTATGGGAGTTCGGTGTTGGTGTTCTCGCAGGTGAGCTCGATCTGGGCGATGTCGGGGCGTCGCGCGAGGAGGGCGTCGCGGACGTTGCCCGTGACCGCCGCCCGCTGTTTGAGGAACTCCAGGCAGTCGACCAGGTAGGCGGCGGCGCCGAGGACCGATTCGCAGTCCTCGCAGGCGCAGAAGGATTCCGAGCCGAACAGGGTCTGCAGGTTGGGGAACGCGACCAGCTTCTCGGGCGCTTTTTCGCTCAGCCCGGCGCCGATCGCTGCCGGGCTGTTGCGGTCGAGTGAGATGTTGAACTTGAGCGCGGTGGCAAGGGCGACCCCGAAGGTCTGCTCGGCGCGCGCCCAGGTGCGGGCGGCCTCGGTGGTCCCCTGCCCCGGCAGTCCGCCGTAGGCGGCGACGAAGCTGTCCCGGCCCATCGCGTAGATCTGCTGGGCGCTGCTGATCCCGTCGGCGAGCAGGGTCGACATGACCGTGTAGTCGGGGTTGACCTTGACCAGACGCTGGGCGGCGAGCAGGTCCTCGCGCACCTCGGGGGCGAGCTCGGTCGCCTGCCCCAGGTGGTCGACGCTGGCGAAGCGCAGGTCGACCTTGGGGTTGGCGTCGAGCACGGCGGCGACGGCGCGGCCCTGCTTGAACGGGCCCTTGCGGTCGGCGGCGACGCGGGCCGAGAACGCGGCCGTCGGGTAGGAGCGGGTGAAGAACCGCTCCAGCATCGCGGCGTAGGTGTCGATCGCCTGCGCCGCGCTCGGGGCGTCGACCAAGGGCGGCGCCCCGATCGCCTTGCGGCCCGAGCCTTTGCTCTTCAGCAGCTGCTTCCAGTCGGCGGCGGTGAGCCGGGCGAGATCGGCGGCGTGGGAGATCTTCCCCGCCTTGCGCTGGGCGGCGAGGCGTTCGATCAGCGGCATGTGGCCGCGCGTCAGCCGGCCGACCGTCATCGCGAAGCGCAGGTCTTCAATGGTCTTGGCGCTGAACCCGGAGTCCTTTTCGAGTCCGCGCCAGAACCCGCGCGGCGCCCCCCCGGCGCTCGCCAGGTAGCGCTCGATGAACCGGCGCTGGACCTTGTCGCCGAGGCCGACGGCGCCGAGCACGGCGCCGAAGGAGGTCTTGCCGAAGCCCCGGGGAGACTGCAGCGCCGCCGCCGAGCGCAGCGCGGCGAGGCGGGCGACGTCGGCAGCGGCGGAGCCGGCGTAGGAGGCGGGAAGCAGGTTGGCGGCGATCGCGTGGTCGACGGCGGCGGCAAGGGTCTCCGGAGCGGTCTGCAGGATCGCGTCGAGGACGTTGGCGCCGTTGGCTTCGAAGTCGACCCCGGCGCTGGTCGAGGCGAGCACCTGGACGTCGGCGTCGGCGGGGACCCCGCAGCGCAGGAGGCCGTAGAAGAGCTCGGCGGGCAGATCCGTCTTCTCCGCCAGCCTTGTCGCCACGACCCAGGTCGCGAGCCGCGCCTTCTCGATCCCGCTCTCGCCGGCGAGGAAGCTGAGGTCGCGATGCTCCTCGTCCTCCTGCAGCTCGACCGGCGCCAGCCCGCCCAGCAGCGGCGTCACCGCCGCGCCGACGGCGACGATCTCCGCCTGCTGGGTCCGTTCCGGGCCGCCGAGCGCGAGGTCTATGGTCGCCGCCGGCGGCGCGCTGAAGGCGATCGGCGAGGCGGCGAGGACGCGGCCGTTGCGGCCGCGGACCTCGACCTGGAGGTCGCCGGCGCGGCGTTCGCCGATCAGGTCGCCGGCTTCGTAGGGGACCCGGTACTCGCCGGCCTCGTCGGTGTGCTCGCGGCCGAGCTCGATCCGGTCGCGCAGCTCGCAGTCGAAGGCGACGACGATCGCCCCGACCAGGGGCGCGCCGTCGGGGTCGGTGACGGTCCCGGCCACCGCGTACTGCGGCGGCGCGGCGGCGAAGCCGCCGTCCTCGGGCCGGATCCCGAGCCGGTCGAGGGCCAGCTCGACCGCCGCGGTCGTGTTCTCGTCGACCTCCCCGCTCTGCTCGATCCCCGCCAGCGCCTGCAGCTTCACCACCGCAGCCACGGTCGAGGCCCCGTAGGCCGAGGCCTCTCGCTCCTCGGGCTCGATCTGCAGGCCGATCACCGAGAGCGCCCCGTGCAGCGCCTCGACCTCCTCCCCACTCGTCCCCATCGCCAGGCCTGGCTGGATCTCCATCTCAAACACCCCTCGTTTCGTTTCTAGCGCTCATCTGTCAGCGGGTGAGCAGGTACGCGGTAAGTCCGACCAGGGCGCCGACGACGATCCCCACCGGCTCGCCGATGATCGTGGGGCCGGCGACCGCGCCGCCGACCAGGGCGCCCGCGAAGATCGCCGCCAGCGCCCCCTGTGCTTTGGCCTCTTCGTCGCTGGCGCCCATCGCTTTCGCGCCCGCCTCGGCGAGGTTGCCGGCGATCGCGCCGCTCGCCGCCGAGGTGGCGACGAGGGCGGTGCCCGCGGCGGCCACCTCGTAGACGCCGGCCATCACGGTCGAGCCGCGCAGCGAGGCCGAGTTGGCCATGTCGTTGAAGAACTGCTCGACCACGTCGGCGCCGGGGATGACCGGATTGGCCTGGGCCGCAGCGCGCCCGGCGCTGGCGATGCCGGGGGCGTTGGGGCCGATGATCGGGTTGGAGCCGCCGCCGACCCGCAGCCCCGATCCGGGGCCGACCTCGGGGCGCACCCCGGTCGAGCCGCCGCCGGTGGTGCCGGTGCGGGAGGAGGTTCCCTGGCCGGAGCCGCCGCTGCCGGGCTCGCCCTCGACCGGGGTCCCGGTCTGGGTCGGCGCGCCCGCGGAGCCCGTCGCCGTCGCCGTGCTGCGCGAGCCGTTGAAGTCGAGCTCGAGCTGGACCGGCTGGCGCGCCGCCGAGGTAGTCGCCGTCCCCGTCGTCCCGGTCGTGCCGCTGGGGGCGGCGGTGGTGGTCCCGGTCGTCGTCGCGGCGCCGGTGGTCGAGGTCGCCGAGGGAGTGGCGGTGGCGTCGGGCAGCGCCAGCAGTCTGTCTTTCATCGCCCGGAAGGCGGGCGTGGAGTAGATCGGCGCCGTCGTCGGCTGGCGCTGGCGGGGAGCGTCGGTGGGGGCGGTGAGGTCGACGCCGTCGACGCGGGCGAACTGGCCGTCGGCGCGCGCGGCGGCGGCGGCGGCGCGGTCGGTGGTCGCCCCCTGGCTGCGGTTGTCGCCGCTCGGCTGCGGCATCACCGGCACCACGTCCCCGGCGCGCAGGCTCCAGAACGGTTTGTCGCTGGGGTGCCCGGCGTCGACCGAGCCGCCGTACCCCCACCAGCGCGCCATCGCGGTCATGTCGAGGCGGACGCCCTCGCCGATCCCGCGGCCAGAGCGGGTCGCCCTCACGTCCTGGCCGAAGGAGGGCTGCTGGAAGAGCCAGAGCTGGGTGCTGGTCGTGCCCTGGCGCACCGGCGGGGTGTCGAAGGTGAGGGTCAGCACCGGCACCGTGGGGGCGATGGTCGGATCGCCGCCGCCCTGGCGCCCGCTCGGGTCGCCGAGGCAGGCGGGGTTCGAGCGGGCGAAGGTGTAACGGGCGGGGCCGTCGACGAACCCCGCCGGGTCGGGGCTGGTCCAGCGCCCCAGCCAGGGCGCGTAGTAGCGGGCGCCGTGGTAGTTGAAGCCGGTCTCGCGATCCCGCTCGCGGCCGTTGAAGCGGTAGCGCTTGAGGCTCGTCTCGGCGGCGCTGCGGCCGGCCAGGAAGGCGGTGCTGCCGTAGGGGTGGTACTCCTCGAAGGTGATCACGGCGGCGTCCCCGTCGAGCTCCATCACGCTCGAGCCGAGGCGGTCGCCGAGCTGGTAGCGAGCCAGCGTCCCCAGTGGCCCGGAGCCGCTCGCGTCGGCCGTCGTCGTCTCCAGCAGGCAGGCGCGGCCAGCGCCGTCGGAGACGTGCAGGCTCTGGCGCTCGAGGGTGACGGCGCCGCTGGCGTCGTACTCGCGGTAGAGCTCGTAGGGGCCGAGGTAGAGGCGCTGGGAGGTCCGCCGGCCGGAGGCGGTGTTGACCGTCTTGCGGGCGCGGACGCCGCTGGAGTCGTAGCGGTAGCGGGTCTTCTCGGGCGAGCCGGTGCCGACGACGCGGGTGGCCGTCGCGCTGAGGCGGTCCTTCCAGTCCCATTCGATCAGCGAGAGCTGGGGCATCGAGATGACGTTGCCGTGGGGGTCGTATTCGCAGCGTTCGGTGACCGAGCCGATCGTCGTCGCGGTGAGCCGGTTGTTGCGCGGCGGCAGGTGGGGTTCGTCGTAGGCGTAGCCGCGGGTCCAGCTGCCGCCGGCGGCGCTGTGGGCGACCGATTCGAGGTTGCCGACGTCGTCGTGGGCGTAGACCTGGGTGTAGTTGCGCATCGCCTGGGTGTCGGCGGGCAGCGGCGCCACCCTCCGCGGGCCGTCGTCGAAGCCCGGCTGCGGCGCCCCCGAGGCGGCCAGGTGCTCCCGCCCGCTCGCCCGCACCAGCCGGTAAAGCGGGTCGTAGGCGTAGTCGCGGTCGGGGCCGACGACCTGGCCGGCGAAGACGATCGTCGCGGCGGCGGCGTCGGTCACGTGGGTGACGTTGCCAACCGGGTCATAGGCGTAGGTGAGGTCCTGCAGGGCGTCCGCCGAGCCGGGCCGGGTGGCGAGCACGCGCACCAGCCGGGTCGTCTCGGGGTCGTAGGAGAAGCGAACCGAGACTTCGTTGCCGTAGCGGACCAGGGCGCGCCGCCCGTGCTCGTCGTAGGAAACGGCGGCGAGGACGTCGCGCGGTTTGCCGCCGCCGTGGACGTCGACGCTGACCCGGGTGAGCAGCCCGCGCTCGTTGTAGGTGGAGGTCGAAACGGTGCCGTCGGGCGCGGTCGCCGCGGTCGGGCGGCCGAGGGCGTCGTAGCCGTTGGCGGTGGTGAAGGTCTCGGGATCGAGGACCGGGGGCGAAGCCCAGTCGACCTCGGGGCCGTCGTCGGCGATCGGCTGGTAGGAGGCGGAGACGACGTTGCCGTCGAAATCGCGGCGCTCGGTCGTCGTCACCCCCGCCTCGTCGTAGCGGCTGTGGACGGCCCCCACCAGGTTGGCTTCCGCCGCGCCGGCCAGGCCCTCGCCGTAGACGATCCGCTCGGCGACCCGCGGCGGCGCCGTCCCGGTCTGCACCCTCAGGTCGGTGGGCCGGCGCAGCTCGTCGTAGAGGTGGGTGACGGTGTGTTCGCGTGAGTCGGTGCCGAGGAGGGGCAGGCCGCCGGCGTCGCGCAGGAGCCGTCGCTCGCCGCCGTCGGCGCTCGCCTGCCGCAGCTCGGCGCCGGCGACGTCGTAGTCCTGGCTCAGGGCGAGGCGGCCGAGCGCGTCGGTCAGCGCCCGCGCGTGCCCCTCGACGTCGACTTCGACCGCGGTCGGCAGGCGCCGCGGCCCGAGGTCCTGCTCGGTGCGGACGATCCTCCCCAGCGGGTCGAAGTGGGCCGTCGACGGCGTGCCGGCGTGAGCCGCCGCCTTCGTCGCCGCGTCTTCCTCGACAGGCCCGAGCGCGCCCCCCGCCCGCGCCGCGTACCAGGCGCTGGCGGCGCAGGTGTCGTTCTCGTCCGCGTTGACCTGCTCCCAGGGGCCGAAGGAGACGGTGCGGAAGCTGCCGTTGGGATTGTCGACGCGGATCGCGCGCCCGAGCGGGTCGTAGCGGTTGATCGCGGTCACCCCGAGCTCGACCAGGTCGGCCTCGGTGGTGAACCCGGGCCCGCTGTCGAAGAACGGCTCGTAGCCCTTGACGACGTTGCCCTTGTTGTCGTGCACGGCGCGGCCGCTGCCGACCCAGCGTTCGGCCGCTTCGGCGATCACCAGCCTGCCCTGCCCGTCGCGCACCAGCTCCCCTTCGGCGTCGCGGCGCGGCGCCGGCCCCGGCTCGGCGAGCGTCTTCACCAGGATCGCGCGGCCGAGCCCGTCGCCGTAGGCGTAGGTGTCGGTCCAGGGCGATTCCGGGTCGCGGTGGCGCACCCGCGCCCGGGTCCGGCTCCAGACCGGGGCCGGGTGCCCGGGGTCGTGGGAGGGGTCCGCCGCCCAGGCCCGGAAGGCGTCGAGGTCGTAGCTGGTGCGGATCGTCGGGTCGTCCTCCGGGGCCGGCTCCGCGGTGGTGGTGTCGAGATGGTCGCCCTCGTCGCCGCCGTCGTCGAGCCGCTTGCCCATCGCCGCCGCCGCGACGACCATCCCCAGCGCGTCGTAGCGCACCCCGCCGCGGTTGCCGTTGGCGTCGGTCGTCAGCCAGGGTCCGAGCACGCGGTAGTTGTTCTGCGCGGAGGTGGCGTTGCCGAGCGCGTCGACGGTCGCGGCGACGAGCAGATCGTCGCCGTCGTAGGCGACGCGGGACAGGTTCGCCCAGGGGTCGCGGCGGCCCTGGGGGAGAAAGAAGTGTTCGCGGGCGAACCCCGGGTCCGGCGCGTCGGGGTCGGGAGAGTAGAAGGCCCGGCCCGAGGGCGCCCACCAGCTGCCGTCGCCGTCGAGGTCGACGAAGCCGCCGGGCCCTTCCAGGAGCGCCGCCAGCGCCGCCGGGCCGCCGGCCCTGGCAGCGAGCGAGGGATCGAGCATGCCCGGCGTGTAGCGCAGGCCGTAGGTACGGTCGACCAGCGCCAGCGATTCGACCGCGCCCGGGGCGAGCGGCCCGCTGAGGTCGTCCCGCAGGTAGATCGTGCGGCGCCGCGAGAGCAGCCGGCGCTGCGGCGTGCCGGGGGTGGGTTCCTCCTCCTTGGGGATCTCCGCCGCGGCGGAGGCGGCCGACGCCAGCGCCTCAGGGGTGAAGATGCCGGTGCTCGGGTCCGGTTCGATCGCGGTCAGCTCGTAGGAGCGGTGCTCCACCGGCAGCCCGAGGCGGTACCAGTCGGCTTCCCCGGCGACGTTGACGAGGTCGGTCTCCTCGTAGGTGACGAGGGTGCGGCGCTGCTCCGGCAGGCCGCCGGCGCGGCGCCCGTAGGCCGCCGAGGCCGAGCGGGTCACGGCGCCGAACTCGTCGACCGCCAGGGTCATCGAGTGGCCGACCCGGGGGTCGCTCGGATCGCGCTCGTAGTGGCAGGAGACCTGCTCCTGCTCCCAGGTGTGGAAGCTGCCGGGCGCCGTCGCCGTCCGCGGCTGCAGCCGCCGCACGCCGTAGCGGTGATCGCTGACGCTGTAGGGGTGGACCGCCGCCGGCGAGGCGTCTTCGGCGTAGACCTCCTGGCGCAGCACCTGCCCGCGCAGGGCGCGGCAGGCCTCGCGCAGCTCCTCCGCGTCGGCTTCGGCCGGCAGCGCGCCGCGGCCCAGCCGCGGCGCTTCCGGATCGCCGGCGTAGAACTCGCGGGCCAGCCGCGCGACGAGCTCTTCGCGCCCGTCGAAGTAACCGGTGTGGAACCAGGTCCGGGTCCGCACCGGCGGCAGCGCGTACTCGTCGCCCGCGACCGGCGGGGTCGCCGTGAAGGAGCCGCTGCCCGACTCCGCCGGCACGGTCTCGGCGTCGGTCTGCTCGACCCGGGCGAAGCCGCGGAACTCGCGCTCGATCCCGTCGTAATGGCCGTGGTGGTAGCTGTAGGTGGAGACGAGGCGGGTGCCGCTGACGGTCTCCGTCGTCTCGACCCGCTCGACGACCTGGACAGGGAAGGGCAGCCGCGTGATCCAGGGCTGGCCCCGTGCCGCGTCCTCGACGTAGAACTTGGTCGAGGGCGCGTAGGTCAGCCGCCGTTCGGCGCCGAGGTTGTTGCGGACGGCGGTCAGCAGGTGCGGCTTGATGCCTGCGGTGAGGTCGACGTAGCGCAGCGGCTCGGGCGCGTCGGCCTCGAGGCCGCTCGACCAGACGAGGCAGGCGGTGCCGGTGCCGAGGAAATCGAGCGCGTCGACCTCGGCGGTGCCGTCGGTGACCGGCACCCCCGCGACCTCCCGCCCGAGGCTCCAGGAGCTGCCGGACTGGTTGAACCAGAGCCGGGTGCGCTCGCCGAGGTAGATCAGGTCGGCGGGGCCGCTGCCGTCGACGTCGGCGAGGCGGACGCGGCCGGCGTCGAAGCGCTCGGCGGCGTCGAAGACCGGGGCGCCATCCATCTCGACCTTGGCGCCGAAGCGCCCGTGACCGCAGCTGGGCCAGTAGCAGACCTCGCCGTTGCGCACCCGCACCAGGTCGGCGAGCCCGTCGCCGCTCATGTCGGCGAGGAAGATCGTGTCGTCCTGCGCGGAGAGGACGAGAGCGGGGCCGCGGTCCTCGTTGGGCGGCCGCGGCTCGCGGTCGGCGGGGGCGAAGCCGTCCCCGTCCCAGCGGTGCCAGGCGAAGGCCTCGTCCTCGCTGATCAGGACGTCGGGACGGCCGTCGCCGTCTAGGTCGACGAGGCGCAGGTTGGGGCTGGTCCAGGCGATCGAGGCGGCACTGGCGAACGGCGCGAACGGTCCCCAGCCCTCTCCGTCGGGCTCGAAGAAGCCGGCCAGCTGCGGCGCCAGGCTGACCGCCTCGAGGCGGCCGTCGCCGTCGATGTCGACTAGCTGCGTCGGCGTCCCTGCCGGCTTCCTCGCCACCTCGGTCAGCGGCTCGAAGCGCGCGGCGGCGGACCCGCCCGCCGGGTCCCAGGCGCTGACGTTGCGCTTGTAGTACCAGGCCTCCCTGGTCTCGGTGAGGACGCCGGGCAGGCCCTCGCTTTCGAGGTCGACCAAGCGCTGGCGGGTCGCCGAGAGGCTGCCGGGCAGGTTCTCGACGCTCTCGGCCGGGGCGAGGCGCTGGGTGTCGTCAACCCGCAGCGGCGCGTACTCGAGCTCGAGCGGCGGCAGCTCCGCGGTCTCGTAGCCGTCCCCGCGGCGCACCCAGCCGGTCTGCCCGGCGGCGACGAGCAGGCTGTGGCGGGGAAGCGCGGGGTCGGGCGGCGTCTCGTCGTGGCCGTAGGTGAGGTCGGTCGACCGCACCAGCGTCGGCTCCTCGCCCAGCTCGGGGAAGCGGTGAAACATGAGGATGCGCCGGCAGAGCCGGTAGGTGCGGACCTCGAAGCCGGACCGGTAGGTCGAGAAGGGATCGGGCCGGCAGGGCCAGGGGGCGACCTCCGCCGGCGTCGGCAGCTCGGCGTCGTGCTCGCCGTAGTCGAGGACGACCTCGAAGCACCAGTCCACCGGCAGGGCGGCGTCACCGACGCGGTAGGGCGTCCGGTTGCCGTAGCGGATCCGCTTCAGGTAGAGGTTGGCCGGGGAGCCGCGCCGCGCCTCGCTGGCGAGGGCAGGCACCTCCTCGCGGTTCTCGGCCTTGTACTCGTAGGCGACCACGTTGCCGCGGTCGTCGAAGCTGTGGTCGAGGAGCCAGGAGAAGACCCGCGAGGGGTCCTCCGGGTCGGCGATCCGGCTGGCCGCGGTGGCGCCGAAGACGCTGGTGACGTTGCCCGCCGAGACCGTGCGCCAGCGCACCTCGCCGTCGGCGCGCGAGGACCGTCGCTCGATCCTCGCAAACCCGCCCTCGATCCGGGGCCGGTAACGCCGCACCCGCTCGACCCCGCCCGGCCCGGGCGCGTCGAAGGAGTCCTCCGCCCATTCCGAGCCGGCGGCGGCGAGCAGCGGGACCAGGTCCTCGGCTCCCTCCAGCGCGAAGGTGTCCGAATCGGCCTCGTCGTCGTAGCGCGGCACGCCCGAGGAGGTCTTGCGGCTGATCGCCGGGGTCGGCAGGCGCCAGCCGAGCCCGAAGGGGCCGTTGCCGGCGGAGGAATCGTAGCCGAGCCCGAGCGCCGGCCCGGAGCCGCCGCGGGCGGGCGAGGTGAAGACCGGCACGCTCACCGTCGCCGTCCCCGTCGCCTGCCCGACGATCAGCTTCTCGTCCATGCCCCGGATCGCCCCGCCCCCCTTGGGAAGCGAGATCGAGGGCAGCTCGACGGGCGGGCGCTCGGGGCTCGAAGCGTCTGCCGTTTGCTGCTCAGCGCCCCGATTACTCACGAACTTCTCTATCCCTTACCGCCGGCCCATTGTCAACGCCCTCCGGCCGCGAGCGGACGATCATATTGGTGCGAATCCCCCCAATTTGGGGCTTTTCGAAGCCTCGCGCACGCCTCGCGGGCCGCACGGCCGCGCGCCGACGTTGACGCCGGATGCCGAGCCATCGCTCGGCCCGGCTTTGCGCCCGCCTTCGCTCGTCGCCGCTGACCTCGGCTTCTGGGCCGAGAAACGACGACCTTCGCTCAGGCCGCTGGTCTCAGGCCCGGACCAGAAAGTGGACCGCGTCGGCGAGCGCCTCGCGCCCAGGCCGCTGCGCGCAGAGCTCGACCAGCGAGTCCGCTAGACCCTCGTAGCCCGCGGGGGCGCGCGAGAAGCGCGAAGAGAGCGCGATCACGATTCCGGCGTGCCGGCGGTCGGCGGCGCCCCACTCGCCGTAGAGGCGCATGAAGTCGGCGACGTTCTCGCTGACGAGCGCCCGTCCCTCGCGAGCAGCGACCGCCAACAGCTCTTCGTCGGCCAGCCCGCGCAACGGGCTGCGCTCGTCGACCCCCTCGGCGTCCGCGCCCCGCTCGCGCAGCGCTCGCGCCAGGCGGGCGGGGTACATCTCGTCCAGCAGCAGCTTCACACGTCGAGCTGAGGTGGCTCAGTCGCCGGCGAGTGGCTCGTAGTGGGCGGTTTCGCGCTCGTGCAACTCAACCCTGGCCTCGATCTCCTCCGGGAACTCGGCCGCGTAGCGCAGCGCCACCGAAACCCGGTCGGGGGTGAGCGAGAGCTCCTCGGCGAGACGCTCGGCAACCTGCTTCCCGCCGCCGAGGCGACGTGCCGCCCAGCAGATCTCCCAGACGTCGGGCCCGCCCGCGAGGGCGGCGCGGCGTCCCGCCGGACCGGGGCGGAAGACGATCCCCGGGTGCGTCTCGGCCCGGTCCCCCTCCTCGGCATAGCGGCGCAAGGCATCGGAGAGTCGCTCGCCGCGCGCCTCGGCACGCGCGCGGATGCGCGCCGCCGTCTCGCGATTCATGCGCACCGACACGTTGGCCGTTTCCGCCATCCGTTGACAACGTAGCACAACGTCCGCAGCCCCGCCGTCGATCGGCACATAACGGACTTCTGGCACATGTGCCAGAAACGGCGCGGATTTCAGGGTCCGGCTAGGTCCGGATAAGAGACCGATCAGAGGTGAAACCGCCCATTTGCAGAGCTTTCAAGAGGGGTGGCAGACGGGATTCGAACCCGCGACCGCCGGCACCACAAGCCGGAGCTCTACCAACTGAGCTACTGCCACCGCGATAGACCCCAATTTAGCTTGCGGGGCCGGTGGCTGGCGCCCAGCGGCTAACTGCGGCTCGCGATCACGGCGCCGACGCTTGCCAGGGCGGGCGGTTCCTCGACTCCGACCTGATCAGCTTTCGGCTGGCGTGCGCTCACCTTCGAGCAGTTGCAGGATCCGTTCGGTGTTCTCGCGGATCGCGCTGATGTTGCGGAACATCCACTTCGGGGGCGCGTCCTCCGGCATGCGCTCGATCATTTGCCCGAAATCGACTCCGTCGCTCGATGCCCAACGTCGGGCAAGAATGGCCGCGCCGGCTACCACCGTGCCCGCAATTATCAGCTTCTTCATCGCTCACTCCTTTCCGAAGACGGCCTCTTGGCTTCTCGATCTGGCGCTGCCACCGCCCTTTGAGGATCGATCTGCCATGCACCACGGTAGGCAAAGCAAGCCGGGTGGCATCGGGGCTCTTCCACATTGCTGAAGGCCCCCATTCATGTCATGTGGAGGAGGGCGGATGTCGAAAATCGAGACGTTCCTAAGCTTGCTGCATGGCCGATCGGGTCAACAGAGCGGGGCGCGTCACCTTCCTCCCCCTCCTCGCCCTCCTAGCCACGGGGGTGATCCTCGTCTCCGTCCCTGCCGGCGCGGCTGCTCGTGACCGCGACGCGAGGAGGTTCGACAACGAGGAGTGGACGATCGAGAAGCTTGCCGCGGACATCCCGGAGGCTCCGTTCAAAGTGCGCATCGACGACGTCGCAATCGGAGAAACCCGGCTGCTGACGTTCGCCAATCGGGTCGGGCGGAGCAACCGCTTCCCGCAGGTCCTCGTCATCTCCTCATCCGGATACATGCGGCTGAAGCCCGGTGCGGACCCGGTCCCGCCGCTGCCGTTCGGTCAGAGCCTCGTCCTCGGGCCGGCGGTCTTCGGCTCCTCCACCTCCTTCCCCGCTTCCACGCTCTTCTTCAACCCGCAGGTCCAGCAGGTGAACGTCGACACCAGCAAGCTCCACCGCAACGGCAAAGGCACCCTCGTGATCGAAGCGATCGCTCGCGACCGGAGCCTGCCGGCAACCGACACCCACACCAATCAGGTGATGGACCTGAAGTGGAAGCTGTCCCTTGCCGAACCGACCAAGGCAAGAACGCGGCTCAGGGTCGATGGCAGCTTCCGGTTCACCGAAGCATTCGTGCCGGACCCGGTGCGGACGTCGGAGCTGCAGTCCTTCCGGCTGGTTCAGGTCTCGAGCATGTTCATCGACGGCGCTCGCCACGACGTCGACGGCTTCCGCTACCCCTCCGACAGCGGGCTCGTCAACGTCGCTTACAACCCCGGCCAGGCGAATACCCTCTTACCCGCCTCTCCCTCGCCGCTCTCCGCCACCACCCCGATCCTCGACAGCGTCCACAGCGACGATGTCGGGGCGCCGAACGGCAACACTCCCTCCTACCGGCTCCGCATCGGGGAAGCCGCGGGGCCGCTCTCGGGGCCGCTCTACCCCCGCGCGTACTTCAACGACAGCCAGGACCTGAACGACGACAACCTCGGCCTATGGATCTACCGCCAGCCGCTTGCGGCGATCCCAGCGGGGACCTCGGGACGAATCCGGTTCGGGCTCACGGCGACGGCCGATCCGCTGCCGGCCCCCTGATCTCGAACTATGATCGGCCCGTGGCCGGCCTGATTGCGCTCAACCTCGTGCGCAACCGCGGCCGCACGGCCCTGACCGCGAGCGGGATCGCGATCGGGGTGGCGACGATCGTCGCCCTCCTCGCCCTGACCCAGGGCCTCAAGCAGAGCGTCGGCGGCCTCAGCCACCTCGGCGGCGCCAGCCTCGGCATCTTCCAGGACGGCGTCGCCGATCCGACCGCGTCGGTCCTTCCCGAGTCGCTCGTCGAGCGGGTGCGCGCGCAGCCGGGAGTCGAGGACGCGGCTCCGATCCAGCTCGTCACCGACGCGCTGCCCGACTCTCCCTCGGCGCTTGTCTTCGGCGTTCGCCACGGCAGCTTCGTCGAGCGCCGCCTCGTCGTCACGGCCGGTCGCGCCTCGGGTCCCGGCGAGGCGATGGTGGGCAGCGGCTTTGCCGACGGCGAAGGCGTCGGCCCCGGGGACACGGTCGTCCTCAAGGGCAGGAGGTTCCCGGTCACCGGCGTCTACGAGAGCGGGGTCGCCTTCGAGGATGCCGGCGTCGTGGTCCCGCTCCCCGCGGCCGACGAGCTGGCCGGGCGCGAGAAGACCGTGACGACGATCGCCGTCGTGCTCCAGCCGACCGCCTCTGCCGACAGCGTCAAGGCCGAGTTCGCCCACACCCTGCCGGGCACGACGACGATCTCCAACCCCGGCGAGGCCGCGAGGTCCAACCCGGGCTTCGAGATCGTGACCAAGGCGGTGCTGGTGATCGCGGCCCTGGCGCTGATCCTCGGCGGCATCGCGGTCACCAACACGATGGCGATGGCGGTGCTGGAGCGGCGGCGCGAGCTGGCGCTGATGTCGGCGATCGGCTGGAGCAGGCCGCAGGTGGCCGGGATCGTCGTCGGCGAGGGCGCCGGCGTCGGCCTGCTCGGCGCCGGGATGGGCATCCTCGGCGGCATCCTGATCAGCCGGCTGATCGTCAACCTGCTCGGCGCCGGAGATTTCGTCAGCCCCGAACTGACCGCATGGGCGATCGGCCGCGGCCTCCTGGTCGGCCTCGCGATCGGACTACTGGGCGGGCTCTACCCGGCCTGGAGCGTCACCCGCCGCCCGCCCGCCGAGATGCTCGGCCGCTTCTAATCGGGTCGGTCTTCGCCGACGATCGCCCCGTCGGCCATGTGCACCCGCCGGTCGGCCCGCTCGCCGAAAAGGGGATCGTGGCTGGCCACGATCATCGTCATCCCCCGTCGTTGGCGGGCGCGCTCGAGGAGCGACAGCACGAGCTCGCCGCTCTCGGAATCGAGCGAGCCGGTCGGCTCGTCGGCGAGCAACAGGCGCGGCCCGTTGACGAGCGCCCGCGCCACCGCGACCCGCTGGCGCTCACCGCCCGAGAGGACCGCCGGCCGCTGGTCGGCGCGCTCGCCGAGGCCCACCTCTTCGAGCAGCTCCCCGGCACGGCGGTGACGCTCGGTCCTGGGGACCCCCGCGGCGATCAGCGGCAGCTCGACGTTGGCCCGAGCCGTCAGCATCGGCAGCAGGTGGTGGAGCTGGAAGACGATCCCGATCGTCTGGCGGCGATAGCCCGCAGGGTGGGAGAGCTCGGTCACCCTCACCTCGTCGACGACGACGTGGCCGCTGTCGGGCCGCTCGATCGAGGCGATCACGTTCAGCAGCGTGGTCTTGCCGCAGCCGGAGGGGCCGGTCAGCGCCACCGCCTCGCCGGGCGCGACCTCCAGCGAGACGTCGCGCAGCGCCCGCACCTGGCCGTAGCTCTTCGAAACGCCCTCGACCGTGACTCTCGCGCCGGTCGTCTCCGGACGATCGCTGCGGGTGCCGGCCACGACCGCTATCGCCGCACCTGGACGTCGTAGTCGAGCCTGCGAGTCCCGAACCGCGTCGTCACCACCGCACGGAAGGTAAGGGGAACACCAAGCGAGCGGGCCGGCCAGCGAAACGTGTCGTGGAAGGTGCCGCGAAACCGGTAGTGGGAGCGTCGGGCTACGACCGCTCCCCCGAACAGGTACTGGTAGCGCACCTCGGCGGCCAGGGGGCGACCTGCCGGGTCATGAGCCCGGATCACGATCGGCCAGGGAGCCCCGGCCCGCGGATGGTGAGTCTGCGCCCGCAGGGTGATATCCGGAGCCGACCCGGTCCCGCGGGTCTTCGAGACGGTCCCGGCCTGATCCGAGCCTCCGCCGCAGGCCGGCAGCGCGACCATGGCCGCGACGAATGCGACTCCCGCTGCAAGGCGCGTCCCTTTCACCGCCGCCGACCCTACCGCGAGGAGTGCGTGCGTCCTGGTGCCGCCGCGGGTGCGGGTGGGCATCCGGCGTCCCCCGGCATTTCGGTGCGGCTTTTCCCGATGGCGGAGCGCCCTGGTGTGCCTACCGTGAGCGAAGTGCAGCTGAGGCCCAGACCAACCGAGATGGTGGGATCGCGTGGCGACTACGACGGCCTGCTCGATTTGATCGGGGAGAGGCCGTTCGTGCTGATCGGGGAGGCCTCTCACGGGACGCACGAGTTCTACCGCGAGCGCGCCCAGATCACGCGACGCCTGATCGAGGAGAAGGGGTTCAGCGCGGTCGCCGTCGAGGCCGACTGGCCCGACGCCTACCGGGTCAACCGCTACCTGCACGGCGCCCCCGACGACGCCGACGCGGAGGAGGCGCTGCGGGGCTTCCGCCGCTTCCCCACCTGGATGTGGCGCAACGCCGAGGTGCTCGACTTCGTCGGCTGGCTGCGCTCCCACAACGAAGACCGCGCCGAGGCCGAGAAGGTCAGCTTCTTCGGACTGGACGTCTACAGCCTCTTCTCATCGATCGAAGCGGTGATCTCCTACCTGGAGAAGATGGACCCGGCCGGCGCCGAGCGCGCGCGTGAGCGCTATTCCTGCTTCGAGCAGTTCGGCGGCGAGCAGGCCTATGGCCGAGCGGCAACGCTCGGGATCAGCGCCACCTGCGAGCGCGGCGTCGTCGAACAGCTGCTCGAGCTGCAGCGCAACGCCGACGCCTACCTGAGGCGCGACGGGTTCGCCGCCGAGGACGAGCAGTTCTGCGCCGAGCAGAACGCCCGCGTCGTCGCCGGTGCCGAGAGCTACTACCGGTCGATGTTCGGCGCCCCCCACGCCTCTTGGAACCTTCGTGACCGCCACATGGCGGAGACCCTGGATCATCTCGCTGCCCATCTCGGCCGGCACCGGGCGCCGGCGAAGCTCGTCGTCTGGGAGCACAATTCCCACCTCGGCGACGCCCGGATGACCGAGATGAGCCGCCGCGGCGAGCTGAACGTGGGCCAGCTGGTCCGCGAACGCCACCGGGACGACGCCTTCCTTATCGGCTTCACCACCTACGCGGGGACCGTCACCGCGGCCTCGGACTGGGGTGGGTCCGCGGAGCGCAAGCGCGTCCGCCCCGCTCTCCCCGGCAGCTGGGAGGAGCTGCTGCACCAGGTACCGAGCGAGCGCTTCTGGCTGGACCTGCGAGCGCCGGATGTCGCCGGGGAACTTTCCGGGTCGCGACTGGAGCGGGCGATCGGCGTCATCTACCGGCCCGAGACCGAGCGCCAGAGCCACTACTTCTTCGCCGACCTCGCCGGCCAGTTCGACGCCGTCATCCACGTCGACGGGACCCGGGCGGTCGAGCCGCTGGAGCGCACGGCAGGCTGGGAGCTCGGCGAGCCGCCGGAGACCTACCCGACCGCGCTCTAGGGTCGCTGCTCGAGCGTAGGCGCAGTCACGCGGTCTCTCATCGGGGGAAGCCGCACGAAATGGCTGCGGGTTACTCCCGATGCCCCGGCGGGCAGCCGCGCTGAGAATCGAAGAACGGCAAAATGACGACCAGGAGGTCGACCCATGGCGGTAGCGAAGATCATCGAGATCACGGCACAGTCGAGCGCCAGCTTCGAGGACGCGATCCAGCAGGGGATAGAGAAAGCCTCGGAAACCGTGCACAACATCGAAGGCGCCTGGGTAAAGGAGCAGAAGGTGGTCGTCGAAGACGGCAGCATCACCGGGTACCGAGTGGACCTGAAGGTCACCTTCGTGCTCGACTGAGATCAGCCCCAAAGGGGGAGCCGTTTACGCAGATCAAGCCCATGCGCTGTCGGCCGCTGAGGTCGTGCGGGCGCTCGGCGCCGATCCCGGCCTCGGCCTCAGCGAGGACGAGGCGAAGAGGCGCTTCGCCGAGTTCGGCCCGAACCTGCTCGCCCGCCATCGACGTCCCCGCTACGCGGAGATGGCGGTGCGTCAGGTCGCCGACCCCCTCGTTGCGTTGCTGCTCGTCGCGGCTGCGGTCTCGCTGGCGGTCGGCGAGGAGGTGGACGCCATCGTCATCGGCGCAATCGTCCTCCTCAACGGCGCTCTCGGCTTCGGTCAGGAACTGGGGGCCGAGCGCGCGGTGATCGCGCTGCGCGGCGCGCTGCGCGATACGGCGAGGGTGGTCCGCGAGGGCCGCGAGCGCGAGGTGCCGGCGCGAGAGCTGGTGCCCGGGGATCTCTTCGTCCTCGAGGAGGGCGAGCGCGTACCGGCGGACGGCCGCCTCGTCCAGGCGGAGAGCCTCGCTGTGGACGAGGCGCCGTTGACCGGGGAGTCCGTGCCGGAGGACAAGTCGACGGCGCCGGTCCCGGCGACTACGCCGCTGGCCGACCGCGTTTCCGTCGCCTACGCCGGCACCGCGGTGACCCGCGGCCACGGAACCGCGGTCGCAATCGCCACGGGGCCCCGGGCCGAGATCGGTCGCCTGTCCGGGATGGCCGCAGCAGCGAAGCCCCCGACCACTCCGCTGCAGCGCCGCCTGCGGGACCTGACCGGCGCGATGGTGGTGGTCGGAGTCGGCATCACGGTCGTGCTGGCAGGGGTGAGGTTCGCCCAGGGCGCCTCGCTCGACGACGCCTTTCTCCTCGGCGTTTCCGTCGCCGTCGCGGCGGTGCCGGAGGGGCTGGCGGTGACGGTGACGGCGGCCCTCGCGATCGGCGCCCGGCGGATGGCGGCGCGCGGCGCGATCGTCCGCCGGCTTCCCGCGGTGGAGACGCTGGGCAGTGCGACGACGATCGCCTGCGACAAGACCGGGACCTTGACGATCAACCGCCTGCGCCTGCGAGCGCTGAGCCCGGCCCCGGACTTCGACGAGCTCGACCTCCTGCGCGCGGCGGCGCTGGCGTCGACGGTGCGGGAGGTCGAGGACGAAGAACACGCGGCGGCGGTCGCGGGTGATCCGGTGGACCGGGCGCTGGTCCTGGCCGCCCGCGAGCGGGGCCTCTCCGTCGAGGGCGCTCACCAAGGGGCCCGCCTCGTCCGCGAGCTGCCGTTCGACCCCGAGCGCAAGCGGATGACGCTGGTCTACCGGCGCGGCGGCGCGGTGACCGCCTATGCGAAGGGAGCGCCGGAGGCGATGATCGCCGGCGCAAGCAGCGACGGGGACGGGAAGCGAAGCCTGACGGCGCAGGCGGAGGCGTGGGCGCGGGAAGGGCTCCGTGTGCTCGCGGTCTCGAGCCGCGAGCTACTCAGCGCCGACCTTCCCGACGAGGAGATCGAGCACGAGCAGACGCTCATCGGCCTCGTCGCCCTTCAGGACCCGCTCCGCGAGACCGCTCCGGCCGCGATCCGCTCGGCGCAAGACGCCGGTCTGCAAGTGCGGATCCTCACCGGCGACCACCGGTCGACTGCCGCAGCAGTAGCTCGCCAGCTGGACCTTCCCGTCGAGGCGGTGAGCGCGCGCGTCACGCCGGCGGACAAGCTGGGGCTCGTCGAAGCGATGCAGGCGCAGGGCGAGGTCGTCGCGGTCACCGGCGACGGGGTCAACGACGCTCCCGCGCTGAGGCGCGGCGACGTCGGGGTGGCGATGGGCCGCTCCGGAACCGAGGCGGCGCGGGAGGCCGCCGACCTCGTGCTCACCGACGACGACTTCTCCACCATCGTCGCCGCGATCCGCGAGGGGCGGGCGATCGGCGACAACGTGCGCAAGTTCGTCGCCTTCCTGCTCTCGGCGAACCTCGGTGAGGTGCTGCTGTTCGCGGTCGCCGTTGTGGCGGGCCTCGGGGCGCCGATGACCGTCGTCCAGATCCTCCTCGTCAACGTCCTCACCGACGGACTGCCGGCGGTCGCGCTCGCGGACGATCCGCCGTCCCCGGGCGTGATGCATCGCGGCCCTGACCGCGGCGATGTGCTCTTCGGGCGCGCGGGCCGCGTCGTGCTCGGACTGATCGGGATGGCCGTCGGCGCCGCCGCCCTCGCCGCCTTTCTCATCGGCCGGGAGACGGACGGCACCGCGGTGGCGCAGACGATGGCGTTCGCTACCCTGGCGCTGAGCGAGCTGCTGGTCGTGTTCGCCGTCCGCTCGCCGGATCGCCCGGCCTGGCGGGCGCCTCGCAATCGGCTGCTGCTGCTCGGCGTCGCCGCCTCGGCGGCCTTCCTGGCGCTGGCGCTGTCGCTCCTGCGCGAGCCCTTCGGGACGGCCGCGCTCGGCCTCGCCCAGATCGGAATCGTGTGTGCGCTGGGCGTCCTGCCGGCGGCTGCGATCGAGGGAGCCAGGGCGCTCCTCGGTCGCTCCGGGATGCAGGAGCTTGCCGGATCGACTCACACCTCCTAAGTTGGTCTGATGGCCGATCGTCTTGCCCTGTTCGTCGATCGCCGAGACGCCGGTCGTCGCCTGGCTGGGGCGCTGGAGCCCCTCCGGGGGCATGAGCTGCTGGTGGTGGCGCTGCCGCGCGGCGGCGTTCCCGTCGCCTTCGAGGTCGCAAAGGCGTTGGTCGCGCCGCTCGACATCCTGCTGGTACGCAAGCTCGGGGCGCCCTTCCACCCTGAGTACGGCATCGGGGCCATCGCCGAGGGCGGCGTCCGTTTCATCCGTCGCGACGAGGTCGAGATGATCGGCGTTTCCGACGAGGAGCTGGAGAGGGCTGTCGCGGCGGAGACCACGGAGTTGGAGAGGCGCCAGCGGCTCTACCGCGGCGCCGAAGAGCCTCTCCCGGTCAAGGACCGCACGGTGATCCTGGTCGACGACGGGATCGCGACCGGGGGAACTGCCATAGCCGCTGGGCAGGCGCTGAAGGCCCGGGGCGCCGCCAAGGTCGTGCTCGCGGTGCCCGTCGCCCCGCCGGGCAGCGAGCAGCGCTTAGCCGACGACTTCGACGGAGTCTTCTGCCTCGCAGAACCGCACGGCTTCTCCGGCGTCGGTCAGTTCTACGTCGACTTCGGCCAGGTCAGCGACGAGGAGGTCGCCACTCTCTTGGAGCAGGCGCGCATTCCGGGCCAGGCCGCCGCGGTGGAGAATCTCCCGGTGCCCGCAGACCCGCCGCCGATCGAACGCGCTGTTGAGATCGAGCCTACGCCGGGAGCGCGCGTGGCCGGCGACCTGCGGGTTCCGGATAACGCTGCCGGCCTCGTGATCTTCGCCCACGGCAGCGGCTCCAGCCGCCGCAGCCCCCGCAACCGCGAGGTCGCCGAAGCGCTCAACGAGGCCGGCTTCGCGACGCTGCTCTTCGACCTCCTCACGACCGAGGAGGAACTCGACCGGGCCAACGTCTTCGACATCGGCCTGCTGGCCGAGCGCCTGCTCGCGGTCACCCGCTGGGCGCAGGGCGAGGAGGGCGTCAAGGAGCTGCCGATCTCCTACTTCGGCGCCTCGACGGGAGCCGCAGCCGCGCTGCGTGCCGCGGCTCGGGTCGGCGCCGACGTCCGCGCCGTCGTCTCCCGCGGGGGCCGTCCGGACCTGGCGCTGGAGAGCCTGGCGGAAGTCGTCTCTCCGACCCTGCTGATCGTCGGCGGCGCCGACTGGCAGGTGCTTGCGCTGAACGAAGAGGCGGCCAATCTGCTGCGCTGCGAGCACGAGGTAGCGATCGTCCCCGGCGCCACCCACCTGTTCGAAGAGCCGGGGGCGCTGGAGCGGGTCGCCGGCCTCGCGGCCGAGTGGTTTTCCCGCCACACCCGCATCGGATGACTCATTGTCCAGCGCTCCGAGGAGCTTGCTTCAGGACCAAGGTGCCGAACTTGCAGTCGGTCCCGATCTGCGAATGGCTGAAGAAGAGCGCGCAGGCCCAGACGGTCCGCGACCCGTGGTAGAGCTGTACGCGTACCAGTCGGCATGGCAGCCGGTCCGCGTGAGGCCGTAGGTGAGGAGCTGGTAGTCCTCGTCCTCGATGCTCTCGATCCTCAGAGTGAGGATCACCGGCTCGCCGAGCGAGTGGGTTGCCTTGGTCTCGAGCCGCGATCTCGGAGATGACCTCTTAGGCATTTAGAAATGCCTTTCTATTCAGGTATCACCGAGGATCTCCCGAGATGCGCGGTTGTCAATGAGGAAGGACAGCGCAAATTGCGGGGTAAGTCTCAAGCGCTTAGGGTTTCCGGTCGATAGCCGCGGCTCGCTCCCTGACGGCTCAGGCCGTGGCGGCGAGCCCGCCGTCCCGCCGCGAGCGGATGACGACGGTGGCCCCGTGCCGCGGGATCATCGTCACGTTGCGGTGGAGGGCGCGCTCCGGGCCGGGGTCGGCGGCCTCGAGATCTAGGCGGCGGGCCATCGCCTCGAGGACGACGCGCTGCTCGGCCATCGCCAGGGCGGCGCCGAGGCAGCGGCGGATGCCGCCGCCGAAGGGCAGCCACTCGTAGGTGCCGGGCTTGCGGTCGAGCCAGCGCTCGGGCCGGAAGGCGAAGGGCTCGGGGTAGAGGTCCTCGCGGTGGTGGAGAAGGAGGATGCTGATCAGGACCGGGGTGTTGGCCGGCACCGCGTAGTCGCCGAGGCGCCAGGGCAGCTTGACGCGGCGGCCGACGATCGGCACCACCGGCCGCGAGCGCATCGTCTCGGTGATCGTCGCCTCGATCGCCTCCTCCGCCCCCTCGCCGGAGCGGACGGCCCCGATCAGCCACTCGTGGGCATCCGGGGTGCGGACGAGCCGCTCCCAGGCCCAGGCCAGCGAGTTCGCGGTCGTCTCGTGACCGGCCAGCACCAGGGTCAGCAGCTCGTCGCGGATTTCGGCGTCGGTCAGCGGCTCGCCCTCCTCCCCGCGCGCCTGCAGCAGCAGCGAGAGGATGTCGCGGCGCTCGCCGAGGTCCTCCCGGCGCCGGGTTTCGATCACCGCGTCCATGCGCCGGTCGAGCAAGGCCCGTCCGAGTCGGGTGATGCCGACCGGCTCCTCGCGGCGGACGTTCATCAGCTCGGCGACCTGGGCGATCGGCTTGGTCGAGAGCGCGACCAGCCGCTTGATCGTCGCGCGCAGCCGCCCCTCGGCGCTCCGCGGCGCCGGCCGGCCTTCGATCCCGAAGATGCCGGCCATGATCACGTCGAGCGTGATCGCCTGCATGCGCGGGGCCAGCGCGAAGGGCCGGCCCAGCGGCCAGCTGTCGATCTCCCGCTCGGCGGCGGCGGCGATCGCCGCCGTGTAGTGCTGGATCGCCTCGCCGTGGAACGGCGGCAGCAGCAGCTTGCGCTGGCGCATGTGGCGCTCGCCGAGCGAGGTCAGCACCGAGTCCGGCCCGACGATCGGCCGCAGCGGCGACTCGGCCGCCAGCGACGGCGCCTCCTCCGGCTTCGCGGTGAAGAGCGAGCGCGCGTCCTCGGGCAGACTGGTCACCACCAGCGGCAGCGGTTCGGGCGTCTGCAGGGCGAAGACGTCGCCCAGCCGCCGCCGAGCCCCGAAGACGAACTCGATCTGGCGCTGGTTGAAGCGCAGCAGCTGGACCGGCTGCGGCATCCGCACGATCGGCGGCGCCGGCAGCCCGGTGGCCTCCTCGGATGCGAGGGGGCCACTCCGCAGCGTCGCGGTCTCCACGGCGCCCACCGGGTCGGCCCTAGGCGGCGACCTCGACCGCCGCGTCCGGTCGCGGCGCCGCCGCCGGACCCCGCGAGAAGTCGATCTCGTCGTCGATCGGCCCGTGCTTGAAGAGGCGGATGTCGCGGGCGTAGTTCTGGTGCAGGCGCCAGGGGTGGGTCTCGCCCTGCATCGGCAGCTGGTCGAGCGCGCGCAGGACGTAGCCGGACTTGAGGTCGATGAACGGTTCGCGGGCGAGGGCGGCGCCGGGCTCGCGCGGGGTCGCGACCCGGTAGCCGTGCGCGTCCATGTGGTTGAGCAGGCGGCAGACGTACTGGGAGACGAGGTCGCACTTGAGGGTGAACGAGGCGTTGGTGTAGCCGAGGGCGATCGCCAGGTTGGGGACGCCGCCGAACATCGCGCCCTTGTAGCCGACCAGCTTCGCGGGCTCCTTGCGCTCGCCGTCGACGGTGAGCTCGATTCCCCCCAGCACCAGCAGGTTGAGCCCGGTCGCGGTGACGATGACGTCGGCCTCCAGCTCGCGGCCCGAGGCCAGCCGGATCCCCTTCTCGGTGAAGGTCTCGATCGTGTCGGTGACGACGTCGGCGCGGCCGGAGCGGATCGCCTCGAAGAGATCGCCGCCGGGAACGAGGCAGACGCGCTCGTCCCAGGGGTTGTAGCGCGGTTCGAAGTCGCGGTCGACGTCGTAGCCCGCCGGCAGCTGGCGCTCCACCCCGCGCCGGATCAGCCTGCGGGTGAAGCGCGGCGCCCGGCGCGAGAGCTGGTAGAAGGCCATCTGCATGAGGACGTTCTTCCAGCGGACGATCGAGTAGACGGCCCTGGCGGGCAGCACCCGGCGCAGCGCCTTGGCGATCGGGTCCTGGCCCGGCAGGGTGACGACGTAGCCCGGCGAGCGCTGCAGCATCGTTATGTGCTCGGTCTCGGACGCCATCGCCGGGATCAGCGTCACGGCGGTGGCGCCGCTGCCGATCACGACCACGCGCTTGCCGCGGTAGTCGAGGTCCTCGGGCCAGTGCTGGGGATGGACGATCTCGCCCTGGAACCGCTCGCTGCCCGGGAACTGGGGCGAGAAGCCCTCGTCGTAGCGGTAGTAGCCGGTGCAGCCGTAGAAGAAGTCGCAGGTCAGCTCGACCGTTTCGCCCCCGTGCTCGGCGCGGACGGTCCACAGCGCGTCCTCGCTCGACCACGCGGCGGAGAGGACCCTGTGGCCGAAGCGGATGTGATCCTCGACCCGGTACTCGCGCGCGGTCTCGCGGATGTAGCTGCGGATCTTCTCGCCGGCGGCGATCGAGTCCTCGTCGCGCCAGGGCTTGAAGGAGTAGCCGAGGGTGAACATGTCGGAGTCCGAGCGGATGCCCGGGTAGCGGAAGAGGTCCCAGGTGCCGCCGATCGCCTCGCGCGACTCGAGGATCGCGTAGCTCTTGCCGGGGCAGTTCCGCTGCAGGTGCGCACCGGCGCCGATGCCGGAGAGGCCGGCGCCGACGATCAGGACGTCGAAGTGCTCACGGGGCGTGGGGCCTCCTCGGGACTGGCTCACGGGCCAACTGTATCAACACCGTGTCGAGAGGGTCAACTACTTGTCGAATTCGTCGACGCTGTGTATCGTGAGGGCGATGGCAACCGCCGCCAAAGCCACTCCTGCCGCCAACGGACGCGGACGCCGCGGCGTCCGCACCAGCGGCGACGACCGCGAGCGGGCGATCCTCGATACCGCCGAGGGGCTGCTCGAGGAGCGGCCGCTGAGCGAGATCTCGGTCGACGACCTCGCCAAGGGCGCGGGCATCTCCCGCCCCACCTTCTACTTCTACTTCCCCTCCAAGGACGCGGTGGTGCTGACGATCATCGACCGCCTCGTCGCCGCCACCGCCGACAGCCGCGAGGAGGCGCTGAAGATGCTCGCCGCGGGCGAGCCGCGGGCGGGGCTGCGCCAGGCTCTCGAAGACCTCTACGGAGCCTTCCGCTCGCGCCGCGCCGTCTCCCTCGCCGCCGCCGAACTGCGGATGACCAATCCCGAGGCGCGTGAGCTCTGGTCGCAGGTGATGGAGGGCTGGGTCGCCGACACCGCCGCCGTGATCGAAGCCGAGCGCGCCCGCGGCGCCGCCCCAGACGGCCAGCCCGCCCGCGACCTCGCGATCGCCCTCGTGCAGATGAACGAGCGGGTCCAGTACGCGGCCTTCACCGGCGAGTCCCCCTCGCTCGACGAGGACCGCGTCCTCGACGTCCTCGTCGACATCTGGCTGCGGGCGATCTACGGCACCGCCGAGCCGAGCTGACCGCGAGTCCGCGATAACGGGCGTACTACGACCTTTTTCGCGGACTCGCGTTTCCCAGGCCGCGATTTCCTCGGTTTGCCGCACTCATGGAGGGGTATCCGGCGGGAGCGGCACCGGCCCGGATCCCAGCGGCTTTCCACCGAGCCCGACTCGGTTCCCGCTTGGGTGAGAAGACCAACCGCTTGAGCGGCGAGGCGTCCGGGCTCGGTGCTGGTCCTTTGTCCACAGTTGCCGTGACCTTCGGCCTGCCCCGCTACCACGCCCGGAAGGACGAAGAAGCCCCAGCGCGTAGGGGTGGGTTGACCCGCCCGCGTCGCTCTCCCCCCTGCGCCGTCGTGAAGAGCGCCGCGAGCATCCATTCCTGCTGATTTGCCCGCATTGGAATGGGTATCTGAGCCAAGAGGGACACCCGCGAGGAGAGAGGCCGATGGCTCAGACCCAAACCAAACCCAAAGCGAAAAAGCGGTCCGCGCCGAAACGCGCGAAACCGTCGACGAAACCGAAATCGAGCGCGAAATCAGCGAAACCGAAAGCGGCGAAAAAAGCCGCGCAGCCGAAAAGCGCGAGCTCGAAAACCGGCGCGAAAGCGCCGAGCTCGAACGGCGCGAGCGCCAGCAACGGCGCCGGCCCGATGAGGACCGTCGGCAGAGTCGCCGGCAAAGCGAAGGTGCCCCTCGTCGCAGGCGGGGCCGCCCTCGTCGGAGCCGCCGGCGGGATGGCGCTCGCAGCGAGCAAAGGCGCCGGCAGGAGCAGCGTCGCCAAGGCGATGGCCCGCCGGCCGAAGATCAAGATCAAGTCGGGGGACGTGGCGAAGGCAGCCAAAGAGGTGGGGAACTTCAGCGCGCAGGTGGGCGAGCTCACCACCGAGCTTCAGCGCGCTCGAGAGTCGGCGAACGGCTGGAAGCACCGCTCGCCGGTAGAGGTCGTCCTACAGGGGCTCACCGCGAGGCGCTAGTCGGGCTGGCCCGCAGGCCCTGAGGACAGACGGCTGCGACCGCGCGTACGGGACGCGCGGTCGCCGGCCCTCAACCCTGCTGTTTGCTCCCGATGTCGTCTTTGTCCTCGCCGGCGTCGAGGTCAGGCGGCGCCGCGCCGGAAGACCAGCCGCCAGGCGCGGCCGAGCACCGCGAGCACGGTGAAGGCGACCGCCAGCCCGATCGCGCCGAGCACGAGGAGGAACAGCACGAAGGCGACGATCGCCAGGGGAACGAGGAGAAGTTTCACGCGTCCGTAGTCTTTCAAGGAGCATGGGACCTGCGGCCGCGCTGGCGACGGTGATGATCGCCTTCGGCCACGTCGGGATGGGCGTGGCCGGGGGTGACCGTGCGATCGACACCGTCGGCGACAGCCTGGCGCTGGTCAGCGTCCGCCACCAGCTCGGCGCCGAGGCCGCTGGCCGGCCCGATCCCGAACCGGCCAAGGCCACCCCCACCGCGGCGGAAATCGCCGCCGACCCCTCGAAGCTTCCCCCCGCCTCGGCCGGCAGCAACGGCACCGACGTCCCACACTCCTCCAGCCTCCCGCGGAATGCGATCTTCGCCCACCGCCGCGCCGGCGACTCCAGCTCGGCGATCCTTCTCACCGGCGTCGCCCTCGCGCCGCCCGACGCACCCGAAGCGGTCAAGGGGGCGATCAACGCCGCCAACACGATCATCGGCCGCCCCTACATATGGGGCGGCGGCCATACCTCGTTCTACTCGCGGGGCTACGACTGCTCGGGCTCGGTCAGCTTCGCTCTCTTCGGCGGCGGGCTCATCCCCCGCCCGCTCACCTCGAGCGACCTGGAGCACTGGGGCGCGCCGGGGCCCGGCAGGTGGATCACCGTCTATGCCAACGCCGGCCACACCTTCGCCGAGATCGCCGGCCTGCGCTGGGACACGGTCGGCGACGAGCAGGGGACCGGCCCCCGCTGGCACCTCGCACCAACTTCCACCGCCGGCTTCGTCGTGCGCCACCCGCCCGGCCTGTAACCAGCCGGTCGAACCGTAAGCGTCACTCCGCAGGTAATGGTGGAAACACTGTCAGCGCTGCAAATGTCTGCAGTAACACGCCTGAGAAATTGAACAAGCTGTTCATTCCTTCAACTACGATCAGGCCCTCGGCAGTAATCAGCCACCGATAAGAGAGCGAGCGATGTCAACCAAAGCCGAACGGCGCAAGGCGGCCGAAAACCGGATCAAGGCGATGAGCCACCCCCTGCGGGCGGCGGTCCTCCGCATCCTCGTCGACCGCACCGCGAGCCCAGCCGAAATGGCGCGTGAGCTCGAGGAGGAGCTTTCGAATGTCAGTTACCACACCAAACAGCTCGTCGAGTTCGAATGCGCCGAGCTGGTCGGCACGCGCCCGGTGCGCGGCGCTCTGGAGCATTTCTACAGCGCCACCGAGCGCCACCTGATCGAGACCGACGAGTGGGAAGAGATCGACCCGGTGATAGCAGAGGACATCATCTGCGAAACGCAGCAGAAGATGCTCGACGACTTCGTCGCCTCGGTCCGCGCGCAGATGATCGGCACAGACAAGGACTTCCACCAGACCCGGACCTCGCTCGTCCTCGACGCGGAGGGGTTGCAGGAGGCGCTCGACGCCCACGAACGGACGCGGATGGAGCTGATCGAGATCGCCGCCCGCGCCGCCAGCCGGATGGTCGAGTCAGGCGAGGAGGGGGTCAACGTCTCGAGTATCCAGGCCTGCTTTCGGGTGCCGGGGCCGAACGCCGTCCGCTGAGCCGCCCTCGACGATCACCCGGCAGGGGCGCTTGGCCAGCAGGTAGCGGGTCGTCGGGCCCAGCAGCCGCTCGTCGCTTGGGGCGTGCTCGGTGCTGACGTAGACCAGGTCCGAGCGCCGCTCCCGCGCCTCCTCGACGATCGCCCGACCGGGGTTGCGGGTGCGGATCAGCTTCGTCCGCACCTTCAGCCCGCGGGCGCGCGCCTGCAGCCTGGCGATGTCCAGCACGCAGCGGGCTTCGTATTCCTGGGCGTCGAAATCGGTGTCCGGGAGCGCGTGGGCGGGCGGGATTTTCAACACGTAGAGGGCCTCGACGGTGGCGTCCGGGTCGACCACCGCCGCCGCCCGGTGCATCGCCTCGCCGTCGACGTTGGTGCCGAAGATCGGCACCAGGACCGATTTGTAGGAGACCTCGAGGAAGTCGAGCGGGCGCTCGCGGCGGTGGACCTGCGCCAGCGCCCGCGGGTCGATCCCGAGCCGGCGGCGGTAGAGCAGGTAGCCGACCACGCCCGCCCCGAGCCAGGCGGTGCCGATGATCCGCGCCTCGGGGTGGAGGATGACCACCGAGACGAAGGCGGCGCCGGTCCCGATCGCGCCGATCACCGCCGTCAGCGGGATCTCGCTCCCCCGCCAGGGCACGTTCCAGGGCGCCCTGTAGGGCCGTTCGACGTCGGGCCGCCGGCGGCGCAGGGCGATGATCGAGAGGTGGGCGATCGTGAACGAGAGCATCGCCCCGAAGCTGTAGAGATTGCCGAGGAATTCGGTGTTGCCCGGCAGCACCAGCAGCGCCGCGAGCACCGAGAAGAAGAGGATCGTGATCCAGGGGGTGTGGTAGCGGCGGTGGAGGCGGGCGAAGGCACCGGGCAGCTGGCGGTGCTCGGCCAGCGACCAGGAGAGGCGGGAGATGCCGATCATCCCCGCGTTGGTGGCGATGATCAGGATCGTCGCCGCCAGCGCTCCCACGTAGTAGTTGGCGAAGGTGGCGACGGCGCCGTGCAGGCCGAGCGCGGAGACGATCCCCAGCACCGGGTCGTCGGCGTAGGTGGTGCCGAGCGCGGTCGCGTAGTGGCCCGGCGCGACCTGGTGGACCGGCAGCGCCGAGAGGGCGATGACCGAGATCCCGGCGTAGAGGCCGAGTACCGCGACCAGCACCATGTTCACGGCTTTCGGCACCTGCTCGCCCGGGTCGCGCGCCTCCTCGGCCATGTTGGAAACGGTCTCGATCCCGGTGTAGGCGAGCATCGAGATGGAGACCGCGAAGACGAGCTGGGTCCAGCTCGGGGCGAGGCCGAGGTGGACCTGGTCGATCAGGGTCGAGGGATGCAGGACCAGCGCGGCGCCGATCACGACCAGCGCCAGCTGGGTGCAGAGGTCGAGCACGGCGAGGCCGATGTTCAGCTTCGCCGACTCCCCCAGGCCGCGGATGTTGACCAGGGCGAGGAGGCCGATCACGGCGACGCCGCCGATCACGTCCCCGGGCTCGCGCCCCAGCGCCGGGAAGAACGCCGCCAGGTAGTGGGGGACGAAGAAGGCGCTGATCGCGATCGTGAGGATGTAGTCGAGCGAGAGCCCCCAGCCGGCGACGAAGGAGACGACCTCGTTGAAGGCGTGGCGGGCGAAGGAGGAGGAGCCGCCGGCCTCGGGGAACATCGCCGCCCCCTCGGCGTAGGTCTTGGCGGTGAGGGCGAAGAGGCCGCCGGCGAAGAGGAAGACCAGCGGCGTCAACCCCAGCGCGTGGGCGGCGACCAGCCCCAGCGCGTAGTAGATGGACGAGCCGACGTTGCCGTAAGCGGTCGCGAACAGGCCGGGGACGCCGACCGTCTTGCGCAGCCCCCGCACCTTCAGTTGAGCCATATGGATCGCTTCGATCGTCCTCCCGACCCCGTGAAGGCCGCGTCAAGAAGCGGCGAGCGCGTATACAGATCTTGTGAAGATCGGAGGTAGGAGCCTCAGGTGAGAACGAGCTCGAGCGTGCCGCGGATCAGCAGCAGGACGCCGATCGCTATCGCCACCCTCGCTCCCGCGATCCGGCCCCGCTCGCTGAGCCAGCGCCGGAAGCGGTCGACCGCGTCCTGGGTCCACTCGGGCGAGATCGCGTAGCCGACCAGCGGCACCTCGAGCAGCACGTCCTGGATCACGCAGAAGAGGACGACGAGGAAGATCGTCGCGCCGACCCCGGGGTCGAGGTGGACCAGCCGGTTGAGCGCGACCAGGTAGGAGGCGCCGGGAAAGCTGAGCAGGGCGCCGAGCGCAAAGGCGACCTTCGGCGAGCCGCGGCCGAGCATCCGCTGCGTCCACGGTTCCTTCGCCGCTTCCTTCTTCCGCCGCCGCCGCTCCTCGCCGAATTCGCTGCGCAGGACGAGGCCGACGATCACGGCGATCGCGCCGAAGACCAGGTCCTCGGCCGGCGTCAGCGTCGTCTTCGCGGTTTCGACGCTGCCGCTGCCGTGGAAGGAGAAGGCGATCAGCAGCCCCGCGGCGATGCTGGTCAGGTAGCTGCCCAGCAGGTAGCCGAGCATCAGCCGTTTCGTCTCGGGCAGCAGCATCATCACCGTCGCCGCTGCGAGCAGCGTCGGGTTCAACATCGCCGTGAGCGACAGCGCTAGGAAGCTGACGAGATCGCCCACGGCGATGGAGTTTCACTCTCGGGGGTTTATTCCTCCCAGCGCGCGGTCAGTTGGTAAATGATCGTGACGTCGAGGATGATGATCAGGAACGCCCACAGCGGCGCCGCCGGGAACCAGACGATCTGGGCGACGGCGTTCACCGCGACGAAGAACACGGCCGCCACCCGCGCCGCCTGAGCGCCGGCGAAGAGGCCGAGACCGGTGGCCGCGACCAGCGAGCCGAGGATGAGGTGGATCCATCCCCAGGTGGTGATGTCGGCGATGATCACGCCCTGGCCGCCGACGATCACGACTTCGTTGTTGAGGATCGCCGCCAGCCCGTAGAGCGCGTCGAGCGAGCCGACGATCAGCAGCAGCACGCCGGCGAAGACGGTCCAGCCGGTCGGCTGCCGCTCCGCCCCGTACCTCCCCTCACTCCTGCTAGGTGGTGCACTCGCCTCCATAGGGACTCCTTTCACATGGGCCGCGTGGCCGTTTGCCTTTCAGCACCCCCTGCCCCGCGCAAGCGCGAGTGCAATGAAGAACCTAAGGGGTACTGCCGACGAGCGCCATCCGCAATGTTCCGAACGGTTTACGCTGCGAACCTGTAGCCAACGCCGGGGTCGGTGCGGATGAAGACGTGCTCTCCGGGCGGCTCGATCTTGCGGCGCAGGTTGGCGACGTGGGCGCGCAGGACCTGGAGGTCGTCTTCGTACTCGACCCCCCAGACCTCGACCAGGAGAGCGCGGTGGGTCATCAACCGGCCCCTGTTGCGGACGAGGACGCGCAGCAGCTCGAACTCGGTCGGGGTCAGGTGGACCTCCTCCCCGTCGCGCTTGACGACGCGGGCTGCGAGGTCGACCTCGAGGCCGTCCACCTCGAGCGCCGGCTCGGCATCCTCCGGGCGGGCGCGCCGCAGCGCGGCTTCCAGCCGCGCCACCAGCTCACGCGGGCCGAAGGGCTTGGTCACGTAGTCGTCGGCGCCCGCCGTCAGCGCCTCGACCTTGCGGTCCTCCTCGCCCACCGCGGAGAGGACGACGATCGGCATCTCGCTCCACTCGCGGATCCGCCGCGTCACCTCGATCCCGTCGATGTCGGGCAGCATCAGGTCGAGGATCGCTGCCTGCGGTGGGCGGACGGCGAGCAGGTCGAGCGCTTCCTCGCCGCTCGTCGCCGGAACCGCCTCGAAGCCGGCGTCGCGGAGGATCACCCGCAGCGCCCGCACGATCTGCGGCTCGTCGTCGCAGACGAGGACGCGCCGCTGCTCGCTCAACTCGCCCCCCCGTTGAGCGGGAACGAGACGACGAAGGTGCTCCCCTGCCCCGGGACCGACTCGACCGCGATCTCGCCGCCGTTGGCCTCGATGAAGCCCTTGGCGATCGCGAGCCCCAGGCCGAACCCCTGCTGCCCGCCCGGGCGCCGGTAGAACGGCTCGAAGATCCGTTGCCGTTCCCCCTCGGGGATGCCGGGCCCCTGGTCGACGACCCGCACCACGAGGCGGCCGCCGCTCTCACGCGAGCGCACCAGCACCGGGCGCCCGCCGCCGTGCCGGACCCCGTTCTCGAGCAGGTTGGCGAAGGCGCGCTCCAGCTGCACCGGGTCGGCGATGATCGCCGGGATCGCCGGGTCGACCCCGAGCCTGACCTCGGCCCCGCCGCCGCCGATCGACTCTCGCGCCGCCTCCAGCACGCCCGCAAGGTCTACCGGCTCCTGCCGCGGCTCGGCGCTGCCGGACTCCAAGCGCGAGACGTCGAGCAGGTTCTCGACCAGCCGCGCCAGCCGCTGGCCTTCGACGACCACCGCCTCGCTCAGCTCGTGGCGCTCCTGCTCGGTCAGGGTCGGCGAGTCGAGCGCGGTGCCGGCGGCGATGATCGAGGTCAGCGGGGTGCGCAGGTCGTGGGAGACCGAGCGCAGCAGCGCCGTCTTCAGCTCGTCGCTGCGCCGCAGCGCCCCGGCCTCGATCGCCTCGGCTTCGATCCGGTCGCGATCGGCGGCGAGCTCGCGCAGCTCGGCGAGGACTTCGTCCGTCTCTTCGCGCCGCCGCTCGGCCTCGGCGGCGCGGCCCCGTGCCATCTCGGCCACCGCGCTGCCGGC
This sequence comes from Solirubrobacterales bacterium, assembly GCA_035760065.1. Lineage (GTDB taxonomy): Bacteria > Actinomycetota > Thermoleophilia > Solirubrobacterales > 70-9 > VAYN01. The sequence continues at coordinate 88,348 of DASTTQ010000016.1, forward strand.
GATCGCGACGATGACGAAGGTGACGAGCGCCACCGCGTCGCGGTCGGCGGCGATGTCGAAGCGGCCGGTCGGGGGGATGTGGAACCAGTTGAAGGCGAGCGCGCTGACGACCGCGGCGAGGAGGCCGATCCGCCACCCCCAGACAGTCGAGATGAAGAGCACCCCGGGGATGTAGACGACGCCGAGCGAGACCGCGGGAGCCACCGACTTCAGGGGGTAGACGAGCAGCGTCGCCAGCGCCACCGCCGTCGCGGTCGCCAGAACTCCCAACCACCAGGGAGGGGCCTCGGACCCCAATCCGAAGCTGAGAGCGCGGCGGTGCACGCTGCCAGCGTAAAGATCCAGGTGCGGATCGTTCAGGAAGCCGTCGGCACCACGGTCCTCATGCGCTTCGGGCCCAGCCGATCGATGCCGCCGCGAGCCCCGTCAACCCATAGGCCAGCGAGAGGCCGATCGCACCGAACTTGAGCAGCGCGGCGATGCGAGCCACCTCAGGCCAGGGGGAAGCGGGTTCCCCCCAGAGCGAGATGTCCAGCCCGAGGTTCTCGACGTAGTCGAAGGCCGCTGCGGCGACGGCGACCCAGGCCATGGCGATCCCCGCCGCGGCGATGCGCTCACGGCCGAGCCGGCGCCAGGCGCCGGACGCCGCGATGCAGGCGCCGGCGAGCGCGCCTGCGTAGATGAGCGGATAGAGGAAGTCGGACAGCTGGATCGCCTTCGCCTCTTCGATCACGCCTTCCGCTTCCCAGGTCGTGACGATCTCCTGCGCGCGCTCGACCGAACCGGCAAGCTCGAAGGCGACGATGTCCTCGCCGCCGGGCCTGTCTTCGTGCAACGGGTGCAGCACCGTGCCGAGAACGAGCGGGAGGAGCGCCAATGCGGCGAGGCAGGCGAAGGCGAGGCGCCGGTGCCTGCGCGGCCGGCGCTGGAGCGGATGGGTGAGCGCCCCCATTACGGCTGGGCGCCGCAGACCTTGAAGCCATACTGCCTGGCCAGGTCGGCCGTTGCGCGCGTTTCGGCGTCGGCCCTTTCGGCCGTTGCCTGGGCCTTGGCGTCTTCGTGATGCACCAGCGCCGCGCCATAGGCGAGGCTCCCTTCGAACGCCGATTCGATCTTCCGGAAGATCGCTTCGAGCTGAGTCGAGTCGGCCTTCGGAATCCCAAGCGCCCTGACCCGCGTCAGACTGGCTTCGGCCATCGCGACGATCTGCCCCAACGTCCGGGCCAGTTCCCGGCGAGTGCCGTCCGTAAGGCCCTCATCGCTCTGTTCCTCACCCCTCGCCTTCCGAGTCACCTCTTCCAGCCTCCTCCGCAGCGGTTCCTGCCGCGCCTTCGACTCTTCACAGAGCGCATCCGCCTTGGCCACGAACTCGGCCTTGCTCAGCGACGCTTCCCCACTCGTTGCGGCGTCGATCGCAGAGCTCGAGCTCGCCGAGGAAGAGCCACAGCCGGCGACGAGGGCAAAGGCAACGAAGACGAGCGGAGCGAAACGCTTCACGGCCGTGGAACCTACCTCTTGGAAAGCCCCCGGCTGGATTCGAACCAGCGACCGTCGGATTAGAAGTCCGATGCTCTATCCAGGCTGAGCTACGGGGGCTTGGGGGGCGAGCGGAGCGTAGCGTTGCAGTGAGCGGATGGGCGACGGTAGGATCGTCGCCATGGCAATCAAACTGCATCGCTGCCGGCTCGAGTGGGTCAAGATCGGGGCGCACCCCTGCTGGAAAGTCCAGAAGGCGCTCGACGAGCAGGGAGTCGACTACGAGGTGGTCAGGGAACCGCTGCGCGACCGGAGCGGGGTCGAGGAGCTGTCGGGGCAGGGCAAGTACCCGGTGATCGAGTTCGAGGACGGGCGCGTCTATCGCGAGGAGTCCAAGGACATGGCCACCAGGATCCGCGCCGGCAAGCTGTTCGACGCCTGAGCCCGTGCCGAGCATCCGCACTCCCGCCGCCGAGCTGCATTACGCGCGCAGCGGCTCCGGCGAGCCGCTGCTGCTGATCCAGGGGATGAGCGGCACCCACGTCTCCTGGGGGGAGCCGTTCCTGGCGCCGCTGCGCGAGCGCTTCGAAGTCGTCGCCTTCGACAACCGCGGCATCGGCCTCTCCGCCCCGATCGACGGGCCGTTCACGATCGCCGAGATGGCCGAGGACACGGAGGCGCTGATGGCGGAGCTGGGCCTGGACAGCGCCCACGTGGTCGGCATCTCGATGGGCGGGATGATCGCCCAGGATCTGGCCCTCGCCCATCCCGAGCGACTGCGCTCGCTGACCCTCGGCTGCACCTACTGCGGCGGCCCGGGCTCGCAGCTGATGCCGGAGGAGAACGCCCGCAAGCTGATGGAGGGGATGGCCTCGGGCGACCGCGAGAAGGCGATCCGGGCCGCCTACGAAGTCAACCTCTCCCCCGCCTTCCGCGCCGACGTGAGCCGCTTCGCCCCCTTCCACGAGATGGCGACCACGGTGCCCGCCGCCAAACAGACGATCGAACTGCAGGTGCAGGCGATCTTCGGCCACGACACCAGCGGCCGCCTCGGCGAGATCTCGATCCCGACGCTGATCGTCCACGGCACCGAGGACGGCGTTCTCCCCTGCGCCAACGGGGATCTGATCGCCTCGCTGATGCCGGCCGCCCGCCTCGAGACCCGCGAGGGAGTCGGCCACATGTTCTGGTGGGAGCAGCCCGAGGTCTCAGCGGACCTGATCCGCGAGCACGCGTTCGCCGCCGGTCGCGCTTAGGCGAGTTTGTCAACTTCTGGTTGACAAACTCGCCAGCCCTGCCAGCGTCTATTCGATCGCTTCTTCTTCCGGCACTTCGGGCCGCTCTTCCGGCTTGCAGGCGGCCGGGTCGAGCCTGCCGTTCACCTTGAAGACGTAATCGGCCTCGGGGACGATCGTCGGCTCGGAGATCAGCAGCTTCATCGCCGGGTCGCTCTTCACCCAGGCGTAGATCGGGAACTGGTAGGGGTTCGGAGTGCCGGTGTTGTAGGGGCCGGTGTCCTCGGTGTACTGGCTCATGATCACGAATTCGTAGCCGCCTTCGTCGATCAGGCGGCGCAGCTGCGGGCAGCTGGTCGGCAGCCGGTTCGCCCCGTGCGGTCCCCTGACGCCGATGAATTCGACCTGGTTCGAGGCGTCGTTGCCGTAGAAGCCGTACTGGCCGAAGATGATCTCGCTGGAGCCGATGATCCCGATCTTGCGGTCGTGCTGCTTCTGGGCGAATTCGTAGGCTTTGCGCGGCCCGCCTTCGGCGAGGAACGGCAGCGGATTGACGTAGTGCTGATCGGCGTACTGGACCTCCTGCGCGCGCCCGAGCACGACCGCCAGCAAGACAACCCCCGCGCCGATACCGGCAACAAGGGCGCGGCTGATGCCGAGCCGGTTGCGCGCCAGCGACAGCCCCGCCGGGGCCCAGACAAGCGCCAGCGTGAGGAAGATCGTGCCGACGACGTAGGTGGTGAACCAGCGCGGCGTCGTCAGCACCGTGACCGCGTAGACCGCGGTGAGGAAGTAGAGCGTCAACCGAGCTCGGCGGTCCGGCGCCCGCAGCGGCCGGGCGATCGGCAGCATCGCCATCGCCAGCACCAGCCCCGGCGCCAGATAGCGGGTGTTGGTGAAGAAGCCGGTCGGCGAGCCCTCCTGCCCGGCTGCGGTCAGCGGCGTGAACACGTAGACGAGCGCGGTCAGCAGCGAGGCGACCGCGATCACCCGCAGGATCTTGTTGCGCGAGCGCCAGGCGATGTAGACGGCGGCGCAGACGGCGATGATCAGGATCAGCGGCCACAGGGGCCCGAAGGCGTTCTCGAGCTCGGGGAAGAACCAGCGCCGGTAGATGGTCGGTTCGAGGAGGTAGTGGGCGACGGCGAAGCGAGGGCGCGGGTCGAGCGGCATCTGGTTGGGCGTCGGCAGACCGAGGGGCCCGAACTTGGTGATCGGGATCGGGTTGCCGCCGCTCTCGATCGCCGCCCGCAGGTACCAGTAGCCCCCGACTATCAGGAGCGCCAGGCCCATCACCCAGGTCGTCGTCCAGCGCCTACCCCTGCCGCTGAAGACGATCACGCCGATCGTGATCGCCACCACCGGCACGAGGAAGGTCGTCTTCACCGAGGCGGCGAGCCCGGCGGCGATCCCGGCCACGACCAGCGGTCCCTTGTCGAGCAGCGCCGCGCCCCTCTCGGGGGCGTCCTGCACCGCCCCGGCCGCCGGCGCCCGCCGCTGGTGGCCGTTGATCAGCAAGGCCGCGAAGGCGAGCAGGAAGGCGAGCCCCATGATGTCGTTGCGCCCCTCCCCCGGCTGCGTTTCGATCATCACCCCCGAGTCGAGGACGAGCGCTGCGGCTACGAGCGTCGCCGAGCCGACCTTGTAGGGACGGCCGATGCAGTAGGCCGCGAGCAGGGCGATCGCGATCCAGAAGAGGTTGATCAGCGGCGAGAGCCAGTCGCTCTTGAAGATCACGATCCCGGTCGCGTGGACGAGTTCCGAGGTCTGCGGGTAGAACCAGGCGGCCAGCCGCAGGGGATCGGTGAAGTGGAGGTGGATCGTCGAGTGGGTCTGGGCGATGCCCGCGGCGAAGGGCATGTGGTACCAGGTGGTGTCGCCGCCGAACATGCCGAAGTCGAGGCTCTGCTGGGCGGGGAAGGTCCACTCGGCGACGGTGAAGGAGGCGACGGCGAGGGCGATCAGCAGGGCGAGGTCCTCGACCGGCGGCGCCGCGATCTCCGCCCCGGCCCCGACGGCCTTCGAGCGCCCGAGCCAGGCCGCGGCGAGGCCGGCACCGATGCAGCCGAGGATCGTCCAGCCGAGGGTGAGGATCGAGAGCGTGCCGAGGATCTCCAGGGTCACGACCAGCAGGGCGACGCCGATCGTCGCCTCCGCGAGCCGCGCCAGCGCGCCGCTGAATTCGGGCACGATCCAGCGCCGCAGCCAGTAGGCGCCGAGGCCGAGCGCCGCGACGATGCCGATCACGGCGAGGCAGCCGACTATGTAGGAGCCGAAAGACGGTGCCACGAAGGCCGAGATGCTATTCGGCGCGCCCGGCGGGCACCGCCGCGGTCAGGCCACGGCAGCCGGGATGGTGCAGGCGACGCCGGTCCCCTTGAGGCCGCAGTAGCCGTTCGGCACCTTGTGCAGGTACTGCTGGTGGTAGTCCTCGGCGTAGTAGAACGGTCCGGCCGGCTCGATCTCCGTCGTCACGGGGTCCTTGCCGGCGGCGCGCAGCGCCCGGTCGTAGGCCTCCAGTGCCATTTCCGCGGTGACCTTCTGGGCATCGTTCGTGAAGTAGATGCCGGAGCGGTATTGCGTGCCGACGTCGTTGCCCTGGCGCATGCCCTGGGTCGGGTCGTGCTCCTCGAAGAAGACCTTCAGCAGATCCGCGTAGGAGACCTTCTGCGGATCGAAGGCGACCAGCACCGCCTCGGCGTGGCCGGTCCTCGCCGTGCAGACCTCCTCGTAGGTCGGGTTCGGCGTGGTCCCATTCTGGTAGCCGACCGCCGTCGTGTAGACGCCGTCGAGCTCCCAGAACAGCCGCTCCGCCCCCCAGAAGCAGCCGAGCGCGAAGTAGGCGACCTCGATCCCCTCCGGGAACGGCGGCTCCAGCGGCGTCCCGAGCGCGGCGTGCGTCTTCGGCACCTCGAAGCCGCGCTCGCTGCGGCCCGGCAGCGCCGCCTCCGGCGCGACCATCGTCGTCTTCTGCGGATGCATCATCGTCATCAGCCTTCCGAGTCTGCTCATTGAATCTGTTCCTTTGTTCTGGCCGCCTACAAGAACGTTACGGAAGAGAGACAACCAGCCGATCAACCGGGTAGCGTCAGCGCGATGGGCTGCCTCGTCGTCCTCCTCGCCTTTCTCTCCCCCCGCCTGGCGCTGTTCGTCATCTTCCTCTTCTCGGACCTGCTGAGCCGGGCCTTCGACAGCTGGTTCGTTCCCCTCCTCGGGTTCTTCCTGCTGCCGTGGACGACGCTCGCCTACGCACTGATGTGGTCGAGCTCGAACCGCGTCTACGGCTTCGAGTGGTTCATCGTCATCCTCGCCTTCTTCATCGACCTCAGCGCCTACGCGAGCCGCAACCGCGCCCGCCGCACCTGACGCCGGTCAGTGCCCGGTCGGGTAGGCGACCCGGATGTGGCGCTTGGAGAGGACGAGGAAGGGCAGCTCGGCGACCGTGCCGTCCTCGAGGGAGGTGACCCTGGCGTTGGTCAGCGGCACGAACTCGAACTCGCCGCGGTTGAGGGAGTCGGAGAAGCGGCTCTGGTAGCCCGCCGGCGGCAGCGTCAGATCCCCTTCGACGACCTGCCGGTCGGTTTCGAACGCGGCCCGTTCCACGCGCCGGCGCGCCGGGTCCTCGGCCGGCTCCTGGGTCTGGCTTTGCAGCACGTGGTCCATAGCCCTACCTGAGCGTTTTCGGCTCCGAGGCGGGAGAGCTTGAACGTCCTCAACGTCCCGATCCGCTCTTGGCCCCACGCCAGCACCGCCGACACCGCAGTCGGGTGACCACCCTGCGACGCTAGGCGTCGCAGGGATAGGCGACCCGGATGTGCCGCTTCGAGAGGACGAGAAAGGGCCGAAGGATGGCTTCCCCGTCCTCCAGTGTGGTGACTTTTGCGTCCGTCAGAGAAAGGAACTCGGCCTTGTCCCGGTTGAGCCAATCCGAGAAGCGGCTCTGGTAGCCGGCCGGCGGCAGAGTCATGTCCCCCTCGATCAATTGCCGGTCGGTTTCGAACACGGCGCGCTCCAGGCGCCCGTGCGTCCTGCCCACGGCTTCCCCTTGCGGGAGTCCCGACACCTCGTCCATCCCTACCCCTTTCTCCGCCCGGCTTTCGGCTTTCCCATCCGAAAGTCCAGGCGCAGCCTAGCTCGACAGTCTGTCCACTATCTCCTGCCGGGACAGACCGGGTCAAGGGGCGACATATGTCACTCGGTGTTGTGCTGAGCTGCTTTCTCCCGAGCTTGCGCCTTCTCCTCCAGCGTCATCGCGCCTGGATGGCCGTCGCCGGGCCAGGGGGTGAGGACCAGAAGGAGGCGCGCGTCGGAGCGGGCGACGATCGTCCGCCGCTCGCCGGGGGCGAATTCGAAGAGGTGGCCGGCGCTTGCGTTGGCGAAGTCGCCGTCGGCCTCCGCCACGTCGACGTCGCCGTCCACGACCAGCACCCGCGCGCGCTCGTGCACCTCGTGCTCCTGCAGTTCCTCGCCGTCGGGCAGCTGCAGGAGGATCGTCCGCGCGTCGTCGGCCGAGGCGAGGATCCGCGGCTGGTGCGGTTCCGCTTCCACGGTCTTCAGGTCCCAACTCTCCATCTGCTGCCTCCTCGATTCAGGTTACCCGGTTGATGAAGTCGCTCTTGCCCTCGGTATAGCCCTCTCGGTCATTCCGAAAACGGCCGCCGACGACGGTGATCGGTTCGTCGTGCAGACATCGGGGTGCCCGGATTCGAACCGGGGACCTCCGCCACCCAAAGGCGGCGCGCTACCAGGCTGCGCCACACCCCGACTAAGGGCAAGTGTAGGTTCTGGTGGCGATGGCGGAGGTGCTCCCTTTCAAGGCGCTGCATTACGACCTCGGGAAGGTTGGGACGCTCGATGCCGTGGCCGCCCCGCCTTACGACGTGATCGACGCAGCGCAGCGGGCGGCGCTGCTCGAGCGCTCGCCCTACAACGCGGTCGCGATCGACCTGCCGAGACCTTTCGACACCGCCGGCCCGGACAGCGACCCGAGCGGCGACCCCTACGCCGGGGCGGCGGCGACGATCGGGCGCTGGCTCGGCGAGGGGGCGCTGGTCCAGGACGCCGAGCCCTCGATCTGGGCGCTGACCCAGGACTACACTGCGCCTGACGGGCACACCTACAGCCGCAACGGGATACTCGCCAGGGTCAGAGTCGAGGACTACGAGACCGGCACCGTGCGCCCGCACGAGCGCACCCACCCCGGACCGCTGCTCGACCGCCTCGAGCTGACCCGTGCCACCGGCTACAACCTCTCGCCGATCTTCTCGCTCAGCACCGAGGACGCCTGGCCGCTGGTCGCCCCGGCGCTCCCGGACCAGCCCTGGGGCGAGACCCGCGACGAAGACGGCACCGTCAACCGGCTCTGGAAGGTCGACGACCCGGCGATCCACGAGGCAGTCACCGAGTGCCTCGCAAACGCCCAGCTGCTGATCGCCGACGGCCATCACCGCTACGAGACCGCCCGCGCCTTCCGCGACGAGGTCGGCGGCGAGGGCCCGCACGACTACACGCTGATGTCGCTGACCGGGCTCGGCGACCCCGGCCTCACCGTCTTCCCTACCCACCGCCTTCTCTCACGCTTCGCCGACCCGGACAAACAGGCGCGGCTCGGTACCGGCCTGCGCGAGCTGTTCGACGTCGAGGAGATCCCGCGCGAGGAGATCGACCCGAACGGCGAGGACGGCGTCGGCGTCTTCGGCCTCTACGACTCCTTCCACAAGCGCGCCTTCCGCCTCCGGCTGAAAGATGTCGGCGAGCTCGACCGCCGGCTAGAGGGCAAACCCGAGGCCTACCGCCGCCTCGACTCGGCGATCCTCGAGACCTTGGTCCTCAAGGGCCTGGTCGGGATGAGCGACCACGACATCGACGAGCGCAACGGCCTCGAATACGCCAAGACCGTCCCCGCTGCGCTGGAGATGGTCGACGGGGGCGGATACGACGTCGCCTTCATCCAGCGCCCCGTCCCCGTCGAGCAGGTGAAGGCGGTGGCGGAAACCGAGGAGAACATGCCGCCGAAGAGCACCTACTTCTTCCCCAAGGTGATGACCGGCTTCGCCTTCAACCCGGTGCGCTGACGTGGTCAAGATCTACACCAAGAAGGGCGACGACGGGACCACCTCGCTCTGGTACGGCGGCCGCGTCCCCAAGCACCACGGCCGCACCGACGCCTACGGCACCCTCGACGAGGCCTGCTCGCAGCTGGGAGTCGCCCGCGCCCTCTGCGGGTCCGAGCAGGAGGAGCTTGCCCGCGACATCCTCCGCCTCCAGGACGACATCTTCATCGCCGGCGCCGAGCTGGCGACGGCGCCGGAGGCTTCCGAGCGGCTGGAAGACGGCGTCAGCCGGACCACCGAGGAGATGGTCGCCGAGCTCGAGCGGCTGATCGACCGCTACATGGCCGAGGTCGACCTGCCGCCGCAGTTCGTCATCCCCGGCGGCAACCAGCTCTCCGCCCAGCTCGACGTCGCCCGGACGGTGGTCCGCCGCGCCGAGCGCCGGATCTCGGAGCTGAACGAGGCGGGCGAGCTCGCCTCGGAGACCGTGATCCACTTCGTCAACCGGGCCTCCGACCTCGCCTACGCGATGGCGCGCTGGGCCGACGTCGACGATCCCGCCCTGTTCGAGGGCCGCCGCCGGAGCTGAGCGTGCGGATCGTCGCCCGCCGGGCCGAGGGCTATGCCCACGACGTCGAAGTCGACGGGCACACGCTGCGCGCCGACGAGCCGCCGGAGGCGGGCGGGTCCGGCACCGGCCCGCGGCCGACCCCGCTGCTCGGTGCCAGCCTCGCGAGTTGCGTCGCGATCACGGTCGAGATGTACGCGGAGCGCAAAGGCTGGGACGTCGGCGCGCTCGAGGTCGACGTCGAGATGTCCTACGACGGCCCGCTGCCGAGAGGCTTCGAAGTCGGACTGAAGTTGCCGGGCCACCTCGACGAGGAGCAGCGGCGGCGGCTCTTGGTGATCGCGACCAAATGCCCCGTTCACAAGATCCTTGCCGACGAGGCGCACGTCACCGTCACCGAGCGCCTGGAGAGCGGCTGATGGACCTCGGCCTGGCCGGGCGCGCCTGCGTCGTCACCGGCGCCAGCAGCGGCATCGGCCGCGAGACCGCGCTGCAGCTCTGCGCCGAGGGGGCAAAGGTCTTGCTGGTCGCGCGGGGCGAGGAGCGGCTGGCGGCGGTTACCGAGGAGGCGGCGCGGGCTGGGGAGTCAGCCGGCGGGACGGCGGCCGCGATCTCGCTCGACGTCACCGACGAGGACGCGGGCGAACGGATGCTGGCAACGGCCGAAGACCTCTTCGGATCGCTCGACGTCCTGGTCAACAACGCCGGCGCGGCGAAATGGCGCGACCTCGACGACGTCCCCGACGAGGACTGGCGCGCCCAGTACGAGCTCAACGTGATGGCGCCGCTGCGGGCGATGCGGGCGGCGATCCCGCCGATGGCGCAGCGCGGCTGGGGCCGCGTCGTCAACGTCTGCTCGACCGCCGGCAAGCGCCCCTCGGCGGCGATGGCCGAGTACTCGGTCGCCAAGGCCGCCGAGCTCTCGCTCTCGCGCCTCTTCGCCGACCGCTACGCGAAGAGCGGGGTCCTCGTCAACGCCGTCGCCCCCGGGCCGGTCGAAGCCGAGATGTGGATGGAGGGGGGCGGCCTCCTCGACCAGTCGATGCAGCTCTCCGGCGCTGAGAGCCGTGAGGAGGCGCTGGCAGAGGCGGGGTCCAAGCGCCCGATCGGCCGCCTAGCCCGGCCCGAAGAGATCGCCACGGCGATCGTCTTCCTCTGCTCCGAGCGCGCCTCCTACGTAGCCGGCGCCGCCTGGAGCGTGGACGGCGGCACTGTCCAAGTAATCATCTGACGGGCCGAAAAGACGCACTTGATCCGCCGACGGGACGAAAAGACTCCTATAGAGAGACAGATCGGCCCGTCGGCATCTGCGGGTGGACATTTCGGCCCGTCGGCGTTGGGGGAGCTGCTGCTATCGCCGGAGGAGGCGGCTCGTATGGCGGGACGGCGGGGGACGCGGGCGGCGGTGCTGCTGGCGCTCTACGGGTGGCCGGATGAGCCGGGGCTGATCTTCACCGAGCGCCGCGCCGACCTGCGCCGCCACGCGGGCGAGATCTCGTTCCCCGGCGGCCGCCAGGACCCGGGCGATCCCGACCTGCCGGCGACGGCGCTGCGCGAGGCGCAGGAGGAGATCGCCCTCGACCCGGGCGCGGTCGAGCTGGCCGGGGCGCTGCCGCCGGTCTCGACCTTCGTCACCGGCTACCGGGTCCACCCCTTCGTCGGCACCGTCCCCCACCCCGGCGAGCTCGGCCTCGAGCCGAACCCGGGCGAGGTCGAGACCGTCCTCACCTTCACCCTCGAGAAGCTGCGCGAGGGCTACGCGATGCGACGCCTGATCCGCCGCGGCGTCCCCGTCCACACCCCGACCTACGAGGTCGAAGGGCAGCTGATCTGGGGAGCGACCGCCCGCATACTCGGCGATCTCCTGCAGCGTCTCGGCTAGCTAGGCCGCTTTATCCGGCTGGGGGACGATCCGGATGTAGGGCTTCGGTTGCTCCCAGCCCTCCGGCCACAGTTCTCTCGCCTCGTCCTCTTTGACCGAGCCGGAGATGATCACGTCGTCGCCCTGCTGCCACTGGGCCGGCGTCGCCACTTTGTGGTTGGCGGTCAGCTGCAGCGAGTCGATCACCCGCAGCACCTCGTCGAAGTTGCGGCCGGTCGTCATCGGATAGACGAGGATGAGTTTGATCCTCTTGTCGGGGCCGATGACGAAGACGTTGCGGACGGTCTGGTTGTCGGCCGGCGTGCGGTCCGCCGGATCGCCGGAAACGTCGGCCGAGAGCATCCCGTAGGCCTTCGAGACCTCGAAGCTGGGATCGCCGATCAGCGGGTATTCGGGCCGCGCGCCCTGCGTTTCCTCGATGTCGTCGGCCCACTCCTCGTGCTTGTCGATCGGGTCGACCGAGAGGCCGATGATCTTGACGCCGCGCTTCTCGAACTCGGGCTGGATCCGCGCCATGTAGCCGAGCTCCGTCGTGCAAACGGGGGTGAAGTCCTTCGGGTGGGAGAACAGCACCGCCCACGACCCCTCGATCCAGTCGTGGAATCTGATCCGTCCCTGGGTGGTATCGGCCTCGAAATCGGGTGCTACGTCACCGAGCTGCAGAGCCATCTTTCCTGCTCCTCTCGCGCTTCTCTCAATTACCTGAATTCCCATCGGAGTTTAGCTCTTTGGCTTCGCCGGCCAGAACGCCCGCACCTCCTCCGCGAGTCTGTCTGAGTGTCCGCTATGCGGATACTGAGACAGACTCGGCGAGAGGCTCCGCACGGGGATCCGCCAGGTGCGGCCGGCAGCGCGCACGACCTCCTCGCCCGCCTCGGTTCCCTCGTAGACGACGCCCCGCACAGGCGTTTCCACCAGGTGTTCCATCAGCCGCTCCAGGCGCGGCCCGTGGATCGCCTCCAGCTCCTCGTCGCTGCCGCGGACGCTGCCTAACAGCAGCACCAGCACCGCCACGTCGTTGACCAGCTCGAGGATCGTCGGCGGCCGCTCCGGGTCGGCGAGCGCCGGCTCGATCCCGGCCGCCTCGATCGCCGCCAGGCCCTCCTCGCGACGGCTGGTCCCGCGCACCTCCCAGCCTTCGGCCAGCAACCTCCTCCCCAGCTCGCGGCCGCGGCAGCCGCAGCCGACGATCAGCGCTCGAGCCATGCCGACCGGCCTACGAGGGTTCGAACGGCCCGCGGCCGCGCAGCCGCACCCGCTCGTCTTCGGCGACTCCGCGGTGGAGATCCTCCTCGGTCATCTCCGGGACCCCGCGCCGCCGCCGCATCTCGTTCTGGGCCTCCAGCATCTGGCGCACGTCGTCGATCTCGTTCTGCGCCTCGACCTCGGGGGAGCGAGTCGGGTACCAGTCGACGAGACTCGCCGAGCTGCCGGGGTAGTAGTGGCCGACGAGCAGCAGGATGCCGACCATGAAGGCGACGATTCCGAGAGTCCCCAGAACGAAAAGCACCCGCCAAGGATACGGTTCATTCCCATGCCCGAGGCCTACGTAGTCGAGACCGTCCGCACTCCCATGGGCGCCTACCGCGGCGCCCTCTCCGGCGTCCGCCCCGACGACATGGCCGCACATGTGATCGGCGCCGCCGTCGAGCGCAGCGGCGTCGACCCGGAGCGGATCGTCGACGCCTACTTCGGCGCCGCCAACCAGTCGGGCGAGGACAACCGCGACGTCGCCCGGATGGCGGCGCTGCTCGCCGGCCTGCCGCAGAGCGTCCCCGGCGCCACCGTCAACCGCCTCTGCGCCTCCGGCCTCGAGGCGGTCAACAGCGCCGCGCGCGCGATCAAGGCGGGCGAGGGCGACCTCTACCTGGCCGGCGGGGTCGAGTCGATGAGCAGGGCGCCGTGGGTGGTCGAGAAGCCGGAGCGCGGTCTCCCCCGCGGCCCGCAGACGATGCACGACACCACCCTCGGCTGGCGGATGATCAACCCGCGGATGGCCGGCCTCGGCGTTTCCACCGAGTCGATGGGCGAGACCGGCGAGAACGTCGCCGAGCGCTACGCGATCAGCCGCGAGGACCAGGACGCCTTCGCCCTGCGCAGCCACCGGCGCGCGGTCGCCGCGACCGAGTCGGGCAGGCTCGCCGAGGAGATCGTCCCGGTGCAGGCGCCCCGAGGCCGCGAAACGGTCACGGTCGGGACCGACGAGGGTCCCCGCCCCGACACCTCGATGGAGAAGCTCGCGAAGCTGCGGCCCGCCTTTCGCGAGGGCGGCACCGTCACCGCCGGCAACGCCTCCAGCCTCAACGACGGCGCCGCCTGCCTCGTGCTCGCCTCCGAGAAGGGGGCCGAGGAGCTCGGCGCCGAGCCGCTGGCCCGCGTCGTCACCACCGGCGTCGCCGGCGTCGACCCCGCCTACATGGGGATCGGACCGCTGAAGGCGATCCCCAAGGCGCTCGCCAACGCCCGCCTCTCACTCGAGCAGATCGACCTGCTCGAGATCAACGAGGCCTTCGCCTCCCAGGTCCTCGCCTGCGCCCGCGAGCTGGGGATCGACGAAGAGCGCCTCAACGTCAACGGCGGTGCGATCGCCCTCGGCCACCCGCTCGGCTGCTCCGGCGCCCGCCTCGCCGGCACCCTGGTCCGCGAGCTGCGCCGCCGCGGCGGCAGGTACGGGATCGCCAGCCTCTGCGTCGGCGTCGGCCAGGGCCTCGCGACCGTCTTCGAAGCCGTCTAAAGAGCTTCCTGTTCCTTATGGCTGTATAGCGACCAAAAGGAACAGGCGACTCGCCTCAACCTTCGGTGACCAATAGGCTGTCGCTGATGAAGGCTTGGAGAAACAGCCGCGCCCGCGCCATCTCAATGGCCCTGGCCTGCGCGCTCGCCATTCTCCTCGTCCCAGCCGCCGCCTCGGCCGCCCCCGGGGCGACCGCCTCGATCATCGGCGGCAAGCCGGGGACGATCGACGAATTCCCCTCGCTGGTCTACGTGCAGGCGATCGAAAGCAAGAAGCACGGCTTCTCCTGCACCGGCACGGTCGTCGCCCCGCGGATCGTCCTCACCGCCGCCCACTGCGTCGAGGACGTCGAGAAAGGGACGATCACGCCGACCCGGGACTACGCGGTCTCGACCGGGGTCGCGGACCCGACCAAGGCCGGGCCCGAAAACATCTTCCACATCGTCGCCACCCACGTCTTTCCCGGCTTCGACCCGGGCGTCCTCCACGGCGACGCGGCGATCCTGGTCCTCGACCGCCCCACCACCGCGCCCGTGCTGCCGATGGCCGGTGCGGCCGACGCCGCCCTGTACGCGGGCGGCGCCGAAGTGCGCCTGACCGGCTGGGGGCTGACCAGCGCCCGCGCCAAGGAAGCACCGGCCAACCTGCGGACGACGACGATGCTGGTCCAGACCTCGCAGACCTGCAGGCAGAAGGTCAAGCCCTTCTACAGGCCCTACCTGCCGGCGGCGCAGGTCTGCGTCCTCGCCGCCGACCGCAAGAGCGGCGGTTGCTTCGGCGACAGCGGCGGGCCGGCGATCGGCCAGCGACCCGACGGCACGCCGGTCCAGCTCGGGGTCACCAGCACCGGCGGGCCCGCATGCAGCACCAAGACGCCGACCGTGCTGACCCGCGTCGACTTCGTCTCCAGCTGGGTCTCCGAATGGGCGGCCGCGACCGAAAGCGGAGCGCCGCCTCCGACCGTCGACCCGAACGGGCCGCTGCCGCCGATGCTGCGCGAAAGCGCCGAAGAGTTCACGGTCTTCACCCTGACGAACGCGATGGGCAAGCGGTTCGAAAGCGCCCAGCAGATCTTCGGCGGCTGCAAGAAGCGCGGCAGCGCCTTCCGCTGCGAAGTCGACTGGATCGCCGGCCGCAACATCTACGTCGCCACCGTCTCCCCCTTCTACCTCCGCCGCCAGGAAGCGGTCGCCTGGGACAGCCACTACCGGGTGGAATGGGCGGCGGTGAACTGCATCGAAAGCAAGGCCAAGAACCGCCGCTGTCCGATCCACAAGAAGCGCGGCTGACAGCCGCAGCGGTCGAAAAGGTAGCCTCGGCCGCTGTGAGCGAAGGCTTCGAAGAGCTGGCCAGCGTCGACGGCGCTATCGCGCCCACCGTCGAGGCAAAGGTCGGACTCAAGGACGACGGTCTCTACCGCGGCGACGGCGCCTTCGAGGTGATCCGCCTCTACGAGGGCAAGCCGTTCGCCCTGGACGAGCACCTCGACCG
This sequence comes from Solirubrobacterales bacterium, assembly GCA_035760065.1. Classification (GTDB taxonomy): domain Bacteria; phylum Actinomycetota; class Thermoleophilia; order Solirubrobacterales; family 70-9; genus VAYN01. Next base: position 103,787 of record DASTTQ010000016.1, read on the forward strand.
ACTGGAGCGCTCGGCCGCGGCGATCGAGCTCTCCTTCGACCGCGCCGCGCTGGAGTCGGAGATCGAGGCGCTGCTCGCCGACGCGGGCCCGGTCGAAGGCCAGCTGCGGCTGATCGTCACCCGCGGCGGGCGGCGGATCGCCGCGACCGAGCCGATCCCGCCCCACGGCGACACGGTCAGCCTCGCCACCGTCGCCTACAACCCGAGCGTGATCCTCGACGGCGTCAAGTCGCTCTCCTACGCGGCGAACATGCAGGCGACGCGGATCGCCAAGGGCAAGGGCGCTGACGAGGCGGTGCTCATCCGACCCGACGGGACCGTGCTGGAGCCGCCCACCTCCACGGTCTTCTGGGTCTCGCCCGAAGGCGAGCTGCGGACGCCCGCCCTCACCGACGGCGTCCTGGAGTCGATCACCCGGGACCGGATGATCAAGGCCCTGCACGTGGAAGAGGGCAGCTGGAACGTCGGTGACCTGCGGGCGGCGAGCGAGGCCTTCCTCGCCTCGACCACGCGGGAGATCCAGGCGGTCTCGGCAATCGACGGCAGGGCCTTCCCGGCCGCCCCGGGCCCGCGCACGCGCGAGGCGCAGGAGGCCTTCGCGGCGACGCTGGGCAGGGAGCTGCGCGAGCTTTGAACCGACGACGAGGAGGAGACCGAGGAAGATGGACTTCCGGCTGAGCGACGAGCAGAAGCTGATCCGCGAGGCGGCGCGCGAATTCGCCGAGCGCGAGATCCTGCCGAACGTGCGCGAGAACGACCGCGCCGGGCGCTTCGATCGCGAGCTCGCGCGCAAGCTCGGCGAGGTCGGCTTCCTCGGCGCGCCGGTCGCCGAGGAGTACGGCGGTCGCGGCCTCGACTACGTCAGCTACGGGCTGATCGCCGAGGAGATCGGCCGCGCCGACTCCTCCGCCCGCACCGTGATCTCGGTGGTGACCTCGCTGGTCGCCGGCCCGATCGAGAAGTGGGGAACCGAGGAGCAGAAGCAGCGGTGGCTGCCGCGGCTCTGCTCGGGCGAGGGCCTCGGCTGCTTCGGCCTGACCGAGCCCGACACCGGCTCCGACGCCGCCAACCTGCGCACCCGGGCGACCAGGACCGACGGCGGCTGGTCGATCAGCGGCCAGAAGATGTGGATCAGCCTCGGCAACTACTCCGAGGTGGCGCTGATCTTCGCCCAGACCGACCCGGCGCTGAAGCACCGCGGCCTCGCCGCCTTCCTCGTCCCCACCGACAGCGAGGGCTTCACCACCCAGGAGATCCACGGCAAGCTCGGCCTGCGCGCCTCCGACACCGCCGAAATCTCCCTCGACGAGGTCGAGGTCGGCGACGACGCCCTGCTCGGCGAGGTCGGCGACGGCTTCAAGGTGGCGATGAGCGCCCTGGAAAACGGCCGCTACAGCGTCGCCGCCGGCTGCGTCGGCATCTGCGAAGGCTGCGTCCAGAGCTCGGTCTCCTACGCGAAGGAACGCAAGCAGTTCGGCGTGCCGCTGGCCCGCTTCCAGCTGGTCCAGGAGATGATCGCCGAGATGATCCTCAGGCGCGACGCCAGTCGGATGCTGGTCCTGCGCGCCGGCCTGCTGAAGGACGAAAAGAAGCCGAACGCGACCGAGACCTCGGTGGCGAAGCTGTACGCGACCGAGGCGGCGGTCGAGTGCGCCAACCTGGCGATCCAGGTCCACGGCGGCTCCGGCTACGTCGACGACTACCCGGTCGAGCGCTACCTTCGCGACGCCCGCGTCACCACCCTCTACGAGGGCACCTCGCAGATCCAGAAGCTGATCATCGGCCGCGACGCGACCGGGATCAACGCGATGCTCCCCCTCCAGGAGAGCTGAGCTTGGCCGACCTGGTCGAGGTATCGGTCGACGATTCGCACGTCGGCCTGCTGCGGCTGAACCGGCCGGAGGCGCGCAACGCCCTCTCGCCGGAGATGCGGGCCGAGCTCGCCGAGGCGCTCGAGCGGCTCGACGCCGACCCGGAGGTGCGATGCATCGTGATCGCCGGCAGCGACGAGTTCTTCGCCGCCGGCGCCGACATCCGGGCGATGGCCGAGCGGCCGCTCGACGCCCCGCCCGACCCGAAGGGGATGGAGTTCTGGCTTCGCCTCAGCGCGATCCAGACGCCCACTATTGCCGCGGTGTCCGGCTACGCCTTCGGCGGCGGCTGCGAGCTGGCGCTGGCCTGCGACATGATCGTCTGCGACGAGGGCGCCCGCTTCGGCCAGCCCGAGATCACGCTCGGGATCATCCCCGGCGGCGGCGGCTCTCAACGATTGGCGCGAGCCGTCGGCAAGCAGCGGGCGATGGAGTACGTGCTCACCGGCCGCCGCTGGGACGCGCAGACGGCGGAGCGCTGGGGCCTCGTCAACAGGGTGGCCGGCAACGGCGCCTGGCTCAGCGAGGCCGTCGAGTTGGCGCGCACGATTGCCGCCCGCCCGCCGCTCGCCGCGCGCCTGGCGAAACGGGCGGTGCTGACCGCCGCCGAGACCAGCCTCAGCGACGGCCTGCGGGCCGAGCGCGAGCTCTTCGACGAGGCGATGGCGACCGAGGACCGGGTCGAGGGGATGACCGCCTTCCTCGAGAAACGCGAGCCCCGCTTCACTGGCCGATGAGCGTTTCCCGCGTCGGCGTGGTCGGAGCCGGGACGATGGGCCGCGGCATCGCCCAGATCGCCGCCCTCGGCGGGCTGCGGACCTCCGTCTACGACCCCGACCCCGCGGCGCTCGAGGGGGGCGGGCTGAGGCTCGGCGAGGACCTCGTCAAGGGCGAGTCGCGCGGCCGCTGGACCGCGGAGGAATCCGAAGCGGCGCTGGAGCGCCTCGACCCCTGGACCAGCGACCTCGGGGACCTCGCCGGGTGCGACCTGGTGATCGAGGCGGCGCCGGAGCGGGTGGAGCTGAAGCGCCGGCTCTTCCAGGAGCTGGCCGCTCTCCTCGGCCCCGAGGCGGTGCTGGCGAGCAACACCTCCTCGCTGCGCGTCGCCGACATCGCCGCGGGCGTGCCCGGACCCGGGCGCGTCGTCGGCATGCACTTCTTCAACCCGCCGCCGCTGATGAAGCTGGTCGAGGTGGTCGCCACCGGGGAGTCCTCAAAGCGGGCGCTCGACGCGGCGACCGAAGTAGCCGAGCTGATGGGCCGCACCCCGATCAGGGCCAAGGACAGCGTCGGCTTCGTCGCCAACCGCCTCGCCCGCCCGTTCACGCTGGAGTCGCTGCGGATCCTCGGCGACGACGTCGCCGACGCGGAGACGATCGACCGCATCGTCCGCCTCGGCGGCGGCTTCCGGATGGGGCCCTTCGAGCTGCTCGATTTGATCGGCCTCGACGTCAACCTCGAAATCGCCCGCTCATTCTTCGTCCAGGGGGGCGAACCGGAGCGCTGGCGGCCGAGCCCGATCCAGGAGAAGCTCGTCGCCGAAGGCCGGCTCGGCCGCAAGAGCGGTCGCGGCTACCACCTCTACGGCGAGGGCGTCGAGCGCGAGCTCGACCCCGAGCTGGGGATCCTGGCGCCGACCCTGGATCCGGAGAAGCTGGCGCGGATCGACGACCGCGCCGAAGAGGTCCTCACCCGCCTCTTCGCCCAGATCGCCAACGAGACCGCCTTCGCGACCGAAGAGGAGATCGCCTCGGCCGAGGACATGGAAACGGCGATGCGCCTTGGGTTCAACTGGCCCGCCGGCCCCCTGAAGATCGCGAAGCTGATCGGTCCGGTGCGAGCGGTGGAAGTGCTCGAACGCCTCGAGGAGTCGAGCGGAGACGCCTACGCCCAGGCACCTCTGCTGCTGGCCGAAGCCGACGGGGTCGCGAATTGAACGCCGCGCGCAGGGCCGCCACCGAGGCGACCGAGCAGCGAAACCGGGAGGCCGCAACGGAGCTGCCGCCGGAGCGGGAGGAGGACCTCGCGGACGCCTCCCGCGGCCTGGTCGCCCGCTTCGAGCCGGCGACCGTGAAAGGCGAAGACGGGCGGGTCGTCTGGGACCTCGAGTCCTATGCCTTCCTCGACGGGGAGTGTCCCGCCACCGCCCACCCGAGCCTCTGGCGCCAGAGCCGTCTCAACCGCATCGCCGGGCTCTTCGAGATCGCTCCCGGCTTCTACCAGCTGCGCGGCTTCGACCTCTCGAACATGCACGTGGTCGAGGGCGAGGAGGGAATCGTCGTCATCGACCCGCTGATCTCGGCTGAGACCGCCGCGGCGGCGCTGGCGCTCTACCGCGAGCACCGCGGCGAGCGCCCGGTCACCGGCCTCGTCTACACCCACTGCCACATCGACCACTTCGGCGGTGCCAAGGGCATCGTCACCCCTGAGGAGGTGCGCGACCGCGGCATCCCGGTCCTCGCGCCCGAGGGGTTCCTCGAGCACGCGGTCAGCGAGAACGTCTACGCGGGGACGGCGATGGGTCGCCGCGCCGGCTACATGTACGGGGCGGCGCTGCGGCGCGGGCCCGACGGCCAGATCGGCTCGGGTCTCGGGCAGACGACCTCGCTGGGGACGATGACGCTGATCCCGCCCAACCGCGACGTCACCGCAACCGGTCAGGAGGAGGCGGTCGACGGCGTGCGGATGGTCTTCCAGCTCACCCCCGGCACCGAGGCGCCGTCGGAGATGAACTTCCACTTCCCAGACCATCGCGTCCTCTGCATCGCCGAGAACGCGACCCACACGATGCACAACACCCTGACCCTGCGCGGCGCCCTGGTCCGCGACCCGCATGTCTGGGCGCAGTACCTGGACGAGGCGATCGAGCTCTTCGGCGCCGATTCCGACGCCCTCTTCGCCGGCCACCACTGGCCGCGCTGGGGCAGCGAGCGGATCGTCGACTACCTGAAGAAGCAGCGTGACCTCTACGCCTACATCCACGACCAGACCCTGCGCCTGATCAACAAGGGCCTGACCGGGCGGGAGATCGCCGAGGAGCTGGAGCTGCCGCCGGAGCTGGCGGAGGAGTGGCACTGCCGCGGCTACTACGGCTCGCTCAGCCACAACGCCAAGGCCGTCTACCAGCGCTACATGGGCTGGTTCGACGGGAATCCGGCGCACCTCTGGGAGCACACCCCGGTCGAGTCGGCGGAACGCTACGTCGAGTTCATGGGCGGCGCCGAGCGCGTGCTCGAGCAGGCCCGCCGCTCGTTCGAGCAGGGCGACTACCGCTGGGTGGCCGAGGTCGTCAACCACGTCGTCTTCGCCGAGCCCGAGAACGAGGCGGCGCAGCTGCTCCAAGCCGATGCCCTGGAGCAGCTCGGCTACGGCGCCGAGAACGCGACCTGGCGCAACTTCTACCTGGCCGGCGCCGAAGAGCTGCGCGAGGGCATCACCGGCACCCCGACCGAAACGCGCCCACTCGACATCCTCGCCAACCTCTCCGTAGCCCAGATCCTCGACGGCATGAAGGTCCGCCTGGACGGCCCCCGCGCCTGGGGCAAGCGCCTGACGATCGCCTGGCAGGTAACCGACCCCGACGAGACCCACCTGCTCGAGTTGGAGAACGGAGTCCTCCACCACCGCGTAGCGAAGGAGGACCGCGAGGCAGAATCAACGCTCGTGATCGAGCGCACCGCCCTCAACGAGCTGCTCTCCGGCGAGGGCGATCTCGCCGGGTTAGCGACCAGCGGCCGTCTGCGGGTCGAGGGGGACGGGACGAAACTCGGCGAACTGCTCGGCCTGCTCGAGGAGCCCGATCCCGCCTTCCCGATCGTGACGCCGTGAAACGACTTGGTCCACCAGTTACGCGACCCCTTGTCAATTTTCGAGAAGCAGGGGACGGCGGCTTATGGGAGTCTCTTCGCCCATGCAGATCATTGAGGCGCTTGACATTGTCGGCGGCGGTCGATTTCCGAAAACTAAGACCTGGCTCCGGGCGACGGCAGACGTAGAGGCAGCGATAGCCGAAGCGGACTGGCCGTTTGGCTCTGGGAGTTTCTCGCTAAATCCGGAACCGAGGGTCGACAGGAAAGGACGGGTGGATCGCCACCCCAATGGTGTAGTGCCAATCAAGGTGCCAATGCTCCGACACCTTGAAACGCGAGGGTGGGAAACGGAGACTTTGCCCGAGCTACCCGTGGGTTTCGAGGGTCGTGATGTTCTCACGACCGGAGATCTAGATGCCTTACTCTTCGATCGAGATCGGTACGTAGGTTTTGAGTGGGAGACCGGAAATGTCTCCTCAACGCACCGCGCCGTCAACAAGCTGTTGGATGGCATTGCCCGAGGGACGTTGAGCGGAGGCATTCTTGTACTTGCGATGCGCGCTACTCAGCGCTACCTGACCGACCGAGTCGGGAACTTCGAGGAGGTCGCCCCGTATTTCGAACTATGGAGCCGCTATCCCGTTCCAGAAGGCGTTCTGCGCGTTTACGGAGTAGGCCACGATGAGCTTGATCCGTCGGTAGCTCACATACCGAAGGGCAGGGACGGGCGCGCCCTTGGCTAGGCCGCAATAGGTTCAGCCGGTTCGACCCAATCAGAATTCGGGTGGCGATGAAGCTCTGCCTCGCGAAGCCGCTCGACAATGACGTCGCATTTCTCGATCTCCGAGCCAATCCAATAGCGCGAATGCTGCTCGGCGACATCAAACGTCGTGCCACTTCCTCCGAATGGGTCCAGCACAATGTCTCCCTCGTTGGTCGAGAGGTGAATTATCCGCTCAAGAATCTTGGTTGAGAGCTGGTTCGCACTGCGTTTCCTGCTCTTGAATTTCCAATGGCGAACCGGGGGAACATCGGTCCATACATCGGTTAGATTGACTCCATCCGGGTGCATTGCCCCCCGATGGCCACCGTAGTCCTTAATCTCACCGCCACAGTGTCGGCAAGTCTCGATTGGCGTACGAATCTTTCGAAAGACCTTGGGCTTGCCTTTGGAGTAATAGAGGAGGCTGTAGTGAGCTGGGTAAAGCCTCTTCGGGATTGGCAGTCCAGCCTTGATACTGATCGCGATCCAGTGGCGGAAGTCAAGCCCTCTCGACATGAGGTGGGCCCCGAACAAAATATTCCAGCGCGGAAGGTTGTAGAGGAAGAGTGATCCGCCTGGCTTGAGGATTCGGACACACTCATCGAGCCAGGAGTTCCCCCAGCCCACGTACTCAGCCTCGGTGATCTCATCGTTTACCTGCGGTCCGTACACCTTGCCCAAGTTGAACGGTGGATCTGCAAACACCGTGTCGATCGATTCGTCCTTCACTCGAGACAAGAAATCGATGCAGTCTTCGTTGAAAAGTGCCCCGTGGTGCGTTATAAGCGCGGGCTTTCGCCCCGGGCGGGGGACGATCTCAGAGAGGTCAAGAGGGGAGAGGACTGTCATTCGCTCCTGTCGCATTATCGCTCCTTCTCACAAGGTATCTGCGCGACCAGTCGGCCTTAGGCGACTTCCGCTTCTGGCACGAACACTAGTTCGGTCGTCGGTCGAGATGCTCGGCGGAATGCCGTCACGCACAACGTCTCCCTAGTCCAACCCGGCAGCTCCCCTAAGCAGACACTCCATGGAGGATGGCCAGGTCAAGCCGCTTCACAGAGCTGCCTACCCGCCGCTCAACCGCATCGCGACCTCGTCGACGTAGCACCAGCTCCAGTCCTCGCCGGGCTCGGCCGAGCGGATTATCGGGTGACCGGTGTCCTGGTGATGGCTGGTCGCGTGCTCGCCGGGGGAGTTGTCGCAGCAGCCGACGTGGCCGCAGGTCTGGCACATGCGGAGGTGGACCCAGGTGGTGCCGAGCGCGAGGCACTCCTCACAGCCCTCGACCTCGCCAGGAAGACCGAGGTGGGTGACCGCGTCGAGCTGCGTGCGCTCAGCCGCCCGTGGCGATCTCGGCGGGCTCGCCGCCGGGGAACCAGTGGGCCTCGACCGGCGGCGGCGCGTCGCGCAGGTAGCGCTCGGCGTCGAGCGCGCCCATGCAGCCGGTGCCGGCGGCGGTGACCGCCTGGCGGTAGGTGTGGTCGACGACGTCGCCGACGGCGAAGACGCCGGCGAGGTTGGTCCGGGTCGAGCCGGGCTCGGTGACGATGTAGCCGTCCTCGTCGGTGTCGACCTGGTCCCTGACGATCTCCGATTTCGGCACGTGGCCGATCGCGACGAAGGCGCCGTCGGTCTCGATCTGCTCCTCGGCGCCGGTCTCGACGTTGCGGAGGCGGACCTTCTCGAGCTTGCCGCTCTCGCCGGCGACGAACTCCTCGGCGACGAACGGCGTCTTGAGGGCGATGTTCTCCTTGTCGCGCGCCCGCTCGAACATGATCTTCGAGGCACGGAACTCGTCGCGGCGGTTGACGATCGTCAGCTCGCTGGCGAACTTGGAGATGAAGATCGAGTCCTCCATCGCCGAGTCGCCGCCGCCGACCACGATCACCCTCTGGTCTTTGAAGAAGGCGCCGTCGCAGACGCCGCAGGTGGAGACGCCGCGGCCGCCGAGCTCCATCTCGCCGGGGATGCCGAGCCGTTTCGGCTCCGCCCCCGTCGCCAGGATCACGGTCTTGGCGCGATGCTCCTCGTCGCCGAGGAAGACCTTCTGCACACCGCCGTCGGAGAGCTCGACGCGGTCGACGTCGTCGGTGACGAAGCGCGTCCCGAAGCGCTCGGCCTGGGCGCGGAACTGGGCCATCATCTCCGGCCCCATGATCCCCTCGGGGTAGCCCGGGTAGTTCTCGACGTCGGTCGTGTTCTGGAGCTGGCCGCCCCACTGGAAGCCCTCGAAGACGAGCGGCTCGAGGTTGGCGCGGGCGGTGTAGAGCGCCGCGGTGTAGCCCGCCGGCCCGCCGCCGACGACGATCACGTTCTCGACTTTCTTGCTCTCAGCCATATCTCGCCGCCTGGAGTCTATTACTTTACTTTTTATAGTAGCTCGATTCCGAGCGTAACTCAATCACCCTACGGCCGGCTCGAGGTCAGAGGTCGCCGAGCCGCCGCGTTCGATCGGCAGCCCCTCCTCTTCCCAGCGTTTGACCGTGTTCCGGAGCTGGAAGAAGGCGAAGATGCCCGGCGGGATCGGCATCCAGAAGGAAACGAGGCGGAAGATCAGGACCGCCGGGAAGACCGTCTCCTCGGGAATCCCGAAGAGGACGAAGGCGCCGATCATGCCGGCGTCGACCGCCCCCACCCCCGCCGGCGCCAGCGGGAAGAGGTTGGCGACCATGCCGAGGAAGTAGCCCTGGACGACGACGGCGAGCGGGACGTGGACGCCGAAGGCGTGGAAGCAGGCCCAGAGGACGCCGATGCTGAAGGCCCAGAAGCCGGCGGCGCCGACCACCGCCAGGCCGCCGCGCGAGGGATGGGCGAAGAGGCCGAGGGCGAAGCGAAAGCCTTCGCCGAGCGTCGCCGGCACTTTGCCGGCTTTCTCGAGGACCTGGTGGGAGCGCTCGCTGTTGGCAAAGCGGGCTAGGCGGCGCCCGGTGTCGGCGGGGATCAGCGTGATGAGGACGCCGACGATCAGCAGCAGCCCGGCGACGGCGGCGGGGACGATCGTCAGCTCGACCGAGCCCTTGCCGTTCATCACCCCGGTCCGCAGCAGCACCCCGAAGAGGATCAGGGCGATCGGATAGAAGACGTAATGAAGGGAGACGAAGGCGACCATGCGCCGGCCGACGTCGCGGCGCCCCATCCCCGCTTTGCGCAGCGCCCAGTAGGTGAGCGCGACGCCGCCCGCGCCGCCGGCCGAGAACAACAGCGTCGCGGCGACCCCGGCCATATTGATCTCGTAGGTCTCGGTCCAGCTCAGCCGCAGCGCGTCGCCGCCGACCACCGCTTTGAAGAGAGCGATGTAGGTCGCGTAGGCGGCGACGTTGAGCGCCACCGCGATCGCGATCCAGAGCGGATCGGCTTCGTCGAGCCGGCTGAGGGCGTCGCCGAGCCCGACCAGCTTCGGGAAGAGGAAGTAGATCGCGACCAGGAGGACGAGAACCAGGACGACGGTCTGGACGATCCTCCGCGTAGTAAAGATCGGCAATTCGGCGTAGCGATTGGTCCCGTTCGCCGAGTCTTCCGGAGACACCCCTCGGAAACTACCCGCTCGCGATCTTCTCCAGGCGCCGCAGGGCCCCGTTTACCCCGCGTACGAGGGGTTCCGCCAGCGGCTCGCCACGTCGCACGGCGGCAACCAGAAGCGCCCCGGCGAGGAGGTCGGTGACGTAGTGCTCGCCGAGATAGACGAGGGCGAAACCGAGCGTCCCGGCATAACCCCACCCGAGCGCGCCCTCGACCGTGCCGGCCTCGGAGAGCGCCAGGGCGGCGGTGAGCGAGGTGGCGAAGTGCAGCGAGGGCATCGCCGCCCAGGGGTTGCCGCCGAGCGCGTCGTACATCTTGGGCCAGGCCGAGCCCCAGGTGCTTTCGCCGACCTCGACCATGATCCGCCGCACCTCTTCCTCGCCGGTCAGCCCGTTCTCCGACGCCCACCACGGCGGCGCGGTCGGAACGGCGAAGTAGACGGCACAGCCGATGTCGAAGACCGCTGCCATCTGCCGCGCCGCGCGCGGGAAGCGCTCGGGGTGCCGGGCGAGGATGATCGCCAGCGCGAGATATGGCTCGAAGAACCAGAGCCAGTGGGCCCAGGTGAGGAAGCGGTTGACGGTGCCCGCGCGGGACAGCCGGGCAATCGCCCGCTGCAGCCGGGTGTTCGGCAGGGCGCCGAGGCCGATTGCGCGATCGGCGACGATCGGGTAGCGGCTGCGGAGGCGGCTGCGGAGGCGGTCGGGCCGATCGAAGGGGAGCTCGTGGACCATGATGAAGCCCCACATCTGCAGCGCGAAGAGGGCTACGTCGCGTTTCTTGGAGCGGGGGCGGATCACCGCCACCGCCAGCGGCCCGGCCGCGCAGGCGGCGATCGTCACCGGCGCCGGGATCCGCAGCCGGCGTCGCACCAGCGGAGTCACGACCGCGGCGCCGATCACGGCAGCAGCTGCCGCCCGAGTCGACCGGCGCAGGGCAGGGGATGGCCGGGAGCGCCTCCTCATAGGGGCGGCGAGTATAGGTAGCCGCACAGCAGGGTGACGGAGAAACCCCGGCGCCGCTCCGCCTGAATAGAATGGCCGCGCCTTGACGCCCCACTCGCCTGGCGCTGACCAGATCGACACTCTGCTTTGGATCGGCTTCGTCGCCGCCGCGATCCTCGTGGTCGCGGTCAACGTCGCGCTGTTCTACGCGGTGCGGCGGTTCCGCTCCGAGCGCGGCGGCGAGCCGCGCCAGCTGCTGAGCGGCCGCGGCCTGCAGTTCCGCGTCGGTGCCGTGCTCAGCATCTTCGCCCTCGTCCTCTTCGTGCTCGGGGTCGTCTTCACCGACAGGGCGCGCGAAGCTCCTTCGACCGGGGAAGCCGGCCTCGCCTCGGCGAAAACGCAGCCGTTGAAGATCAAGGCGACCGGCCAGCAGTGGCTGTGGCGCTACGACTACCCGAACGGCGCCTTCTCCTATTACAAGCTGGTGGTGCCGGTCGACACCGCGGTCGAACTGGAACTGCTCTCCACCGACGTCGTCCACACCTGGAACGTCGACGACCTGGCCCCCAAGGCCGACGCGGTCCCGGGCAAGAGCCACGAGGTCGTCTTCCGCGCCGAAGACGAAGGCGTCTACGAGGGCGACTCCTCGACGCTCTCAGGGCAGGCCTACGCGCCGATGCGGACCGCGGTCGAAGTGGTCTCACCCGCCGAATACGAGGAATTCGTCGAAAACCAGCAAGCTGAGATCGAATCCGCCCAGGAAACCGTCGTCGGCCAGATCGAAAACGGAGAAGTGCCATGAGCCCAAGCCCGCGCCCCGAGCTCGTCGTCGACGGCTTCCCCGCCGAGCGTCCCCGCTGGATCGAGCTGGCGACCAGCGCCGACCACAAGGACATCGGCCGGATCCTCCTCTGCGGCGCCCTCGGCTTCCTCTTCATCGCCGCCGTCGAGCTGGTGCTGATGCGCCTGCAGCTGCTGGTGCCGGAAAACACCTTCCTCTCGCCTGTCGCCTTCAACCGCATGCTCTCGCTCTACGGCGCGACCGCGATCTTCTTCTTCGCCCTGCCGCTCGCCCTCGGCCTCTTCTACTACGTGGCGCCGCTGCAGATCGGCGCCCGGGGCACCGCGCTGCCGCGGCTCGGCCAGGTCGGGGTGGGGCTCTGGGTCGCCGGCGCGACGATCCTCTACGCCGGTTTCCTCTTCACCCCCTCTGAGGCCGGCGTCAACCCGCTGCCGCCGCTCAGCGAGCTCGCCTTCCTCTCCAACAACGGCGTCGACGCGTGGGCCGCGGCGACCGGCCTGGCGACGCTGGGCTTCGTCCTCCTCTCGGTCAACCTGGTGGCGACGCTGCGCACGATGCGGGCGCCGGGCATGGCCTGGCGACGGGTCCCGGTCTTCGCCTGGGCCGCGGCCGTCTCCTCCTGGCTGATGGTCGTGATCGGCCCGGTGCTGCTGGCGGCGCTGACGATGCTGATGATCGACCGCAACTACGACGGCATCTTCTTCGCCGACGGCTCCGGCGGCGCACCGTTGCTCTGGCAGCACCTCAGCTGGATCTTCTTCTCGGGCACCTACGTGTTCCTGCTGATCTTCGCCTTCGGCGCGATCGCCGAGATCCTCGCCACCTTCGCCCGCAAACCCCTCTTCAACCGCAACGTGACGATGGCCTCGCTGGCCGCGATCGCGATCCTCGGCACGCTCGCCTGGATGCAGAACATGCTGACCGCGCCGATCGGGATCGGCTGGATGTACTTCGCGATGCTGATGTCGCTGGGGCTCGTCGTCCCCTTCGGCCTCGTGATCTTCAACCTGATCGCCACCGTCGCCGGCGGCACCCTGCGGATGCGGGCGCCGGTCCTCTTCGCGATCGGCGCGATCTCGGCAATCTCGATCGGCCTCGCCGCCGAGCTCGAGCAGTCGCTGGTCGGCGCCGCCTGGCACCTGCACAACACCACCGACGCCACCGCAGCCACCCACTTCGCCCTCGTCGGCGGCGCCGTCCTCGGCGGCTTCGCGGCGCTCTATTACTGGTTCCCGAAGATGACCGGGCGGACGATGGGCGAGAACCTCGCCCGCTTCTCGTTCTGGGCGATCGTCGTCGGCCTGCTGCTCGGCTTCGTGCCGCTCTTCCTCGCCGGCGCCGACAAGGGCCAGGTCGCCGACGCCTACAAGTACTTCAGCGAAAACGGCGTCACCGCCTACAACGTGATCGCCTCGATCGGCGTGATCGTCCTCTTCGTCGGTCTGCTGCTGACGATCTGCAACGCGATCTTCAGCCGCGTCAACGGGCCGGCCGCCGGCCACGATCCCTGGGGCGGCGACTCGCTCGAGTGGTTCGCCCTCTCGCCACCGGAGCCGCACAACTTCGACATCCTCCCCGACGTCCGCAGCCCGCGGCCGCTGCGCGACATCCGCGAGGCGATCGGCAACCGCACCCGACGCGAGGAAACGACTCGCGAGACGCAGCCGGTAGCCTGAGCTCCGCATGAGCGGTGCCCAGACTGCGACCCTCGCGCGGCGCCCGGCTGTTCCGACGCTCGTCCGCGACTACCTGACGCTGACCAAGCCGAAGGTGCAGTCGCTGTTGCTCTTCACCACGATCACGACGATGTACGTGGCCGGGAACCCGTCGCTCGAGCTGGTCTTCCTCACCTGCCTCGGCGGCGCCCTCTCGGCTGGCGGCGCCGGCGCGATCAACCACGCCGTCGACCGCGACATCGACCGCACGATGGCCCGCACGGCCGACCGTCCCGTAGCTTCGGGGCGCGTTTCGGCCGGCGCCGCGACGGCATTCGGCCTCGGCCTCGGCGCCGCCTCGTTCCTGCTGCTGGCATCGACCGTGAACCCGCTGGCGGCAGCGCTTTCGCTCTCGGGCCTGCTCGGCTACGTCTGCGTCTACACGCTCTGGCTGAAGCGGACGACGCCGCAGAACATAGTCATCGGCGGCGCCGCCGGCGCGGTGCCGCCGCTGGTCGCCTGGGCGGCGGTCACCGGCGGCCTCTCCGGCATGGCCTTCTACATGTTCGCGATCGTCTTCTTCTGGACTCCGCCGCACTTCTGGGCCCTCTCGCTGCTGATGAAGGACGAGTACGCGAAGGCGGGGATCCCGATGCTCCCCGTCGTCCGCGGCGAGGAGGAGACCCGCCGCCAGATCCTCCTCTACACCGTCCTCCTCTACGCCGTCACCCAGCTGCCCTTCTGCGCCGGCGGCCTCGGCGTCGCCTACCTGATCCCCTCGATGCTCTTGGGCGCGGCCTTTATCTACTCTGCGACCCGCCTCTATCGCAGCCGCAACCGCCGCTGGGCGCTCCGCACCTACCTCTTCTCCCTGGCCTACCTGGCCCTGCTCTTCCTCTCGATGGCCGTCGCCGCCAACGTCTGAGCAGGTTCAGCTAGTTAGAAACGGGGGGCACCTGGGGGATCGGGAGGGCCGTGTGCCCCTCGACAAAGGCTCCTGAGACCACGTTGGCGCCCAAGGCCACGACCAGCTGCGCGACGGTCTTTGGCGAGGGGCACACGGCCCTCCGCCAATCTCCTTCCCTCCCCCGCGCCTGATAGAACTCCGGCCAATGGATCGCGAGACCGCACGCCGGAACCTGCGCGCCGGGCTGGTCGCCGGGGGCATCGCCGCCGGGATCTTTGCGCTCTCGTTCGCGGCGGCTTTCCTCTACATCGCCCAGTAGAACGATGGCCGAGCACCGACACGTTCCCGAGCCGGACGAGACGATCTACACGCCGCGCCTTTCCTGGGCGCCGGCAATCCTCGCCTTCGGGGCGGTCGGCCTCGTCTGCGGGATCTTCGCCGCCGGCTTCATCTTCGCGCCCTTCGTCTACGCGATCATCGGCGCGATCATCGCCCTGCTCGCCTTCCGCGGACTCGTCCGCGGCTCGATCCGCGACTACCACAGGCTCCCGCGCCGCCAGGAGACCCGCAGCGCGGCTCTGCCGGTGGAAACCATCAGCGGCCCCCCGCAGGCCTAGAAAGTCCTCAGCCCTGGCTCTGGCCGGGTAGGGACATATCAGAAGTCGCTCCATCCGAGGTCCAGCACCTGACGATGTCGCGCATCGAGAGGACGCCGACCGCATCGCCGGCGTCGAAGACGACGAGGTGGCGGACGTTGCGCCGCGACATCTCCGCCGCCGCCCGCTCGAGGCTCCAGTCTGGAGCGGCACTGAGGACTCCCTCGCTCATGTGATCGGCGACCCGCTCGTTGTCGGGACTCTGGCCGCGGGCGACGGAGATCAGCAGGTCGCGCTCGGTGACGACCGAGGGAGTGGGCATCTCGCCGTCGATCACCAGCGCCGCGCCGGTCCCCTTCTCGACCATCTTCGCCGCCGCCTCGCGCAGCGTGTGGGACGGGCCCACGGTCAACGTGATCTCCGACATTCCGTCCCTCACCTGCATCTACGGCCTCCCATCGCATCGGTTCAGAGTTAGTGCGGATCGCCTCAAAGATTAGCCCACCCGCGGGTGCCTGACGGGACGCTCGTCCGGGGTCCCGACATATAGACTCCCGCTCGCACTCTGCCCCATGAATCACCCCTCGAAACTCATTCGTCCGCTGTTGATGCTCGCTGCCCTGGCCGCCCTCATGGCTGCGGCCTCCGGCTGCGGGACGACGAGCGCCGACACCGCGCGCGGCCGCACGCTGTTCGTCCAGAAGTGCGGCGTCTGCCACACGCTGGCCCAGGCAGGGACCACCGCCCAGGTGGGTCCGAACCTAGACGAGGCCTTTGCCGCAGCGCGCGAAAACGGCAACGACTCCGAAACGATCGAAGGCGTGGTCAAGGCGCAGGTGGAGTTCCCGCGCCCCAGCAACGGCGATCCGCGCGTCTCGATGCCGCGCGACGTCGTCACCGGCCAGGACCTCGACGACGTGGCCGCCTATGTCGGCGAATGGGCCGGCGTGACCGGTGCCGAACCGCCGAAGGTGGCGGGAGGCGCGGGGGCTCAGGTCTTCGCCAACAACGGCTGCGGCGGCTGCCACACGCTGGCCGCGGCCGGCTCGGGCGGCGTTACCGGCCCCAACCTCGACGAAGTCCTGCCGGGGCAGAGCGAAGCGATGATCGAAGAATCGGTCGTCGACCCCAACGCGAAGATCGCCAAGGGCTACCCGCCCAACGTGATGCCGCAGAACTTCGAACAGCTGCTTACGCCCAAAGAACTCGAAGACCTGGTCAAGTACCTGAGTGAAAGCACCGGCGGCGGCACGGCCGGCGGCAGCAAGTCCAAGGGCTGAGCGACGGCGGTCGGGTGGCCGCTGCGATCATGGTCGGCAGATGCGGGAACGCTTGAAGAGCCGCCTCGAGATCTCGCCACAGCGTTATGCCCAGGTGACGCTGATCGCGCTGGGGGCGCTGTCGCTGATCGTCCTCACCGGTGCCGGGGTGCGCCTGACCGGCTCCGGTCTCGGCTGCCCGGACTGGCCCAAATGCTATGGCGGCACCACCCCGCCACTCGAATCCCACGCGGTGATCGAGTACACGAACCGTCTGATCACGGGAATCGTCGGGATCGCGGTGATCGCAGCCGCTCTGCTCGCCTGGTTCCGCCGCCCCTACCGTTGGCACCTCGCCCTGTTCGGCGCGCTGCTCCCGGTGGGAGTGATCGGCCAGGCGATCCTCGGGGCGCTGGTCGTCAAGTACCACCTCGCGCCGGGGCTGGTGATGAGCCACTTCATCCTCTCGATGATGCTGCTCGACGCCGCCTTCGCGCTGGCCTGGTGCTCGCGCTACGAGCCGTGGGAGCGGCGTCGCTCCCAGGATCGGATCGGCGTCTGGGCCGTGCGGGCGCTGATCCCGCTCGGGCAGCTGACGATCCTCGCCGGGACGATCGCCACCGCCTCCGGGCCCCACGCCGGCGCCCATGCCGGGCAACTGGTTCACCGGTTCGACTTCGAGGGCACGCGAACGCTGGAATGGGTCGTCCAGCGCCACGCGGCGATCGCAACCGCTTACGGCCTCGCCGCGATCGGCGTCTGGTTCCTGCTGCGGCGCCCTGGCGGGGATCGCCGAGCGTCGAAGCCACTGATTGTCGTGCTCGGCCTCCTCGCCCTGCAGGGCGTGATCGGCGGGGTCCAGTGGTGGCTCGAACTTCCCGGCGAGATCGTCTGGGTCCACGTCGCCATGGCGACCCTGAACTGGCTGGCGATGCTCTGGACCGTTGCCGCCGCGGGCCGGCTCGAGCCGCGCGGGGAGCCGGGGCCGGCGGTGCGGGAGGGGCAGCGCCGGGAGGCGGCGACGGCCGGCTCGGTCTGAGGCTTGCTCCCCTTCTGGCTCTCGATCGGCGTCCTCAGCCTCGTCCAGGCCGCCTTGGTCGCGGTGCCGCGACCACCCGTCTACACCGTCCTCGAGCACCTGCGCAGCCGCTGGTGGGCGCTGGTGCTGCCGCTTTCGATCGTGGTCGTGATCTCGGCGGTCGCCCTCGACTCGGCCAGCGCCCGCTTCCTCACCTACCTGGCGCTGGTAGCGGTACCGCCGCTGGCCGGGGCGGCGCTCGCCTGGCTCCTCCGCGGCGCCCGCCTGGAGCTCGCCCTGCTGGTGCTGCCACTCTTCGCCCTCGCCTGGGCCGCCAGAGGCTCGCTCGGCGGCCAAAGCGCGGCGCTCGCTCTCTCCGCCCTGGCCTGCGTCAGCCTCGGCTGGCTCGTCGCCTGCGCCGTCCCGGAGCGATGGCTGAAGCTCGGCATCTACGCGATGGCCGCGGTCGACACCTACCTCGTCGCCAGCGACCTCCTGCAGGGCCCCAACGCCGTCCTCAACACCGTTTCCCCCGCCGCCGGCCTCCCCCGCCTCCAGCTCGCCCACTTCGGCTCTGCCGTCATGGGCTTCGGAGACCTCTTTGTCGCCGCCACGCTGGGCGCGCTCCTCGCCTCCTTCGGCCGCCGTACGCAGGTGCGCGGCGCTGCCGTCGCAGCAGTCCTCTGCGTCAGCTTCGACTTCCTCTTCTTCGCCGTCGACGAGCTGCCATCAACGGTCCCGATCGCCCTGACCCTGGCGGCGCTGGAGGTTGCTGGCCGAGTTAGACCTGAATGACGACTGCGGCGAGGGCGGCAAACACGGTGCACAGCATGGAGGCGCAGCTAATGACGAGCGTCTTCTGGATCGAGGCCATGCCGTCGGCGAGTCGGTCGAGGGCGTTCTCGACCCGCTCCAAGCGCTTGTCGGTTTCGATGAAGCGTTGATCGACTCGCTCGAACCGTTCGTCGATCCCAGCGAGGCGCACCTCGATCTTGACGAGCCGCCTGTCCACCTCGTCGAACCGCTTATCCACCTTGTCGAACCGCGCGTCCACCCCGATGAAGCGCTTATCGACCTGAACGAACCGCCTGTCCACCCCGATGAATTGCTCGTTCATCTGGGTGAAGCCCTCCTCGACCTTGTCCTCGAGGCGATCCAGCCGCTCGTCCGTCGTGCCCTGAGTCATCGTCTGCATGCTGCCAGACTAGCGGGTCAAATGCAACATTTTGTCGTAGTTCGTAAATTTTCAGTGCCAAGTGTGTGCCAATTCAGCGACGTCGCCGATCGAGCCACCGATAGCCGTGCGCGCAGCCCCAGATCACCAGCGCCAAACCCACCAGCGCCCCCACCAACGGCCGCGTCAACAACGTCACCGCGATCACGACAGCGGCGGCGATCCCGACGATGACGACCCACCTGAAGACGGCCGCCTCGTTGACTTTCATGGCTCGCTAGAGAATGTAGACCGTGACGTAGACGATGATCCACATAATGTCTACGAAGTGCCAGTAGATGCCTGGGACCTCGACGCCGAGGTGGTCCTCGGCCTTGGGGCCGAAGTGGCCGCGAAAGGCGCGGATCGTCGCGAACGTGAGCAGGCAGAGCCCGACGAAGACGTGGGCTCCGTGGAGGCCGGTGAGGCTGTAGAAGATCGACCCGAACGAGAGGTCGCGGGCGCTGAAGCCGAGGTGCACGTACTCGTTGATCTGGATGAAGAGGAAAGTGGCGCCGAGCATCCAGGTCGCCACCAGGCCCAGCTTCATGCCGGCGCGGTTGCCGCGGCGGATCGACTCCAGCGCGTAGTGGATCGTGAAGCTCGAGGAGACCAGGATCGCCGTGTTCATGCCGGCGATCGCGACCGGCAATTCGTAGGGTTCCGGCGGCCAGGTCGCCGGGTTGACGACGACCCGGAGGAAGAAGTAGGAGGCGAAGAAGGCCCCGAACAGCATCACCTCGGAAACGATGAAGAGGAGGATGCCCAGCGTCTGGCGATCGATCCGCGAGCTCTGGTTGGCCTCGGGCGGGCCGTGGTGGTGGTCGGCGTGGCCGTGACCGACGGCTACGGTCGCGCTCTCCATCAGCTGGTTGCCTCCCCCTCGGCGACGGCGGCCGCTACGGCGGCGGCGGGCCGGCCGACCTCGATGTGCTCGACGGACTTCTCGGTGATCTCGCGGACCCGGCCGATCAGGTCGTCCTCCAGCCACTGCGAGCTCTCGCCGGCGAAGGTCGAGATCAGGATGTCGTCGATCCGGTAGTGCTCGATCGCGTTCTTCACCGCGTAGAAGGGATCGGGGCTCATCGGCTGGCCGGTGGCGTCGATGTCGGCGCGGTAGAGCTCGGCGAGCGTGGAGGCCAAATCGCGCACCACCTGCGCCTCACCGACGTCCTCGGCCCGCGGGCAGACGATCGTGAAGCGGTGCGGGCGGACGTTGGCTCGCTCCTTCATCCGGTTGACCAGGTCGGGGGCGGCGACGGTCTTGGTCGCCACCACCAGCGTGTGGTTGAGGTCCCAGCGGATCGCGTCGTCTTCGATCCGGACCGGGATGTGGGTCAGCTTCACCTCGGGTTCGACCCGGTCGCGCGCCCACTCGACGAGGTCGCGGCGCATGAAGCCGAAGCGGCTGTCGTAGAGGCAGGAGAGCAGGGCCTCGCCCGGGCGATGGGCGCGCACCGCATCGTCGAGGGCCAAGGCCGGCTCGGGATCCATCACCTCGCCCACCGAGGAGATGCCGAACTCGCTCAGCAGCGCCATCGTCACCTCGACCCGGGCACGGGCGGCCTCGCGGATCTCGCCGGTGTCGATCAGCTGTCCCACCGAGGGCTGGTTCTGGGGCGCCGTGACGACCACGCCGGAGACCTGATCCTGGCGCTCGCGCACGGCCTGCAACAGCTTGCGCCCCCCGGCGACCTCGTTGAGGAAGACCAGCAGCGGCTTGCGCTGATCAGCCTGCTCCACGCTCATGAGCTGCCCACCACGCTCGGCTCGCCGGCCGGCACCTCGGCGCCATCGCCGCCCATGATCGCGTGCTTGGCGCCCGGGATCCCGTACTCGTAGGGACCGCCGACGACCCGCGGGATCTCGTCGAAGTTGAAGATCGGGGGCGGCGAGGAGACCTGCCACTCGATCGAGTTGGCCCGCCAGGGGTTGCCCGAGGCCCTCGGACCGTAGCGCCAGCTGACGACCATGTTGTAAAGGAAGACGAGTTGGACGGCGCCGAGCATGAAGGCGAAGCAGCTGATCAGCAGGTTCCAGTTGCCGAACTGTTCGGCGTAGTCGGCGACGCGCCGCGGCATCCCGTCCATCCCGACCCAGTGCATCGGCAGGAACGTTCCCCAGGTGCCGATCAGGGTGCCCCAGAAATGGATGCGGCCGAGCTTCTCGTCGTACATGCGGCCCGTCATCTTCGGGAACCAGTGGTAGACGCCGGCGAAGATCGTGAAGACCGAGCCGCCGAAGAGGACGAAGTGGATGTGGGCGACGATGAAGTAGGTGTCGGAGACGTGGATGTCGATCGGCACCATGCCGAGCATCACGCCGGAGATGCCGCCGATCGTGAAGGTGACGATGAAGGCGAGCGCGAACAGCATCGAGGTCGAGTAGGTGTGGATCTTGCCGAAGAAGAGGGTCCCCAGCCAGGAGAAGATCTTGATCCCGGTCGGCACCGCGATCAGCAGGGTGGTGATCATCATCGGCACCCGCAGCCAGGAGAACATGCCGGCGACGAACATGTGGTGGGCCCAGACCGAGTAGCTGAGGACGACGATCCCGATCAGCGCCAGGGCCATCAAGCGGTAGCCGAAGATCGGCTTGCGGGCGTGGGTCGAGATGACCTCCGAGATGATCCCGAACCCGGGCAGCATCATGATGTAGACCGCAGGGTGCGAGTAGAACCAGAAGATGTGCTGGTAGCTGATCACGTCGCCGCCGGCCGCGAACTGGAAGAAGTTGGTGTGGAGGATGCGGTCGAAGAGGACCATGAACTGGACGCCGGCGATGAACGGGGTCGCGGCGACGACCAGCAGCGAGGTCGAGAGGTTGGCCCAGACCAGCAGGGGCATCCGCCAGAAGGTCATCCCCGGCGCCCGCATGGTGATGATCGTGACCAGGAAGTTGAGCGCGGTCGCGATCGAGGAGGCACCGGCGAACTGGACGCCCAGGTTGAAGAACGACTGGCCCAGCGGCGCCCCCGTCGAGAGCGGCGCGTAGCCGGTCCAGCCGGCGTCGAAGGCGCCGCCCGGGGCGAGGAAGCTGCCGATGAAGAGGATTCCGGCGAGCGGCAGCATCCAGAAGCTGAGCGCGTTGAGGCGCGGGAAGGCCATGTCCGGCGCGCCGATCATCAACGGCAGGACGTAGTTCGCGAGCCCGGCGAAGACCGGGATCACGAAGACGAAGATCATCAGCACCGCGTGGGTGGAGAAGAGGCTGTTGTAGGTGGCGGCGTCGACGATCTGGGTCCCCGGCTGGGCGAGCTCGGCCCGGATCAGCATCGCCATCAGGCCGCCAACGAAGAAGAAAAAGAAAGTCGTACAGACGTACTGGATGCCGATCACCTTGTGATCGGTGTTGAAGCGGAAGTAGTCCTTCCAGCTCGTCGCCCCGTGCTGCGAGTGGTCGTCCGGGATCGTCGGCAGGCCGGCGGCCCAGCGCAGCCAGTAGTCGAAGCAGCCGAAGCCGGCCAGGAAGCCGAGCGGAGCGAGGATCGCGGGCACGACCACGTGCGGGTAGCCGGTCTGTTCGGTCTGGTAGAGCGGCAGGCCGGAGATCGCCCGCAGGGCGATCACGAGGCCGAAGCCGAAGGCGCCGAAGGCGATCGCGCCGAGGATTCCGCGCGTCCAGCCGGGTCTCTTGATTGCGGCAACCATCAGGCCTCCATTATGCCCCGCCGGCCCCGAGGCCTACGGGGTTGGTTTGGGTGTCCTGCTTGACCGACTCCATCAGTTCCGGCGGCGCCTTCTGGGTCAGACCTTCGACCCATTCCTTGAATTTCGAGGGCGACTCGACCACGACTTTGGCCCGCATCGTCGCGTGACCGAAGCCGCAGAGCTCGGTGCAGATCAGCTGGTAGGTCCCTTCCTTGTCCGGGGTGACGATCGCGGTCGTCGTGATCCCGGGAACGTTGTCTTTCTTGATCCTCCACTCGGGCACCCAGAAGGAGTGGATCACGTCCTGGGCGTGCATTTTGAACTGGATCTGGCGGTTGACCGGGACGTGGAATTCGCCTTCTTTCCAGACGTAGCCCTTGCCCGGGTAGGCGAAGCTCCAGGCGTATTGCTGGGAGAAGACGTCGACGGTGAGCGGGTTCGGCTGCTTTTCTTCGATTTCGCCGAGGACCTTCCAGCTGTAGCCGGCGCCGAACAGCACGATGATCGTCGGGATCAGGGTCCAGGCGATCTCGAGGCGGGTGTTGCCGTGGATCGGCTCGCCGTCGGATTCGTCGCCGGGCTTGGCTTTGAATTTCCAGAGGGCGTAGAAGAGCATCACCATGACCAGCGAGAAGACGAACGAGGAGATGACGATCATCACGTTGAGCAGATCGTCGATCTTCGGCGCGGCGGTGGAGGCCTCCTGGCCGTCCCAGTTGATCGAGACCATCACCGCGGAGATGGCGACCGTCGACGCGATCGTCACGAGCAGCATCTTCACTATGGGCAGGCGGCCGTACATTGGGGCGGCGGGCATTCTATTGAAGCGGCGGCGGGAGGCTCTGCGATCTCAGGTGACGGTTCGCACTAGCTGACCGGCCGCGGCAGGTCGCCAAGCCTCCCGGCGGCCGCGGCGAGGACGCCGCGGGCCACCCCCTCCCAGCTCCAGAGCCGGCCGACGGTCCTGACGAGGGCTCCCCCGGCGGCCTCACGCTCGTTCTCCGGCAACGCCAGCCAGGTGTTCAGGCGCTCGGCGATCGCCTCGACCGCTCCCACCTCGACCGGGAAGGAGGTGAGCCGGCCGATCCCTTGGGGCAGGTCGGCGGCCAACTGCCGCGAGACCTCGAGCATCCCGGAGTGGGCGGCCGACACGGGCAGCGTGCCGCAGGCCGCCGCCTCGACGGCGACCATCCCGAACGCCTCCGGGAAGGTGCTCGGCATGACCATCGCCTCCGCGCGGGGGAAGAGCTCGGCGACCTGGTGGTGCTCGATGCGGCCGACGAACTCGACCGAGCCGGCGGCGGCGCGGGCCATCTCGGCGTAGCCCCGGGGCGGCTCGGCGAGGAAGGCGCTGAGGATCGACAGCGGCCGCTCCTCGCCCCCTTCCAGCGCCCAGCCGCGACGGGCGATCTCGCGCGCGTCGTCGAGATCGCCGCGTTCGAGCGACGCCTGCAGCCGCCGCACGCCCTCCTCGTAGGCGCCGAAGCCGGCGATCTCCAGCCGCGCCTCGGCATGGGCGCCGCGAACCAGCGGCCAGGCCGCCAGCAGCAGGTCGACCCCCTTGGAGACGATCAGCTTGCCGACGAAGGCGACGAGCGGCTCGCGCGGGCCGTCGGGCCGGAACTCCCCGACGTCCACTCCGGGCGGGCCGAGCCGGGTCTTGGCCGGCAGGTCGGGAAGATCCGGCAGGGCCTCCCAGAGCGACTCCGCCGTATGGCCGGAGCCGACCAGGACCCCGTTGGCCGCCTCCATCCCCTCGCTGGCATAAGGCAGGAACCGGGGATGCGGCTTGACCGTGTACTCGAGGGCGGAGCCGTGGATCTTGGCGGCAAAGGGCGCCACGTCGGCCCGGGCGAGGATCGCCGGCCCCATCACCAGGTGGTTGGCAAGCGCGAGATCGATCCCCCCGGCCGCCCCGGCGACGTCCCGCACCGCGGCGACGTTGGCGCCGAGGTAGCGGTCGAGCTCGGCCTCGGTCAGCTCCGCGAAGGCCTTCACCTCGAAGCCCTCGTAGGGGTCCTTGACATAGACCGGCAGGAGGCCGCCGATGTCGGGGTTGTGGATCTCGACCCCCTCGATCCGCACCTCCCGGTCCTGGCACAGCAGGTGCACCTCATGCCCGAGCCGGGCGAGCGCCCGCGCCAGGTTGACGTTGTAGATGTTGCTGCCGGTGCCGCGCAGCATGTAGCCGTGGAAGATCAGAACACGCACTGGAGCCGCCCAAACTAATAACCTCCCCGGCGATGAACCAGAATCAGCTCTACCGGATGCGCGCCCCGGCCTCTGGCCGCGAGGCCCTTGCCCACGCCGAGCCCGGCTCGGTCTACGTCGACCGCGAGACCGGCGAGGAGATGGTGCCCGTGGCGGCGGTCCTGCCGCTCGCTCCCTCCGCCTCGTCCCTGCCGCGCAGCCCCGAGAACCTCCGCGCCTGCCGCCGCTGCGACCAGCTCATCGGGCTGGATGTGAGCGACTGCCCGTACTGCGGGCTGCGCCAAGAAGCGCTTTAAGCGTCGGGCAGGGGCCTGGAACCGCCGCAGTCGCTGAGTCGCCTCTCTTGCAGCTACTTGTACACGGAGCCGTTGCTGCGGGCCGAGAGGTGGGGTCGGGTGCCCCTCTGAACGTTTTGCGCCGCTGGCCAGACTCGGATCTCGGACCGACCGCGCACGACCCAGCCAGGTAGGCGAGTGAAGAGGGGCACCCGACCCCACCAACCGAGACGTAGAGCTACGGCTTCTTGACCAGCCAGGCCTGGTAGAGCAGGCGGGCGTTCGAGTAGTAGCAGCCGTAGGTCTTGGTCTTGCCGACGCCCTGCTGGGGGCGGCCGTTCTGGATGTCTTCCTTGGAGGAGCAGTGTTCGGGCTGGCGGCTGCCGCGCCAGGTGTTTTCGGCGGAGACGTTGAAGGCGAACATCGGCGCCCAGGTGGGGACCGTGAGGGCGACGATCTGACCCTTCAGCACAGTCAGCGGATGGTCGAGGGCGAAGATCGGGGTGCTGCCGAAGTAGGAGTTGAGGACCTCGAGCGGGCTCTGCCGCACCAGCGTGTACCTCGGCGGCTTGGTGTTTTCAACCGGGCGCAGGACGCCGATCCGCGCCTCCGAGGGCGTGCCGAGGAAGTCGTTGAAGAAGCTCACCTCGTCGGTGGTCGTTTTCGTTTCCTTGGTCGAGGGCTTGGCGAGGGTGATCGACCAGGCGACGATCTTCCCTTCGAAGGGCGCTTCGTAGGGCCTGGCGACGCCGTCGGCGATCGCCTGGAAGCCGGTGACGTGGCCCTCGACGCGGCAGGGCGTGATCTCGACGTTGTTGACGATCTTGCCCGGACAGGAGGCCGGCGGGGTTTCCGCGGTCTGGCCTAGGACGACCAGCTGCAACGGAGCCGAGTCGGCTGCGCCCGGGGCAACGGCCGCGACCAGAGCCGCGAGCAGGCAGGCGGCGACCGCAAGCAGGGCCCAGCCGCGGCGTGGCGAGTTATTGGTCTCCGCAATTCGCATCGTTTGAGGCAACACGGGCGGGAAAGCCCGGTTGCGGGCCAATCTTGCCGTCCCCTCCGGCTGGATGCGGCGCTGCGGGCGCACTTGCACGATCCCGGCCAACCGCCTCGGTAGGGTTGCCCGGCGATGGAGGCTTCGCACGGCGCAGACGAGTTCATCCCCGCGGCGCTCGCCGCCTACGGCGTCGAGGCGGACGAGATCGAGCTGGCGGTGATGCGCGCCGCCCACGAGACCTTCTGGCCGCCGATCCTCGAGCTGCTCGAGATCGACACCAGCGCCGTCCCCTCCGAGCCGGATCCCGACCTCTCCAAGGCGCCGGGCTGATGGGCGAGGCCCTCGACCTCCCGCTGCGCGAGCAGGCAGCGGCGATCGCCGCCGGGGACGTCGATCCCGGTGAGCTGCTGGAGGCGACGCTGGCGCGGATCGAAACGCGCAACCCGGCGATCAACGCCATCGTCGAGACCTTCCCCGAGCGCTCGCGGGAGATGCTCGCCGCAGCGCCGTCCGGCCCGCTCCACGGCGTGCCGGTCGTGATCAAGGACGAGTGGCCGCTGCCCTGGCGGGCGCAGCGCTTCGGCGCCGCCGACATGCTGGCCGAGCCCGAGCCGGGCGAGTCGGGCCCCTACCGCGCCCTCCGCGACGCCGGGGCGGTGATCGTCGGGGTCGGCAACATGCACGAGCTCGGCGCCAGCAGCACCGGCAACGTCTCCGTCTACGGCCCGGCGGGGAACCCCTGGAACCCCGAGCGCTGCCCGGGCGGCTCCTCCAGCGGGCCCGCGGCCGCCGTTTCCGCCCGCCTCGTCGCCGGCGCGGTTGGAGCCGACGGTGTGGGCTCGATCCGCTATCCCGCCGCCTACTGCGGGCTGACCGGGCTGAAGCCGACGTTCGGCCGCTCGGCGATGGAGGGCCACCACATGGCCGGCGTCTCGACCACGATCGTCTCCGGGCCGCTCTGCGCCGACGCCGGCGACTGCCGCCTGCTCGGCTCGGCCCTCTTCGGCGAAGGACTGCAAGCAGGCGAGGCGAGCGGCCTGCGGATCGGGATCGTCCGCGACGAGGTCTCCGAAGACGTCGCGCCGGCAGTGCGCGAGGCCTGCGATGCCGCGATCGAGGACCTGCGTCGTGAAACGGGCGGCGAGGTGCGCGAGGTCCAGCTGCCCGAACTGCCGGCGGCGACGCTCGCCACGGTGCTGATCGCCAACAGCGAGAGCCTAGGCGCGGTCACCCCGGAGCGCCTCAACCGGCTCGACCCGGAGCTGAGCCCGCTCGGCCGCGGCCTGCTCAAGTACCGGCTGCTGCTGCCCGCGGTGGCGACGGTCAAGTCCCACCAGCTGCGGTCCCTCGCCCGACGGACTCTCGCCTCCGCCTTCGCCGAGGTCGACCTGATCGCCTGGCCGACGGTGCCGGCGGTGGCGCCGCCGCTGGCGGCGCCGCTGGTCGAGCTGCCCTCCGGCACGCTCACCGCCGACCAGGCCAACGTGCGCGGCGGCGCTCTCGCCAACCTCACCGGCATTCCCGCGATCAGCGTCCCGGTCGGCTCCTCCGAAGGCCTGCCGGTCGGCCTGCAGCTGCAGGCGAGCTGGGGCCGCGACGAGCTGCTGCTCGACGCCGCCGAAGCTCTGGAGCGCGCCAACGGCGGCCGCTGGGTCGAGGCGCTGCCGCCGCTGGCCGCCGGCGAGCCCTCGGAGGCCTGACATTCCGGCGATCGTCGTCGAGCGGCTCGAGCGCGCCTTCGGCGAGGTGCTCGCCGTGCAGGGGATCGACCTGCTGGTCGCCGAGGGCGAGATCTACGGCTTCCTCGGGCCCAACGGGGCCGGCAAGACGACGACGGTGCGGATGCTGACCACGCTGCTGCTGCCGACCGGCGGCCGTGCCGAGGTCGCCGGCCACGACGTCGTCGCCGCGGCGCGCCAGGTCCGCGCCTCGATCGGCGTCGCCCTGCAGGAAGCGGCGCTCGACCCGTTGATGACCGGCCGCGAGCTGATCCGGCTGCAGGCGACGCTGCAGGGGCTGCCGACCGCCGCCGGGCGCAAGCGGGCCGACGACCTGCTCGACCGGGTCGGCCTCACCGACGCCGCCGACCGCCGCGTCGGCGGCTACTCGGGCGGGATGAAGCGGCGGCTCGACCTCGCCGCGGCGCTGGTCCACGAACCGCGCGTGCTCTTCCTCGACGAGCCGACCACCGGCCTCGACCCGGTCAGCCGCAAGACGATCTGGGAAGAGGTGCAGGCGCTGAACGACGACGGCACCACCGTCTTCCTCACCACCCAGTATCTGGAGGAGGCCGACCAGCTCGCCGACAACGTCGGGATCATCGACAGCGGCCGCATCGTCGCCGAGGGCACGCCTGAGAGGCTGAAGGAAGAGGTCGGAAACCCGCACGTGGAGCTGCTGGTGGGCGAGGGCTCGGTCGCCGAGGCGGAGCTGGCCTGCCGGGAGCTGGGCCGGCTGCTGCCGCCGAAGGACGGCAAACGGGTCCTGCTCGAGGTCGAGAACGGTGCTGCCGACATCCCGCGGGTCGTGCGAGCGCTCGACGAGGCCGGGGTCGCGGTCGAGTCGCTGGAGCTGGTGCGACCGACCCTCGACGACGTCTTCGTCGCCAAGACCGGCCACCACCTCGAAGGCGAGGAGAAGCCGGCAGGCGAGGAGGCCGGCGAGCCGGAGCCGGCAGCCGCATGAGCGGACTCGTCGCCGGCGCGCGAGTGGTGCGGGCGCTCGGGGCGCGCTCGATCCGCCAGACCTTCCGCCGGCCGCAGCTGATCTCGCCGATCGTCGTCTTCCCCACCCTGCTGCTGGCGATCCAGACCGGCGGCGCCGGCGCCGGGATCGAACTGCCCGGCTTCCCGCCGGTCCAGAGCTTCCTCCAGTTCATGCTCGCCGGCTCGATGATGCAGTCGATGATGCTGGCCGGCAACAGCGGCGGCATCGCCTTCGCCGTCGACATCGAGATGGGCTTCACCGACCGCCTCTTCGCCGCCCCGATCCCGCGCTTCGCGATCGTGCTCGGGCGGCTGGCAGGGACCGCGGCGCTCGGCCTCTTCGCCTCGGTCTGGTTCCTCGCCATCGGGCTCGTCTTCGGCGCCCGCATCGAGGGCGGCGTCGCCGGAGCGCTGCTGGCGATGGCGTTGATCACCGCCTCGGCGCTGGCGATCGGCGGCATCGGCGCCGCGATCGCGCTGCGGACCGGCAGCGCCAGCGTCGTCCAGGGGCTCTTCCCCCTGGTCCTCGTCGTCCTCTTCCTCTCCTCGGCCTTCTTCCCGCAGGGGCTGATGATCGAGCCGGCGAAGACGATTGCCGAATACAACCCCTTCAGCTTCATAGTCGAAGGGGTGCGGGAGCCCATAATCTCGGGAATCGACGCCACCCAGACGCTGGAGGCGGTAGCGGCGATCGCCGGAATCGTCGCCCTCGGCCTCGTCCTCAGCGCTCGCGCCCTGCGACACCGGCTGCGGGTGGGCTGATGGAGGCAGCCACCGAAACGCTCGTCGCCCGCGCGCCCTCCGTGCCCGCCTGGCGGACCAACCTGACCACGATCGCGGCCCTGATCGCGCGGGCGAAGAACGAGCTGGTGCGGGTGCCGGGGGCGGCTATCCCGGGGGTGCTGGCGCCGACGATCTTCTTCCTCGGCCTCAACGGCGTCTTCGGGGGACTCATCCATTTGCGCGGATTCGACACCGACTCCTACGAGAGCTTCATCGTCCCGGTCAGCATGCTGCAGGGAGCCGGGTTCACCGGCGCCGCCGCCGGAGTCAACCTGGCCCGCGACTACGAGCAGGGCTGGGTCGACCGTCTGCTCGTATCCCCTGCGCCCCGCTGGGTCCTGCTGAGCGGCAACGTGCTGGCCGCCAGCGCCCGGGCGCTGGTGCCGGCGACGTTCGTCCTCGCGATCGCCTTCGCGATCGGCGCCAACTGGCCGGGGGTCGACGGGCTGGTGATCTGCTACGCGATGGTGATGGCGATGGCCGGGGTCGCCGCCTGCTGGGGCTCGATGCTGGCGCTCCACTACAAGAGCCAGTCGGCGGCGCCGCTGATGCAGGCCGGGATGATGGCGCTGGTCCTTCTCACCCCCGCCTACGCCCCGCTGGAACTGCTGCAGCCGTGGCTGGAGAAAGTCGCCCGGATCAACCCGGTGACCCACGTGGTCGAAGCGGCGCGGCAGGGCTTCGTCGGCAGCGTCACCTGGGCCGACACCTGGCCGGGGCTGCTGGCGCTCACCGGCCTGCTCGCGGTGCTGGGGGCGCTGGCGCTGCGGGAGATGCGCCGCACGAATGCCTGAGGCGCCCGCCCGCAAGGCGGTCCTCGCCGAGACCGAGCGGGTCCTGCGGCAGAACTGGGTCGAGGGCGACCGCGACGGCATCCGCTTCGAATACACCGAGCCGAGCCCCGCGCGCTACCCCTGGCAGTGGTACTGGGACTCCTGCTTCGCGGCGATCGCCTGGCGACGGTTCGAGCCGCAGCGCGCGCGGGCCGAGCTCGAGAGCCTGCTCGCAGCCCAACGCCCCGACGGCTTCCTCGGCCACACGATCTTCTGGCGGCGGCCGGTCACCCCCCTGCGCCTGCTCTTCTACAACGTGGCCTCGCGCTCGGCCCTGCAGACCGAGACGATCCAGCCGCCGCTGCTGGCCTGGGCCTGGCGGATCGCCGTCGGCGACCCCAACGAGGAGCCGCGGATCGCCAGGCAGGTCGAGTGGCTCCGGGCCGAGCGCGACCTCGACGGCGACGGGCTGCTCTGGATCGTCCAGCCCGACGAATCGGGCCTCGACGCCTCGCCGAAGTTCGAGCCGGTCTGGGGCCGGCGCTCGAACGGCCTCGGCTTCCCGCTGCTGGTCCACCGCAACCGCAGGTTCGGCTGGAACGCGCGCCGCCTGCGCGAAGCCGGCGAGCCGGTCCTCTGCGAGGTCCTCGTCAACGCGCTCTGGTCGCTCTCGCTCCAGGCGCTGGGTCGGCCCTCGGCGACGGCGGCGCTCGTCGAGCGGCTCTGGGACGAGCGTGCCGGTCTCTTCTTCGACGAGGCGCAACCGGGGGAGCGGCGGATCCGGGTGAAGACCTGGGCCTCGCTGGCGCCGCTGGCACTGCCCGACCTGCCGGCGGAGATCGGCCGGCGGCTGGTCGATGAGCACCTGCTGAACCGGGATGAGTTCTGGACGCCGGTGGCGCCGCCGTCGGTCGCGGTCGGCGAGCGCGGCTACGAACCGGGCGGCGGCCGCGGCCCGGTGCGCCGCTACTGGCGCGGCCCGACCTGGGTCAACTCGGCCTGGATGGTCTGGCTCGGCCTGCGCCGACTCGGCTACGAGCGCGAGGCCGAGCAGCTGGCCGATGGCGTGATCGCCGCCGTCGCCCGCGAAGGCCTGCGCGAGTACTACGACCCGCGCGACGGCAGGGGCCTGGGCGCCCGCGACTTCGCCTGGTCAGCGCTGGTGGGGGAGTTAGCCGATCCAGACGCATCGTTTCCACCTTTTTGGCCCCCATAGGGGGTCAAAGGGTGGAAACGATCAGCGGAGCGGCCGTTATTTGTAGCGGTAGGTGATGCGACCTCGGTCGAGGTCGTAAGGCGAAAGCTCGATCTTCACGCGGTCGCCCGGGAGGATACGGATGTAGTGGCGGCGCATCTTGCCGGAGATGTGGCCGAGGACCTCGTGCCCGTTGTCCAGTTTGACCCGGAACATCGTGTTGGGGAGAGCCTCGGTGATCTCCCCCTCCATTTCGATCTTTTCCTCTTTGGCCATGCGGCGGGGAGCGTATCTAAGGACCTATCCCGATAGGGGCGTGCCCCTGGGACGGTTCAGGACCAAGCGGGGCGGTCACGGCGCGGATTCCGCGTGGCAGCGCCACGTGGGATTCGCGCCGGGACCGAATCCGCGCCGGTCCTGGGCCGTCCCAGGGGTGCGATTTCCCTATCGGGATAGGTCCTAGCGCCGCAGGTGTTCGAGCGCTCCTGCGCGGTCGGTTACTTCGCCTGCATACTGCGCCGCCTCCAGCTCGGCCAGCGCCGATCCCAGCTCCGGGCCCGGCGCGATCCCCAGCTCGGCGGCGACCTCGTCGCCCCGCAGCAGCGGCCGCGGCGGCCCTTCGCGACGCCAGTCGAGGCCGGCGGCGATCATCTCGCGGGCCAGCTGCAGGTGGGCGGCCACCATCTCGGGACTGGCGATCGGCCCCTTGCCGCGGGCCGAGAGGCGGTCGGCGACGGTCAGCAGGGTGACGTCAATGGTGACCGGTTCGGTCGCCCGCAGGTAGGCGTGCACGCGCCGCCGCGGCAGTGGCATCTCCGGGATCAGGAAGCCGAGCCGCAGGTGATGCAGCGCCAGCCCCTGCAGGTGCTGGGTCAGCCTGCGGCTGGCGCGCAGCCGGCCGCAGATGCCGCCGATGATCTCGGCGCCGAGCTGGTCGTGGCCGCGGAAGCCGACGAAGCCGTCGTGCTCGGCCCGGGTCTGGGGCTTGGCGATGTCGTGGAAGAGGGCACCGAAGCGGAGTGCGGCGCGGCGGGTCGTCTCGTCGGCGAGCGGCTCCTCGAGCAGCGCCGCGACCTCGCCGGCCCGCTCGCCGGCGAAGCGGTCGAGGTCGCCCTCGACTTCGAGCGTGTGCTCGAGCACGGCGATCGTGTGGTCGTAGACGTCGAGGTGGTGGTTCGGCCCCTGCTCGACCTCCCGCAGCGCCTCCAGCTCGGGCAGGACGACGGCGGTCAGCCCGAGCTCGCCGAGCAGCTCCAGGCCGCGCAGCGGGTCGGGCCCGGCCATCAGCTGGCGCAGCTCGGCGAGCTGGCGCTCGCCGGCCGGCTCGGCGGCACGGGAGGCGGCGGCGCGGGCCAGCGCCACGGTGCGCGGCTCGATCTCCAGCCCCAGCTCGGCTGCGAGTCGGGGCGCGCGCAGCAGCCGCAGCGGGTCGTCGCCGAAGCTCCGCTCGCCGACCGCCCGCAGGCGCTTGTCGGCGAGGTCGACGAGACCGGCGTAGGGGTCGATCGGCTCGCCCCCGTCGAGCGACACGGCGACGGCGCCGATCGTGAAATCGCGCTCTGCGAGGTCCCCCTCGATCGTCTCCCCGCGGAGGGCGGTGACGTCGATCTGCCAGCCGCGCTCGCGGTCGACCACCCGCCAGGTGCGGAACTCGGCCGAGAGCTCGAAAGCGTGGTCGCCCACCTCCTTGGCGATCGCCCGCGCCGCCCTGCCGGGATCGCCGGCGACGGCGAGATCGAGGTCGCTCACCTCGCGGCCGAGAAGCGCGTCGCGGACGGCGCCGCCGACGATCCAGGCAGGGTCGCCTCCCTGGAGGGCGCGGCGCGTCGCCGCGACCACCGGCGCCGAGTCGAGCCGCGCGACTGCGCTCATGCCGGCCGCCGCGGAACCCGCGGCGAGATCGCGCAGGTCACCTCGTAGTTGATCGTCTCCAGCCGAGCGGCCACCTCCTCGGCGAGGATCCGCTCCTCGCCCTGGCTGCCGATCAGCACCGCCTCGTCACCTGCGCGTATGTCGGTCTCCGGACCGAGGTCGATGGTGATGTTGTCCATCGAGACCGTGCCGACCAGCGGGTGGCGCCGGCCGCCGACGAGGACGTCGGCGTTGTCGGAGAGGGCGCGGCGGACCCCGTCGCCATAGCCGAGCGGGACCACGCCGACCCACGTATCGACCGGTGCCTTCCACCTCCGGCCGTAGCCGGCGCCGGCGCCCGCCGGAAAGCGCTTGACGTCGGCGACGTGGGAGCACAGCGTCAACGCCGGCCGCAGTCCCTGCTCGGCCGGGTCGCGCTGAAACGGGTCGAGGCCGTAGATCGCAACGCCGCAGCGGGCCATCTCGAAGTGGCAGCGGCGGTCGCGGAGGACGGCGGCGCTGTTGGCGGCGTGGACGAGGACGCCGGGATGCCGGTCCTTGACCGTGGCGGCGAGCCGCTCGAAGCGCTCGAGCTGCTCGTCGAAGTAGGCGGAGTCGAGCTCGTCGGCGGTGGCAAAGTGGGTCCAGAGCCCGGCCAGCTCGAGGTCGGGGTCGGCGGCGCAGGCGCGGACGAGCTCCAGAACCTCGTCCGGGTCGGAGTTGCCGAGCCGCCCCATGCCGCTGTCGTACTTGACGTGAACGCGGGCCGGACGGCCCAGCGCCCGCGCCCGGTCGGAGATGCAGCGGCGGAAGCCCTCGCGCCAGAGTGCCAGCTCGGACCCGGCCCCGAGGGCGACGTCGACCTCCTCGGCGGTCAGCGCCCCCATCGTCAGCAGCGGCGCACCCGGAAATTTCGGCGCCAGCTCGCCGGCCTCGGCGGCGGTCGCCACCGCGAGCCGGGTCGCGCCCCCCGCCAAGGCCGCTCGCGCACAGGCCGCGGCGCCGTGGCCGTACCCGTCGGCCTTGACCACCGCGCAGAGCTCCGCTCCCGCCAGCTCGGCCTTCAGCCGCGCGCAGTTGGCGCTCACGGCCCCATGGTCGATCCGGGCGGTCGCCCGCTCCATCGGGTTACTCCGTGCCGTCGACGATTGCGGCGAGGGCGTCGGCCCTGGTGACCATCCCGACCAGGCGGCCGTCGCCATCTACCACCGGCAGGTGGTTGTGGTGGTTGTCGGCGATCTTCTTCGCCACCCGCTCGGCCGCTTCGTAGTCGTGGGCGACGATCGGGTCCGGGGTCATCAGCTCCGACACTTCGGCCGCGAAGGCTTTCTCGAGACGGTCCTCGAAGCCCTTCATCGAGCCGACGAAGACGATCCCGCCCATGATTTCGAGGTAGTGGGGAAGGTGGAGGTCGGATTCCTCCTCGCTGAGGATCAGGTCCGACTCGCTGACGATGCCGACCACCTTGCGGTCGTCGTCGACGACGGGGATCGCGCCGAGGTCGGTCTTCGCGAGCAGGTCGATTGCCGTGCGGGCTTCGTCACCGGCGCTCAGCGTCGGGACGTCGCGGTCCATGATCTCGCTGGCGGTCTTCACAGCCGCGAGATTATTCGACCCGCCCGTCGGGACGCAGCGCCGCCGGGATCGCCGCGATCACGTCGCCCGCGATCACCGACTCCGCCGCGCCAAGCCGCCGCGCTGCCTCGCGGCCGGCGCAGGCGTGGGCGACGACTGCCGCGCAGACCGCGGCGAGGGAGTCGAGGCCGCGGGCAAGCATCGCCGCGATCATTCCCGAGAGGACGTCGCCGCTGCCGGCGGTCGCGAGCGCCGGGGCCGGGATCGCGTTGACCGCGACCCGCTCGCCGTCGGTGACGATCGTGTCGTCGCCCTTCAGCACCACGATGGCTCCGGCGGCCCGCGCAGCCTCCCGGGCACCGGCGAGGCGGTGGGCGTCGACCGCGGCCGAGTCGCGGCCGAGCAGGCGGCCGAGCTCCCCGGCATGAGGCGTCAGCACAGTCGGTGCCGATCGACCGGCCAGCTCGCCGAGCCGGCCGGCGAAGGCGTTGAGGCCGTCGGCGTCGATCACCAGCGGGGCCCCGATCTTGCCGGCCACGTCGCGCGCCAGCTCGAAGGAACCGGGGTCACGACCGAGGCCGCCGCCGAGCACGCCGGCTGCGGCGCGCTCGAACACCCGCAGCACCGCCTTCTCCGAGGCCGGTACCAGGCATCCGTCGCCGCCGGGACAGGCGACCGACATCACCTCCGGCTGCGCCAGCTCGAAGACCAGGTTCAGATCTGCGGGCACGGCGACCGTCGCGTAGCCGGCACCGGCCCTGATCGCCGCCAGCGAGGCCATCCGCACGGCGCCGGTAAGGCCGCGTGAGCCACCGGCGACAGCGACCTGGCCGGAGCTGAACTTGGTCGATTGCGGACCGCGCCGCGGCGCCTGCTCCAGGACAGAGGGGTCGATCTCGCCCCCAACCGGCTCGCCGGGCGCTCCCGCCGGAACCCCGATCGCCGCTACCTGCAACTCGCCGGTGTGCCACTTCCCGGGCGCGAGGCGCTGCCCGAGCTTGGCGGCGTGGAAGCTGACCGTGACGTCGGCGTTGATCGCCTCACCGGCCACCTCACCGGTCGATGCGTCGACGCCCGAGGCGATGTCGCAGGCGACCACCGGCGCGCCGCAGCCGTTGACGGCAGCGATCGCCGCCGCCGCCGGCTCCCGCGGCGCCCCTTCGAAGCCAGTGCCGAAGACCGCATCCACCACCGCGCCGGACCCGGCCAGCCGTGCGACCAGGTCGCCCTCGACGAGCTCACCCCCGAACCGCTCGAAGTTCGTCGCCGCATCCCCCCGAAGCTCCTCACCAGGCCAGAGCAGGAGGGCCTCGACCTCGAACCCCATCTCCCGCAGCAACCGCGCGGCCACGAACCCGTCGCCCCCGTTGTTCCCCTTGCCGCAAACGACCCGCACCGGCCCCTCCGGTGCCAGCTCCGCCACCGCCTCCGCCACAGCCCTCCCCGCAGCCTCCATCAACTCCAGCGAAGGAACCCCCCGCTCCTCGATCGCCCAGCGATCGACAGCCCGCATCCCCTCCGCGTCGTAAAGAGGTCTCAGCCAAGACTCCATTGCGTTGCTCAGCCTAGTCAGCCCTGCCGCAGGAAGGGGCGGATGCCCCTCCGACCGTATGCGCTACTTGCCGACGCCGACGATCAGCCTCGCCGTGGCAAGCCCGTCGGAGGCTTCGGAGCCGAGGGCGAGATAGTCGACCTTCGTCAGGTAGCGCTTCGCTTCCCGGAAGCCTTCTTCGCCGGGCGGGACCAGGGCGGAGGCAAGCTTGAGCGCGGCGGGGCCGTCGACGAAGGCGCTGATCGGGGTGTCGCCGAGGGCGTCTACGGCTTCCTTGTAGGCGGGCGAGTCGGCGAGGGTTTCGCCGGCTTCTTCGAGACCGGCGAGGGCCGCCTCCAGCCCGTAGCCGATCGCGATCCTCTCGCCCTTGGCGACGACGACGATCGGCTCGCGGCCGAGTTCGGCACTGCGAATCGAGAAGCCGCTGGCCTTGCCGTTGACGGCGGTGACCCCGGGCAGGCCGCTGGCCCGCAGGAAGAGCCCGATGTTGGAAACGGTGTTCTTTGCCTGAGAGGCGCTGTCGGTGGCCAGCACCATCGCCCCGGTGAGGTTTCGTTCGCTGTTGCCCTCGACGAAGACACCGGCGTCGCCGATCGAGGCCGCGATCGATTCGAGGTCGATCCCGGCTTCTTTCAGGGCTTTCTTCAGCTGGTGCGGCGGCACCTGGCCGGGGATGCCCTGTTCGTCGATCTGGTCGATCCCTTCGTTGAACCGCTTGCCGAATTCGGCAGAGGCGAGGGCGGCGACCGAGTCCGCCGGCAGTGATTCGAGCAGCTTCGAGGCGTCACCCGAGGGGGCGTTGGCACCGATGGCGTTGCTGCTGATGTCGATCTCGGCCTGGTCGGACCCGGGGACGAGGCTTGCCACGGCAGTGGCTTCGTCGAGTTCGACCCCGAGGTCTTCGAAGAACAGCTTCGTGCTCCGGTCGACTTCGCCGCCGGCTTCGGCTTCGGCGATCACGCCGCCGATGTCGACGTAGACGTCGGCGGCGCTGTCGGGAGGCACGTTCGAAACGGCGTCCGTGTAGGCGCTTTCGTCGGCGAGGGATTCGCCTTCGGAGGCGGTGACGACTTCCTTGAAGACGCGTTCTTCGACGCCGATCACCAGCAGTTCGTCGATCACGCCGATCGTGGTCCCGTCTTCGCCGACCCTGTAATCGACCCCTTCGAAGGACCCGTCCGTGAACTTTTCTGAGCCGCTTTCGACGTGCTTGTCGACGAAGGCTTCGGCTTCCCCGGCGTCGGTGACCTGGATCGCCGCCGCGAAATCGTTGAGCTGACCCGCTTCGAACTTCGGGTAGATGAAGCCGGCCCGTTCGCCGAGCCAGGGTTCGACTTCCTTTTGGAAGTCGACTTCTTCGCCCTTTCCGGAGGCGGATTCTTCGAGCTTGGAAACGATCAGGCCGCCAAGGTCGTCGATCCCGGCGAGCTTCTGCGCCAGCGCTTCGACGTTCGCCTTCTGCTCGCCTTCCGGATGGATCGTGAAGTCGACGTAGAGCGGCGTCTTCGCCGGCGCGATCGTCGCCGGATCAGTCCCGCCGCCTCCGCCACTCCCGCCGCAGCCGGCGACGAGCAGGGCGGCGAAGATCGCGAGGAGCGCTGGGAGGAAACGGAGCTTCACGAGGGCGCGCATGCTAGCGGCCCGCATGCACAGCTTCACTCAACCGTGACCGTCTTGGCCAAATTGCGGGGCTGGTCGACGTTGAGGCCGCGGTTGCGGGCGATGTCGTAGGCGAGCAGCTGCAGCGGCAGGATCGCGACGATCGGCTGCAGGATCCAATCGGTGGCGGCGACCTCGACCGTTTCGTCGGCGACCTCGGCGACGCGGCTGTCGCCGGCGGTGGCGACCGCGATCGTCTGCGCCCCCCGCGCCCGCACCTCCTCGACGTTGGAGAGGACCTTCTCCAGCACCGGGCTCTCGGTCGCGATGCAGACGACCGGGGTCGACTCGTCGAGCAGCGCGATCGGGCCGTGCTTCATCTCGCCGGCCGCGTAGGCGTCGGTCGGGATGTAGCTGATCTCCTTCAGCTTCAGCGCTCCCTCGAGACAGACCGGCAGGCCGATGTGGCGGCCGAGGTAGAGGAAGAAGTTCTCCTCGCTGTGCCTGGCGGCGATCGCCCGCACCGCCTCTTCGCACCCCGCCAGCGTCTCCTCCATCTTCGACGGCAGCGCCTTCATCTCGGCGACCAGCTCGGCCAGCCGCTGCGGCGGCAGCATCCCCCGCAGCTCGGCCAGCCGCAGCCCCAGCAGGTACATCGCCGCCACCTGGGCGACGAAGGTCTTGGTCGCGGCGACGCCGATCTCGAGGCCGGCGCGGGTATAGAGCACGGCGTCGGCGTCGCGGGTGGCCTGGCTGCCCATGATGTTGGTGATCGCCAGCACCGTCGCCCCCGCCTCGCGCGCCAGCCGCATCGCCGCCAGCGTGTCGGCGGTCTCGCCCGACTGGGTGATCCCGATCACCAGGTCCTTCGGTCCGACGACGGGGTTGCGGTAGCGGTACTCGGAGGCGATGTCCATCTCCACCGGCACCCGCGCCCACTCCTCGATCGCGTAGCGGCCGATGAGGCCGGCGTGGTAGCTGGTGCCGCAGGCGACGATCACGATCCGGCTGACGTCTCGCAGGAGCTCGTCGGAGAGGCCGGTGTCGGAGAGGTCGACACCCTCGGACCCGGGGAGCCGGTCGGTGATCGTCTCGGCGACGGCGTCGGCCTGTTCGTGGATCTCCTTCAGCATGAAGGTCTCGTAACCGGCCTTCTCGGCGGCGTCGGCGTCCCAGGTCACCTCTTCGACCGCGCGCTCGATCGGATTCCCCTCGGTGTCCGTGACCCGGACCGACCCGGCTTCGATTTCGACGATCTCGCCGTTTTCGATCGGCATCGCGGTGCGGGTGTCGGCGAGGAAGGCCGGGATCGCCGAGGCGAGGAAGGTCTCCCCCTCGCCGACGCCGGCGACCAGGGGGCACTCCTTGCGTGCGCCGACAAGCCGCTGGGGCTCGTGGGCGTGCATGGCCACGAAGGCGTAGTGACCGCGCAGCTCGGCGTAGGCGGCGCGGACGGCGGCGGCGAGGTCGCCGTCGTAGTGGCGGGCGATCAGGTGGGCGACCACCTCGGCATCGGTTTCGGAGCTGAAGGTCCGGCCTTCCTGCTGAAGACGGCGTCGCAGCTCGGTGTGATTCTCGACGATCCCGTTGAGGACGATGTGGACCTGGCCGGAGCTGTCGTCGTGGGGGTGGGCGTTGGCCTCGGTGACGCGGCCGTGGGTCGCCCAACGGGTGTGGGCGATCCCGGTCTCGGCGGGCGGCAGCGGCCCGGCGCCGTTCTCGGCCCGGGCGTCGACCGCGGCGCGGAGGTTGGCGAGGTTGCCGACCGCGTGGACGCTCTCGACGGCCCCGTCGGCGAGCACGGAGAGGCCCGCCGAGTCGTAGCCCCGGTATTCGAGCTTTTCGAGGCCCGCGAGCAGCAGCTCCTCGCAGGGCCGCTTGCCCACATATCCGACGATGCCGCACACGAAGGCGAGTAAGGGTAGCTGGGGAGAGGCGAGTGCCCGCTCAGGCGAGCTCTTGGCGAACGAGGTCGGCCAGGCGGTTGCAGATGGCCTCGGCCTCCTCGTCGGTCGGCGCCTCGACCATCACCCGCACCAGCGGCTCGGTTCCGGAGGGGCGAAGGAGGACGCGGCCGCGTCCCTCAAGGGCGGCGTTCTCCCGCTCGACGGCCTCCCAGACCTCGGCGGCGCCCTCGACCGCACCACGGTCGGCCACCTCCACGTTGACCAGCACCTGCGGCAGCTTGCTCATCGGCACCGCCTGCTCGAGGCCCGCGGCGCCCAGCTCGCGCATCGTCATCAGCGCCGCGGCGATCCCGTCGCCGGTGGAGACGAACTCGCTGGCGATGATGTGGCCCGACTGCTCGCCGCCGAGCTTCCAGCCGCGACGGAGCATCTCGTCGATCACGTAGCGGTCGCCGACCTGGGTGACGGCGACCTCGATCCCGGCCTCCGCCATCGCCTGGTGGAAGCCGTAGTTGCTCATCACGGTGACGACGACGCCGCCGCCGTCCAGCTCGCCGCGCGCCTTCATCCCCCGTGCCGCCAGGGCGATCAGCTCGTCGCCGTCGTGGACGCGGCCGGCGCCGTCGACCGCCAGCACCCGGTCGCCGTCGCCGTCGAAGGCGAAGCCGATCTCAGCCTCGGAGGCGGCGATCTGCTCGCAGAGCCCCTCGACGTGGGTGGAGCCGCAGCCGGCGTTGATGTTGCGGCCGT
Source organism: Solirubrobacterales bacterium (assembly GCA_035760065.1). Taxonomy (GTDB): domain Bacteria; phylum Actinomycetota; class Thermoleophilia; order Solirubrobacterales; family 70-9; genus VAYN01. The sequence continues at coordinate 143,966 of DASTTQ010000016.1, forward strand.
CGGGCTCGACGCCGATCGCCTCGACCTCGGCGCCGAGGCGCTCGAAGATCGCCGGCGCGGCGCGGAAGGTGGCGCCGTTGGCGCAGTCGAGGACGACGCGGCGGCCGGAGAGGTCGAGCGGGAAGGCCGCCTGCAGCTCGCGCAGGTAGTCCTCCAGGCCGCCGTTCAGCTCGCGCACCCGGCCCGGCTGCGCGGTGGCCGGCTGCGCGTCCATCTCCGCCTCGATCGCGGCCTCGACCGCGTCGGGGAGCTTGGTCCCGCGGGCGCTGAAGAACTTGATCCCGTTGTCGCCGAAGGGGTTGTGGGAGGCGGAGACGACGGCGGCGCAGTCGAGGCCGAGGCGCTTGACGAGGATCGCGGCGGCGGGGGTCGGGAGCACGCCGGCGAGCAGCGCGTCGCCCCCGGCCGCGGCGATCCCGGCAGCCAGCGCCGCCTCCAGCATCGGGCCGGACTCGCGGGTGTCGCGGACGATCAGGACCTGCGGCCGCTCGGCCTCGAGCGTCGCCGTCGTTGCCCGGCCGAGGGCCGTGGCCAGCTCGGCGGTGAGAAAGGTGCCGGCCTCTCCCCGGACCCCGTCGGTTCCGAAGAGCTTGCGCGCGGTCTTCACCCCGTCCCCGTCAGCGCTTGCTGAACTGAGGCCGCTTGCGCGCCTTCTTCAGACCGGCCTTGCGCCGCTCCTTGACCCGGGCGTCGCGGGTGAGGAAGCCGCGCCGCTTGAGGTCGGGTCGGAGCTCGGAATCGATCTCGGTCAGCGCGCGGGCGACGCCGTGGCGGATCGCCCCGGCCTGGCCGCCGATGCCGCCGCCGCGGACGCGAACCCGGACGTCGACGTTGCCCTCGTAGCCGGAAACGGCGAGCGGCTGCTTGACCATCGTCTGGTGCAGCGGCCGCGGGAAGAACTCCTCGAGGCTGCGCTTGTTGATCTCGATCTTGCCGTTGCCGGGGACGAGGGTGACGCGGGCGATCGAGCTCTTGCGCTTGCCGGTGGCGAGGAAGCGGGCGCCTTTGTCCATCTTCGCCGGGGCACGGCTGGCGGCAGCGGCCTCGGTCTCCTCGGTGGCGGCAAGCTCGGCTTCGCGCCGGGCTTTCTCCTCTTCCTCGGCTTCCAGCCGAGCTCGCTCCTCCGCGCTCAGCTCCGGCCCCTCGGGCTCAACCAGGATCGGCTCCAGGTGAGCCCCCGGAATAACGTCCTTCTTCTTCTCCTCAGCCTTGGGCGTTTCCTCGACAGGCTCCTCGACAACCTCTTCGGACGGCTGCTCATCTGCAACCTCCTCGGACGGCTCCTGATCAGACGCATCTCCCGCGGGTGACGTCGTAGGGGGGACCCCCTCCTGCTGGGCAGGTGGAGGTGGGTCCCCTGGGGCGGCAGGACCCGCGGGCTCCGCGCCCTCGTCCTGAGGCTGTTCGTCCTGCTCCGGCGTTTTCTCGTCGTCCATCAAGTTCAGTCAGTCTCCATGGGTTTCGGCTGCTGCGCCGCATGCGGGTGGTCGGGCCCGGCATACACCTTCAGCTTGGTCAGCTGCTGACGCGCGAGCCGGTTGCGCGGCAGCATCCCCTTGACCGCCTTGCGGATCACTTCCTCGGGCTTGCGCTCGAGCATCTCGCCGAGCGTCCGCGACTTGATCCCGCCGGGGTAGCCGCTGTGGCGGTAATAGGTCTTCTGCGCCAGCTTGTCGCCGGTGACGTGGATCTTCTCGGCGTTGACGACGACGACGAAGTCGCCGGTGTCGACGTGCGGCGTGTACTCGGGCTTGCGCTTGCCGCGCAGCGTGTCCGCAATCTGCGTTGCCAGCCGGCCCAGGGTCTTGCCCTCGGCATCGACGACATACCAGTTGCGCTGGCGGTTGGCGGGAGTGGCTACAAAGGTCTTCATCGCGCAAAAACCGCCCGGATTCACCGACGCGGCCGGGGGATGATAGCCGCATCTCCGTATATGCTGCCGCCTGAGCAATAGCCGAATCCCGCGCGGGCCACCGCTCGGGAGCGGAGGAACCGAAGGGGCCGAGCAGGTCCCAGGGGCGAATCGGACGAACCAGTCCGTAGCGCGACTCTTTCAGCGCGAGCCCGTCAGCTAACTCCGCAGGCGACGGAAAGAGAGGGCTAGCGGTTTGACCAGCACTGGGTTCGTCCGGTCGACTTCGGTCGGGAAAATAGGTGTCCTGGCCCTGGTGGCCGTGTTGGCGTGCTGTGTCGGCAACGCCGCCGCGACCACCGGCGGCGCCGGTACCCCGGGCGCAGCGCCGACCGCCAAGGGCAGCCCCTCGGGGAGCCCCGCCAGCTCGCCCAGCGCCGGCACGCTGACGATCGTGTCCGCCGAAACGACCCCGCACAAGTCCTTCTACTTCGGCTACCGCTACCCGAAGCTGAGCTTCACGATCGGCAGCAGCCAGCCCGAAAACGACCTGCGGATCGACGTCGTCGGCACCAACGGCGAAGTCGTCAAGACCTTCTACCGCGAAGACATCGTCCCCGACGTCGCCTCCAGCGTACGCTGGGACGGGAGCACGAACGAAGGGCGCCCGGCCCGCAACGGCCGCTACAGCTTCCGGATCAGCCCGCAATCGGCAACCGCCACCGCGCCGGCGGCGCGCAAGGCGACCGCCTCGACCGCGCTCAGCCTCGGCTTCGCCTTCTACGGCTACGCCTTCCCCGTCCTCGGCCCGCACGAATTCGGCATGGGCGCCGGCCGCTTCGGCGCCCCCCGCTCGGGCCACACCCACCAGGGCCAGGACGTGATGGCCGCCTGCGGCACCCCCCTCGTCGCCGCCCGCGGCGGCACGGTCCAATACGCCGGTTACGAGGCCAATGCCGGCAACTACGTCGTCATCGACGGGCGCGGCACCCCGGACGACTTCATGTACGCCCATCTCGCCGAACCCTCCCCGCTACACACCGGCGAAACCGTCCGCACCGGCCAACCGATCGGGATCGTCGGCGAGACCGGCGACGCCGTCGGCTGCCACCTCCACTTCGAGATGTGGGGCCCGCCCGGTTGGTACGAGGGCGGCTCGCCCTTCGACCCGCTTCCCTACCTCGAAAAGTGGGACGCGTACAGCTGAGCACCCGCTGTAGACGATAACGGGTCTCATTTTCATGTAGGCTCCGGCCGGTGAGCTGGGCCGAGCGGGCGAGGACACGGCTGAACGAGGCCGGCCTTCGGGCCGGGGCGGCGCGGCTGCGGGTGATCGAGCTGCTGGGCGAGGAGAGCTGCGCGGTCACGGCTCTGGAGATCGACCGGCGGCTGCCGGACGTGGGCCGGGCTAGCGTCTACCGGACCCTGGAGCAGCTCGAGCAGCTGCAGCTGGTCCACCGGGTCGACGTCGGCGGCGAGGTCGTCGCCTTCGAGCGCGACGACCCGGGCGGCCATCACCACCACATGGTCTGCGTCCGCTGTGGCCGACTCGTCCCCTTCTCCGATCGCCCGCTCGAGCGGGCGATCGAGGGGATCGGCGACCGGGCCGACTTCGAGATCGTCGCCCACGACGTCCTCCTGCGCGGGGTCTGCCCCCGCTGCAGCGCGGGGGGCAACTGACGTGGCGATTGCGATTCCCCTCGCCGGCCTGACCGTGGTGGCGACTCTGATCGGCGGCCGGGTCGGCCTGCGCTTCAGCGACCGCCTCCCAACCCTGCTGGCACTGACGGGCGGCGTCGTCGTCGCGGTGGCGCTGCTGGACGTCCTCCCGGAGGGGATCAAGGGGGTCGAGGACACCGACCTCGCGACCGCGCTGGTCGCCGCCGGGTTCCTCGGCTTCTTCCTCGCCGAGCGTTCCCTGGTCCTCCACGACCGCGACGAGGCGGTGGCGGCGCTCGCGGGCGAACGCGTCGGCGTGCTCGGCGCCGCCGGGCTCTCGGTCCACAGCTTCGTCGACGGGCTCGGGATCGGCTTCGCCTTCGGCGTCGACTCCGCCACCGGGCTGCTCGTCTTCCTGGCCGTGATCAGCCACGACTTCGCCGACGGCCTCAACACCGTCAGCTACGTCCTGCGCCGCTCCGGCAACCGGCAGGCGGCGGTGAGGTGGCTGACGATCGACGCCCTGGCGCCGCTGCTTGGAGCGGTCGTCGGCACCGTGGCGCACGTTTCCGACCACGCCCTCGGCTACGCGCTCTGCGTCTACTGCGGGATCTTCCTCTACATCGGGGCGACCGACCTGCTGCCCGAGGCGCATGCCCGGGGGTCGGCGAACCGCGTCCTGCTCACCGCCCTCGGCTTCGTCCTGATCTTCGCGGTCACCCGTGTGGCCGGCATCTGACCGGCATCCGACCCGGCCGCACTCGAGTTGAACTTGAGGCGATTCTTTTGGAGAAATTAAGTGTTCTGGATTGCATTAGAAGAATCGTCTATACCTACGAGTGCGCGGCGAACACTGCCGTATCCGCCCCCCTCGAAGGAGAGAACCATGAAGAGCACGCGCACCCGCCCCGATGGACCGCCGCCCGGCGAGACCGTGGAGCCCACGATGAGCGCCGGCACGGAGGCGATCGACCAGCGCATGGTGATGTCTGTCGCCCATCCGCTCCGGATCAAGATCCTCGAGGAGCTGAGCGACCACGTCGCCAGCCCCAACTGGCTGGCGGAGAAACTGGAGGCGGGTCTGACCGGCGTCGCCTACCACACGCGGGCGCTCGACCGCTTGGGGGCTCTCGAACTCGTCGACACCGCACAGCGGCGCGGCGCGATCGAGCACTTCTACAAGGCGACCCCGCGCGCCTTCGTCGGCGATCCCCAGTGGCGGAAGGTGCCGCCATCCCTTCTCGGCGGCGTTTCCGCGGCGACTCTGCAGACGTTTCTCGACAAGGCGATCGCGGCGCTCGAATCGGGGACGCTCGACGGCCGAGAGGACACGGTCTTCCGCTGGATGCCCCTGACCCTCGACGAGGAGGGATGGAAGGAGGTTGTCGCGATCATCGAAGAGGCGACCAGCTTGATGCTGGCGGCGCACCTGCGCAGCCAGGACCGTCTCCACGAGAGCGGCGGGCGGAATGCCGTCTCGGCCGTGGTCGGGCAGGCCGCCTTCGAGACCGCGGGGTCGCTGGAAACCGCCTAGACGAGAAAAGCGGAGTCGCCTACTCCCACTCGATCGTCGCCGGCGGCTTCGAGGAGATGTCGAGCGCGACGCGGTTGACGTCGCGGATCTCGTTGATGATCCGGTTCGAGACCCGCTCCAGCAGGTCGTAGGGAAGGCGCGCCCAGTCGGCGGTCATCGCGTCGTCGGAGGTGACCGCGCGGATCACGATCGGGTAGGCGTAGGTGCGGCCGTCACCCTGCACACCGACCGAGCGGACGACCGGGAGCACGCAGAACGACTGCCAGAGCGCTCGGTAGAGCTCGGCGGCGCGGATCTCCTCCTGGAGGATCGCGTCGGCGGCGCGGAGGATGTCGAGCCGCTCTTTGGTGACCTCGCCGCCGACGATGCGGATGCCGAGGCCGGGGCCGGGGAAGGGCTGGCGCCAGACCATGCGCTCGGGCAGCCCAAGCTCCGCGCCGACCGCCCGGACCTCGTCCTTGAACAGCATCCGCAGCGGCTCGACCAGCTCGAACTCGAGGTCGTCGGGAAGCCCGCCGACGTTGTGGTGGGACTTGATCGTCGCCGCGTGGTCTGAGCCGCCCGACTCGATTACGTCCGAGTAGAGCGTCCCCTGGACCAGGTAGCTGACGTCCTCGAGCTTCGCCGCCTCCTCCTCGAAGACGCGGATGAACTCGGCGCCGATGATCTTCCGCTTTTCCTCCGGATCCTCGATCCCGGCGAGCTTCTCGAGGAAGCGCTCTTCGGCATCGACGTGGACGAGCGGGATGCCGAACTGTCCGAAGGCCGCGACCACCTGCTCGGCCTCGTTCAGCCGCATCAGCCCATGGTCGACGAAGACGCAGGTGAGCTTGTCGCCGACGGCTTTGTGGACGAGCAGGGCGGCGACCGAGGAGTCGACGCCGCCGGAGAGGCCGCAGATCACCCGGCCCTCCCCCACCTGGGCCTTGATCTTCTCCACCTGCTCGGCGATCACCGACTGCGGCGACCACTGCTCGGTGCAGCCGGCGACGTCGCGCAGGAAGCGGGTGAGGATCTCGGTGCCGTAGGGGGTGTGGACGACCTCGGGGTGGAACTGGATCCCGTAGAGCCCGCGGTCGGGCATCTCCAGCGCGGCAACCGGCGAGCTCGGGCTCGATGCCAGCGCGGTAAAGCCTTCGGGCGCCTCGAAGACGGCGTCGCGGTGGCTCATCCAGCAGTCCTGCTCCTCGGGCAGTCCGCCGAGCAGCCTGCCGCCGCCGTCGCGCAGCACCAGGTCCGTCCGCCCGAACTCCCCCGTCTCCGCCGACTCCACCCGCCCCCCGAGCGCCAGCACCATCGCCTGCATCCCGTAACAGATCCCCAGCATCGGAATCCCGAGATCGAGCAGCTGCGTCGGAAACTCCGGCGCCCCCTCCTCGTACACGGAGGCAGGCCCTCCGGAAAGAACCAGACCCTTCGGCTTCCTCGCCCTGATCTTCTCCACCGACGTCGAAGCCGGCAGCAGCTCTGCGAATACCCCGCATTCGCGAATCCGCCTGGCGATCAGCTGGCTGTACTGCCCCCCGAAGTCAAGGACGAGGACCTCCTCCAACGCCCCACCGGCGGGTGGCGTCGTAGGGGGGACCCCCTCCTGCCGCGCAGGAGGGGGGGGGTCCCCTGCGGCGACAGGACCCGCCGGCCGAGCCGCGTCGGAAGTCCTAGTCATCCGATACGGCGACTCCAGTAGACACAGCCGCCCGCCCGTTCGAGCCCATGCCCACCGACTGCTCGTTCTGCAGCTTCTTGCCCTCGGACATCAGGGCAGGAGCCACCATCACCTCGGCCCGCTGGAAGGAGCGGATGTCCTCGTAGCCGCAGGTCGCCATCGAGGTTTTCAGCGCCCCCATCAGGTTGAAGGTGCCGTCGTTCTCCTTGGCCGGTCCGAGCAGGATCTCCTCCAGCGTCCCGTCCTGCTTGGTCGAGACGCGGGTGCCGCGCGGCAGCGAGGGATGGAAGGTCGCCATCCCCCAGTGGAAGCCGCGGCCGGGCGCCTCCTTGGCCCGCGCCAGCGGCGAGCCGATCATCACCGAGTCGGCGCCGCAGGCGATCGCCTTGGAGACGTCGCCGCCGGTCCGCATGCCGCCGTCGGCGATCACGTTGACGTACTCGCCGGTCTCCAGCATGTGCTGGGCACGGGCGGCGGCGACGTCGGCGATCGCCGTCGCCTGCGGGACGCCGATTCCGAGCACGCCGCGGGTGGTGCAGGCGGCGCCGGGGCCGACCCCGACGAGGACGCCCACCGCCCCGGTCCGCATCAGGTGCAGCCCGGTCGAGTAGGAGGCACAGCCGCCGACCACGGTCGGCACCGGCACCTCGGCGATGAACTCCTTCAAGTTCAGCGGCTCGACCGTGGTCGAGACGTGTTCGGCCGAGATCACCGTGCCCTGGATGACGAGGATGTCGAGGCCCGCCTCGACGGCGACCTCGTAGTACTCGCGGACTTTCTGCGGCGTCAGCGAGCCGCAGACGACGGCGCCGCGGGCCTTGATCTCCTCAATCCGCCTGGCGATCAGCTCGGTCTTGACCGGCTCGGTGTAGATCTGCTGCATCAGCCGGGTCGCCTCGTGCTTGGGCGCGGCGGCGATCGCCTCCAGCTTCTCCTCCGCGTTCTCGAAGCGCGACCAGATCCCCTCCAGGTTGAGGACGCCGAGGCCGCCCAGCTCGTTGGTCAGGACGGCGGTCTCGGGGCTGACCACCCCGTCCATCGCCGAGGCGACCAGCGGCAGCTCGAAGCGGTAGGGACCGAGGGTCCAGCTGATGTCGATGTCGTCGGGATCGCGCGTCCGGCGGGAAGGAACGATCGCGATGTCGTCGAATCCGTAGGCGCGGCGCCCCTTCTTGCCGCGGCCGATTTCGATTTCCAAGTTAGTCCTCCAAGGGCTGCTGGCGGTGAATCAACCAGCCTACACTTCCGCGGGGACCTCCAAGTCGTGCACGGAGACCTCGCCCAGCAGCCTCTCGACCTGGTTGCGGTCGACGGTGCCGGCGCCGAAGTGCTGGGTCGACTCCGCCCCGCAGGCCACGCCGTAGGCGAGGCAGTCCTCGGGCGCGCGCTCCTCGTAGCGGGCGGCGACGTAGCCGGCGAGGAAGGCGTCGCCCGAGCCGACGGTCGAGACCGGCTCCAGCGCCTCGGTGTGCACCTCCAGCAGGCGCCGCGAGCCGCCCTCGCCGACCGCGGCGGCGCAGCCTTCGGGGCGGGTGATCGCGGCCTCGGCCGCGCCCAGCCGGACCAGCTCGAGCAGCCCCTGCGAGAGGTCGCCGCGGTCGGCGAACTCCTGGCCGACCAGCTCCTCGGCCTCGCGCTCGTTCGGCGTCACCATCGCGGCGCCGGCGCGGACGCCGGCCAGCATCGCGTCGCCCTCGGCGTCGAGGACGACGTGGACGCCGCGGCGGCCCAAGTCCTGGATCAGCCGCGCGTAGAGGTCCTCGCCGGCCCCGGGCGGCACCGAGCCGGCGAGCACGCAGATCTTGGCGCCGCCGGCCAGGTAGGCGATCCGCTCGAAGAGCCGCTTCACCTCCTCGGGGCTGACCGCCGGCCCGCGCTCGTTGATCTCCGTCTGTTCCCCCGAGGTGGGGTCGATCACCGCCAGGTTGATCCGCGTCTCGGAGGCGATCCGGGTGAAGTCGGTGAGGACGGATTCTTCGCCAAGCTGTTCCAGCACGCGGGTCCCGGTCGGCCCGCCGACGAAGCCGGTCGCGATCACCGGCCGCCCCAGCAGGTTGAGCGCCCGGGCGACGTTGATGCCCTTGCCGCCGGCCACGGTGCGGCTCTCGACCGCCCGGTGGCGGCGGCCGAGGCGGAAATTCGGCACGGCGACGGTGCGGTCGATCGCCGCGTTCAAGGTCACGGTGAGGATCACTGGACGATCACCCGAATTCGCTTCTCGCTTCCTTCCTGCGGGTCCTGGTGAACAGCAGAATTGCCGCGACCACAAGTATCACGAACGCCCCGATCCCGATAAGTCTCCAGTTGTCTGAGAGGAAGGCGCGGGCGCGGTCGAAGGCGCTCGCCTTCGGCACCGAGCGGCCGGTCAGGAGAGCGACCTCGCCTACCCGGCGGCCCTCGAGGAGGACCGTGGCGCGGCCGAGCCGGGCGCCGCGCCGCAGGGGCCCCTCGACCTCCGCCGGCGCCCGGACCCGGACCTCCACGTGCTCTCCCCGGCGCACGCCGACGGCGACGGCGCGCTGCGCCCGCAGCGGCAGCCGCCCGCCCGAGTAGCGGATCTCCGGGTCGGCCAGCTCCTGGCCGCGGCGGACCGGCACCTTGTGCCGGTACTGGCGGAAGCCCCATTCGAGCAGCTCGAGGCTGCCGTCGAAGCGGGCTTCGTCGCTGGGGGCGCCGATCACGACCGAGATCAGGCCGATCCCGTGCTTGCGACCGGAGCCGACGAGCACGTAGAGGGCGCCGAAGGTGTGGCCGGTCTTCACCCCGGTCACCCACGGAGCCATTTCCAGCAGCTCGTCGATCGTCTCGATCCGCCGCCGCGGATGGACGCTGGCCAGGACGGCGCGGCGCGAGTCGGCGATCTTGGCGAAGGCCGGTATAGCCAGCAGGCGCCGGGTCAGGGTCATCAGGTCGAGCGCGGTGGAGTAGTTGCCCTTCTCGTCGAGGCCGACCGGGTTCGCGTAGTGAGTGTGGGAGAGGCCGAGCGCCGCCGCGTAGCGGTTCATCTGGGCGACGAAGCGACGTTCCGAGCCGGCGGCGCCGATCGCCAGGGTGTGGGCGGCGTCGTTGCCGCTGCGCAGGATCAGCCCGTAGAGGAGGTCGCGCACGCTGATCCGCTGTCCCACCCGCAGCCCCATCAGCGACTCGCCGTATTCGGGGTCGTAAGGCTGGGCGCGGACGATCCTGTCGAGCGGCAGGTCTTTCATCGCCACATAGGCGGTCATCAGCTTGGTCGTGCTTGCGATCGGCAGCGCTCTGTTCAGCGCGTGCGAGGTGAGGACGTCGCCGCTGCGGGCGTCGATCAGACCCCAGGCGCGGCCTTCCAGCTTCGGCGGGGCGGCCGCAGCGAAGGCAGGCAGGAGGAGGAGGCCGAGCAGCGCGAGCAACACGGCGGCGCCGTGGCGCCGGGCGTTCATCTGAGTTTCAGCGTCTGGCCGGCGATCAGGATCTGGGGATCCACTTCGGGGTTCAGCGCAAGGATCTCGGACACCGGGACGCCGGTCTTGTGGGCGATCGCCGTGAGCGTGTCGCCGGTCTTGACCGTGTAGGTCTTCGCCTTGGTCCGGTGCTTCGTCTGTTCCTTCTGCGCCTGGTGCTTGTGGTGCTTGCCGTCCGAGCCGCTCCCGCTCATCGCCGAGGAGATGAGGACGACGACGATCAAGACCGCGACGATCAGGGCGGCGACGGCGAAGATGCGGGCGGCGGCGCTGGTGCGTTTTTCCATCGGACTGGGGGGCAGAACCGGTTAAGCGATCTGATCGTAATCGCGCAGGGCCCGATCAGGCGGTCGATATCTCCCAAACGGCGGCTCGCAGCCGCTCCGCCGCGGTGGCGGGATCGGGGTCGGCGGCGATTCCGCGCGAAGCGGCGACGAGGCCGGCGGCCCGCCCGGCGGCGAAGGCCGCGCCGAGCAGCTCCGGTCGCCCGCCCTGGGCGCCGACGCCGGGGATGAGGAATATCGACCGCGGCATCAGCTCGCGCATGCGGGCGAAGCGCTGGGGCTCGGTGGCGCCGACCACGGCGCCCATGCCGCTCAGGCCGGACTCGCCGAGGAGTCGGCCGGAGAGCTCGTCGACGATCGCGGCGAGCCGCTCGTGCAGCGGCGCCTCGGGGGCGGGCAGGTCCTGCAGGTCGGCGGCGCCGGGATTGCTGGTGCGGACGAGGGCGAAGACCCCCGCCCCGGCCTCGGCTGCGGCCGCGACCAGCGGCTCCAGCGCGTCACGGCCGAGCAGCGGGTTGGCGGTGAAGGCGTCGGCGCCGAGGCCGCCGACGGGGCCCCAGGGCGTCGGCGTCTCCCCCACCAGCGCCTGCGCGTAGGCGGCGGCGGTGACCGGGACGTCGCCTCGCTTGCCGTCGGCGACGACGAGCAGGCCCGCCTCGCTTGCCGCGGCGGAGGCTTCTTCCAGCGCCCGCCAGCCGGGAGCGCCGAGGCGCTCGAAGCAGGCGAGCTGCGGCTTCACCGCCACGCAGGCGGGGCCGGCCGCCTCGATCAGGCGGCGGCAGTGCTCGGCGACCGCGGCGGCGGCCAGCTCGGCGGCCGGCGCCTCGGGGTCGCCCGGCTCCGCCCCGTCCCCGGCCAGCTTGGCCGGGTCGGGGTCGAGGCCGAGGCAGATCTGGCTGCGGCGCTCTTCGACGAGCGCCGCGAGCCGATCCGCGAAGTTGGCCAGCGGGTCCTAGCCTTTGACCTGGCTCTTCAGGGCCGAGCCGGCGGAGAAGCGGGGCACCTTGCCGCCCGGGATGGTGATCCTTTCGCCGGTGCGGGGGTTGACGCCCTGGCGCGGACCGCGCTCGGCGACGTGGAATTTGCCGAAGCCGGTGAAGGCGACCTCCTCGCCCTTGCTCAGGGCGCCGGTGATGGCCTCGAGAACAGCGTCGACGGCGTCGCCGGCAGCCTTTTTGCTGCCGAGCCGGTCGTCGCCGGCAAGTTGGTCAAGAAATTCAGCCTTGGTCACGTCGTCAGTCCTCCTCGGGGTTTGAAGATCGGCGCAATCTAACAGCGCCCACGGCGTAAGTTTTCGCGCTCTAGAGCCAAACGTCACGAGCCGCTGATCGCCATCTCGGCGATCAGCAGCGGCGGCGTGCTGACCGAGCCGCCGAATGGCACCCAGCGCGGCTCCGATCCGGCGGCCTCGACGGCGCCGAGCATCGCCAACAGCTCGCCGGCGATCGTGAACTCGCGGACCGGCTCCGCGAGAGCCCCGTCGCGGATCATCCGGCCCGAGGCGCCGACCGAGAAGACGCCGGTGACGGGGTTGACCCCGGAGTGAAGGCCGGCGACGTCGTTGACGTAGACCCCCTCCCCCGCCTGCGCCAGGAGCTGTTCGAAGGAGTGCGAGCCGGGGGCGACGATCAGGTTCGAGGCCGAGACCGCGGGCGGCGAGCGGTAGCCCTGGCGCGAGGCCGAGCCGGTCGAGGCGCCGCCCTCGCGGTTGGCGGTGTAGGTGTCGTAGAGGTAGGCGCGCAGGCGGCCGCCCTCGATCAGCGGGGTGAGGCGGCTCGGCACGCCCTCGGCATCGAACGGCGCCGAGGCGGGCCCCTCGGGGGCGCGGCCGTCGTCGTGGAGGACGAAGGCCTCGCTCGCGACCTCCTCCCCGAGCCGGCCGGCGAAGGGGGAGCGGCCGCGCTGGACGGCGCGGGCGCCGAGGCCGCCGCCGATCAGGCCGACGAAGCTGGCGGCGACGGTCTCGTCGAGCACGACGGGACAGGAGCGCGACTCGGGCTTGCCGGCGCCGATCATCTCCAGCGCCCGCCGCGCGCCTTCGGCGCCGATCGCCTCTGGGTCGAGGCCGCGGGGGCCGCGGGCGAGGCCGAAGCCGAGGCCGGTCTCGCGGGCGCCGTCGCCCTCTGCCAGCGCCTGCAGGTAGGCGTAGCAGCTCGAGGTCTCGTACTCCCCGGCGACGCCGGTCGAGGAGGCGATGGCCACCTGCTCGGCGGCGTCGGCGTAGACGGCCGTCTCGACCGCTACCAGACGCGGGTCGGACTCCAGCGCCGAGCGCTCGACGGCGATCGCCAGCTCGGCGACCCGGGAGGCCTCCCATTCCCCCAGCGAGGGGTCGCTGAGGCCCGGCAGCGCCTCGATCGCGGCGGGGTGCGGCGGCGCGGCGAACTCGTCCTCGTCGGCCACCCCGGCGGCTTCGGCGGCGCGGGCGGCGATCGCCCTGAACCCGGCCTCGGAGAGGTCGGTGCCGTAGGAGTAGCCCACCCGGTGGCCGACCCAGGCACGGATCCCGATCCCGGTCTGAACCGCCGCGGTCAGGCTCTCGATTTCGCCGCCGTGGGCGCGGACGGTGCGCCCGGCCTCGCGCTGGACGTAGGCCTCGGCGTCGCTCGCGCCGGCCGCGGTGGCGGCCTCGACGGCGCGGTGGGCGACCGCGCTGAGCTCGGTCATGCGCTGGACCTCCGCCTCACCGCTCGGTCCCCCCGACCGTCAGCGCTCGGAGCCGGACGTGGCCCTGGCCGGTCCCGACGGGGACTTTCTGGCCGCCCTTGCCGCAGATTCCCGTCTTCATGAAGAAGTCCTCGCCGACCGCGTCGATCGCCGCCAGCGCGTCGAGGCAGTTGCCGATCAGGGTGGCGCCGCGGCAGGGGCGGGTCACCTCGCCGCCCTCGATCAGGTAGCCCTCGGAGACGCCGAAGACGAAGTCGCCGGTCGCCGGGTCGACCTGGCCGCCGCCGAAGGAGACCGCGTAGAAGCCGCGCTCGACCTCGGCGATCATCTCCTTCGGGGTCGCGTCGCCGGGAGCGATGTAGGTGTTGGTCATCCGCGGGATCGGCAGGTGGCGGAAGCTCTCGCGCCGGCCGTTGCCGGTCGAGGCGACGCCGTCGCGCTCGGCGGTCAGGTGGTCGTAGAGGTAGGAGGTGAGGCGGCCGCCCTCGATCACCTGCGTCTTCTGCGTCGGCCGGCCCTCGTCGTCGATCGCATCGCTGCCCCACTCGCCGGGCAGGCGGCCGTCGTCGTAGGCGTTCAGCAGCGGCTCGGCGACGCGCTCGCCGAGCTTGCCGGCGTAGACGCTGGCGCCCTTCTGGATGTGGTCGGCCTCGAGGCCGTGGCCGGTCATCTCGTGGAAGAGGACGCCGCCGAAGCCGCCGCCGACCACCACCGGCATCGAGCCCGAGGGAGCCGGCACCGCGTCGAGCAGGGTCAGCGCCTTGGCCGCCGCCTGCTCGGCGATCCGGCCGGGGTCGTCTTCGAGCAGCTCGTAGCCGCGGTTGGCGCCGAGGGTCTCCGCCCCGGTCTCGACCGCGCCGTCGCGGCGGGCGACGACCTGGACGCCGATCCGGGTGCGGGTGCGGTCGTCGCCACTGAAGAGGCCGTCGGAGTTGGCGACGGCGACCTCGCGGCGGGCCTCGGCGTAGGAGGCCATCAGCTGGGCGACCTCGCCCCCCTTCGCGCGCCCCCGCTCGTCGAGCTCACGCAGCATCTCCGCCTTGCGGGCGGCGGGGACGTCCTCGGGGCGGCGCTCGATCGGCAGCGGCGTCGTCGCCCGCATCAGCAGCGGCCGCGGCTCGCGCCCCTCGGACCTCAGCGCCGCCGCGGCTTCGCCGGCGGCGCGCTCGAGGTCGGCCGGGTCGAGGCCGTCGACGTGGGCGAAGTAGGTGGTGTTGCCGTCGACTACGCGGACGCCGGCGCCCTCCTCGGCGCCCGCCTGCACCTGCTCGATGCGCGACTCGTCGATCGCCAGCGTCTGCCCGCGGCGTCGTTCGGCGAAGATCTCGGCGAAGCGGCCGCCGTTGGCCAGCGCGCGGGAGAGGACGCGTGCGGCGACCTCCTGGTCGAGGAGCTCGGTCATCCGCGGGTCCGTTTCCCCGCCACCTCGATCAGGCGGCCGGCGGCGACGAAGAGCTCGGCGCCGCTCTTCGAGTCCTGGGCGTGGTCGGCGCTGCGCCCGTTCGGGTAGTAGAGGCGGGCGAAGGGCCGGCGGGCGACGCGGCGGCGGCGCATGTAGGCGGCCGCCTCGTCGGCATAGGCGGAGACGCGGTCGAGGAGAATCCGATGCGGCTTGGCCGGCATCAGCCATTCCCCTCCGACGGGCCGCTATGTCCATCCCCCTCTGCCGACGGGCCGATTTGTCCATCCATAGGCGACTTATCGTCCCGTCGGCCCGCGGGGGGCGACATTTCGTCCCGTCGAAGCTCCCGCAGCGTCGAGCGCATGTCGAAGAGCATCAGCGAGGCGAGGGCGAAGCGCTCGGTCACCGCGACCGCGGCCAGGCCGGCGTTGCGGATCGCGAAGACCTCGCCCTGCTCGGTGGCGATGTGGACCTGCTCGACCGGCACCCCCTCGGCGGCATCGGCGACGGCGAAGAGGGCGGCGGCATCGTCGGCCCAGCGCTCGGGTCTCTCTCCGCTCGCGGCCAGAACCTCGCCCTCGGGCCCCAGCACCGCCGCGCCCCGCAGGTCGGGCGACATCTCCGTCAGGAACGCCAGCGCGGCCTCCGCGGACTCCCCCGAAGGAGTCGTGGCTGCGGCGGCGTCGGACATCTGCGAAAAACTACCGACCGTGACGCTCGCCCGAGCCTCCTGGATCACCGTCGTCGTCGTCTGCGCGATCGCCGCGGTCCTCTTCGCCTTCAGCGGCTACACCGGCTACGCGATCACCCTCGTCGCGATCGGCCTCGCGGCCAGCGTGAACCTCCTGCCGCCTCGCTAGCCCGAGCGGTGCGGCCCCTCTTCGCGCTCGCGGAATGAGGTCTCGGGCTCGACGTGGATCAGGACCTCGGCCTGGGGGACCGCGGCCTCGATCTCGCTGCGCATCTGGTGGGCCAGCTCGTGAGCGCGCTCGAGCGTGGTGCCCGAGCGGTACTGGACGTGGAAGTCGATGTGGCGGCGGCTGCCGGCGCGGCGGGCGCGCAGCTTGTGGTAGCCGGCAACCTCGGGAGTGCGGGCGGCGGCGATCGCCGCCTCGATCCGGTCCATCTCCGACTCGGGCAGCGCCTCGTCGATCAGCACCCCGGAGGAGCGGCGGAGGATGCCGAGTCCGGCCCAGACGATCGCGACGGCGACGAGGAGGGCGGTGATCGAGTCGAAGGCGGCGATGCCGGTGACCTCGACGACGCCGAGCCCGACGAGGACGCCGAGCGAGGTCATCGCGTCGGTCCGCAGGTGGGCGGCGTCGCCTTCCAGGGCCGGCGAGTCGGTCGCCCGGGCCTGGCGATAGAGGTAGGTCGAAACGCCCAGGTTGGCGACGAACGAAACGCCCATCACCGCGATTCCGACGCCGAGCGATTCGACCGCCGAGCCGACGACCAGCCGGTGGGTCGCCTCGAAGACGATCACCGCGGCGCCGATCAGGATCAGGATCCCCTCGATCGCCGCGGCCAGGTTCTCGACCTTCTCGTGGCCGTAGGGGTGCTCCTCGTCGGCGGGGACGTCGGCTTTGCGGACCGAGACGAAGGCGATCACCGAGGCGACGAGATCGATCAGCGAGTGGACCGCCTCGGTGACGATCGCGATCGAGCCGGTGATCGCCCCGGCCGCCAGCTTGAGGGCGATCAGGATCGCGTTCGATGCGATCGAGAGCGCCGCGGCCCGGCTCTTGCCGGTCATGGCGTCGCCTCTGCCTCCAGCCCCAGGTGGCGCGCGAGCATCCGCGCCGCCTTGCCGCGGTGGCTGATCGCGTGCTTCTCCTCGGGGGTCAGCTCGGAGAACGTGCGACGGTCCTTATGGCCGGTCTCGTCGGGGACGAACGCGGGGTCGTAGCCGAAGCCGCCGGTCCCACGCCCCTCGCGCAGCAGCGTCCCCTCGCAGGTGGCCTCGAAAACGTACTCGTGGCCGCCCTCGTCGATCAGGGCGATCGCGCAGACGTAGGCGGCGCGGCGCTCGCCGCCCGCGGCGTCGACTTCGCGCAGCAGCCTCTCCAGGTTGGCCTCGTCGCCGGCGCCTTCGCCGGCGTAGCGGGCTGAGTAGATGCCGGGGGCGCCGCCGAGGTCGGCGGCTTCGATCCCGGAGTCGTCGGCGATCGCCACCTCGCCGGTGGCGGCGTGGGCGGCGCGGGCCTTGATCAGCGCGTTGGCCTCGAAGCTGTCGCCGGTCTCGGGCGGCAGCTCGACCTCGACGGGCAACGGCCGCAGCTCCACCCCGGGCAGCAACTCGGACATCTCCCGCAGCTTGTGCTCGTTGCGGGTCGCCAGGATCACGCCGCCCGCTCCTGCACCTCCCGCAGGCGGCCGATCCCCAGCTCGGCCAGGCCCAGAAGCTCGTCGAGCGAGGCGCGAGAGAGCGGCGTCCGCTCCGCCGTCGCCTGCACCTCGACAAGGCCGCCGTCGCCCGTCATCACCACGTTGGCGTCGACTTCGGCGTTGGAGTCCTCGCCGTAGTCGAGGTCGCAGAGGGCGCGGCCGTTGACGAGGCCGACGCTGACCGCGGCGACCGAGCCGGTCAGCGGCAGCGCGTCCAGCGCTTTCTTGTCGACCAGCTTCTGGAAGGCCTGGCGCAGGGCGACGAAGCCGCCGGTGATCGCCGCGCAGCGGGTGCCGCCGTCGGCTTCGAGCACGTCGCAGTCGACGTAGACGCTGCGTTCCCCCATCGCCCTGAAGTCGACCACCACCCGCAGCGCCCGCCCGATCAGCCGCTGGATCTCGACCCCGCGGCCGTCCTGCTTGCCCTTGGCGATGTCGCGCTGCTTGCGGTCGCCGGTCGAGGCGGGCAGCATCGCGTACTCGGCGGTGACCCAGCCTTTGCCCTTGCCCGTCATCCACCGCGGCACCTGCTCCTGCACCGAGGCGGTGCAGATCACCCGCGTCCGGCCGATCGAGATCAGCGCCGACCCGGCGGCGCTTTCCACGAACCCCGGATCGATCGTCACCGGCCGGATGTCGGCCGGCGCCCTGTCGTAGCTGCGTGAAGCTGGCATCGCGCGAGTCTCTCATGCGAAACCGCTCGGCGGCTGTCCGCTTGCGGTGCGCCTTTTCGTTGCCATGCAGCGATAAGGCGCAACGCTCGCGGCTCTTTCTATTTGAAGGCGACTTTGTCAACCGCCTCCTTGATCTTGTTGACGATCACGTCGGCGAGCTCGGTGCCCTGCTTGCCGTTGAAACCCTTCATCGCCGCGACCATGCCGACCATGAGCAGCGAGACGAGCAGGATCAGGCCGACGTACTCGACCGTCCCCTGTCCCGTCTCCCCCGCCACCCGCCGGATCTGCCGCACCCGCCAGGACGCCTGTGCGTTCAGGTAGCCGAACAGCTTGTAGATCATCGATTGCCTCCCTTCGGAAATGGATTGGAGGCAGATGCTCAGCGGCGGGTACGCGCGGAACAAGACGCGGACGTGCCGATTCTCGGGCGCCTTTGTGACAGATGCGTGGCTCAGACCCCCCGGCGCTCGACCTCACCTCGGTCGATCGCCTTGACCACCGCCTCGGTGCGGGTCCGGGCATTGAGCTTTTCGGTCGCGTTGCGGATGTGGGTGCGCACGGTCTCCGGCGAGAGGACGAGGCGCTTGGCGATCTGCTCGCCGGTCAGCCCATCGGCCAGCATCGCCAAGATTTCGGACTCGCGGCTGCTCAGCGCCTTCTCCCGCCCGTCACCGTTGGCGGCCTTGCGGACGAAGCTCGGATCGAAGTAGCGGCCGCCGCGCCAGACCTCGCGCAGGGCGTCGACCAGCACCGATATCCCGGCCGGCTTCGCGACCAGGCCGCGGGCGCCGCTGCGGTAGGCCGCCTCGAGCAGATCCGGGTCCTTGAGCCCCGTGTAGATGACGCACTTCGAGCCGACGCCGTTGCCGCTGATCCGCCGCACCAGCTCGGTGCCGCGCTCGTCGGGAAGGTCGACTCCGACCACCGCCAGGTCGGGCTCCCGCTCGCGAATCACCTCCTCCCCGCTCGCCGCCGTGGTCGCGCAGCCGAGCACGTCGAAGCCGCGCCGCTCGAGCAGCACCGCGAGCCCGTCGCGAAGCGCCTCGTGGTGCTCGACAAGGACAAGAGACCGACTCCCGCTCGCCTCCATGTCGCCTCCTTTGCCGCTGGCTGGCGAACAGTCAACTACCCACGACCGGACAAAGGAAACGTGGTCCGCAGGGATCGGTGACAGCGGGTTGAGGTGTTAGAACCTCGCCATGCGGGCGCTTGACGGCACGCTCCTCGATTGGGCGGACATCGCGAACATGCACAACTGGGACACGCTGCTGCTCGGAAACGGTATGAGCATCAACGTCTGGGAGCCATTCGGCTATCGCGTTCTCTTCGACAAAGCGAAGGCAGACACCCTCGCACCGGAGGAGCGGAAACTGTTCGAGCGGACGCCCAACTTCGAGCGAGTGCTCGGCGACCTGCTGACCGCGGCAAGGGTCAACAAGATTCTCGGCCTCGAGACCGAGCCCCTACTGGGCCGATACCGCCACATCCAACGGGCGCTCGCCAAGGCGGTGAAGGCCGTTCACGTCAACCGAGAACGAGTCCCGCTTTCGACGCGCAAGGCAGTTCGCCGGGAGCTCTTGAAGCACCAATGGGTCTTCACGACCAGCTACGACCTGCTCCTCTACTGGTCAATCGGCTGCGAAGGCTTCAACCCGTTTGTCGACCACTTTCGCTTCGGCGGGCGGTGCGAATTCGACCCGGATCGGGCGAAGGACCGTGGGACGCCCATACCTGTGTACTTCCTGCACGGTGCACTGCATCTGGTGACGGGCAAGGACGGCGCCACCTGGAAGCTCACGCAGGGCAACCTCGATTCCCTGCTCAACCAGTTCGGCAAGCCGATCGAGGGGGATCGGACCGCCCGCCCGCTGCTGGTGACGGAGGGCTCGGCTATCGACAAGCTCGTGGCGATCGAAGAAAACGTCTATCTCGCCCATGCCTTGCGCCAGCTTGCCAAACGCGCAACGCCGGTGGTCGTTTTCGGCAGCAGTCTCAGCGAGCACGACGCCCATCTGGCCGAAGCGCTGAGCGAGCATCCCGACAGGCCCGTTGCGGTCTCGATGCTGCCGGGACCGCCAGAGCGCCTGCTCGCACAACAGTCGGATATCTACGGCAGGCTCAAAGCAAATCCGCTGCTCTTCTTCGACGCCACCACCCATCCTCTGGGAAACCCGAAATTACGGGTGGAGGGACGACTCAGGCCGCGGCGCGTTTCCGCTGCGGCCTGACCGTGGCTGCCTCCACGATCTTGCCGGTGCGGTTTAGGACGAGGACTTCGCCTCCGCCTTCCTCCCGCACGAGCTTGCGGGCGGTATTCACCGCATCCCTCTTCGTCGCACCTTCGGCAGTCGCACGACGATGGCCCTCCTTCACAACCTCCCAGCGGCCGTTGCTCGCCTGCTGCACGTAGCGATCGCTTCTCATACATGCGACCTTACGCGAGCCCTCGGCGGAAACATCAGCGGAATGCCGAAATTCCGGTCACCGCCCCGCCGACCACCAGCGCGTGGACATCTGCCGTTCCCTCGTAGGTGACCACGGACTCGAGGTTGTTCATGTGCCGGATCACCGGGTACTCGAGCGTCACCCCGTTGGCGCCGAGCACTTGGCGCGCCGTCCGCGCCACCTCCAGCGCACCGTTGACGTTGCCGAGCTTGCCGAGGCTGACGTGCTCGGGCCGCAACGTCCCCTCGTCCTTCATTTGACCCAGGTGGATCGCGACGAGGGTCGCCCGGTTCACCTCCAGCACCATCTCCGCCAGCTTCTGCTGCTGGATCTGGAAGGAGGCGATCGGACGGTCGAACTGGACCCGCTCGAGCGCGTAGGAGAGCGCCGCTTCGTAGCAGGCGCGAGCCGCCCCGGCCGCCCCCCAGACGATCCCGTAGCGCGCCTCGTTGAGGCAGGAGAGCGGCCCCTTCAGCGAGCTCACCTCGGGCAGGACGGCGTCGGCGGGCAGCCGCACGTCGTCGAGCAGCAGCTCCGAGGTGATCGAGGCCCGCAGCGAGAGCTTCCTATGGATGTCCTGGCTGGTGAAGCCCTTGGTCCCCTTCGGGACGAGGAAGCCGCGCACACCCTCGTCGGTCTGCGCCCAGACCACCGCCACCTCGGCCGCCGAGCCGTTGGTGATCCACATCTTCTGCCCGTGCAGGACCCAGTCGGAGCCGTCGCGCCGCGCCCGCGTCCGCATCGACCCCGGGTCCGACCCCGCGTCGGGCTCGGTCAGGCCGAAGCAGCCGATCGCCTCGCCTGAAGCCATCCGCGGCAGCCACGCCTGCTTCTGCTCCTCCGAGCCCCAGCGCCAGATCGCGTACATCGCCAGCGACCCCTGCACCGAGACGAGGCTGCGGATGCCGCTGTCCCCCGCCTCGAGCTCCATGCAGGCGAGGCCGTAGGCCGTGCCGCTCGCACCGGCGCAGCCGTAGCCCTGCAGGTGCATCCCGAGGACGCCGAGCTTTCCCAGCTCCGGCGCCAGCTCGGAGACCGGGACGCTCGCCGCCTCGAACCAGTCCCCGACGTTCGGCACCACCTTGTCGCGGACGAAGGCGCGAACGGTGTCGCGGATGTCGCGCTCCTCGTCGGACAGCAGGCCGTCCAAGGCCAGGTAGTCGGAGGGTCGGATCGGCGGCGCGGCGGTGGTGGATGACATCGGGCTTCCTCGGCGTCGGTTGCGGGGTCCTAGGATCGTGACCTAATGGCGGCCTCGGCGCTCGGACGACTGCGGATCCTCGACTTCTCGCGCGTCCTCGCCGGGCCGCTGGCGACGATGACCCTCGCCGATCTCGGCGCCGAGGTGACCAAGGTCGAGCGGCCGGGGACGGGCGACGACACCCGCTCCTGGGGACCTCCCAACGACGCCGAGGGCGAGGCGACCTACTTCCAGGCGGTCAACCGCAACAAGCGCAGCGTCGCCCTCGACCTGAGCGACGACGGGGACCTGGCCGAGGCGCGGCGGCTCGCACTCGGCGCCGACGTCGTCGTCGAGAACTTCCGCCCCGGGGTGATGGCGAAGCTCGGCCTCGACTACGCGACCCTCGCCGCCGAGAAGCCGGGCCTCGTCTTCTGCTCGATCACCGGCTTCGGGGGCTCGGGCGCCGGAGCCGAGCTGCCGGGATACGACCTGCTGGTGCAGGCGCTGGGCGGCCTGATGAGCATCACCGGCGAGCCCGAGGGCGAGCCGCTGAAGGTCGGGGTGGCGCTGGTCGACGTGATCGCCGGCCTCTACGCGGCGGTCGGCATCCTCGCCGCGCTCGAGCACCGCCGCGAGAGCGGCGAGGGGCAGCTGGTCGAGGTCGACCTGCTCTCCGCCCTGCTCGCCGGCCTCGTCAACCAGTCCTCCGCCTACACCGTCGCCGGGATCGTGCCGAGCCGGATGGGCAACCGCCATCCCAGCATCGCCCCCTACGAACTGCTGCGCTGCGGCGAGGGCGACCTCGTCCTCGCGGTGGGCAACGACCGCCAGTTCCCCGAGCTCTGCGAGGCGCTGGGCGAGCCGGGCCTCGCTGCGGACGAGCGCTTCACCACCAACTCCGCCCGGGTCGAGAACCGCGAAGAGCTGCGTCCCCTGCTGGAGGCGGCGCTCGCCGCCCGGTCCGCCGCCGAGTGGGTCGAGCTGTTGCGCGCCCGCCGTGTCCCCACCGGCGTAGTCAACGACATCGGCGCCGCCTTCGAGTTCGCTGAGCGGATCGGCCTCGATCCGATCGTGGAGGTGCCGCGCGAAGCCGATCAACCGGTCCGCCTCCCCCGCAGCCCGATCAGGCTCTCGAAGACGCCCGCGAGCTATCGGCTGCCGCCGCCGCACCTGCCGCGGTCGTAGTTCC